>CAZEJS010000004.1:127451-147918 GCA_964512645.1 uncultured Acidimicrobiales bacterium
GCAGAAGTCCGGACAGTCGGGCTCGAACTCATACCACCACTGAACCACCAAACGGCATAAAGGTTAAACCGGCATAATTATCTCCACCGCCTCGGCGGGCATCACCGCCCCGTGTGTGAGGCGCGGGAAAGCCACGAGAACCAACCCGACCGTGACGCAGACGACCCCGCCGAGAACCAGGCTGAACGGTGTTGACACCAGGTCCGCGACGTACCCCATGAACTCTCCGCCGAGGGCGTACATGCCCAGGTAGGCCATTATGTACAGGCCGACGACTCTGCCCCGCATAAGCCTCTCGGAGTTGGCCTGCAGCACTGAATTGGAGGCCGAGCCTATCACCAGGAAGCTCGCCCCGAGTCCCACCGAGACGACGCAGGAGAGCCAGTAAATCTTCAGAAGGCCGAATGCGATGAGCAGCAGGCCGAGGCTGAGCGCCGAAGCTTTGATGATGTCGCGCTGCTCGAAGCGCTTTCCCAGCCAGGTCAACAGCGGCGCACCGAGCACCGCCCCCAGCCCGGTCATCCCCAGCAGGAACCCGTAGGCTGTCGAACCCATGCCCATGACGTCGCGTGCCACGGCGGGGATCAGCACGATGTAGGAGATCCCGAAGAACGCCACAAGCGTAAGGGCGACGAGCAGGCACACCATCCACTTCCGCTCCCATACGTATTTCCACCCTTCCAGGACGTCGTGGCGTATGGCGCCCTTCGACGGTGGCAGTTCCAACTCCTGGGGATGTATCCAGAGCAGGGCGGCGATGACGAGCAGGAAGCTGACGGCATCGATGTAGAAAGCGGTCGCGGGGGAGAAGAGAGCGAGGATCCCCGCCCCGATCAGCGGTCCCAGGAAGCGGGCCAGGTTCCACTGCGCGGCGCTCAGCGCTATCGCGTTCACCATGTCCTCGGGGCGTACAAGATCCGGAAGAATCGCCTGCCAGGCCGGGAAGTTCAATGCGAAAGCGATGCCGCTGATGCTCACGGTGACCAGTATTACGGACTTCGAGGCGACACCGAAAGAGACCGCCAGGCCCAGTGCGAGCGTGCCGAGCATCATTACGGCCTGCCCGGCGATTATCAGGGTGCGGCGGCTGTGGCGGTCGGCGAGCGAGCCGGCCAGGGGCACGAAGAGCAGGACGGGTACGAAGCTGGCCATGTTGACGGCCCCGACCCAACTGTTCGAGCGCAGGACGTCCTTGATAAGCCAGAGAAGTGCGGCCGTCTGAACCCACGTCCCGATGTTCGATATCAGCGCGCCCGCCCAGAGGACGGTGTAGTCCCGCTCCCCGAACGCCGACAGTACGCCTCCCCTGAGGAAGCTCCGTTTCCCGCCGCTCTTCTGTTCCGGGTGTCCACCGGTACTCACCATCCAGCCACTTTCTGCCTTGCCGCCCGCCCGGCCCGCGGTAACATTTTAACCGTTCAGGCGGGAGAGGACGGCGCGGCGGGAAATGGCACCCAGGGCGGGCTATTGGTATACTTCATGTCCTGACGAACAGCGCGCCCGTAGCTCAATTGGATAGAGCGTCCGGCTACGGACCGGGAGGTTCGGGGTTCGAGTCCCTGCGGGCGTGCCATCACTCAGGGCGCCGGAGGCGTCATTTCACTTTCCGCTCTACACCCTCTTCGACCGCGTAACCCGGCCGACGAGCCCGCTCGCGTCCGGCTCTACGGGCGCGAATACCGCACGCCTGCGGCAGCAGCCTGTTCCCCGTGAGGGCCTGGATTCGATCCGCGCCCCACGAACTTACCGGCATCGGGAGCGCAACAGGTTCGGCCGCCGCAGCAAGTCCTCGAGCAGGCCAGGAATTGCATTGCTTGTATTGTTTGCGCTTCCCGGAAGTTGTGATATAATGCCTTTAATGAAAATGCGAAAAGGCCTTCTGGGCCTATTTTTTATGCCCGTTTTCGGTTAATATTCCGGGCCGGAAACGCCTTTCCGCGCTCTCGGGGGAGAAAACCGTGGAAAATCGTGAAAAAAAACCGGGCTCTCACCGCGATTTCATGGCGCTCGCGCTCGAGGAGGCGCGTGCCGCAGGCAGAGAAGGCGAAGTTCCGGTTGGCGCCGTGCTGGTGGAGAACGCCAGGGTGATCGCGCGAGACCACAACCGCCGTGACGCTACGGGGGACCCCACCGCGCACGCCGAGGCGCTGGTGCTCCGGGCGGCGGGGACGGACGCTCGTGACTGGCGGCTGGATGGGACGGTCCTCTACGTCACCCTCGAGCCGTGCGCGATGTGCGCAGGCGCGATCGTCCTTGCCCGGGTGGCAACGGTCATCTTCGGCGCCTCCGACCCGGTGGCCGGGGCGGCTGGTTCCGCTTACAACGTACTCGAGGACGGCAGGCTCGGACATGCCGTCCGGGTGATCGGCGGCATCATGGAAGACGAGTGCGGCGCTCTACTGCGTGAGTTCTTCGGCTCACGCCGCTGAAAGGCGGCCTGCGCCCGTGGCCCTCTGGAAAAGTGGAAAGAAGAGTGCGAAGCGAATTACGCCCCCTGCCCAATGAGCGGGCGGACAGGGTTTTCACCATCGGCCACTCGACGCGCTCGATCGAGGAGTTCGTCGGAATCCTGCGCGCGTACGGGATCGGCAAGGTCGTCGATGTCCGCTCGGTGCCACGCTCCCGGCACAACCCCCAGTTCAACAAGGCCGAGGTAGCCGCCTCGCTGAACGCGTCGGGCATCGAGTACGAGCACGCGGCCGGCCTGGGGGGATTCAGGAAACCTGTCGAGGGCTCGCCGAACACCGGCTGGAGGAAAGACGCTTTCAAGGGCTACGCGGATTACATGATGACGCCCGCTTTCCAGGAGAACCTCGAATGGCTGATCGGCGAGGCGCGCCGCCATGTCCTCGTTATCATGTGCGCGGAAGCCGTTCCCTGGAGGTGCCACCGGTCGCTTATCGCCGATGCGCTCACCGCGAGGGGTTTCGAGGTCGTTGACATTATCGACAGGGACTCCCGGCGGCCGCACGGCATGACCGGGTTCGCGGTCGTGGACGGTTCCGGGCGGGTCACCTACCCGGCCCCGGGCGCGGGCGGAGAGAGCCTGTTCTGACCCGGCTCGACCCCGGACATCTGCCCGGCCGCCTACAGCCCGGCGTCCCTGAGCCGCTCGTCCTTCCTGGTGATCCCCTTGTAGTGGTGACCGCTGTCGAACGTGCAGGTGATCGAATCGGTGGGGCAGGTGTTGATGCAGCGCCAGCAGGAGATGCAGTTGTCGGCGAAGAGCGGGTAGGGGTCCAGGGAGATCGCTTCCGAGGGGCAGCCTTCGGCGCACTGCCCGCAGTTGGTGCAACTGGAGCGATCCACTTTCTTCCGGCCCATTTTCAACCAGGGCCGCGGCGCCGTCCGCGAGGCCCTGGAAGCCCAGTACAGGCCGGACTTGCGGACCCGGTACTCAGGCGTGTCGCACTTGCGCCCCGCGAGGCAGTCCACGGCGGTGCCGGCCATGCGTTCGGTGAATTCCTTGAGCGCTTTCACGTTCTCGGCGCGGGGCATCCTGCCGTCCAGCCTGTACGACCAGCGCCTGGTCCCGCCCCAGGAGTCGGGGCAGACCAGGTTGAAATCCCCGAGGACCCGGAGCCCTTTGTCTTCGAGCATCCGTGCCAGGAGGTTGTTCGCCTGCCCGATCATCCCCGCCGAGGTCGTCACCACGATCGCCGGCTTTCCGGGCAGCGCCGGCATCCGGCTGATAAAAAGCTCCACGTTCCTGGCGGGCGCCCATTCGTAGACCGGCGCCCCGAAGCAGTAGAAGTCGTACCCGTGCAGATCGCGCGGGTCGGTTTCAGCGTACGTCTTCATCGTCACGGCGTTCCCCGCCGACTCCATTACGCGGCGCACGACCTCGCAGGCGAACCGGGTGTTCCCCGTTCCGGAGTAATAGATGACGAGGACGGCCATGCTTTCCCTCTCCGCCATTATGGATCCTTTCTTTCCAGCCCTGCCGGCGCAGGCGCCCTGCCGCCTCCCGGTGGATGGATGCTGTGCATTACCTGCCGGGTTCGACTCACCCGAGCGGCCGGTACGCCCCGCCGGCCCGGGTTGCTTCCCCCGGGCGGGTCCGCCTCTTGCGGCCCCACCCCTATAGTTTAAGATAGTCAGCGGAGAGGTGTCCGAGTGGCCGAAGGAGACGGTCTCGAAAACCGTTAGGCGGGGCAACCTGCCTCGTGGGTTCGAATCCCACCCTCTCCGCCAGATTGGCTAGTTCATGGGATTTGTTGTGACAAAGAACAGCGGCATCTTTCCGAAAGGGCAGGCGGAATCTGGAAATCTGCAAACATTCTGCAAACAAGCCGCCAGGATGGAGTGAGTTTTGCGCCCAGTTTTCGATACCTCCCCGGAAAGGTCCCGCGTCATGGCGTCCGTGCATTCAAAGGACACAAGACCCGAAATCGACTTCCGAAAGTACCTTTGGTCGAAGGGCATTCGCAATTACCGAAAACACCCCAAACTGCCGGGTAGGCCCGACCTGGTTTTTCCGAAAGCGAAGCTTGTAGTCTTCATTGATGGTTGTTTCTGGCATGGTTGTCCAAAGCATCTGAGGATGCCGAAAAGCAATGTTGAGTATTGGCAGAGCAAGATACAGGGGAATATCGAGAGGGACAAGGCTGTTACTAAGCGACTACGGACCACCGGGTATCAGGTTCTCAGAATCTGGGAACACGAAATCAAAGAGCATCCAGAACGAGCAGCGACGAAAATAGAGCGGAAGTTGACAGCTTAGGGACATTTAGGCATGAACGTCCCTACAAAATGTCGAATACCGGAGTAGAATCTTGGACCATCTTGCAGTTAGGATTTGAGAAAGCAATTCAAGCATGTCACTGCGCCTTGATAGAATCGACAAGACAGTTCAGCTGCGAATCTTGAAACGAGTGGAGATGGATTCAAAGTGAAAGACAGCTTGACGGCCCTTTCCCTTTTCAGTGGGGCCGGCGGAATGGACATAGGAATATCAAGTGCTGGCTTCAACATACTAGCCTGCATCGAAGTCGACCCCTATTGTTGCGAGACGCTACGGGCAAACATTGAGCGCGAGGGAAGGAATACCCAGGTCATTGAGTGCGATATCAATGAGATAGAACCTGCAACATTGCGAAAGGACCTCGGCCTTTGTGAGGGCGACCTTGATTTGTTAGCCGGAGGTCCGCCCTGTCAAGCATTCTCGCAAATCGGAAAAATGGGAAGCCTTGATGATAAAAGAGGCCTACTGCTGTTCCAAATGCGTAGGTTCGCCGATGCATTTCGACCACGAGCTATTCTGATTGAACAAGTCAAGGGATTGCTCAATGCGAAAGATAAAGACGGCAACAGGGGCGCAGTGTTTAATATGCTCCTAGATGAACTTGAATCAATCGGATATAAGGTTTCTTGGCAAGTAATCAATTCGGCGGACTTTGGGGTTGCCCAAGCTCGACAGCGAGTGTTTATTGTTGCCGTAACCGAGGGATGCGATTTTCACTTCCCACATGCGACCCACGGGCCAAGAGAAGGCGTCGCATCACTGTTTCCACTACTGCCGTACGTCACGGTTGGAGAGGCAATCTCAGGACTTGAGCAACCAAAGCCTCGTGGAGATGAAAATGACGAGAACAGCCATGTCGATGTAACACCAGAGGGCGACCAGAGGCGCATCAATGGTGTCCCAGAGGGGTCTTTTCTGGCGGCCCAGAAACACCTGCCGAAATCGCAGATTATGAATCTTACAAAGAAGGACACCACGAAGTTTCTACGGTTGTCACGCGAGCGCGTATCGAATACGCTCAGGTGCGGGGAGATTTTCTTTCACCCGACGGAGAACCGTTACTTGACGCCGAGAGAATATATGCGTATTCACGGATATCCAGACGAATATTTGTTGAAGGGACCGATTCGCGGGAGGTCGGGCAGAGTGAGGCAGCTCGACCAACACAGGCAAGTGGCGAATTCAGTTCCGCCGCCGGTCGCGAAGTCAATTGGCCAAGAAATCGAAAGGGCCCTCTCTTGTCAAGAATCTTCGAGGTCTTCGGCTATCGTATAGGTGACAAATCCGAAGAAGCTGAAGCCGGGCGGAGGGCCGCTCGTTGTCCGTTCATGGACTGCGAATGCGACGGTGGTGGCAATCGCTATCTGTCTCACGTTCACCTATCACAAGTTCCTGACCTACAGAGGTACTACCCAGACCTGACTGTCGTGCCCTCTGGGGTCTGTTCGCTGCAACTTCAGGAAGGCGGCCCGCCCTGGATTGTCTGCCCAAGGCGGTTATTAGTGTTGGGCACAATACATACCGGTGTTCGCGCTCACCAGGATTATGTTGATGAAGTACTGTTGAAGCATGCCGGTTTTCAACCCGGCGAACGGATAGGCGTATGGCATGAATTGAAGATGCAGTATTCAGAGGGAGAGGGGTCTTCTCGAAAACACTTTGATTATACTTTCGATTACATCCTTGTTCCGCTGGGGTTGGCCTCACAATCCGAGCTGGAGAATCTCACGGGACGTTCTTGGTCCCAGATGAGGCGCACTATTGAATGTGGCGGCTACTCGTTGTCCAGACAGCATGGCACTGACTACGTCGAAGATTTTCCCGTTGGAGCCCCGGTCATTGTCGAAATAATGACCTCGAGCACGTCCGGTGGAAATAAGGCAAAGAGGACAACAATTCCAATGGCATTTGCTGATGCGATACTCGGGAAAGAGCATCAAGGGCCAGGGATTAACTATCGGCAGGTTTGGGCACGGATGGTTAGCCAGCTTATCGTCAAGTCAGAAGTATCACTTGCATGGGGCGGCAAGACAATCTGGATTCTTCAGGATGTGCTTATCGACTATATCTCTTCGTCTACCGCGCTTGATATTCGCAGTTTTCTGGCGGAACGTACCTCAGAGGTCAACATGCTCTGTTTGTCATACGGTTCATCGCCGAACTTGAGTAGTGAAGGCATTCTTGAACTTCGAGAGGGGCAGCTGTTCGCAGGTCCAATCAGTTCAACAACGGGCCCGGTTGTGGAACCAAGTTTTCAGGACATGATTAGAGCACCGGTATGCCCACCGAAGGCACGCCTCATTGAACTACTTGCAAGAAGGAAGCCGACAAATATCATCACGATATAAGTAATAACCGGCCTGCGGCCATCGCGGTGCTGATTCTATCTCGCCACTAGTGTTACCTTCAGATGTAAAATAGATTCTGATTGAATTAACTTCGGCACGTGCGGTCCACAGGAGCGGCACACCTGTGAAAGGGGCACATATCCCGACCTTCGAAGAACTCCGCGAAAGGGCAGTAAAAACACTCGTTGAGTCAGACGCTCGCAAGAAACTCGTTGTGGCTGGTCCTGGAACTGGAAAGACATTCGCGTTCAAACAAGTGTTGGAAAGGCTCGGTGTTTATGGTCACATAAAAATGTACATGTTTCGCTCAAATAAAAATGTACACACCAAAGCAACCAATAGAATCCCTCCAGGAGACGTAACCATGCGGATCTTGGAGGGATCGGATGTACGGGAAGGGCACCTGGGTGAACGCGCGGTCCATGAGGGCTCAGGGAATGAGCTACCTGGAGATAGGAAAGATCCTCGGCGTCGACCGACGGACCGCGAAGAAGCTCTGCGGGATGGAGGAGCTTCCCGAGCCGAAGGCGAGGGAGAGGTCCTCCATCATCGACCCTTTCTCCGAGGTCATCGACGCGTGGCTTGAGAAGAGGCCCACCCTCAAGGCATCGGTCATCTCCTCTCAACTCGAACCTCTGGGCTGGACCGGCAGCTACGTCACGGTCAAGCGCTACGTCGCGAGCAAGAAGGCCGAGCTCACGCACCGGGCCACAGTGCGCTTCGAGACCCTTCCCGGGTATCAGGCCCAGGTGGACTTCGGCAAGGTCCGCGTCTGTCTTCTGTCCGGCGACGTCCAGCGCATCGTCTTCTTCGCGCTGCAGTTGGGCTTCAGCCGCTACCGGGTCGCCGCTGTCTGTCCCGACGAGACCCAGGACACGCTCATCGCATGCCTCTCGAAAGCCTTTGCCGAGATCGGCGGGGTGCCCGCCGAGCTTCTGGTCGACAACATGAAGCCCGTGGTCACCAGGCCCAGGACCTCAGACGAACCCGCGGTCTTCACCGACGGCTGGATGCGCTTCTGCGCCTACCACGGCATCACCACGAATGCCTGCTGGCCCTACCGGGCTCAGACCAAGGGCAAGGTGGAAAGACTGATCGGAGTGGTCAAGTCGTTCATCTCAGCCCGCACTTTCCTGGATGTCGACCACCTGCAGGAAGAGCTTGCCGCCGAGACCCTGCGCTACAACGCGAGCGTCCACTCGACCACGGGGCAGGAGCCCCTGCTACGCCTCGAGCTCGAGCGGGCCTACCTCTTGCCCCCTCCGGAGCGACCCTACTCCTACACGGTGACGCACAGGCGCACCGCGACGCGGGACCTTCTCGTATCCTTCGAGGGCAGCAAGTACTCCGTCCCCGCCGCTTACGCGAGCAAGAAGGTGAAGGTCAAGGCATCGCCCGCAGAGGTCCTCATCTTCTCCGGCGACGGCGCGCTGATCGCCAGCCACGCCAGGCGTCCCAAGGGAATTGGCGCCACGGTGATGGACCCGGAGCACTACGAGGGACTGCCCGGAGCGGACCTCGCATTCACCCACCTGGAACGACTCCAGGAACTGGGTCTCTCTCCGTTCACCGTCGAGCGACGACCGCTCACGGTCTACGCCGAGGTGGTCGATGGAGATAGCTGAAAGACTGGCCGCCCTCGGGCTGGAGAAGACCGCCTCCTCCTACGAGGAGCTCATCAGCCGGGCAACGCGTGAGAAGTGGACCTACTCCGACTTCCTCTCGATGATGCTCACCGCCGAGATGGAGAACAAGGCCGAGAAGCGGCATGCGATGCTGATGCGCCTTGCCCACTTCCCGGTGGTGAAGACGCTGAAGTCCTTCGACTTCTCCTTCAACCCCGACATCGACCCCAGGATGGTCAAGCAGCTGGCCCAGCTGCGCTTCCTTCCCGAGAAAGAGAACGTGCTGTTGATGGGGCCTCCCGGCGTGGGCAAGACCCACCTGGCCATCGCCCTGGGGGTGGAGGCCGTGCGCGCCGGCCACAAGGTCTACTTCACCACTCTGGAGGACATGATCCGAAGGCTCTCGCGGGCCCAGGTATCGGCCAAGGGACTCAGGGTCTTCACCGGCTGCTCTCTGCTCATCATCGACGAAGTCGGCTACCTGCCGATGGGAGCACGCGAGGCCCACATGTTCTTCTCTGTCGTCAACGCCCGCTACGAGAGGGGTTCAATCCTGGTCACCACCAACAAGGGCGTCGCAGAGTGGGGTGACTACCTGGCCGACCCGACGCTGGCGGCGGCACTGCTGGATCGCTTTCTGCACAGGTGCCACGTGATCAACATATCCGGCGACAGTTTCAGGCTCAAGGAGAAGGCGAGGAAGTCAGGCGGGAAGAGTGCGACGCAGAATGCTGGCGGAGACAAACGAGCTTGACTTGCTCGGTGCACTTTTACGTGACCATTTCCGGTACATTTTTACCTTGACATCGACAGGCTCGGAGGGAACGGCCTAGTCATGACTTTCATCAACAACCTTGTGGAGGACTTGAGGGACAAGCTTGAGCCTCTTGCCAACGTAAGTACATTCCACGGTTTTTGCAGGAGACTTCTTCATATAAGTGAGACCCCAGGAATCAGCAGTGAATTTCGTTACTATCCCGAACTCCCGATTGTCGTTGCTTCAGACATCTCATTGGTCGAAGACTTCAGTTGCGACGAAGGCGCAGTTCAAGAAGCTTTTCACACAGTCAGCGACGACCAGAGCATTATCACATGGACCTTGCGGTCGGGGAACTACTATGACGCGGTTGGCCATGATGATAGCGTATACAGGGTCTTAAGGCATTTCGAAGCCAATCCTGGTGAGATTCCCGAGTATTCGGTAGTCATTGTTGATGAATACCAGGATTTCAATCTCTTGGAAGTCGAGTTCATCGCACTGCTGTCCGAACGCAGTCCTGTTCTGATTGCAGGCGATGATGACCAAGCCCTTTACATTTTCAAGCATGCAACTGCTGACTATTTACGAGCGCTTGCCCATGACGGGGAATTCGTGAGATTTGAGTTGCCGTTCTGCTCCCGCTGCACCGACGTAGTGGTAAGGGCGGCGATATGCGTTGTATCAAAAGCTCAGGAGATTGGATTGTTATCGACCAGAATCGACAAACCCTTTGTCTGCTACACGCCGGACAAGGCCGGGGATTCAGCAATGTACCCGAGAATCATTCATGCCGATTGCACGGTGCAGAAGAAGAACGCTCCATATATGTGTAACTATGTGCATCACAAGATACATGAAATCCCTGATGAGGATATTGCGGAATCTCGAGAGCAAGGTTATCCGACGGTGTTGATTGCCGGGCCCAGATATTTCACCAGGCCCCTATATGAGCTTATCTGTGACGAGTTCCACGACATTGAATTCAGGGAGAGGTCAGAAAGCAAACTCGACACGATAGGTGGTTATCTCAGACTTGAGAACGACGAGCAGGACAGACTCGGTTGGCGCATAGTCTTACATAATGACCCAGTTGATAATCTGGTTGAGATACTACGGTCAGCTCTGAACAATGGAGAGGAATTGTCAGAAATCATCCCAGCCGATTATAGAGCGGCGCATCTACATAACGTTGGCATCCTTCGACGCCTGAGGAGCGGAGCTGCTATTTCAGCAGATGAGAAGCGGATGATTTCTCAGGGATGCGGGATGGCGTTCGGTGAAATCGCTGGGCTCGTTTGCCAGGAGCAGACCGAACCTACCCTACTCGAACAGGAAGACGAAGATGCCGAAGAAGAAGATTATCCAATGGAACCAAGAATTGTAATCACGACTCTCGTTGGTGCCAAAGGACTAGACGCCGGTCACGTTTTCATCCTTGGGCTGAACGAAGGACATTTACCGAAAGACAACCGTAATCCGAGCGAAGACGAGGTATGCGGTTTCCTGGTGGGGCTAACCAGAACCAGAAAGTGCTGTCATCTAGTATCGTGCGGAAGATTCGGGGCAAACTGGCAGACTCAGAGTATCTTCATTGACTGGATAAGACCGTTCCTTGAGACTGAAACTGTGAATAAGGCTTGGATTCAAGCAGCAGGGGCACCCTGATTGCACGTCCTATCTATCGAGATGTTCTAGTCGCGCTTTTCTCGCCCGATAAGCCTTGTAACGGCAACTGTCAGAGCAGTACTGCCGGTCAGAGCGAGCCTGCCCTGGATGAACAGCGAACCATGAACCGCACTGAACGCACTGCTTGAAATGCTTGTTCTCCTGAACTGCAATTCCAAACTGAAGCCAGATGGCGGTCAAGAGACTATCCGGTTCAAGGAAGACCGTCGGCAGGGCGCGTCGAGGTTCATGGTCGTACCCGGCGACAACATGACCGCGCAGGTGAGCGTCAATAGAATCCATCACAGGTTCAAGCGAACGCTGTCGCTGTCGTGAAATACTGGGAGGCTTCTTGCCAGGAGTCTTCCGGTCCTTCGGAGTCTTCATGCGATAGCCCTCCCAGGAACCGACCGCCTCCCTAATGGTCGAGACCTCTTGACCCCAGGTGTCTGCGCGCTCACCTTCCATCGCTAGGGCAGCCTTCCCCGGCTTGCTGACGGTCTCGACCTCGAATCGCTCGACACCCAGCAGCCCGTATTGATTCGCGAAGGTGATGAATGAAGCAGCGTTGTCCTTTAAGTGGGCGAACTCAAGGAAGAGACCCGAGAACCGCTCGAATGGCTCATAGTAGCTGTAGGCGGTCTGTGATTCATGCCGGTACCGGACGCCTTCGCTGATGATAGTCGTTTCCACCGCCGGGGAAACGAGGTCACCTTCATCCGTGAGCAATAGCCCCGCCGCGCTCACGTACCCAGCCTTGTGGACTTTCCAGGTAAACCGAACGTCTGCTTCCACCAGGACGAACCTCCCTCAGCCAACATTCTACAGCATGCTCACCCAGAGTCACCGCGAGCTACACTTCTTCTATATATATCCGTGGCTATTCAGGAGAGACGTTGCAATGGCCCTCTACCCTCCGCTGGCGGCCCCTCCTTTTTTCCAGCCGCTCGGTCTGGAGCATGTACTCTGCGACAATGCAATGCATATTAGACATCAAAGATATCCCGTTTTAAAGCGATTCTATGAGCAATGGCCTCAACGGGCTTCTTCCTTGATGGGCCTAGGTGGGCCAGCGGGCAACTGCCGTCGCCGGTCATAGATGAGGCATCATTTGGTGCCCCATATTGGTACTCATATGAAGCATCATATGATGCCTCATAATCGTTTGGCTATTGCTGCCCCCAGCCCGGGATGACAAGAACGGTGTAAAGAATTTCTCTATTTGGTTGAATTGCTTTACGTGTACGCGGGTCTGGTGGGGGCCCAGAACGACAGGTGCAGGTGTTACACACGGGGGTCAAATCTTGACAAACTTGTCAGAATCACCAAGCAATAGAAGCTAAAATGTTACACCCTTAGATGCTTTGTTTAAGGCCTTTGAGAAGATTTTGTAAAGAATTCGGGGAAATTTACTGAGCACTGAACTTGTCACGATGTCAGCAACTGGGGTCAACTACTGATGGTTATGAGGTTTTGCCTCGACGGCGATTTCTCGGAGGTCATCCCGAATAGGGGAAATCATGACAAGTTTGGAAAGATTTTCACCGGTTCCTCTTATCCAGCCGGGACGCGACCGAGGTCCGGGCCGTCTCAAGAGCCGGTTATTCCCGCCAGGAGCCGGATTCTGACAAGTTTGTAAGGGTTTTCGCATGGATGTAACACGAAAAGCGCGTGTAGAAGCCCCTTCGTCCCCGGAAAAGGGCTCACCAGGTCGCAGGACCTTCCGTTTTCCCCGTTTTAAAGCCATTTGTTGGCACTTGGCAATGTAATACCAGTGTAGTGACGGGCGACATCAGGAAGGTCGATTTTTCCCAATTTAAAGCGATTTCCGGGGGTTAAGCAGAACAAGGGCAGTGTTTGAGGCAATGCAGGAAATATTCTGACACCGAACTTGTCATTTCCCATTCTGAAGCGTTTTTTCGGCCTTCAGCAGAGCAAGGTCAATGCAAGGGGGCAATGTTTGCTTGCTTTGCGTTACAGGGGCGTGCACCCCCCGGTGACAGGGTAAGGCGCCAAGCTCATGAACCGGCAATGCTGGAAATAGAACAAATGATGACAGCGAGCGCTTATTGATGCCATAACGTTTCTGGAGTTTCTGGGGATTCAGAGCTGGGGGCTCAGGCCCGTTAGACGCTACAGATATCACATTGATATCAGTGGCACGCCATAGTAATCGTGTGATATAATGTTCTTTGTATGGAGACAACGAGACAGACCCTCACCGTCGAAGAAGTCGCGAAGAAACTTGGTATCGGAAGGAACCAGGCCTACGAAGCCGTCCGCACGGGAAAGATACCGTCAGAGCGGATAGGCAGAAGATACATTATCCCGGCCAGTGCTCTGAAGGAGAGGTTCGGGGTCGGGGATGGACGCCCGCCATGGGTGACAGCGACAGCGGCTCATAGGAAATGTGATTGGCTGTCGCTGTTCTTGAAGAGCGTGTTGAATGCGCAGGACGGCCATGATTAAGGGCCACCTCCGGAAGCGGGGCAACTCATGGACGCTTGTGGTGGACCTCCCCCGGGGCTCGGATGGGAAGCGGAGGCAGAAGTGGATTCCCCTCCATGCGGCCACGAAAAAGGAAGCAGAGAAGGAGCAGGTGCGGATTCTCCATGAAATCAATCAGGGGATTTATGTTGTACCTTCGAAGACGACTGTCTCCGAGTACATGGAATACTGGTTGAGCGAATATGCCGAGGCCCGCGTTGCGCCAAAGACACTGGAGCGATACAGAGAACTGCATGAGTCCTATATCAAGCCCGGGCTCGGCATCAACAGGCTGGAAACCCTGCGGTCCCTTCAAATCCAGTCTTTCTATAATGACCTCCGGCAACACGGAGGGAAAGATGGCAGGCCGCTTTCCGGACAAACCGTGCTCCATGTCCATCGCCTGCTGCACGCGGCGCTGGAGAAGGCTCTGAAATGGGATTTGCTGGTCAGGAACCCGGCGCATGCGGTCGAACCGCCGAAGCCGGAGAAGAAGGAGAAGGTCATACTACGGGAGGAAGAAAAAGCTAGGTTGCTCGATTTCGGTCGGGGGACCCGCTTCTATATTCCTACCCTGCTTGCTCTCAGTGCCGGGCTGCGGCGAGGGGAGGTGCTGGGGCTGCGCTGGATGGATGTGGACTTAATCGGAGGGTCGGTAACTGTCTCCTGCTCGCTTGAGCAGACCAAACAAGGTCTAAGGCTCAAGCCACCGAAAACTCCCACCGGACGGCGCACCCTGGCCCTTCCCGAAATTGTTGTGTCTGAACTGCGTCGACACAAAGCAGAACAGGCGAAGAGAAAGCTCAGCCTTGGGGGAGCGTATCAGGACAATGACCTCGTATGTCCGAAGGACGACGGGAGCTTCTGGCCACCTGACACATTCAGCGCGGCGTATATCGAGTTTGTGGAGAGAGCCGGGGTTAGGAAGGTTAGTTACCATACGCTGCGGCATATGCACTGCACACAACTGCACGAGCTCGGCGTGCCTGCGATGGTCGCCCGCGAGCGCATGGGTCATACAGACTTACGAACCACCCTGGGCACGTACGTTCATCCAACGGCAGAGATGCACGTTGACGCGGCCGACAAACTAAACGCGGCCTTCCGCTCAATTGTTCCGGGTAACGAGGATGTCGAACCCCAGACGGGCACATAACTGAATTGCCTGACAGCAGAATCGTGTCCTCTTCTTTCCGGTAACAGCACGGCCTTCCTCTTCCTCGGGGGTGCGGGGGTTTCTGGAAGAAAAGTTGACGGGCAGTGAGGAAATATGCAACACAATGCCTTACCCCGCCTAGAACGAAAGTTGACAAGGAATCCTACTTCTATCTCCTGCAACATATGCTGTTTTAGAAAAGAAGTTGACGGTCGTCGCTCGATTTGTATCAACGGCAATCACAGGCTTCGATGATGCTTCTCAATAGCAGCCCGGATTAAGAAAGTGCCTCCTGTGAAAAGAAGGCTCACACGCGTACGGCCCGCGGTAAGGACGACAGGAGGTCTTGCTGTTTTTCACCCGCTGGGACGGGCATTTTCTAACCCGTACGCCACCTCGATTATTTGCAGACTGCGAGTGTCAACTTTTCTTCCAAGTCGAGAGAAAAGCGCGGGACTGCGCACCCGCCTCCAAGTCGAACCAAGACGGACTAGAAGGGTCTCAAGACCTGGGACGGAAGGACCGATTCGGTCATTGAGACCTGATAGAATAGGAAGGCAGCACGAGGGGAATCACTAAACCAGCAACGTTCTGCGGCAGGCGTCGTCATGGGTCGGAAAGCAGGGGGGAGGATTTTATGTTTTCCATGAAATCTGGCAAGAAACGACTTGGCAAAATGCCCTTCCATAGAAAGTATGAAGAGGGTGGGGCCGGAGAGGAGCAACAGGCCGGAGTTGGACTGGGGGACCCGCTTAGGGTGTCGTCGTTGTCCGCGATTCCATCTACAACAACGATAACAAGTGGAAGACGGCGAGGAAAGCGCTTCTGGATTAGTGCCGTGACAATCGGGTTGATTATCACGTCATTGGCTGTGTTTTCTCTATCGTGTAATGAGTCAACCAAGAAGACCAGTACCAGTAATAACAACGGCACGGAAAAGACTTCAACTACTGCCCAGGTCGAATATTATGGTGATAAAGGATTGGGGACCCTCACCAAGAGTGGCTACTTGACATGGGTGAAAGTACTGCCACCAAACGGGAAGGAGACTATCACTGAGAAGGACCCGATGTATTCCAGCCCCGTTTCTGTCGGCACAGTAACGACCTCTTATGTATACCCATCGTTGAGTAGGAGTGGGACGAAGATTATTTGCGAAAAGGTGAGTTCGAAGGATTCTGGCAGTGGAACACCCCAACAGTCGAAATCCCTGGTGATATTTGACCAGAAAGGAAACCTTCTCAAGGAAATACCCAACGACCCTACTTCTTATCAACATGGAGAATTGGTTTGGGCGCCGAATGATGGCATGGTCGCATTTGTTAACCCGACTGCAGGGTCGCCAGCGAACGGCCTCTGGGTTGTTGACACCACAACGGGTTCACTTCAACAGCTAGATGTCGATGGTTCTGGTCCTTTTGCCTGGAGTCCAAATTCTGAAGAGATTGTTGAAGTAGCCTATCCGGAAGGAAGTCAGGTCAACCCATCGTTGGTGCGAATCGTGTCAGTCAAAACCAAAGAGAAAAGAGACTTGAATGTTCCCTGGCAATACCAAGCCTCAAATCATGTGCTGGCATGGGTACCGGGAGAGAACAAGATTCTGGTATCTTCATACGACAAGGGTAAATATCCCAACGTTTTAACTAACCCGCCGCAGTCCGTCTATTCTTTGGACCCGGTTACACAGGAGATGAAACCGGTATCAGAGAGATTCGAATTGAAGAACCAAGCGGGAGTCTCTTCGTATGCCCTTTTCAGCGAAGACGGTAAGACGCTGGTAATTGTGGGGGTGCAGGACACCCAGCCAAGTCCGACACCACAGTCCGGCGGACAGCAATATGATAAGTTGCTTGTCGGTCTCGATGGCAGCAATCCCGCCTTCGTTCAAGACGGTGGTCATGTTTCGACGAAGGCCCAGTTCGACAGCTTAAAGAAGAACAAGAAGTTCGACCTCTTCGACAGCGTTGGGAGCATATACATCCTTTCTGGCGATACATATACGCAGTACAGAGGCACCTTGGACGAATCGGGCTCGTAATGGGTTCCGATTGCAGAAATACAATGACAGGCGTGGATTGGCGCCGGGGCATATTAGAATAGAAACCAAGAACTGAAGGTAATTGGGGATAACCATGCTGGGGATTCGCAGGTCTGGTAAATCGGAGAGCCTGAGATTAAGCTCGCTGCTCTTGGTGATTCTTCTTTTTATGCCCTGCCTTCTGGTTCTTGTTAGTACCGCTCAGGCAGGACCAGACTATAAAGCGGTTATTATCATAGGGAATGATTGTGGGTCTCAGGATACTGAAAACGCTTACAATTCCCTGGCCAGCGAGCTCCAGAACCACGGAATCCGGTGCTATAAGTTCTACACGCCGAATGCCAAATGGAGCGAGGTTCAGACGGCCCTGGAAGACGCGAATATCGTTGTCTATTGGGGACACGGCTGTGGCTGGGACCCTGGGGATACTGAGGATGACCAGGATTTCAAAAACGGTTTCTCGCTGGATCAAGACAACTCGTACCCTAACACTGGCGATGATTGGTATAGACTGACAGGCACCATCGACCGCAGAATCATTCACAGCGATATTTCCAAGCTAGCTCCTAACGCTCTGGTAGTTCTACATGCCGCGTGTTATTCGGCAGGGAAGACCGCGCTAGACATGGATGAATACACGCCTGTCTCAACATTGAAGAAACGTATCGAGGAATACAGCGAGTCTTTCCTGACGATGGGAGCCAACTATTATGGAGCGATTGGATATACTGCAGCGCCGCATTACATATTTCAAAAGCTGCTTGACGAGGGGAAGACGCTAAAGCAAACGGCGGAGGAACTTGACCAACACGAAGGTATTGCCGACAGCCCGTATTGCGAAGATGTTGTCATAGAAGGACCGTATTCACATCCGCAAGTAGCGGGGGAGAAAGTCAGGTTCTTGCGGTGGACCTGGGCTGAAGGATGTGAGGGCGCTGGGACTAACAACACCGAAGGTGTTATCGCAGGCAATATGAACCTGACCGCGCCTGATTTCTTACCGGGTTATGAACCCCCGCCGCAACCACCCAAGCCCACTGACGCTTCTGCCTTCTATTTTGCTGAGGGATACACAGGCTCAGGTTTCGAAGAGTATATCTGCATAGGTAATCCTAGTGATGGAGTAGCAATTGCAGCTGTAACGTACATGTTCGCTGATGGCACTACGCAAGAAGCGTCATACAATGTACCCGGCAATTCACGTTTTACAGTGAACGTCAACGGTGAAGTTGGGCCCGGAAGGGAAGTCGCCGCAAAGATAACTTCTCAGACGGCGAATCTGGTAGTCGAGCGCCCCATGTATTTCAACTACAAGGGCATTTGGACAGGTGGTTCAGATGTTGTGGGAGCAACAGCGCCCTGTACTTCCTGGTACTTCGCTGAAGGGACAACGCTCGAAGGATTTGAGCAGTATATTACGGTTCTGAACCCCTCCGACGAGACTGCGAATCTGACCTTCCGTTATATGATTGAGGGTAGCGGCGAGCAGGATATCCCCGGACAGGTGGGCGCGCACTCCCGTTCGACCTTCAAGACCTTGGACCAAATTGGCCCAGACAAGAACGCAAGCCTTGTTCTAGAGAGCGACCAGCCTGTGGTTGCGGAAAGGCCAATGTATTCCAACTACCATGGGGTATGGTCAGGAGGGCATGATGTGGTGGGCGCTACGTCTCCGTCCATGGCATGGTACTTCGCTGAAGGCACGACGCGTACCGGCTTTGAGGAATGGCTCTGCCTTCAGAATCCAGGGACCACATCAGTAACGATTGATGCCACCTATCAGCTTGCGCTCGGCCAGGGCAATCCCATTGCCAAGACGTATTCTATCCCTGCTCAACAGCGCCTCACAGTCCCGGTGAATGCTGAGATAGGACAGGACAAGGATTGTAGCGTCAGCTTGATATCGGAATCAGATTTCATTGCGGAGCGCCCGATGTACTTCAACTACCATGAGAAGTGGACCGGAGGCCATGATGTTCTCGGCTCAACCGGGCATTCGACTACGTGGTTCTTTGCCGAAGGCACAACGCGAGATAATTTCGACGAGTGGCTCTGTCTCCAGAATCCCGGGGCAGCGGATTCCCATGCCGAGATTACGTATTACTTGACGACCGGGCAGACGGTGGTGAAGAGCTGGACTGTCCCGGCAAACTCACGAATCACAGTCAATGTGAATGCTGACGTTGGCCCCAACCAAGATGTTTCAGCCTGCGTGTTCGCCGACAACCCACTCGTCGCGGAACGCCCAATGTATTTCATGTATAACGGCTTCTGGGATGGCGGGCACGACGTAGGGGGGTTCGTTCCTACCCTTTAGTCCGTAGCTCAATTTCGGCGGGAAATGATGAAGAATATATCGTTAGCTGGGATTGCAGAATGTAAGGGTTGTGAATAGCAAAGGAATGGAGAGGTCGGGATGAAGGTCGCCGCCTGTACGGTCTCAGATTATACAAACATCAACCGCGAAAACATCAGGAGGCGCCTTGCATACCTTGCTATTCTGCTAAACAAAGCAAAACTTCAGAATACAAACTTGGTTTTGATGCCCGGCGGATACTTCTTAGTAGAGGTTACATCCCCGGGTGCATTCGACTACGTGCCGGTGGAAGTAGCACAGCTGGGTGCGGAAATCCAGATTCTATCGAATTACTTCGCAATAGCTATTGTTGTCGGTGTTGATGTTTATACCTCGGAGGATGATGCTTCCAAGAAGTATCAGTTGTGGCAATACGACCAACATAACAAGGAACTATTGACTGGAACCTTTCCTTGTTTTGCTATTGCGGCGACTTCCAATCTCATAAACAGTTCCAAGAAGCCAGAGATTTGGCGGCAGAGGTCTCAATGGGGAAGAACCTGGAGGTCATTCTACCCCGGAGGCAAACGGATTCCTTGTGATGATGTGAGAAGGGTTCGGTTGGAAATGCGTGACCCGCTAAGTCCGTATTATCACGAAGCAAGAACTGTATGGGGAACATTTTCTGATAGACGCACAATTGAGGTTGGTGAAAGAGCGTTTGAAGTTCTTATCTGTGGCGAAGCACACAACAGGATAATAAAAGATGCCATTGTCAAGAATAAGAAACGTAACGAGATGCCCTTTGCCGTTTTGGACTGTGCTCATCAGGCTGGTGGCGGTTTGAGAATACACAAGGCCGGTGATTTCTTTGCAGAGAAGCACATTCGCTTCTTTTGCTCTGTCCACGTGAACAAACAAGCAGGCACCAAGTACGGCTTCAGGTATAGGCGTAGCTATAAGAAAGTACCCAAGGACAGGTTCTGGGACTACAGGACGAACGATATGTTTGGGCTGAAGCTGCAAGAGCCGCGCATCGAGGTGGGAACTTGGAGTATCCAGTAGGAGATTGTTGCATTCTGAGTAGTATATGAATTGAAGAAACTGCAAACAGATTTGCAAACAAACCAGGAGGGATACGAAGGGACTGGCGATGATGGTAACGGCATGGCCACCGTCGAATTCGTTGAGAAGCGGGACGCGAGATGAATACAGGACACCAAAAGGTACGATAGAAAACGCACTCGAAAACCGTTGTGGGCGTTAGTCCACCGTGGGTTCGAATCCCACCCTCTCCGCCAAATGATCCTTATTGGAACGACTCCTTTTTATCAGAAGGTCAAAGGGT
>CAZEJS010000005.1:0-101206 GCA_964512645.1 uncultured Acidimicrobiales bacterium
ATCCGCGAGGGCGGCAGGACCGTCGGGGCGGGCCGGGTCATCAAGATTTACAAGTAGAGCGCGGCCGGTTCGCATCCGGTGGCGGGGAGGAAACCGAGTGAGCGGAGAAAAGATTCGGATCAGGCTCAAGGCCTACGACCACGAGGTCATCGACCAGTCGGCGAGGATGATCGTGGAGACGGCCAGGAAAACGGGCGCCTCGATCTCGGGGCCGGTCCCGCTGCCGACCGAGAAGAACATCTACTGCGTGATCCGGTCGCCGCACGTGGACAAGGATTCGCGTGAGCATTTCGAGATCCGGACTCACAAGCGGTTGATCGACATACTGGAACCCACGCCCGCCACGGTGGACGCCCTGATGGGCATCACGCTGCCGGCCGGTGTGGACATAGAGATAAAGCTTTGAGGCGGGCCGGGCCCGTCCGGGTCGCGCGCCGGCGCCCTTCCGCGGGCGCGGGCGGCGGAGGGTGAGCGTTATGAGCAAAGCAATAATCGCGCAGAAGCTGGGGATGACCCAGTTGTTCAAGGGAGACCTGCTGGTGCCTGTCACTGTGCTGAGGGCGGGTCCCTGCGTGGTGGTCCGGCTCAAGTCACGGGAAAAGGACGGCTACGAGGCCGTCCAGCTGGGCTTCTCCGAGATACCGCGCGAGAAGCGGGACAAGGTGAACATGCCCACCAGGGGTCATTTCGAGAAAGCCGGGGTGGCGCCACACAGGTACCTGGCGGAGGTCCCCCTGGATCCCGGTGAGTTCAAGGTGGGACAGAAGGTCACGGTGGATTTCGAGGAGGGCGACAGCCTCGACATAACGGGGATCAGCAAGGGCAAGGGCTTCGCGGGGGTCATGAAGCGCCACGGCTTCCGTGGAGGCCCCGCATCCCACGGCGCCAGGTTCCACCGCGCTCCCGGGGCCATAGGCCAGTGCGCGACCCCCTCGAAGGTGTTCAAGGGGAAGAAGCTCCCGGGGAGGATGGGATCAGACAGGGTGACGGCCCAGAACCTCGAGGTCGTCGAAGTGGACAGGGCAAAGGGCCTGATGATGGTCAAGGGATCCGTGCCCGGGGCCAAGGGCGGCATATTGCTGGTACGTGAATCGAGTAGATCGAAGGGAAAAGGTAAGCGGTGATGGCAGTCTCGGTACCGCTCAGGAACGTCGACGGCGACAAGGTCGGCGAGGTAGAACTCTCGGACCGGCTCTTCGGGGTGAAGCCGAACGAGCACGCGGTGCACCAGGTGGTCCGGATGCAGAGGGCCGCGGCCAGGTCCGGGACCGCGTCCACCCGGAGGCGCGGAGAGGTCCGCGGAGGCGGCAGCAAGCCGTGGCGCCAGAAAGGCACCGGAAGGGCCCGCGCCGGGAGCAGCCGTTCCCCGATATGGCGCGGAGGCGGCACGGTGTTCGGGCCCAAGCCGAGGGATTACTCGTTCAGGGTCCCCCGGAAGGTCCGCAGGCTCGCGTTCTGTTCGGTGCTGTCGACGGCGGCGAGCGGCGAGCGCATCACCGTTCTGGAGGATTTCGCCCTGGACCAGCCGTCGACCAAGGTGGGGAAGGGGATTCTGGACAAGCTCGATATCCCGGGAAAGATCATGATCGTCGTGGGTGAGGACGACCTGAACGTCGAGAAGTCGTTCAGGAACCTCGTCAACGTCGAGACGTACCTGCCCGAGGAGATGAACACCTACGACATCTTGAGGTTCGACAGCCTCCTTTTCCTGGAGGGGGCGCTCCGGACATTTCAGGGGGAAGGTCGCGATGAAGGATCCGCATGACGTGGTCCTGTACCCGATCATCAGCGAGAAGAGCTACGCCGCCATAGACGACGGGAGGTACACCTTCATGGTGGACCCGCGGTGCAACAAGTCCGAGATCAAGGACGCGGTGGAGCGGATCTTCGACGTGAAGGTCACCTCGGTGAACACGATGAGGACCAAGGGCAAGCCGAGGAGGCGGGGCATGGTGGTAGGCCGTACCTCGCGGGGAAAAAAAGCAGTTGTGAAGCTGGCGGAGGGCCAGAGCATAGAGTTCTTCGAGAGCCGTTAACGGCGGGGGAATGAAGATGGGTGTCAAAAAATTCAAGCCGACGTCGCCGGGCAGGAGGTTCGCGACCGTCTCGGACTTCGCCGAGATAACCAGGAGCGAGCCCGAGAAGTCACTGACGGCGCCGATCACCAGGACCGGCGGGAGGAACGTCCACGGGCGCAAGACCTCGCGGCACAGGGGCGGCGGGGCCAAGCGGCAGTACCGGTTCGTGGACTTCAAGCGGGACAAGGACGGAGTGCCGGCGAAGGTGGCTCACATCGAGTACGACCCGAACCGGTCCGCAAGGATCGCGTTGCTTCATTACCGTGACGGGGAGAAGCGCTACATACTGTGTCCCGCCGACCTCCAGGTAGGCGATGTCGTGCAGTCGGGCGCGGGCGCCGACGTCAAGCCGGGCAACGCCATGCCGCTGGGGAGCATACCGGTGGGCACCCAGGTCCACGCCGTCGAGCTCAAGGCCGGCCAGGGCGCAAGGATAGTCCGCTCCGCGGGGACCTCCGCGCAGATAATGGCCCGGGAGGGCGGCTTCGTCCACCTCCGGCTGCCGTCGGGCGAGGTCAGGAAGGTGCACACGGAGTGCCGGGCGACCATCGGCGTCGTCGGGAACGCGGAGCACGAGCTCATCCGCGTCGGGAAGGCCGGCTCCTCGAGGCACCGGGGCGTCAGGCCCCAGACCCGGGGGGCGGCGATGAACCCGGTTGACCACCCCCACGGGGGGGGCGAGGGCAAGTCGAAGTCGGGGAGGCACCCGGTAACCCCGTGGGGAAAGCCCACGCTGGGCTACAGGACCCGGAACAAGAAGAAGCACTCGAGCAAGTACATCGTCAGGACGAAGAGGCAGAAGTGATGGACCGGCGGATCGAGCACTGGAGGGCGAATTGTCCCGCTCACTGAAAAAAGGCCCGTACGTGGACGAACGGCTCCTTGCGCGGATCGTGGACATGAACCGCCGCAACGAGAAGACCGTTCTCAAGACGTGGTCGAGGCGGTCGACCGTTTTCCCGGAGATGGTAGGCCACACGATAGCGGTGCACGACGGCAGGAAGCACGTGCCCGTGTACATTACCGAGAGCATGGTCGGGCATAAACTCGGCGAGTTTTCTCCCAGCCGGACCTTCAGGGGACACGGCGGGAAACTTGCCAAGGAGAAGCGTGCCCGCATGAAGTGAGGGCGGAAGGACGAGCGGTGGAGACCAAGGCAGTCGCAAGGTACATAAGGATCAGCCCGAGGAAGGCGCGCCTGGTGGTGGATACCATCAGGGGCAAGGACCTGGACGAGGCCGAACGGATCCTGGATTTCTCCGACAGGGCCGCCGCCCGGGTGATCTCCAAGGTGTTGCGCAGCGCCGCTGCCAACGCCGAGAACAACAACGGGCTCAGCCCTGAGTCCCTTTACGTGTCGAAGGTTTTTGTCGACGAGGGGCCGACGCTCAAGAGGTTCATCCCCCGGGCTCACGGACGGGCGACGCGCATCAACAAAAGGACGTGCCACATCACCGTGGTCCTCGACGAGAGGGAACCGGAGAAGGTCTCGCCCGCGAAGCGCAGGCTGAGAAGGGCCGCATCCGCCGCCAGAGCGGCGGTGACGAGGACGAAGGCCGGCAAGGCCGACGAGGAGCTCGAGGAGCCGGAGGAGCTCGAGGAGCTCGAGGGCATCGCCGGGGAGGAGGCCGCGGCCGGCGACCCGGACGTGGAAGCCGGAGAGGTGGCCGGGCGAGATGACGACGGGACCCAGGAGCCGGAGGAAGAGGAAGACGGCGAACAGGCCGAACAGGGCGACGGCGGGGGCGCAGTGACCGAGGAAGGCGCCCGGGCGCCCGAGGACAGAAGCGAGGAATGACGTGGGGCAGAAAATCCATCCTTACGGCTTCAGGCTGGGAGTCATCAACAACTGGAAATCCCGCTGGATAGCCGACAAGGAGTACCCTGAGCTGGTTCAGGAGGACATCAGGATAAGGCGCTACCTCAAGGGGCGCCTGGCCAACGCGGCGGTCTCCCGGGTGGAGATCGAGCGGAAGGCCAAGGAGCTCTCCGTCGACGTCCACACCGCCAGGCCAGGGATCGTGATCGGCAGGAAAGGCAGTGAGGTAGACAGGATACGCGACGACCTCATGAAGATGGTCGGGCACCCGGTGGACATCAACATAATCGAAGTGCCGGTGCCGGACCTCGACGCCACCCTGGTGGCGCGCAACATCGCCGAGCAGATTTCCGGCAGGGTGTCCTTCCGGCGGGCCATGAAGAAGGCCGTCGGCAACACCATGAGGCTGGGCGCGCAGGGAATCAAGGTGCAGTGCAGCGGAAGGCTTGGGGGCGCCGAGATGTCGCGTCGTGAGTGGTACCGCGAGGGGAGGGTGCCCCTTCACACGCTGCGGGCCGATGTCGACTACGGCGCCGTCGAGGCGAAGACCACGTTCGGCCGCATCGGGGTGAAAGTGTGGATCTACAAGGGAGAGGTCACCGGAAAACGCGAGGACGAACGCGCGATGCCGACGTCTCTCGGCTCGGCGCGCGCTTCCAGGCCGCGCCCGCCGCGCGGCGACAGGCCGCCGGCTCGCCGCGAAGGACCGGCGAAGGCCGCCGTGCCGCAGACCGTGGAGCAGCCCTCTCCGCCGGCTGAGACATTGAACGGTCCCGAAGCGGGGTCCGGCCCTCCCGTGGAGGCCGTCCGCGAAGGCGAAGCCGACGTCGCTCCCCGGGAGACGGTGGGCACCGCCCCCGGGGACGAAGGGGCCCTCGTGGACGAAGCCGCGGACGGGGAGACCGCCGGTGACGCCGGGGAGGGGAGTGAGTAATGCTTCAGCCCAAGAGGCCGCCGCACAGGAAGGTGCACCGGGGCCGCCTGAAAGGCAAGGCCAAGGGGGGCACGCAGGTCAGCTTCGGCGACTACGGGCTTCAGGCCCTGGAGCCGAGCTGGATAACCGCCAGGCAGATCGAGGCCGCCAGGGTCGCGATGACCAGGTACATCAAGAGGAGCGGGAAAGTCTGGATCAACATCTTCCCGTACAAGCCGGTTTCCAAGAAGCCCGCGGAGACCAGGATGGGCAGCGGGAAAGGCAACCCCGAGTACTGGGTAGTGCCCGTCAAGCCGGGCAAGGTCATGTTCGAGCTGGCCGGCGTCGCCGAGCCGGTGGCGCGGGAGGCCATGAGGCTTGCCGCGCGGAAACTGCCGGTGAAGTGCAGGTTCGTGACCAGGGAGGATTAGCCACGCGTCAGTGGGGGTCATTCTGATGATGAAGGCGAACGAGCTGAGGGTACTGGACGAGGAAGGGCTTCAGGGCAAGCTCCGGGAGCTCAAGGAAACGCTGTTCAACCTGCGTTTCCAGCACGCGACGGGCCAGCTGGACAACCCGATGAAGATCAAGGAGACAAAGCGTGACATCGCCCGGGTCTGCACCGTGATGACCGAGCGCGAGTTCTCCATACACGCCGAGGCGTTCGAGGAAGCGCTCCTGGCGCCCCCGCCCAGGTCGGTGGAGGAGCCGGAGGAGATGGAAGAGATGGAGATCGAGGCGGAGATAGAGGAAGACCTCGAGGAGCTGGCGGAGACGGGCGCGGCCGTCGAGACCGAGGAGCAGCTGGAGGAAGAGGTCGAGGAAGAGCTCAGGGACCTATAGGCGGGAGAACATGGCCAAGAGACCGTCACGCAAGGTGAGAACAGGCAGAGTGGTGTCCGATTCGATGGACAAGACGATCGTCGTGGCCGTGGAGTTCCAGGTCAGGCACCGGCTCTACGGCAAGACCATCAGGCGCACCACCAAGCTCTACGCGCACGACGAGGAAAACCAGTGCGCGGTTGGCGACGTCGTCCAGATAATGGAGACCCGCCCGATCTCGAAGCACAAGAGGTGGAGACTGTTAAGCGTGGTCGAGAAGGCGCGTTAGGGTAAGGGGCATGGACAGGCACAGCAGCTCGGGAGACTCGAGATGATACAGCAGGAGAGCAGGGTCAGGGTCGCGGACAACACCGGAGCGCGGGAGGTCCTGGTGATCAAGGTGCTGGGCGGTTCCGGTCGGCGGTACGCCTACGTGGGAGACACGGTGGTCGGTACCGTCAAGGAAGCGATACCGGGGTCTTCCGTGAAGAAGGGCGACGTGATCAAGGCGGTGGTGGTCCGCACCAGGAAAGAGCGCAGGCGCCCCGACGGGACCTACATCAAGTTCGACGAGAACGCGGTGGTCCTGATAGACAACCAGATGAACCCGCGCGGGACGAGGATATTCGGCCCGGTCGCCAGGGAGCTCCGCCAGAAGAACTTCATGAAGATAATCTCACTGTCCCCGGAAGTCCTGTAGGGGTGAACATAGGATGAAGAGCCTGCACATCAGGAAAGGCGATACGGTCCTGGTCCTCAAGGGCAAGGACGCCGGGAAGCGCGGCAAGGTCCTCAAAGTCGACCCGGAAAGGCGGCGGGTTGTAGTGGAGGGCATAAACACGGCCAAGAAGCACATGCGCCCGAGCCAGGCCAACCCCCAGGGAGGGGTGTTGGACTGGGAGCTGCCCGTGGACGTATCGAACGTGATACTGGTCTGCGCCGGGTGTGACGCGCCTTCCAAGGTGAAGCGCGTGCGGACGGGTGCGAAGTCGATCACGCGGGTCTGCAAGAAGTGCGAGCGGGAGTTCTGATGAGCGATGTCGATACCGGGGCCGGGCGCTACGTGCCCCGCCTCAAGACGGAATACCAGGAAGAGGTCGTGCCGGGGCTCATGGAGCGGTTCGGCTACACCAACAGCATGCAGGTGCCCCGCCTGGTCAAGATTACGGTGAACATGGGCATCGGTGAGGGCACCACGAACCCCAAGGCGGTGGAAGCGGCCGCGGAAGGCCTCGCCATCATCACCGGCCAGCGCCCGGTGATCATCAAGGCGAAGCGCTCTGTCGCGGGCTTCCGGCTGCGCGCCGGCATGACCGTAGGGTGCAAGGTGACAGTCAGGGGAGACCGCATGTACGACTTCCTGGACAGGCTGCTGTCGATAGCCCTGCCCAGGGTCCGCGACTTCAGGGGACTGGCCAGGAGCTCGTTCGACGGGAAGGGCAATTACTCGCTGGGGCTGCAGGAGCAGTTGATTTTCCCTGAGATCGACTACGACAGCATAGACAAGGTAAGGGGCATGGATATAACGGTCGTGACAACCGCCGGAAGCGACAGGGAAGGCGAGGCCCTGCTCGAGGCCCTGGGCTTCCCGTTCAAGGCGAAATAGGGACCGGGAGGTTCAGTTGGCGAAGAAAGCCCTCGTAGAAAAACAGCAGGGGAAGCAGAAGTTCTCCACCAGGGAGTACAACCGGTGCAAGCGATGTGGCAGGCCCAGGGGCTATTTCAGGAAGTTTCAGCTTTGCCGCATCTGCCTGCGGGAACTTGCCCACGAGGGCGAGCTTCCCGGAGTCACGAAGTCGAGCTGGTAGGGGAGGCAACTCGATGACAATGACCGATCCGATAGCAGACATGCTGACCCGCGTGCGAAACGCCTCGGGCGCGCGCAAGGACCGGGTGGAGATCCCTGCGTCCAGGACCAAGGTAGAGATCGCCAGGATACTGGACCGCGAAGGGTACATCAGGCGTTTCGAGGTCGTCAAGAAGGAGAACTTCGACACGATAGTGGTCCACCTCAAATACGGGCCGGACCGCCATGGAGTAATCAAGGGGATCAAGAGGATCAGCACGCCGGGCCTGCGGGTGTACGCGAAGAAGGACGCGATGCCCCGTGTGCTGGGCGGCCTGGGGATTGCGATACTCTCGACGTCCAAGGGCGTCATGACCGAGAAGGAAGCCCGGACCCAGGGGGTCGGTGGCGAGGTAATGTGCTACGTATGGTAGCGGCTGAGAGGACTTGAAGAGATGTCACGCGTAGGGAAGATGCCTATCGAAGTGCCCGCGAGCGCCACGGTCACGGTTGACGGCAACCTGGTCAGGGTGAAGGGCCCCAGGGGCGAGCTGGAGCAGGTCATCTCCGACAGGATCGCCGTCGAGCAGGAGGGTAACCGCCTGGTGGTGAGACGGAGCACCGACGAGCCTTACGACAGGTCGATGCACGGCCTTACGAGGACGCTGGTGAGCAATATGGTCCAGGGCGTCACGGAGGGTTTCGAGAAGGTGCTGGAGATACAGGGTGTTGGCTACCGGGCGGCGCTCAAAGGCCAGGCCGTCGAGCTCCAGCTGGGTTACTCCAACCCCAGGACGGTGAACCCCCCCGGCGGGATAGATTTCGAGGTGCCCGTCCCCACCCGGATCGTGGTGAAGGGTATCGACAAGCAGCTGGTGGGACAGGTGGCGGCGGACATCAGGGCGCTGCGCAAGCCCGACCCGTACAAGGGGAAGGGCATCAGGTACCGCGACGAACACGTCAGGCGGAAAGTCGGAAAGGCGATAAAGTGAGCAAGCGCGTGGTCATCAAGGCGGCGAAGGGCAGGGACCGTCGCCGCAGGAGCGTCAGGAAGAAGGTGTCCGGAACCGGGTCGCGGCCCAGGCTCTCGGTGTTCAGGGGCAACTCGGGGATGCAGGTCCAGCTCATCGACGACGTCAACGGCGTCACGATCGCATCCGCTTCGACCCTCGAGAAGGAGTTCAAGGCGCGCGGCCGCATGGACAAGACGCAGGCCGCGGCGTCGCTCGGGGAGGTCATCGCCAGGCGCGCACGGGAAAAAGGCGTAAGCAAGGTTGTCTTCGATCGAGGGGGCTACAAGTACCACGGGCGGGTCAAGGCGCTCGCCGAGGCCGCCCGCGAGAACGGGCTAGTCTTCTAGGAGGTGTTATGGACCCCGAGGTCCAGAGAGAAGAGATAGAGGAACAGGTCGTACACATCAACAGGGTGGCCAAGGTCGTCAAGGGCGGCCGCAGGTTCTCCTTCACCGCCCTGGTGGTCGCGGGTGACGGCAAGGGCAGGGTCGGAGTCGGCTACGGAAAGGCTCGCGAAGTTCCTCTGGCGATCGAGAAGGGCGCCCAGAAGGCGCGGCGCAACATGTTCGCGGTGCCGATGGCGGGGGACACGATCACCCACCAGGTCATGGGGAAGTTCGGCGCGGCGCGGGTGCTTCTGAAGCCGGCGTACCCGGGCACCGGGATCATCGCGGGAGGAGCGGTCAGGCCGGTGATGGAGCTCTCGGGGATCAAGGACATAACCGCCAAGAGCCTCGGGTCGGAGAACCCCCTCAACGTCATCAAGGCGACCGTGAACGGCCTGCAGTCGCTCAGGGAGCCGTCGGACGTCGCGAAGCTGCGTGGACTGACCGTCGATCAGGTCCGGGGGAGGAGCGTTGGCGATGAGCTCGAGTCTTAAGATCACCCTGGTTAAAGGCCTGGTGGGCCGGCCACAGGACCAGCGGGGCACGGTCCGCGCCCTGGGGTTGAAGCGGATCGGCCATACGGTCCTCAAGGATGACAGGCCCGAGATCAGGGGAATGGTGTTCAAGGTCAAGCACCTTGTCGAAGTCGAAGAGGTCGCCGGCGGGAAGGCGGCGTCCCGGGACGAGGGAAAGTAGACGATGGAAGATAACGAGCGGATACTCCTTCACAACCTCAAGTCGGCGCCGGGCGCGCGCAAGGACCGCAAGAGGGTCGGCCGGGGGCGCGGCTCGGGCACCGGCAAGAGGTCGGGAAGGGGACAGAAGGGCCAGAACGCAAGGTCGGGGTCGCACCTGAACCCGGGTTTCGAAGGTGGCCAGATGCCACTTTACAGGCGGCTGCCGAAGCTCGGCGGCTTCACCCCGCGCAACAGGAAGGTCTACGCGGTAGTGAACGTCGGCGATCTGGAGACCCGGTTCGAAAGGGACGCGGTGGTGGACCCGGCGGCCCTGGCCGCCTCCGGTCTCATCAAGAAGGAACGCGACAGCGTCAAGGTACTGGGGGATGGTGAGCTGACCAAAGGTCTCACCGTTCGCGCCCACGCGTTCACCTCGGGCGCCCGCGGGAAGATCGAGGCGGCGGGCGGGACGGCCGAGGTGATAGCTTGAGGATAGTCTCGGGGTTCAGGGATGCCGTCAAGATCCCTGACTTGAGGAAGAAGATACTCTTCACGTTCTTCATCCTTGCCCTCTACCGGATCGGGTGCTACATTCCCGCTCCCGGGGTCAGCATCTCGAACCTCGCGAAGCAGTTGTCCGGCAGCGGGCTGCTTCGTTTCCTGAACCTGTTCACCGGCGGCGGGCTCTCCAGGATGGCGATTTTCGGGCTGGGCATCATGCCTTACATCACCGCCTCGATCATCATGGAGCTGCTCTCGGCCGTAATCCCCAAGATCAAAGAATGGCACGAAGAGGGCGAGGTCGGCCGAAAGAAGATCACCCAGGTGACACGGTACCTCACCCTGGTGCTGGCCACGGTGCAGTCGGCGAGTCTGATAGTGTCTTTCAGCAGGGGAAACGCCGAGGCGAAGGCCATCCTGCCGGGCATGACCTGGGGCAAGGGGATACTCATCACCGTGACCCTGGTAGCGGGCATGGCGCTGTTGATGTGGCTGGGCGAATTGATCACGGACCGCGGCGTGGGCAACGGCATGTCGATCCTGATCTTCGGGGGCATCATCGCCGCGCTGCCCGCCGAGCTGTCCAGCATGGTCAGGACCATAATGGCGAGGCAGCCGGCGCTCCTGGTGCTGGTGGGCGCCGCGGCCCTGGCGATCATAGCCGGCGTCGTGTACATCGAGCAGGGAGAGCGCCGTATCCCGGTCCAGTACGCCAAGCAGGTGCGGGGCCGGAAGATGTACTCCGGGGCGAGCACCTACATACCCATCAAGGTGAACACCTCCGGCGTCATCCCGATCATATTCGCCTCGGCGGTGCTGTCGTTCCCGTTGATAATCGCCCAGTTCTTCCCGTCACTGCGCGGGTTCGCCAACTCGTTCTCGCAGGGGTCCTGGCTGTACTTCGTCTTCTACACGGCGCTCATAGTCTTCTTCGCCTATTTTTACACCGCCATCATCTTCGACCCGTTCGAGCTGGCGGACAACCTGAAGAAATACGGCGGGTTCATACCCGGCATCAGACCGGGGATGCCGACGACCAACTACGTGTCGAAAGTGGTCAACAGGATCAACCTGCCCGGGTCGCTGTACCTGGCGGCGATCGCCCTGATACCCGCGGTGATGCTGGTGCTTTTCGGCGTGAGGGACGTCCCCTTCGGCGGGGCGGCCATCCTGATCATCGTGGGCGTCGCGCTGGAGACGATGAAGCAGATCGAAGCGCAGATGCAGATGCGCCACTACGAAGGTTTCCTGAGCAAGTGAGGGGTCGAACGGCATGAACATCGTGCTCCTGGGGCCTCCCGGGGCCGGAAAAGGAACGCAGGCCGAGAGGATGGTCGCGAAGTACGGCTTTCCCCAGATATCAACCGGAGATATCTTCCGGGCCAACCTCAAAGAGGGGACGCCGCTGGGGCTGGAAGCCCGGAAGTACATGGACTCCGGCGAGCTGGTCCCGGACGAGGTCGTCGAGAAGATCGTGGCCGACCGCCTCGATGCCGAAGACGCGGCTGCCGGGTTCGTCCTCGACGGGTTTCCCCGCAGCCTCCACCAGGCGGAGGCCCTGGACGCGTACCTCGAGGGCAGGGGCGGGCGCATCGACCTGGTGCTCAACATCGCCGTGGACCCGGAAATACTGGTGGAGAGGCTGACCGGGAGGAGGACCTGCCGCGAGTGCGGGTGGATAACCCACCTGGCGCACGGTCCGCACGCGGAGGCGGGCGAGTGCTCCGAATGCGCGGGCGAACTGTACCAGCGCGAAGACGACAACGAGGCGACGGTCAGGAACAGGCTGGACGTCTACGCTTCCCAGACCAGGCCGCTGATCGAGTATTACAGGCCGACGGGGAAGCTGGTCGACATCGACGGGGCCCGTGATCCCGACGAGGTCTTCCGCCTGATCGAGGCGGCCGTCGAAGCGGGCGGGGAAGCCGGATGATCATCCTCAAGTCCCGTCGGGAGATCGAGAAGATGAGGCAGGCCGGGCGGCTGGTCCGCCGGGTGCTCGATGCCGTTGCGGACATGGCCGACGTCGGCATCACTACCCGCGAGCTCGACGAGGCGGCCGAGCGGATGATCCGGGAGGGAGGGGGCGTGCCCGCGTTCAAGGGGTACCGGCCCGAGTTCGTCAAGTGCGAACCGTTTCCCGCCAGCCTCTGCACCTCGATCAACGACGAGGTCGTACATGGGATACCGGACGACCGGCCGCTGGAGGACGGCGACATCCTCAGCATCGACACCGGGGTGGAGCTCGAGGGGTACTTCGGGGACGCCGCGGTATCGATAGCGCTGGGAGACTGCACCGTGGACGCGAGGAGCCTGATACAGGTCACCAGGAACGCGCTCGACGCCGGCATCGGGGCCTGCAGACCGGGCAACAGGATCGGCGATATATCGAGCGCGATACAGACCGTGGCGGAGACCGCGGGCTTCTCGGTCGTCAGGCGGTTCGTGGGACACGGGATAGGCACCCGGATGCACGAGGACCCGCCCGTTCCGAACTACGGCGTCCCGGGCACGGGCCCTGTTCTCAAGCCCGGGATGGTGCTGGCGCTGGAGCCGATGGTCAACATGGGCTCCTCCGAAGTCGAGGCCTCGGCGGAATGCTGGCGCGTCGCGACCAGAGACGGAAGCCTCTCGGCGCACTTCGAGCACACCGTGGCGATTACCGAATCGGGCGCCGAAGTTCTGACCGGAGATGGTCTCCAGGGCCGGGGTGACCTGGAAAACGAAGGTCGATTCCAGTAAGATATAGATTTGTGCGCTCGAAAAGGGAAAAGGGCTTAGTTGGCACCAAAAGATGAAGCCATAGAGGTAGAGGGAACAGTGCTCGAGCCGTTGCCGAATGCGATGTTCCGGGTCGGACTGGACAACGGGCACAAGGTGCTGGCCCATATCTCCGGCAAGATGCGGATGCACTACATCCGGATACTGCCGGGGGACAAGGTGACGGTGGAGCTCTCGCCCTACGACCTGACGAGGGGCCGGATCACCTACCGCCACAAATAGGACGGACATACGAGGACGGAAGAGATGAAAGTAAGACCGTCGGTCAAGAAAATGTGTGATAAATGCAAGATCATCAGGAGACACGGAAAGGTCATGGTGATCTGCCAGAACCCCCGCCACAAGCAGCGGCAGGGTAGCTAGATGGAGGGTGAAGCTTGGCTAGAATCGCTGGCATAGACCTACCCAGGGACAAGCAGGTCCAGATCGCCCTGACCTATATCTACGGTATCGGGCGGTCGAGCGCGCTGAAGGCGTGCGGGGGAACGGGCGTGGTGCCCGAGACGAAAGTGAGGGACCTTACCGACGAGGAGGTCGTGAGGCTCCGTGAGTTCATAGACGCGAACTTCCAGATCGAGGGTGACCTGAGGCGCGAGCGCGCCCAGAACATTAAGCGGCTGATGGAGATAGGGTGTTACCGCGGCCTGCGTCACCGCAGGGGCCTGCCGGTGCGGGGCCAGAGGACCCATACCAACGCGCGGACCAGGAAGGGCCCGCGGCCGCAGGTCGGTATCAAGAAGAAGCAGCGCCAGGCGGCAGGCAGGTAGAGGAGAGGAGAGCAGCAGTTGCCCAGACCAGGGAAAGCTAAGTCTCGGGGGCGCAAGAAGGTCAAGAAGAACGTGCCCAACGGAATCGCCAACATCAAGGCCACTTTCAACAACACCATAATCAATATCACCGACCCCGAGGGCAACACGATCGCGTGGGCCAGCGCCGGGACGATCGGCTTCAAGGGCTCCCGCAAGAGCACCCCCTACGCGGCGCAGCAGGCCGCCGAGGCGGTGGCCAAGCAGGCCGCGGAGCACGGCATGCGCAAGGTCGAAGTGAGGGTCAAGGGCCCCGGCTCGGGGCGCGAGACAGCCATCCGCACCCTGCAGGCCAACGGCCTGGAGGTCGGTTCGATCAAGGATGTGACCCCGGTGCCGCACAACGGGTGCCGGCCCAAGAAGAAGAGGAGGGTCTAGGGCCTTCGCGCCCGGGAGCGAAATATGGCGAGATACACAGGACCAGTCTGCAAGCAGTGCCGGAGGGAGAGGGCCAAGCTCTTCCTCAAGGGCGACAGGTGCAACACCGACCGGTGCTCGTACGAGCGCAGGGGCTACCCCCCCGGCGAGCATGGCCGCCGCAGGGTAAAGGAGACCGACTACCTCATTCAGCTCAGGGAGAAGCAGAAGGCCAGGCGCGTCTACGGGGTGATGGAGAAGCAGTTCCGCGATTACTACGCCAGGGCGGTCAGGGAGAAAGGCCGTACCGGGGAGAACCTGCTCCGGATCCTCGAGAGCAGGCTGGACAACGTGGTATACCGGTCCGGGCTGGCGGTCAGCAGGAAGCAGGCGCGCCAGCTTGTCCGGCACGGGCATTTTCAGGTGAACGGCAGGAAGGTGGACATCCCCTCTTTCCTGGTCAAGGAGGGAATGGAGGTGTCGGTCGCGCCGAAGTCCCGCGCGAGCGAGGTCTTCAAGATAGCGGTGGAGAGCTTCCAGCGGGAACAGGTGCCCTGGCTGCAGGTGGACAGGAAGAACATGACTGCAACCGTTGTCGAGCGACCTTACGGAATGAACCCGGACGTCCCCATACGAGATGAGCTCATAGTCGAGCTCTACTCCAGATAAACCTCGCGGAAAACGGAGGGTAGACCGTTGCTAGGAATCCAGAAACCTCAGATCAAGGTGCTCGACTTGAACGAAACCGAGGGGGCGTTCGTGATCGAGCCGCTCGAGCGTGGCCTCGGCCACACCCTCGGCAACAGCATGCGGCGCATACTGCTCTCCTCGATCCCCGGCGCCGCGATAACGCAGGTCAAGATCGCGGGCGTCCACCACGAATACTCCGCGATCGAAGGGGTGAAGGAAGACACCATTGAGGTGATCCTCAACCTCAAGGAGCTCGTAGTCATGATGGACGGGGACGAGCCCGCCACCATCAGGCTGCGCGCCACCAAGGCGGGTCCGGTCACCGCGGCCGGGATCGAGGCGCCGTCGAACGTCACGGTGGTCAACAAGGACCATCACCTCCTGACACTCACCAAGAAGTCGAAGCTGGAGATGGAACTGACTGTCGAGAGGGGCCGCGGCTTCTCCTCCGCGGAGGAGAACGAGAGGGAGGGTGATCCCATCGGGGTTATCCCCGTGGACTCCATCTTCTCGCCGGTGAGCAACGTCACCTTCAACGTCGAGTACACCAGGGTCGGCCAGAGGACCGACTTCGACAAGCTGACGCTGCGGGTGCGCACCGACGGGAGCATGTCCCCGGACGAGGCCGTCAGCATTGGCGCGAGGATACTCATCGAGCACATCAGCCTGCTGGGAGACCTCATCGAAGAGCCCGGCATCGGAGAGGTGTTCGAGCCCACCGAGGCGTCGACCGCGGCCGGCCTCGACGCCAGCATCGGCGAGCTCGACCTCAACGTGCGCGCCTACAACTGCCTGCAGAGAGCGAAGATAGAGACGCTCGCCGACCTGGTGAGCCACACAGAAGACGAGCTGCTGGGGATAAGGAACCTCGGCGCGAAGACGGTCGAGCTCATCAAGGAGAAGATCGAAGCGCGCGGCCTTTCCCTCAAGCAGCCTGACTGAGACCCGGGTGAGAACAATGCCGAAACCGAAAAAGGGACCCAGACTGGGACGGAGCTCGTCACACCAGAAAGCCATGCTGGCCAACCTGGCGCGAGAGGTCATCGTGCACGGCCGGATAACCACGACCGAGACCAGGGCCAAGCTCGCCGGTCCGGTCGTGGAGAGACTGGTGACGTACGGCAAGAAGGGGGACGTGGCGGCCAGGCGCGAGGCGCTGAAGGTCATCAACGACAGGAATGTCGTGCACACTCTCTTCTCCGAGGTCGCCCCCCGCTACGTCGACCGCAACGGCGGGTATACCAGGATACTCAAGCTGGGCCCTCGCCAGGGCGACAACGCCTCGATGGTCATCCTCGAGCTGGTGTAGCCTCCCGGGGGCGAACCAGGCGCCTCCTCCCGCGGATCGCGGGCCCCGGTTGCGCACGCCGCCGGTGTCCTTATATCATTCCTTGAGGACGCGGCCGTCGGAGGAGGAGGGAAGCGGTATGGCCATCTCTTATGAGTGGACCCCTGAGGAGCAGCAGGATTACGCGCGGAACAAGCTCTTCAAGTACATCAAGGACTACGTCTATCCGTACCACCCTTACTACCGCAAGCTCTTCAAGGAGAACAAGATCGACCCCGACAGGCTCTCCACCCTCGACGACCTCCGGCGCATACCGATAACCACCAAAGAGGACACCCTCGCCGACCAGAAGTCGTTCATCATGCAGCCGAAGCTGCCGGATTCCCCTTACGACCTGGCGGAGATCGGGACGGGCAAGAAGCTCGAGTACGTCTTCAAGACGCTCAGGACGAGGTACCTGAGAGACGTGTACGGCAAGCCGCGCTCGTTCGAGGAGCGTGTGAAGCAGACCGCGGCCGCGGAGTGGAACCCCATCCATTTCCACATGAGCGGCGGGACCACCGGGGTGCCCAGCATGGCCACCTACACCAACTACGACATCAAGAACGTGATCCCATGGATAGCCGGCATGCTGTACCTCTTCGGCTGGGAAGCTTCGATGAGGGGTCTCAATATGTTCCCGGCGCTGCCGCACCTGGCGTTCTTCCAGGTGGTGTTTGCCGAGTTCGGGTGCGACCACGGGAGTTCGATCTTCCACACCTGCGGGGGCAAGGCCATCCCCACCGAGAAGCAGGTGGTCATTGCCGGGATGATGCCGTTCGACATGTATATAGCCATACCGTCTTACATGACTTACTGGCTGAAGACGGCGATCGAGATGATCGAGGGCGGAGAGGCCCCCAGGCCTGACCCCGTCAAGTACGCGGTTCTGGCCGCCGAGCCCCTCTCCGACGAGTACCGGGCGAAGCTCAAAGACCAGTTCGAGCGCATCGGTTCTCCGGGGATCAAGATAATCGAGGGGTACGGGTCGACCGAGCTCCGCGCGGCGTTCTTCGAGTGCGACGAGAAGTCGCAGTTGCACCTGAACCCCGAGTTCTACTTCTGGGAAATCCTCGACCCGGACACCAGGGAGCCGGTCAAGTGGGGCGAGCCGGGGGTCCTGTGTTTCTCGCATATCGGCTGGCGCGGATCGGTGCTGCTGCGTTACTGGATGGGAGACCTCATACAGGGCGGCGTGATCTGGGAGAAGTGCTCCCACTGCGGGTTGACCATCCCGGTCCTGAGGCCGCCTATCGGCAGAGCGGCCCGCGACTTCACCAAGATCAAGGGCGCGAGGGTGCCCCTGATGAACTTCCAGAACGCGATACGCAGGGTGGAGGGCGTCGACTCCTTCCAGGTCATAGTGACCAAGGAGGACGAAGAGGACATCACCAGCCGCGACCGGGTGTACGTCTACGTGTCGGTGAAGGACGGCGCCGACGTCCAGGCGGTGAAGGCTGGCATAACCAAGCAGGTGAAGATAGACACGGAGATATCTCCGGACATGATCGAGGTCGAATCGCCGGAGAAGATCGAGCAGCGCCTGTTCGAGCGGACCGGTCTCAAGGCGGACTGGGTGGTGGACCGCCGCCAGCTCCACGTCTGAGGCCGGCCGGTCAATCGGAGAAGGGTCCGGGGGCAGGGGTGTTGAAATAGTTGGTAGAAAAGAATAGTGTTAGTTCAAGGCCGGTTCCTAACTAATGAGGACGGCAACTTTTAGCCGAGACGGGTATACCTGTTTAGTTAAGACCTGGCCTTTTACTATGCGTTGAGGACCGGGGAAGGCGACGACGCGGTGTACGGCGTTCCCGGCCAGCTCTCTCCTGAACTTTCCCTGAACCGGCGGGACATCGCCGGGCGCTTCATCCCGGACGCCTTCGCGGGGGTGGTCGCCGCCGGCGGCGCCCGGATCAGTCCGCTGACGACTCCCCGGGCTCTTCCCAGGACGGCGGAGGTATCACGCGCCTTGGCTTGACGGCGGAAAGCCCCCTGATGCCGCGCGGGACCGCTACCGCGAGGAGCAGGAACCACAACACCGCGGGCAGGCCCACCTGGAAAGTGCGCGACTCCAGGAACGACACGGCCTTCCCCGCCGCTTCCACGGCACTGTCCATGCCGGCCTTCACTCCCCGGGTCACCTGGCCCAGCGCGTCAAGTTGCGCCTGGACGGCGTCCACGTCTTTCAGTGAGCCCGTGACCTGGGTGCGGAACTCCCGGGTCCGCTTCACTCCCGACTTGTTGAAGCTCTTGAGGAGTCCGGCGAGCAGCGGCAGAACGAGCACGGCGACGAGCACCGCGACGACTATCGCGACTACCGCGATTATCTCGAAGATGGTGGCTGCCATGAGCGACTCCCGGACCGTCTTTCCGTTCGGAGAGTAATATAGCCGAAAACCCCCGGGAGTCCAAATGGCCGCCGGGCGGCCGGGGGCCGGTTCTGGCCGGGTCGTGCCTCCTCTATAATATGGAGAACATGGAAGACGTACACGTTGGTGCCCACGAACCCGTAACGCCCCAGGGCGACGCGCAGGCTCTCGCGCTCAGGCGCGATGTCGCCGAGTTCCTGCGCGAGAACATGGAGAGCATGGTAGCCCGCATCGACGAGGTCGTCGAGAAGACGATGCCCGGATACGACTCGCTGCCCCCTGACGTCCTTTCGGACGTACGGCAGTCGTTCAGGGACTTCTACCAGTTGTACCTGGATTACTTCGAGGCCCGGGAGCTGCCTCCCCGGCTGATCAAGAGCCTCGCCACCGACATTGGCAGGAAGAGGGCGGGGCAGGGCATCAGGCTGACCACGGTGATCGGCAGCTTCGACGCCGGCGAGACCTACATATGGGACAGGCTCGCCGGGACGCTGCTGCCCGAAGGCCATCCGCCCTCCGCGTGGGTTGCCCTGGCGAACATGAGGGACGGCTTCACCAAGCGCGTGCGGCACTACATAAGGCGCGCCTACCGGGCCGAGGAGCGCTCCACCGTGGAGCGACAGCTCGAGGAGTTCAAGGCCCTCGCCCAGCTCGGGCAGGTGATGGTGTCCACCGTCGACCTGGAGAAGGTGCTGAGCCAGATACTGGAGGTCGCCACCAGCCTGGTACAGGCGGGGATGGGCGCGATAATGCTGCTGGACGAGAGCGGCTCGCGCCTTGACGTGGCCGCGGACATGGGGTTGTCGAGGACCTGGCTGTCCAGGGAGAAGATCCCGCTGGAGAAGAGCCTGGCATGGGTGTCGATCAAGCGGAACGAGTACGTGCTGGCCCGCGACGACGAGCTTGCCGCGTTCGTACTGCCTAAGCCGGCGGCCGGCCGCAGGATACTGTCGGCGCTGTCGATACCCATCACCCTGGACGAGAAGCCTATCGGGGTGGTCGAGCTGTACGAGACGACTCCCAGGGGATACACCGACCTCGACGTGACCATGCTCACCACCCTGGGCGCGCAGGCGGGGGTGGCCATCAAGAACGCGAAACTCTTCAGGGAAGAGCGCAGGCAGAGGCGGCAGGCGGCAATGCTCACCGAGTTCGCTCAGGCGGTCAGCGAGGCCCGCGACCTCGACGAACTGCTGGAGACTATCGGGGCGACGGCCGCCCGGGCGCTGAGCGCCGACCGGTGCTCGATCTTCTTCTACGAGCCCGAGGCGGACGCGCTGACCTTCATGGCCGGGTACGGCAGGAGCACGCTGCAGGTATGGCTGTTGAACCAGTTCCACGTCCCCATGAACGAGCTCGGCCGGGCCACCGCTAGAGCGCTCCGCGAAAAGGAGCCGGTCGTGGTGGAGGAGGTCGCCGACGAGACGAGCCTCGAGTCGCGCATTTTCAGGGGGCCCGGGGTCCGCTCCTACCTGCAGGTGCCCATGGTGGTCAAGGACGAGCTCATCGGCCTGATGAGCCTCGAGCTCACCAGCGAGGACGTGAGCTTCACCGACGAGTCGGTAACCATGGCCGACGCGCTGGGAAAGCAGGCGGCGGTGGCGGTGCAGAACAGGAGGCTGCAGGAGCGCCTTTTCGATCAGCAGATGACCATCAGGAACGCCGAGATAAACGAGCGCCTGTACCGCGAGAGGGAGCGAAGCGAGGCCGTGCTGCGGGCCACCCCGGACGCGGTGCTGGTCATCGACAGGGACAACAAGGTCGTGCTGGTGAACCCCGCGGCGGAGTTCCTCACCGGCTGGGAGCAGGAGGACGCCCGCGGCAGGAACTGCCACGAGGTCCTCTACGGGTCGGAGTCCGTGCCCGGCGTCTGCCCCGGGCCCGAATGCGCGATCAGCAGGATGTTCTCCGGGGAACACGTCGCCTACAGCGAGGACGAGATAGTTACGCGATCGGGCAGGAGGATCCCCGTGGGAGGCACTTTCGCCCCGATCGTCGCCCCGGACGGCCGGATCGACAACGTGGTGGCGATCTACCGGGATATCAGCGAGCAGAAAGAGCTGGAGAAGTACGCCCTGATACAGCGGGAGATGGAGATAGCCTCGGGCATACAGACCAGCCTGCTGCCGAGGGAGAAACTCACCGCGGGGTATGTGAGCGTGCAGGCGCGCCAGCAGCAGGCCCGCATGGTGGGAGGCGACTGGTTCGACTACTGGCACAACGGCGACAAGGTCATAATCGTGGTCGGGGACGCATCCGGCCAGGGGATTGGCGCGGCCCTGTTCGCGACCATGGCCATGAGCGCGCTCAGGGTCGAGGCCCGGGAACACGGCGGTTTGCTCGAGGTCATGGAGCACGCGAACAGGAGCCTTTTCCTTGGCAACCGCACCGACAGCTTCGTGACGGTCTTTTTCAGCGTGATTGACCTGCCCTCGATGACAGTGTCGTACACCAACGCCGGTCACGAGGAGCCGTTGAGGTTGTCCGCCGACAAGTCGGTGGAGCCGCTGACCTCGACCAGCAGGTCGCTGCTGGGGATATTCTCGCGGGCCAACCTCGACGTGCAGACTCACAAACTGGAGCCGGGGGACAGGATCGTGATGTTCACCGACGGGGTAATTGACGCCCAGAACCAGAGGGGGAAGCTCTACGGCCTCAGGCGGCTGAACAGGTTCGTGGTCGCCAACAGGGACGCCCCCGCCGAGGAGTTCATAGACGCCCTCATAGACAACGTCATGGAGTTCTGCGGCGGAGAGCCCAAGGACGATATGACCGTGCTGGTCTGCGACATCGAATGAGCCGGGCGGGGCAACCGCGCCGGCGGCCCTCGCGCGCCGGGTCCAGTCAGGTCCCCGCCGCCCCGTCCGCCCTTACGCGTCCTTGAGCCTGTCCTCGAGTTCGCGGATGGTCCGCTCGAGGCTCTGGCGGCGTATGGCGGTGGTGAGATCGCCCCTGGTGCGCTCGAGGACCCCCCGCACCATGTCATTGGTCCGCTTCAGCCCCGAGGTTATCGCGTTGGGGTAGTCCACCGACGCGAGCAGGTAGTACACGTCGTCCATCACGCCGAGGATGTACTCGCCCCTGTCGAGGTCGTTCTCCCTGATAAGGTCCAGTACGTGGCGCCTCATCTCGCCGATAGCCTCCCCGAGGCCGTTGAGGTAGGGCGCGGTTCCGACGTCGAGGTCGCCCGGAAGGGGCAGCGGCTTCCCTTCCACGAGGGCGAAAGTGGCGGAGGCCTCGGCGAACTCCTTCTCGGCATCCTGCAGGAAGCCGGCGTGGTAGATCCGCGGTACGGGCTCCAGCAGTTCATGGGCCGCTTCGAGGTTGCGTTTCGCGGCCTCGAGGAGCTCTACGGCCTGCTCCCGGTCGCCCCTGTGCGCGGCCCTTATGGAGTTCGCGCAGTACTGGATGGCGTCACGCGACAGCGCGAGGCCTCCCTCGCGGGCCTCGTTCTCGCGGTCGAACGTCTTCTTCACCTCGTCGAAGATGTGCTTGAGTTCCATGCCCTCTCCTATGTTCCGACAATCGCCACGGGCCTGCACCATCCCGCGCTGGCCCCGGTTATCTTAACCGGGAAACAGGCTACCTTGAACCCGTGCGGGGGCAGCCGGTCCAGGTTGGCGAGCTTTTCCAGGTGGCAGTAAGGCTCTTCGATCCCGGCGTAGTGGGCCTCCCATATGATGGAGGTGTCGCCCGTGGCCTTCACCTGCTCGACGATGCTCTTGAACGGACGGTCGAACCCCCATGAATCGATCCCCATCACGCGCACGCCCCGCTCGATGAGCCAGAGGGTGGACGCCCGGGTCATGCCGGCTCCCTTGTTGATGTAGTCGGGGCTCCCCCAGTACCTGTCGGCGCCGGTCATCACCAGTACTATGTCCAGCGGCTTGACCTCGCAGGATATCCTCTCCAGCTCGGCGCGGACGTCGTCGACCTCGATGGGCTCCCCGTCCGCCTTGCCCCTCATGTCCAGCACCACCCCGTCGGAGAAGCACCATTCGAGCGGTACCTCGTCGATTGTCATCGCGCGCTCGCCGCCCGCCGTCGGTGCGTAGTGCCAGGGGGCGTCGAGGTGCGTCCCGGCGTGGGTGATCAGGGTGACCCTGTCGTTGGCCCATCCCAGCCCTCCGGGCAGGCTCTCGGGGGGCACCCCGAATATCTGTGCCATCACCGCCGCGCCGGCCGCGTGGTCCTGGTGCTCGACCTCCGGCTTGAACGGCTCGCTCTCCGACTCCTCGATGGGAACGCTGAGATCTACCAGCCTCGTGGATTCACCCATCCTGCCTCTCCCCTCGTTCGTACAGGTACTTCTCCAGCCTCGCGGTGCCTTCCCTGATGTTCTCCAGGGAGTTCGCGTACGAGAACCGCACGTACCCCTCGCCGCCGCTCCCGAAATCCGTCCCCGGCGCGATCGCCACGCGCGCTTTCTCGAGCACGTCGAGGCAGAAAGCGTACGACTCGCCGGTGAACCGCTTCGCGTTGGCCAGGACGTAGAAGGCCCCCGTCGGCTCCACGGTTATCCCGAAGCCCATCCCGCGGAGCCTCCCCAGCAGGAACCGCCTGCGCTCGTCGTACGTGGCGACCATCCGCGCGGTGTCCCCGGCGGTCTCTTCCAGGGCGGCGACTCCGGCCCACTGGACGAACGAGTTGGCGCAGATGAGCAGGTTCTGCTGGATCTTCTGGATCGGTCGCACGAATTCCGGCGGGCAGATTACGTATCCGAGGCGCCAACCGGTCATCGCGTACAGCTTGGAGAACCCGTTGAGGACGAAGCAGCGGTCGGTAAACTCCAGTGCCGAGTGCTCGCGGCCCTCGTAGACGAGGCCGTGGTAGATCTCGTCTGAGATCACAAAAGCGCGCCCGCGCGCGGCCTCCACGACCCGGCGCGTCTCCTCTTCCGTCATCACTATGCCTGTGGGATTGGAAGGGGAGTTGATTATCACGCCTTTCACCCCGGTCCCCAGCAGGCGTTCGATGTCCTCCGGGCGGTAGTTGAAGCCGTCCTCCTCGAACACGTCGACGTATTTCGGGATTCCCCCCACGAACTCCAGGATATTGGGGTAGCAAGCGTAGCACGGGTTGGAGAGCACCAGCTCCTCCCCGGGGTTCAGCAGCGCCGAGAAGACGAGGACCATCGCCAGCGAGGTCCCGCTGGTCACCACGACGTTGCCGGGGGAGACGTCCACGCCGTAGCGCTCGCGGTAATGCCGGGCGATGGCTTCGCGCAGCCTGGGAATGCCCAGGCTGTGCGTGTAGTGGGTCATCCCCTCGTCGAGCGCCCGGGAGGCGGCGGCCTTCACCGCTTCGGGCGTGTCGAAGTCGGGCTCTCCCACCTCCAGGTGCACGACGTCGAGCCCCCGCGCCTCCATGGCGTGGGCCTTTTCGAGTATCTCCATCACGTAGAACGGCGGGAGACTGGAGGACCTGTCCGATATCAAGAAAACCTCCGCGGCGACCTCGGGCCCGTCACATGGTCGAGTCTAACAAAAGAGGTGCCGCGCTCACAGGCCGGCGGTAACGCCGGCGCGGCCGCCGGCGGGTGTTTCCACGCCAGGACGGCCGCGCTGCAGGCCCCCCCCGGTCACGGCGAGGACGCGCGTTTTTTCCATCCCCGCGCGGCGGTCCCTTGCGGGCCGAAACACTCGACAATATAATGTGCACTGCTTTACGCGCGCAGGATTGCCGCAGGGGCACGTCGTAGACAAATCACCTATCGCGTTGGAAGGAGCATGGGATGGCAACATGGATTCCGGTAGCCGTAGTCGGGATTTCCGCGTTATGCCTGCTTGTCGCCGCAGTGCTGGCGAAGCTGGTCCTCAAGGCCGACCCCGGCAACGAGAGAATGCAGGAGATCTCCAGGGCCGTTCAGGAAGGGGCCAGGGCTTTCATCAAGCGCGAATACGGTTACGTGGCGGTCTTCATCGCCATGATGGTCGTGCTGTTGAGCGTGGCGCTGCGCAGCGAGAACGGCTGGCAGATAGCCGTGTGCTACGTGTTCGGCGCCCTTTGTTCGCTCGGGGCGGGCTTTGTCGGCCTCCAGATAGCGACCCGCGCTAACTCTCGAACCACCGAGGCCGCCAGGGAAGGCGTCTCGGGGGCGCTCACCATAGCTTTCCGCAGCGGGGCGGTCATGGGCCTGTGCGTCGCCGGCCTCGGTCTCCTCGGGCTTACCGTCTGCTACATCGTCTTCGAGGTTGTGCTGGGGCTGTGGAATTCCACCAACATCATCCTCGGCTTCTCGCTGGGGGCGTCCAGCGTCGCGCTGTTCGCCCGCGTGGGAGGGGGGATCTTCACCAAGGCGGCCGACGTCGGGGCCGACCTGGTCGGCAAGGTCGAGGCCGGGATCCCCGAGGACGACCCGCGCAACCCCGCGGTCATCGCCGACAACGTCGGTGATAACGTCGGCGACGTAGCGGGGATGGGGGCGGACCTCTACGAGTCGTACGTGGCCGCCATCGTGGCCCCGATAGCGATCGCCTCATCCGGCCTGGTGTTCCAGAAACTGGGGACGAAAGCGATGATCCTGCCGCTGGCCATCACCGGCGCGGGGGTCCTGTGCTCGATACTGGGCACTTTCCTGGTCCGCACCAAGGCCGGGGGAAGGGCCGCTCAGAGGGCGCTGACGTGGTCTTCTTACGCCACGGCCGGCCTGGCGACCATCAGCGCTTTCTTCCTTATCTGGTGGATAGCTGGCTGGAAGCACATCGGGCTCTTCTACTCCGTACTGATGGGGATAGTGTCCGGGATAGTCATCGGGCTGACCAGCGAGTATTTCACCTCGGACCACTACAAGCCGGTCAAAGAGGTGGCCAAGAGCGCCCAGACCGGAGCGGCGACCACCATCATCAGGGGGCTGGCCGTAGGGATGCTCTCGACGGTGATACCAATCGTCATGGTGGCGCTGGCCATGGGCGTCTCCTTCTGGACCGGCAACCGCGCCCTCGCCGGCGGGGGGATATTCGGCATCGGACTGGCCGCCCTGGGGATGCTCTGCACCACCGGCATGGTAGTGGCGGTGGACGCCTACGGACCGGTCGCGGACAACGCCGGCGGTATCGCCGAGATGGCCGGGCTCGAGCCGGAGGTCCGGGAGATCACCGACAGCCTCGACTCCGTGGGAAACACTACCGCCGCGATCGGGAAGGGCTTCGCGATAGGCTCCGCCGCCCTCGCCGCTCTGGCCCTGTTCGCGGCATACGCGCAGGCCACCGGCCTGGCGGCGGTGGACGTGGTGGGCGACTACAAGTTCTTCGTAGGCCTCCTGCTGGGGGGCATGCTGCCGTTCCTGTTCAGCGCGCTGACGCTGAACGCGGTGGGCCGGGCCGCTTTCGCGGTGGTGGAGGAAGTCAGGCGGCAGTTCCGCGAGATCCCCGGCCTCAAGGAAGGGCTGGAGGGGGTCAGGCCCGATTACGCCAGGTGCGTGGACATGACAACGAAAACGGCGATCTACGAGATGCTGCTGCCCGGCGCGCTGGCGATAATATCCCCGCTGTTGATCGGGCGTTTCCTGGGAAAGGAATCGCTCGCGGGTTTCCTGGCGGGAGCCCTTGTGGCCGGGTTCATCCTGGCCATCATGATGGCCAACGCGGGCGGCGCGTGGGACAACGCGAAGAAGCTCATCGAGTCCGGGGAGTACGGCGGCAAGGGGACGGAGACCCACGCCGCGGCGGTCTGCGGGGATACCGTGGGCGACCCGTTCAAGGACACCAGCGGGCCCGCCATGAACATACTCATCAAGGTCATGACGGTCGTCTCGCTGATATTCGTGCCCCTGTTCATCAAGTGACCGTTCCCGGCCTATCCGGCGCTCCCGGGCGGCTGTTGGCGTGAAGGCGCAGGGCCGCCGGGGAGCGTCCTGTTCAAGGGAGCCAAATTGACCCGCCCGCCCGGGCGAATGTAAACTCACAGGCTATGAAACTAATCGTCACTGAAAAAAACCAGACCGCCAGGCGGATCGCGGAGATCCTCTCCGGAGGGAAGGCGACGCGCGAGGGCGGCCCCCGGAGCACCGTCTACGCCTTCGGACAGGACGCCGGGGAGGTGCGCACACTGGGCATGCGGGGCCACGTCCTGCAGGTGGACTTCCCCGAGGAGTACCGGCAGTGGCGCGAGGTGGAGCCGCGCAGGCTGGTTGACGCCGAGATAATCAAGACCCCCAAGGAGAAGACGCTCGTCTCTTCCCTGAAGAAGTTCGCGAAACAGGCCGAGTCGATAGTGATCGCCACCGACTACGACCGCGAGGGGGAGCTCATAGGCTCGGACATCGTCGATATCATCAGGGAGGTCAACCGGGACGCGCCGATAAGCCGTGCACGGTTCTCGGCCCTCACGGACAAAGAGATAAACGAGGCGTTCGAACACCTCGATACCGTGGACGAGAACCTGGCGAAGGCGGGAGAGGCCAGGCAGGATATCGATCTCATCTGGGGCGCCGCGCTCACCCGGTTCATCTCGCTGGCGACCAACCGTCTGTGGCAGAAGTTCCTGTCGGCGGGCAGGGTGCAGAGCCCCACCCTCGCCATCGTTGTGGACCGGGAAGCCGAGATCAGGGCTTTCGTTCCGGAGGATTTCTGGCAGGTCAAGGTGGTGCTCGATCACGGCGGCGATCGGTTCACCGCCAGGCACAAGACCGAGCGTTTCGGCGAAGAGGCGGCCGCCCGCGGCGCGTACGACGCGATCGGCGCCGAAGGGACCGTTGCGGGGGTCAAGACACGACAGAGGACCATCAACCCCCCGGCGCCGTTCAACACCACCTCGTTTCTCGCCGCGGCTTCGAGCGTGAAGGTGCCACCGGCGCGGGCGATGGACGTGGCGGAGTCCCTGTACTCCCGCGGCTTCATCAGTTATCCACGGGTGGACAACACCGTCTACCCCGAGTCACTCGACCTCGCCGAAGTGCTGGGGGCCATAAGGGGCTCCGAGGTGGTAGGGCCCCTGGCCGAGGAGCTGCTCGAGAAAGGCGAACTCAAGCCCACGCGGGGCAAGAAGTTCTCCACCGACCATCCCCCGATATATCCCACAGGGGCCGCGGACCGCTCCGCCATGTCGGCCCAGGAGTGGAAGGTGTACGAGCTGGTGGCCAGGCGTTTCATGGCCACGCTCTCCGGGCCGGCCCTGGCGCGCTCGACGCGCGTGGACGTGGAGATCTCCTCCGAGCCTTTCGTGGCCCGCGGCGACGTGATCGTCGAGGAAGGTTTCCTCCGTTACTACCCGTACAGCAGGAAAAAAGACGACGAACTTCCGGACCTGCATGAAGGCGACGTCGTTACGGTCGTCGACAGGGAGCTCGAGGCCAGACAGACGCAGCCCCCTCCCCGTTACTCCGAGGGCGCGCTCATCCAGAAGATGGAAGAGCTGGGGCTGGGCACGAAATCGACCCGGCACAACATCATCCAGAGCCTGGTCGAACGCGGGTACGTGTACGGGACTCCGCTGAAGCCCAGCGAGACCGGCATCGCGGTATCGCGGGCGCTGGAACGGCACGCCACCATGGTGACCAGCCCGGAGATGACCGGCGAACTCGAGAGCGACATGGACGCCATCGCCGAAGGCAGGAAGACGCTCGGGGACGTGGTGGACAGGTCGCGCAACGTGCTTGGCGGCATCCTCGACATCATGGAGAAGGAGAAGGAGGAGATCTCCCGGGAGATCAAGGAAGGGATGCGCGGCGACACCGTGCTCGGCGAATGCCCGGGATGCCACGCGGAGCTTACCATCAAGACGGCACGCAAGTCCGGCAAGCGCTTCGCCGGCTGCGCCGGATACCCCGACTGCACCAACACCTACCCTCTGCCCCAGAAAGGCAGCGTCATGGCGATGGGAGAGAGTTGCGAAGAGTGCGGGACGCCCCGTATTCGCGTCCTGACCAAGGGACGCAAGCCATGGGAGCTGTGCCTCGACCCGGAGTGCCCCACCAAGCCGAAGCGCCAGGTTCCCACGGAAGGTGCCGCCGGGCCGGAGGAAGAAAAGACCTCGGGGGAGTCAGCCGACTGAGCCCCCGGGAGGGGAGATGGCCATGGACAAAGTCACCGTTTTCGGCGCGGGACACGTCGGCGCCACTACGGCGTTCTACCTGGCCCTGTCCGCGACGCTGGAGATCGCCCTGGTCGACATAGACGCGGGCAAGGCTGCCGGCCTCGCGATGGATATCGAGGAATCGCTGCCGTACTCGGGCTCTTCATCGAAACTGGAGGGAGGAGGAGACGCGGCGCTGGCGGAGGGGTCAGACCTCGTTGTGATAACCGCGGGATATCCTCGCACGCCCGGTATGTCCCGCCTGGACCTCACCGAACGCAACGCCCCGGTGGTCAGAGAGGTGGCGTCCTCCGTCGCGGAGCGTGCTCCTGGAGCGGTGGTGATCAACGTCACCAACCCGGTGGACGAGATGACTTTCCTCGCCTGGAGGTCGTGCGGCTTCGAGCCCCGCCGGGTGATGGGGATGGCGGGGGTGCTGGACACGTCGAGGTTCCTTTACTTCCTGAACAGGATGGCCTCCGTCCGGACGCGGGACACCAGCGCGCTGGTGCTGGGTTCGCACGGGGACGACATGGCGCCCCTGGTGGATACGTCGACCGTTGGCGGCGAGCCGTTGAGCGAAGTCGTGGAGGCCGGGCTCCTCGACGAGGTGGTCGGGCGCACCAGGGAGGGGGGCGCGGAGATCGTTGGTCAAATCAAGACGGGCAGCGCCTACTTCGCGCCGGCGGTGAGCGTCGGGGCGATGGCCCTGGCGATACTCGCCGATACCGGCCGTGTGCTGCCGGCCTCCGCTTACCTGACGGGTGAATACGGGATCGAGGGCGTGTTCCTGGGGGTCCCCGCGAAACTGGGACGCGGAGGTGTGCTGCAGGTCGTGGAACTGCCGCTCTCCGGCCGCGAGCGGGGGTACCTCCACCGGGCCGCGGCGGGGGTGAGAGGTCGCGTCGAGGAAGCCGAGAGGTTCCTTGGTGAGTGAGGACGGCCCCGGCCCCGCCGGCGAGGAAGAAGAGCCGGCGGCCGGCCTTCGCGAGGGCGCGGCCCCGGGCACGCGCGACGCCCGGGCGGATCCGGACCCCGGCGCGCAGGTCACCCTCGAGATATCGGCGTTCCGCAGGGTCCTCAAGAACCGCGACTTCATGGCGCTGTGGATAGGCCTGGGCATCTCCAGCATAGGGGACTGGGTCATAGTCGGCATCCTGCTGGACCAGGTCAACAGGCTGGGAGGCCCGTCGGGCCTCTTCTTCATGATGGCTTTCAGGTTCCTTCCGGCCTTCCTCTTTGGACTGGTGGCCGGCGCTGTGGTCGATCGGGTCGAGCGGAAGGCGCTGATGATCATATGCGAGCTGGCCCGCGCCGTCATGGTCATCGCCCTGGCGTTCGCCAATTCGCTGGCCATGATATGCGGACTGGTCTTCGGGATCGAGTGCTTCACCCTGCTCTTCAATCCCGCGACGGACTCCAGCATCCCCGACCTGGTCGAGAAGGAAGAAGTGATGACCGCGAACTCCATGATGTCGACGAGCATGTACCTGACGATGGCGCTGGGCACCCTCATAGCCACAGTAATCCTCGGGATCGCTGGGCTCGTCTACAGGTTCCCGTTCGTCCACTACATCGCCAGGGAACAGGCCGCTTTCCAGCACCAGTTCGCGTTCATCGTCGATGCCTTCAGCTTCCTCGTCTCCGCCATGCTGCTTTTCACCATCGCTTTCCCCAGGGGCGACGCCCGGGCAAGGGAGAAGTTCTCGGCGCGCTCGATCTTCGGCGACCTGAAGGAGGGCCTGGGTTTCATGAGGACCGATCCGTTGACCCGGGGCATCCTGGGCCTGATGATCGTGGGGTTCATCGGCGGCGGTTCCCTGTACATCCTCGGCGCGCCTTTCGCCCAGCAGGTGATGAACGCGGTGGGGGCGAAATTCACCCTGCTCCTCTCGATGCTGATGATCGGGATAGTGGCCGGGGCGGCTTCCACCCCCTGGCTGAGCAAGAGGTTTCCCTCCTCGCTGTGGTTCACCAGGGCGGTGGTAATGTTCGGCGCGGCCGTGGTCACGTTCGCCCTGATCGACTTCTACCCGCTGTCGATGCTGGTCATCTTCTTTGGCGGTTGCACGCTGGGCTACCTGCTGGTGTCGGCCTATACCCTCCTGCACCAGAACCTGGCCGAAGAGATCAGAGGCAGGGTCTTCGCGGCCATGCAGACGATCATGCGCACCTGCATGCTGCTCTCGATGGGCATATTCGCCGGCCTGGCCTGGCTGCTGGGCAGGTGGATTCCCTGGACGGCGGACAAGCCTGTGAGCAGGGTGTTAGACCTGGGAGTTCTCCACAAGAGCTTCTATCCATCGATGATCGCGCTGCTGATAGGGGGCGCGGTGGTAATATTCGCCGGGGTGGCTTTCACCCACTCGCTTCACAGCTTCTTCAGGGACAAGGAATCCTCCGGCGAGGCCGCCCGGGCCGCCGGACGGGCATGACAGGAATCCGGGGAAGCCCCCGCCGCGCGCGGGGGATCGCCTGTCCCGGGGTGATCGTCCTCGTGGACAGGCCGGACCGCCCTTCATGCGCTTGACCAGGATGGTAGTCAGATTCCCCTTCCGACTCGATGGAGAGCGGGCAGCGGTCCGCTACCCTGGCCATCTCACGCCGCAACACGGTGAAGCCGCCTTCGTGGTCGAAGAAGTAGCCAACGCTGAACACGAGGTGGAACTCGCCGTCCGAGAATCCCTGCACGAGGGCCGTAACGTCACCCGCGGACGTGTTCGCCGCCTCTCAGGCTTCCTGGTGGAGCTGCCTGAACTCGACAAGGCGCTTCGGGCTCCCATCGACGCCGGTCAGCCTGGTGAAACCGGCGCGATGCAGTGTCGCCGGGTTGGCGCCCGACCTGCAACCTATCTCCGGTGTCGCGTCAGTCTCTTTCGCGTATCTCGAAACGAGGTCCGAGAGGAAGGCGTCTCTGGTTCTTTCTACATCCATCGGCGGCTTCGCTCCCCCTGCAAGGCTAGTAGCTGGCGTCTGGCGGTATCCAGTTGCGGCCATTCCATTCCCAGCCCTGGTCGATAAGGGACTGGCGTGTCACCCAGCCTGTCGAGGTCCGAGATCATGTCGCTGAGAGCGTCCACCGTGTTCTGGTCTAAGAGGTTGGCCCAGGAGAGCGCGGCGAACAGTTCGCCCATCTTCTCCACGTACGCCCTGTAGGCGGCCAGGGCCTTCGACAGCTGGCCCGCCCTGGCGCTCTGTGTGGTGCCGACTGCCTTCTCGAGGTCCCCCTCGAGCTCCTCCACGTTCTCGATGGTCTTCCCTATCTCCTTGACGGTGTTGGCCAGGTAGGCGAAGTCGGTGGTTATCTGTGGGAAAGCCTCGCTGTTCTCTTCCAAGAGCTTCTCGTAGTCGTCCCACACCTTGACAATGGCGGCGTTGACGGCCTCGTCATCGCCGCCTCCCAAGCCCTTCACCGCGAAGATTATCCCCAGGGTGATCCCGCCCAGAACAGCGACACCGATTATCACCACCAGGGCTATCCCCGCCGGTGTGGAGAAGAAGCCCGATGAGGCCTTCTTCAGCCCGGCTTTCCGTGAAGTTGCCCGCTTCAGAACCGCGCTCTTTGTAAACCGTCGCCGCTGACGGTCCGGCGAGACGGTTGACCAGGGTTTTCCCTTCCATATGGGTCGTCTCCCTGTCAGGTCACCTCGGGACGGCGGCGAGACACCGGATACGCTCCGGGAGGTCCGAGAACAAGCCCCCATGGGCCGGGTCGCGGGCGAGCACCTCCTGGTCGTTCACGTCCTCGTATCCGGCGAGGCGGGCGTAGACCGATTGCTTGAGGAGGCCGGCAAGCTCTTGCCGGACGTTCCTCCAGGTCCTCAGTTCGGATAGTCCTTCGCCCGCCATTTCCGTGAGCCGGAGCGCTTCGTCGAGCTCTCTCACCGCGAGAAGTCCGGCATCGGTCGTCACCTTCGCGCATTAGGATTCCAGCCTCAAATGACCGTCGAAATGGAACTTCAGAGCGGAGTGTTCGCTTTCACCCGCCGGGTTTCACCTCGTGGAGATCCCGGGATGCCGATAAATCCCTTTCTAATCGACAATTCACCGATACAAGCCCGGGTTTCTTACCGTTTGATATGATAAATGCGGGCTTGAGCATCGTTTCACCGACGAGACGGGGGGAGCAGTGGAAGAAATCGAGGCCCCGGCTTTCGTCACAAGACACCACGGCCTCGCGGGTAAGTTCATCACGTTCGAAGGGTGCGAGGGCAGCGGCAAGACCACCCAGGCAAGGTTGCTGCACGAGCACCTTCTGGAACAGGGCAGGGACGCGATCCTCTGCCACGAGCCCGGGGGCACCCCTCTCGGCGAGCGCATAAGAGAGGTCCTGCTGGACCCCGCCCGGTCGGACATGGTGCCGGCCGCCGAGGCGCTGCTCTTCACCGCAGACCGGGCCCAGGAAGTTGCCCAGGTGATAAGGCCCGCGCTGGCCAGGGGGTGGATAGTGATCGCCGACAGGTTCATCGACAGCTCGCTGGCGTACCAGGGGGTGGGCAGGGGCTGCGGGCTGGAGGCCGTCAAGAACCTGAACGACTGGGCCTGCGGCAACATCGAGCCGGACCTGACGGTCTTCCTGGACCTCAAGGTGCCCAAAGGGCTGGACCGGGCGGCCGGGCCGGGGGGGCACGATCGTATAGAGCGTGAGTCGATCGAGTTCCACGAGAACGTGAGGCACGCCTACGGCATGCTCATGAAGATTTTCCAGGCCCGCTACAGGGTCGTCGACGCCGGGGGAACCCCGGAGGCGGTCCGCGCCCGCGTGCTGGACGAGGTCATGAAGGTCATCTGACGGAGGTGTTTTCTTGCTCTGGGACGAGGTCGTAGGCCACTCGGCCGTCTGCGCGAGCCTGCGGAGGGCGGTAGAGCGGGACCGCGTGAACCACGCGTACCTGTTCACCGGGCCGAGCGGGGTCGGCAAGTTCATCGTGGCCAGGACGCTGGCGGCAGCACTTCTATGTCCCGACGGCGGCTGCGGCGTGTGCAACACATGCAGGCGGGTCATGGAGGAGAAGCATCCCGACGTGACGGTGGTGAGGCCGGCCGGCAAGAACATCCCGGTGGAGACCGTCCGGGCCTTGAGGCTGGACGCCTTCAGCAAGCCCTCGGAGTCCGACCGCAAGATATACCTGATAAAGAACGCGGACCGCCTGTGGGAGGAGGGGGCGTCAACCCTCCTGAAAGTGCTCGAGGAACCGCCGGGCAACGTGGTGTTCATCCTGGTCACGGCGTTGGGAGGGGGGGTTCTTCCCACAATAAGGTCACGCTGCCAGGAGATCCGGTTCTCCAATGTGCCGCTCGACGAACTCCGGGCGTACCTGGTCGAGAACAGGGACGTCGATCCGGGGAGGGCGGACCTCATCGTGAGGCTCACGGGGGGTGTGCTGGGGCGTGCCCTGGACTGGTGCGACGAGCCGTGGCGGCTTACCCGGCGCGACAACGTCATCAAGACGGCCATGGCGCTTCGCCGGGCAGACCTCGACCACACACTGGAGATGGCCCAGGAGTTGTACCGGGAGGTCCGCGCCCCGCTGGAGGAGGTCGCCGCGGCCTGCCAGGACCGTAAGAGCGCGGTGGCGGACGGGACGCTGGACGACGCCACGTTGAAACGGATCCACAAGGAATACGACGAGGAGTGCAGGCGCGAACAGCTCAAGGAGGAGATACGCGGGACCCGGGAGGTCCTGTCGACCCTCGCCTGGTGGTATCGTGATATCCTCATATACGGCGAAGGGGCCGAAGGCTCACTGCTGGTGAACCACGACCTCGAGCAGGAGGTCGCGCGCGAGGCCGGGGCACTCTCCCCGGCGAACCTCCTCAGATGCATAGACGTACTGGGTGAAGGCATGGAAGCCGCTGAACAGAATGTGCCGTCGCAGTTGAACATCGAAAGCGCTCTCTTCGGGATCCAGGAGGCGCTGTATGCCTAAAACGGTAGGCATCACCTTCCGGCCCGGCGGCAAGGTCTACCTGTACGACCCCGAAGACCTGCCCCTGGTCCCGGGGGACGAGGTGGTGGTCCCCGCCGCGCGGGGCGTGGGTTTCGGCAGGGTTGTAACCCCGGTGAAAGACGTGCCCGACGAAGAGCTGGAAGGACCTCTCAAGAAGGTGATGAGGCGGGCCGGCGACCGCGACAGGGCGCGGCAGGAGGAGAACGCCCGGAAGAAGGAGGAGGCGTACCGGACGGCCCGCCGCCTGGTCCAGAAGCACCGGCTCGCGATGAAGCTGGTGGACGTGGATTACGTCTTCGACGGGTCGAGCGTGGTCTTCTACTTCACCGCCGAAGGGAGGGTGGACTTCCGCGAACTGGTCAAGGACCTCGCCGCCGCGCTCAAGGCCCGCATCGAACTGAGGCAGGTGGGGGTGCGCGATGAAGCGAAGATGGTCGGGGGGCTGGGGCCGTGCGGCAGGGACCTGTGCTGCAGTCTCTTCCTCTCCGATTTCAACCCGGTGTCCATCAAGATGGCCAAGGAACAGAACCTGCCGCTGAACCCCGGGAAGATAAGCGGCGCATGCGGCAGGCTGATGTGCTGCCTGAAGTACGAGGTCGCCGCCTACGAGGAGTTCAACAGGAGGGCGCCGGCGTTCGGCAGCGAGGTGGACACCGAGCACGGCAGGGGCAGGGTGGTCGGATACCACGTGCCTTGCAACGTCGTCGTGGTGGAGGTGGAACAGGGACGCCGCGTCGACGTCCGGCTCGATGACCTCAAGGCGCGCAAGGACCAGCGCCCCAGGAAGCGCAGGCGATGACCGGAAAACTCGTCGCGCGAAGGTCCTTTTTTCATTTCGTGCTAATATAGTTATAGGGCTGCCGCCGGGTTGGTCAGGGCGGCGGTTCTGTTTTCTCGGGTTCATGAAAGGGAGGCCGCTGATTTGTTCGAGATGAGAGTGCACGGCCTTGGCGGCCAGGGCGCGGTTACCCTCGTCAACTGGCTGGCGCAGGCCGCCTACAACGGCGGCAGGCACGTTCAGGCGTTTCCGTTCTTCGGGGCCGAGCGCCGCGGGGCCCCGGTGAAGGCGTTCGTGCGCGTCGACGACGAGGCGATCGACCTCCGGAGCCAGGTCTACCTCCCCGACCTGCTGGTGGTGATGAGCCCCGACCTGACGGGCCAGGCGATCGAGGAAGGCATCAAGGAGGACGCGAAGGTCCTCCTGAACGCGGGCGCCGAGCTGGCCGCCCGGCTGGCGGGGAAGTTCGGCCGCGGCTTCGATTACGTTGACGCGACCGGCATCGCGATCGAGCACGGGCTCGAGGTGGACGGAATGCCCATGGTGAACCTGCCGCTTTTCGGAGCGATCGCCGCCGATTCGGGTGTGACGGACCTGGAAGGAGTCCTTGGCGTGGTCGCCGAGGTGGCCGCGAGGCGCGGCAACCCCGACGCTTACAAGGCCGCGGCAACCGGTGGTTTCGAGAGCGTGTTTTTCGCAGCGAAGGAGGGTGCGGGCGTCGGCTGACCGGTGTCCGTCCGGTGGGAGCGATGGAAGAAAAAGAGGAAGTCGGCTACATGACGTCCGTGTCCAGGCCGGTCAAGGGCTGCGCCGGGGACACCGGGGAGTGGCGGGTGTTCAAGCCCGTCAAAGACGACGAGAAGTGCAACAAGTGCCTCCTGTGCTGGGTGTACTGCCCGGAGGCGACCATTTCCAAGGACGAACTCCAGATCGATTACCAGTACTGCAAAGGGTGCGGGATCTGCGCGGTCGAGTGCCCGACGGGCGCGATCGTGATGGTCAAGGAGGATAAGCAGTGAAGGTGCTCGAGTCGGGAAACCATATGGTGGCCCTCGCAGCCAACGCCGCGGCGGTCGAGGTCGTGCCGGCTTACCCGATAACACCCCAGACCCAGATCATCGAGAAGGTGGCCGACCTCATCGCGGATGGTGAGATGGACGCCGAGTACATCCCGGTGGAGTCGGAGCACAGCGCCTGCGCGGCGCTGGTATCCGCGAGCCTGACCGGCATCAGGGCGTTTTCGGCCACCAGCGCCCACGGCCTTGCCTACATGCACGAGATGCTGCACTACGCGGCCGGCATCAGGGTCCCGGTAGTGATGGCGAACGTGAACCGCGCCCTCGGTCCGGGCTGGAACATCTGGTGCGACCACCAGGACTCCATAAGCCAGAGGGACACCGGGTGGCTGCAGGTGTACGTGGCGAGCCACCAGGAAGCGGTCGATACGGTGATACAGGCGTTCAGGATAACCGAGGACCACTCGGTGCTGCTCCCCCTGATGCTCAACCTCGACGCGTTCGTGTTGTCGCACACCTACATGGACGCCGACATACCAGCTCGGGAAGAGGTCGCCGGGTTCCTGCCCCGCTACCGGCCGCTGTGGAAGCTGGATCCGCGCAAGCCGGTCACCCACGGTTCGGTCGTCTACCCGGTCGATTTCAGCGAGACCAGGGAGTCCATGGCCATCGGCCAGGAGAATGCCCGGGAGGTTATAAGGCGCGCCGTCTCCGAGTTCGAGGAGGTCTTCGGGCGCAACCACGGCGACCTGATCGAGACTTACCGCCTCGACGGGGCGAAGGTCGTTGTCGTCGCGATGGGCAGCATGGCCGCCGAGAGCAGGGTCGCGGTCGATGCCCTGCGGGACCGCGGCGAAGACGTCGGGCTGCTGCGGGTGAGGTTCTTCCGCCCGTTTCCCACCGGCGAGTTGAGAGAACTGCTGGCCGGGCGGGACCGGATCGTGGTGCTGGACAGGGACTTCTCCTACGGGAACGAGGGTGCTCTTTACACCGAGGTGAAAAGCGCCCTTTACCGCTACGCGGACGTACCCGCGAACAACATCATTCTCGGGATAGGGGGGAGGGACGTTACCCACACCGGGATCGAAGAGCTGGTGCTGCGCTCGGCGGACGGCGGACTTCCGGAGGTCACCTGGGGCGATTCGCGCATCAGCGACGGCCACCTGGTGACGCGGGACCTCCTCAGGGAGTTCGACGAGCTGATGGATGAATGAGACGTTGCCGCCGGTGAGAGGCCGGCCGCGGGAGGGATGCCGACGATGGTCAGTTTGAAGGACCTGCCCGAAGAGGAGCTGTTCCTGGCCGGCAGCACTGCGTGCCAGGGGTGCCCCTCGAGCCTGGCGCTCAGGATAGCGTTCAAGGCCCTGGGCAAGAATACGGTCCTGGTGGTGGTAGCCTCGTGCACGTCGGTGCTGCAGGGGTCCTATCCGCTGTCGGCCATCGACCTGCCGCTGATGAACGTGGCGTTCGCGACCGGCGGGGCGAGCGCGTCGGGGGTAGTGGCCGGCCTGCGGGCGCTGCACAAGCGGGGGGACCTCGACGAGGAGCCGACCGTCCTGGTGTGGGCCGGAGACGGCGGCACCTACGACATCGGGATACAGTCCCTGTCGGGCGCCGCGGAGCGGGAGACCAACTTCATCTATGTCTGCTACAACAACGAGATGTACTCGAACACCGGCACGCAGAGGAGCGGGGCTACGCCCCTGGGCGCCTGGACCACCACCACGCCTGGAGGCAAAGCGCAGCAGCGCAAGGACATCGCCCAGGTAATGATCGCCCACCGGATACCTTACGTTGCCACCGCGTCGCTGGCTTACCCGCTGGACTTCTACCAGAAGATGGAGAAGGCCAAGGCCATGGAGGGCACCAAGTACATCGAGCTCATGGCCCCGTGTCCACCGGGCTGGAAGTTCCCCTCGAGCCAGACGATCGAGGTCAGCCGCCTGGCGGTTCAGAGCGGCATGTGGCTGTTGTACGAGCACGAGAACGGGGAGACCAGGTTCACCGCGGCGACAAAGAGGATCATCGAGGGCAAGGTCAAGAAGAAGCCGGTGAAGGATTACCTGGAGATGCAGGGGCGCTTCAAGCAGGTGCTCTCCTCCCCGGAGGGCCAGGCAGCGGAGGACGCGCTCGAGCAGGAGGTCACCGAATCGATCAGGCGCCTGCACGGGTGGGTTCCAGAGTACATCTGACCCGCCGGGGCCGCGGCCCCGCGGCAACCACGGTTCGCCCCCCGCCGCTCCGGTGGTAGAATGTCTGGCGCAGGACGGAAGCCGGTGTAGCTCAGTCGGTAGAGCGGCTCACTCGTAATGAGCAGGTCAGCGGTTCGAATCCGCTCGCCGGCTCCACCTCCCGCCCCGGGGATGGCCCCGCCCCGGGCACGAAGCGGAGACGGGCACCCGATCACTATCAAGAAGCCGTCCCGCCCGTGCCGAAACAAAGAGTGCCAACGAAACGGGAAGCGGCGGGCGCGCCCCGTGCGCCCCGGTGGAAATACACCCGCACGACAGGGAAGCTGATTTGCCTTACGACGATATCGAACCGGCCCCGCCGACAGGGCCCGGGCGGCAGGACCCCGGGTCTTCCGCGGCAGGCGCCGGGACGGACGAGCCCGGCCGGACGCGCAACAAGCTCGAGAGGCTGGAGAAGTTGTACCGCGCCCTGAGCGCGGGGAGCGAGGCCGCGCTGAGGTCGCGGGACCCCCGGGACCTCTACGAGGGGGTCTGCCGGGTGCTCGCGGAAAGCGGGCTTGTCGTCATGGCCTGGGTGGGGATGACGGTCCCCGGCAGCCAGGTCGTCCTCCCCGTTGGACACGGCGGACGGGACGAGGGATTCCTCAAGGACACCAGGCACTCCGCCCTGGAGGTGCCGGACGGGCTCGGGCCCACCGGGACGGCCATCCGCGAAGAACGGGCCGATCTCTGCGGGGACATCGCGGGGGACCTGCGCATGTCACCCTGGCGCAACGAAGCCCTTGCCCGCGGTTACGGGTCCTGCGCGGCGTTCCCGTTGCGGCTCGAAGACCAGGTCGTGGGAGCGCTGACCCTGTACTGCGCCGGCGGCGGGGCGTCCGACGCGGACCTGCTGGAGCTGGCCTCTTCGCTCGCGGAAGAGATCTCCTTCGTCATCCGTTCGATAGAGAGGGAAGGCCGGCGCAAGCGGGCCGAGGAGTCGCTGCGACGTAGCGAGCAGTATTACCGGGCCCTGATTGAGAACACCCAGGACGTCATCACGCTCATGAGTTCGACCGGGGAGATGCTGTACGTCAGCCCTTCGGTGGAGCGCGCGCTCGGCTTCAAGCGCTCCGACATGAGAGAAAAGGTCATCTTCGATTTCGTCCACCCGGACGACGCGTCCGCGCTCGCCGGGTTCATGCGGGGCATTACCGGCGCCCCCGAGTCGAGCGCGACCGTGGAGGTACGCCTCAGGCACAGCGGCGGCGCCTACAGGGATCTCGACGTGGTCGGAAAGAGCTTCCGGGACGAGGCGGGGGGCGTCGGGGTCATCGTGAGCGCGAGGGACGTAACCGACCGGAAGGCCGTCGAGGCGGCTCAGCGGAAGGACCGCGACTTCATATCGACGGTCATCGACACGGCCGCCGCGGTTGTGGTCGTCTTCGACCTGGACAGGCGCATCATCCTGTTCAACAGCACCGCCGAGGAGATCTCCGGCTATTCCGCCCCGGAGGTCAGGGGCCGCAAGGCCAATTTCCTGTTGCCGAGCGACCAGGCGCGAAAGGCGCAGGAGGCGTTCGACGGGATTGTCGCGGGGGACCATGCCTACAAGACACTGGAGCTCGAATGGCTGACGAGGCACGGGGCCCGCAAGCTCATATCGTGGACCAGCACGCTGATGGACGAGGAGGACGGAGGCGGGTTCGTCATCTGTACCGGAATCGACATCACCGAGCGGAGGCAGGCCGAGGCCGCGCTGAGGGAATCAGAGGAACAGTACCGGACCGTGTTCGAGTCGACCGGCACCGCCATGTGCATCATCGGCGAGAAGACGGTGGTGACGTTCATGAACCAGGAGTTCGGCAGGATGACCGGCTACGGCACTGCGGAGGTGGAGGGAGTGCGCCCGTTCACCGATTTCCTCCAGCCGTCCGACGCCGACAGCTTCAGGAGCTACCACCGGGAGACGCTGAGGGGATCGCGCGGGGTTCCCATACACTTCGAGTGCAACGTCGTCGACAAGGCGGGTAATGCCCTGAACGTACTGGCCAACCTGGGGCTGCTCCCGGGAAGGCCGGCCTGCGTCCTTTCCCTCATCGATATCACCCGCGAGCGCATGTACGAGCGGAACCTGGCCGAGACCGCGGAGAGGCTGAAGCACTTCCTCAGTGTCGCGTCGCACGAGCTCAGGCATCCGATTACCGTCGTCAAGGGCTACGCCAACACCCTCAGCGGTTTCATGGAGGAGATGCCCAAAGAGCACATCATGGAGATACTGGACGACATCGACGGCTCCGCGGATCGCCTGACGCGTTACGTCGAGGACCTGATGGACGTTTCACGCGTCGAGGAAGGCCGCTTTCCCATCCAGAAGAAGCCGACCGAGGTCGGAGAGCTGGTCAATATGACCCTGGAGGACATGCGGGCGATCGGTATCGAGAACGATTTCACCGCCACTGTGTCGCCCGATATCGGCACTATCCAGGTAGACCCCGAGAAGTTCGTCCAGCTACTGGTGATACTGCTCGAGAACGCCGTAAGGTTCGGGCCTCCCCGCTCCCCCGTGGAGATACTGCTGACCCGGGTGAAAGGAACCCTGGAGTGCGCCGTTCTCGACCGCGGGCGGGGCATAGAAGAAGAGGACCGGGAGAGGGTGTTCGACCGGTTCTACCAGGTCGAGGACATGATGCATCACTCCACGCCCGGGATGGGCCTGGGCCTGTACATCGCCCGCGAGATCGTTACCGCGCACGGCGGCTCGATATGGTGCGAACCGCGGGAGGGCGGGGGCAGCGTGTTTCGCTTCACCTTGCTCCTGGACGATTGACCGTGCCCCCTCCGCCGGGGAGTCCGCTCCGTTCCAGCCCGCCATCGAACCGGCTTCCCGCTCTCGAGGTTCCCGTTGTCCCGCGGCGGGTCCGGAGGCGGGCGACCTGCTATAGTTTAGCCTGGACGACGAAGGAAGGCGGGACTGCCCGATGATCCGCGAGCGAAAGACGAAAGTCGCGCTGGCCCTGCTCCTGGCAGGGGCGGCGGCCCTGTCCGTCGCGGGTTGTTCCCCCGGGGGGGCCGGCGACGCGTCCGGCCTCGAGCTATCGGGCGCGTGGCGTAAGGTCGCCGATTCCGCGGGCGCCGCGGGGGGCCTGGTGTCGGTAAGCGCGGGGGGCGACGTCAACTTCGGTGACGGCGTGACGCCCTCGCTTGTCTCCGGCGGGCTCGACTACCCGTTCTCGGGGGTCAGGGAGGCCTTCGCCACCACGGACCTCTCGTTCGTCAACCTGGAATGCTGCATCGCGTCATGCGGCGCGCCCGTAGCCGGCAAGCAGTTCACGTTCAGGGGCCCCGCGGATTCCGCGGACGCGCTGCGCAGCGGCAACGTGGACGTGGTGTCGCTCGCCAACAACCACTCGCTGGACTATGGAGCGGCCGCCCTGGTGGAGACCCTCGCTCACCTGGACGAGAACGGCATAGCGTGGTGCGGGGCGGGCCGCAACCGCGATGAGGCGTACGCCCCGAGGGTCCTGGAGACTCGCGGCGGGAGGGTGGCGTTCCTGGCTTTCAACGGGATAGTGCCGGACGGCTGGTCCGCGACGGCTACCGCCCCCGGGTGCGCGACCACCTGGGATGCGAAAAAAGTGGCCTCGGCGATAAGAGACGCCAAACGGGGTGCGGACTACCTGGTGGCGTCATTCCACTGGGGGATAGAACTGGCTACGTCGCCCGGCGCCGAACAGAGGAACCTGGCGCATCTGGCGGTGGACAGCGGCGCCGACCTGGTGCTGGGGCACCACCCGCACGTTGTCCAGGGTTTTGAGCTTTACCGCAACCGTCTTATCGCGTACAGCCTTGGAAATTTCGTGTTCAGCCCTCCACGCCCTGAGTCGGCGAAGTCGGTAATGCTCATCGCCGTGCTGGGACCCGGCGGGCTCGTCCAGGCGAAGGTGGTGCCCGCTTCGATATCGGGATGCCGCCCGGTGATCCTGGACGGCGCCCCGGCCGACGCCTGGGTGGGCACGATGTCGAGATACAGCAGCGCACTGGGAACGACGGTGACGGTCCGTTCCGGGCGCGGTTACATCGACGGGAACGCCGCGGCGTCCGGCGGGCGGGGGGTTCCATCGAGCCGGTCCGCCGGGTCCCGATGACCGGGGCGGCCGGGCGGTCCCGGGGCGGAGGGCCGTGATGTCGCATACGGGCGGTGGAGACCTCTCCGGAAAAGCACGGGCGACGGTGGCGCGGTACTCGATGCTGGAGGAGGGGCAGCGTGTCGTAGTGAGCGTCTCCGGCGGGCCTGACTCGGTGGCCCTGCTGCTGTTCCTCGCGGACCTCGCGCCCGGGATGAGCCTGACCCTGTCGGTTTTTCACCTCGACCACATGCTGCGCGGGACGGAGTCGGCCGCCGACGCCGAGTTCGTTCGACTGCTGGCGGAAAACCTGGGGTTGCCGGCAGAGGTGACCTCCGCCGAGGCGGGTGCGGCGGCCGGGGGGAGCCGGAGGTCGCCGCAGGACGCGTACAGGGAGATCAGGACGGGAAAGCTGCTCGCATGGGCGGATCGCTGGGGCGCCGACCGGGTGGCAGTGGGCCACACCGCCGACGACCAGGTGGAGACGTTCCTGATGAGGATGGTGCAGGGCGCCGGCCTGACCGGGCTGGCGGGGATACCGCCGGTCGCCGGGCCGCTTATCAGGCCGCTGATCGAGGTCTGGCGGCACGAGGTGGAAGCTTTCCTGCGTCTCAAGGGGGTGACCGCCAGGACTGACCGGACGAACCTCGAGGACGACTACCTCAGGAACAGGATCCGGCACCAGCTCCTCCCGTGCATCGTCTCCGGGTTCGGCGAGGCGACGAAGGCCGTAATACTTCGAGAGGTGGAGTCGCTCGCCTGGGACCGCGAGATGTTCTTCGCGTTGGCCCGCCGGGCGTTCGAGGAAGTGGCGCGGCTCGAAGGCGGAACGTGCCGGATAGACCTCCGGGCGCTCTCTGCGGTGTCACTCTCGATGCGGAGGGGGGTCGTGAGGGAGGCCTGGGCGCGGCTGCGGCCGGGCGAGCCCATGCTCTCCTGGCGGCACGTCCGGGATATCCTGACGAAGGTCGCCGGCGGCGCGAGCGGCGCCTCCATCGACCTGCCGGGTGGGATGCGCGCCGAGCGTGAATACGGCGATCTGCTGGTCGGGCCGGCGCCGGCGCCGGCGCTCCTCGAGCCGCGGCGTCTCGAGGTCCCCGGACGGCTGCGACTTGACGGCCGGACGGTCCTGGAGGCGGAGAGGGTCCCCCCTTCCGAAGTCGTGTACGGCGGCGACCCCGACACGGAGTACGCGAGACCGGACCTCTCTACGACGCTGGAAGTGCGGGGGACAAGGCCGGGGGACCGGTTCCGGCCCCTGGGCTCACCGTACCAGAAGAAGCTCAAGGACTTCTTCATCGACGAGAAAGTGCCCCGGCGCGAGAGGCCAACGGTGCCGCTGGTGCTGGAGGCCGGACGGATCGTCTGGGTAGCCGGATACCGCCTCGACGACAGGTTCAAGCTGCGACCGGGCGACGACGGCGCCGTAAGGTTGCGCCTCAGGAGGGAACGTGCGTAGAATGCGCGTGGCACAGCGGCCGCGGCGCGTGAAAGCGGGTGGGACTTGACCAGGCACGAGATCGAGGAGACCGTCTTCACCGTGGAGGAGGTCCAGCAGCGGGTCGGGGAGCTGGCCGGCGAGATAAACCGGGACTACGAGGGCACCGACCTGCTCCTGATCGGCATTCTCAAAGGGGCTTTCATCTTCCTGGCCGACCTGGCCCGCCGCCTCACGGTGCCTGTCAGGTTCGATTTCATAGCCTGCTCCTCGTACGGTTCGTCCACCAGGACATCCGGGGTCGTGAGGATACTCAAGGACCTCGACAGCGACATATCGGGAAAACACGTGTTGCTGGTAGAGGATATCGTGGACACGGGACTTACCTTGAGCTACCTGGTCAGGAGCCTCGAAGCCAGGGGCCCCGCCTCTCTGCACATATGCGCCCTGCTCAACAAGTCGAGCCCGGAGAGGAAGGCCGACCTCCCTATCAGGTACCAGGGGTTCTCCATACCCGACGACTTCGTTATCGGGTACGGCCTGGACTGCGCCGAGGAGTACCGGAACCTGCCCTACATAGCGAAAATCAGGAGATGAACCCCCCGCCGCGGGAACGCTCCGACGCCTGTCGCCGGCACGAACCGGCAGCCGCCCCACGGCGTCTTATCCGGTGGTCCGGCGCGACGGCGGCCCGGAGCGCCGCTCCCGGAATATGGTAGTATATAAGCGGAAAAAGACAGTCAAGGAAACTGCCGACCCCATGCCTGTCGGCGGTTTTGTTTAAGGAATGCCGGGGCGCATGAAAAAGTACGCCAAGACCATAATATTCTGGCTGGTCATACTGTTCCTGGTCGTTATTCTGGTCGTGAACCCGCCCTGGAGACAGCCCCCCAAGCAGGTGAGCTTCACCGACTTCCTGAGCCAGGTCAAGCGAAACCAGGTCTCCTCGGTGACGATCTTCAACAAGGACCAGACGGTCCAGTACACGCTCAAGAACAAGGAGCAGTTCAAGACGGCCTTCCCGCCTGACTTCGACATCACCAAAGAACTGGTCGGCAAGGATATAAACATTGAAGTCAACCCGCAGACCAGCACGAGCATACTGGCGGTCATCATACAGATACTGCCCATCCTGCTGATGATAGGCCTGATTCTCTTTTTCATGCAGCAGATGCAGGGGGGCGGCAACAGGGTGATGTCTTTCGGGAAGAGCCGCGCACGGCAGATCACCAAGGACATGCCCAAGGTTACGTTCGAAGACGTCGCCGGGGTCGACGAGGCCGTCGAAGAGCTGATGGAGATCAAGGAGTTCCTGGAGAACCCCGCCAAGTTCCAGGCCCTCGGCGCGAAGATACCCAAGGGCGTGCTGCTCTACGGCCCCCCCGGCTCTGGCAAGACGCTCCTTGCCAGGGCGGTCGCCGGCGAGGCAGGCGTCCCGTTCTTCAGCATATCCGGGTCCGACTTCGTCGAGATGTTCGTCGGCGTCGGCGCCGCGCGGGTGCGCGACCTGTTCGAGCAGGCGAAGTCCAACGCCCCCTGCATCATCTTCATGGACGAAATCGACGCGGTGGGGCGCCAGAGGGGCGCGGGTCTTGGCGGCGGCCACGACGAGCGGGAGCAGACGCTCAACCAGCTTCTGGTGGAGATGGACGGGTTCGACATGAAAACCGGCGTTATCCTGATAGCCGCGACGAACAGGCCGGACATCCTGGACCCGGCCCTGCTGCGCCCCGGGCGCTTCGACAGGCAGATAGTGGTGGACCGCCCCGACCTCGAGGGAAGGAGGGCGATCCTCAGGGTGCACGCCAAGGGCAAGCCCCTGGCCCCCGGGGTCGATATAGACGTTCTGGCGCGCCGGACGCCTGGTTTCACCGGGGCCGATCTCGCCAACATGGTAAACGAAGCCGCCCTGCTTTCCGCGCGGCACCACAAGAAGACGATCGACATGATCGAGCTCGAAGAGGCCATAGACAGGGTGGTAGCGGGCCCGGAGAAGAAGACCCGGCTCATCAGCGACCGCGAGAAGGAGATCATCGCCTATCACGAGACCGGACACGCACTGGTGGCCCATACCCTTCCCAACGCTGACCCGGTCCACAAGATATCTATCATCCCCAGGGGCCGGGCGCTGGGTTACACCCTTACCCTGCCGACGGAGGACAAGTACCTGGTGACGAGGTCGGAGCTCATAGACGAGCTGGCGATGCTGCTCGGCGGCCGTACCGCCGAGGAGATGGTCTTCGGCGACATTACCACGGGAGATCAGAACGACATCGACAGGGCAACCAAGGTGGCCCGGCAGATGGTCATGGAGTACGGCATGAGCGACAAGCTCGGCCCCGTGACGCTCGGCCACAAGCAGGAGCAGGTGTTCCTCGGGCGCGACTTCGCCGCCGAGCCGAACTACTCCGACCAGGTCGCCTTCCAGATAGACCAGGAGGTCCGGAGGCTGGTGGACGAAGCGCACTCCGAGGCCAGGAAAATACTGACCGACCAGCGTGACCGCCTGACTACCATCGCGAAGATACTCGTCGAGAGAGAGACCATAGACAAGAGCGAGCTGCTGGATTTGCTGGACGGTGACCCCGCCGAGGTGTACGAGAAGTTCCTGGCCGAGAAACGCGAGAAGGAAGCCGTGGCCGCCGCCGTCGCCGCCCGCGGAGAAGGGGAGACCAGGAGGTCTCGCGGCCGGAGGACGGCCAAGCCTCCAGCGTCGCCCAAGCCGGAGGTCCTCCCCGAATAGAGGCCCGCTCCGGTCCGCCCGATTGACCCGCCCACGCGGGCTCTGGTACAACAATCATCTCAGGACAGGTCGGGGAAGACGCCTGTCCGCACGGATTTCGGGAGGCTTCACTTGGACCGTAACAAGATCGAAGAAGCGGTAAGGATGATCCTGGAGGGCATCGGGGAAGACCTGGAGCGGGAAGGCCTGCGCCTGACACCTTCGAGGGTCGCCAGCATGTACGAGGAGATATTCTCCGGCCTGACGGCGGACCCGTCGGAAGTGCTCCAGGCACAGTTCGCCGAGGCGCACGAGGAGATGGTGATAGTCAAGGACATCCCGCTGTACTCCGTCTGCGAGCACCACCTGATGCCGTTCACCGGCAAGGCCCACGTCGCATACGTGCCCGGCGAATCAGGCCAGGTCAGCGGCATAAGCAAGCTGGCCCGGGTGGTGGACGTCCTCTCCAAGAGGCTGCAGGTCCAGGAGAGGCTGACCACGCAGGTCGCGGAAACCCTGATGGACGGGCTGGACGCGCAGGGAGTGCTCGTGGTGATAGAAGCGGAGCACCTGTGCATGTCGATGAGAGGGGTCAAGAAACCCGGTACGGTCACCGTCACCTCCGCCGTCAGGGGATTGTTCTACAGGAGCCCGGCCGCCCGGGCGGAGGCGATGGCGCTGATAAAGAGGAACGGTTGATGGAGAAGGTCCCGCGGGCGCCGGGAAGCAGGTACCGGCCGAGGCTGCTCAGGGTCGAGGGAGAGCGGAGCGCACGCGACATCCTCGAGGAGCTCGGAACCGATTCCGCCGGGGCCGTCATAATGTCCTCGAAGATGGTGCACGCCGCCATCCGGGTGGACAACGTCCAGGCCCGCGCCTCCAACGTGGTCAAGCAGGTGATGCTCTCCAAGGGGGGTGAGTGCGCCACCCCCAGGGACGCCCTCCTCAAGACGACCGAGCCGGTCTCGATAATCCTGATGGGCACCGTCAAGCAGCTCCGGGCCGCCGCCAAGAACCTCTCGGTCCAGCCGTTCGGCCTGAGGGAGCTGTCGCTCGAGCTGAAGCGGTTCATGGAGGACTCCTTCGGACGGGAGGCCGACCCTCGCACGATGCGGGCGGGCCGCCACCAGTTGTCGGTGGGCGGCAGGACCCTGGTCATGGGCGTGGTGAACGTCACGCCCGACTCGTTCTCCGACGGCGGCGAGTCGTTCGGCTTCGACGACGCCCGGAGGCGGGCGCTGGAGATGGCGGAGGCCGGCGCCGACGTGATAGACGTCGGCGGAGAATCCACGAGGCCCGGCGCGGAGCCGGTGAGTTTCGAGGAGGAGGAGAGGCGCACCATACCGCTGGTGGAGGCGCTCGCCGGCGAGCTTGACGTCCCCGTGTCCATCGATACTTACAAAGCCCCGATTGCCCGCATGGCACTCGATGCGGGAGCGTCCATAGTGAACGATATCAGCGCACTGAGGATGGACGGAGAACTCGCGCCGCTGGTGGCCGCGCGAGGAGTCCCGCTCGTACTGATGCACATGCAGGGCGAGCCCAGGAACATGCAGGAGGATCCGAGGTACGACGACGTGGTCGGGGAGATAGCCGCATTCTTGCGCGAGCGCGCGGAGTACGCGATCGAAAGCGGGGTCGACGAAGACCTGATAATGGTCGACCCGGGCATCGGGTTCGGGAAGACGGTCGATCACAACCTGGAGATTCTTCGCCGCCTCGAGGAGTTCAAGGCGCTGGGCTATCCCCTGGTGCTTGGCACGTCGCGCAAGCGGTTCATCGGGTCGGTCCTGGACCGTGGTGTCACCGAACGGCTGATGGGCACCGCCGCGACGGTGGCTTTCGCGATAGCGAGGGGCGTGGACATGGTGAGGGTTCACGACGTGGCCCGAATGGTGGAAGTGGTCCGGATGGCCGACGCCGTGGCCGGAAAGGCGGGGTGACGGCTTGCCCGGAAGGACCTGCGCGATCGCCGTAGAGGGCATAGAGGTGTTCGCTTACCACGGCGTCCTGCCCGAGGAAAAGGAGCGTGGGCAGCGGTTTCTGATCGACGTGCGGCTCGAGCTCGCGGGGGTCCCCGACCGTGACGAGCTCGAGGATACCGTCGACTACGCCCGCGTTGCCGGGGACGCCGCGCGCCTGGCGGCCGACACCAGGTTCGACCTGATCGAAACGCTGGCGGGCAGGATAGCGGACCGCGTCATGGAAGACCCGCGAATACTGCACGCCTCCATAACGGTTTGCAAGCCGGACGCGCCGATGCCCGTGCGGGCGGCTGGCGTCCGGGTGACCGTGCGCGCCGGGCGGCGCGCCGACGGCCGGGAGGAAGGTGGCGTATGAGCAGGGCGTATATCGGCATGGGCTCGAACATCGGCGACAGGATGGAATATTTGCGGGCGGGCCTCAAGGCACTGCTCGCCGCGGCGCCGGAGCTGATCGTCGTGGGCACCTCCAGCGTTTACGAATCCGAGCCCGTGGGCATGACCGACCAGGACGATTTCTACAACGCAGCCGTCGCCGTAGAGACGACCCTGTCTCCCCACGAACTGCTGCGACTGCTGCACGAAATAGAGGTCGACAACGGGCGCCAGCGCCTCACCAGGTGGGGCCCCAGGACCCTGGACCTCGACATCCTGCTGTTCTCCGGCGTGGCGATGGACGACCCGGGCCTGACCATCCCCCACCCACGCATGGCCGACAGGCGGTTCGCGCTCGAGCCGATAGTCGAAATCGACCCCGGGGCCGAGCTTCCCGACGGCAGGTCGGTCTCCGGCCTCCTCGAGGCCCTCGGTGACGAACAGGTGATCTGGCGCATCGGCGAGCTGTAGGAGGTCCGGGGTTGAACGCATCCGGCAGGGACCGGGAGACGGTCGCCGTAATAGGCACGGGCCGCGTCGGGACGGCGATGGCCAGGCTGTTGCCGGGCAGGGGATACGGCCTGGCGGCGGTCTTCGATACCGACCGCGGGGCCGTGTCGCGGGCCGCGGAGCTCAGCGGAGCGCCCTCGGCGGAAACCGCGGCCGGTGCCTCGGCCGGTGCCGATATCGTCCTGATAACGGTCCCCGACGGCCGGATAGAGGAAGCCTGCCTGGCGGTCGCTCGCACCCCCGGCGCCCTCGCCGGCAAGAAGGTGATTCACATGAGCGGGGCGCTCACCCTGGCGGCACTGGCTCCCGCCGCCGCCGCCGGGGCCGACATTCTGGTCGTGCATCCGCTGCAGACTTTCGCCGACACGGAGGGAGCGACGGCCTCGCTCCCGGGCAGCACCTTCGGGGTGACCTGCGCGGAGAGCCTCCGGGAATGGGCGGAGGGTTTCGTGAGCTCCCTGTCGGGCCGGGCGCTGTTCATCCCCGACGAGGACAAGGCGCTGTACCACGCCGCCGCGGCGATGGCGTGCAACCTGATGGTCATGGTGGAGTACGGCGCCCAGGTCGCCTGCCGCCGTCTCGGCATCGCCGACGAGGCCTCGACGGAAGCCCTGGAACCGCTGGTGCGGGCGACGGCGGGGAACGTGGCCAGGCTGGGGCCGGCCTGCGCCCTGACCGGGCCGCTGGCGCGGGGTGACGTGGAGACGCTCGAGGCGCACCTGGAGGCGCTGGACGGATGCGACCCGGAGCTCGCGCGGATGTACCGGGCGGTGTCTTCGTGGGGCCTGCGCCTGGTGGAAGAGAAAGGCGAGGTCGACCGGCGGGTCGTCGATGCGATGAGGAGCGTGCTCGGCTGAAATGGAGATCGTCAGAGAGAAGAAGGTGATGCGGGCCATCGTCGAGGAGGCGAAGCGAAGCGGCCTGGTTGTCGGCCTTGTCCCCACCATGGGCTACTTCCACCAGGGTCACCTGGAGCTCATGCGCCGGGCGGCCGCCGACTGCGACGTCGTGGTGGTGTCCCTCTTCGTAAACCCGACCCAGTTCGTGCCCGGAGAGGATTTCGAGGAGTACCCCCGGGACCTCGAGCGCGACTGCGCGCTGGCGCGAGGGGCAGGGGTGGACTACGTCTTCAACCCCGAGGTACGGGAGATGTATCCCGGTGGCGATCGCACTCACGTGGAGGTGGAGGGGTTGTCCGACGTGATGTGCGGCGCGGCGCGCCCGGGCCACTTCCGGGGCGTCGCCACGGTCGTGGCCAAGCTGTTCAATATAGTCCCGGCGCAGAGAGCTTACTTCGGACAGAAGGACGGGCAGCAACTGGCCGTGCTGCGGCGCATGGCGCTCGACCTCGATTTCGACATCGAGATAACGGGGGTGCCGACGGTGCGCGAAGAGGGGGGCCTGGCCATGAGCAGCCGAAACGCCTACCTCACCGACGAGCAGGCTTCACGGGCCCGTTGTCTCAGCAGCGCGCTCGCCAGGGCCTCCGACCTCGTGGAGTCGGGGGAGCGCCGCGCGGAAGCCGTCGCGCGTGCGGTGGAGGAGGAGGTCGCCGCTTCGCCGGGCGTGGACCTAGAATACGTTGCCATCTGTGATAAAATCTTCCTGCAACCGCTCGAGGAGCTCCATGGGACGGTGATGGTAGCCGTTGCCGCCCGTGTGGGAAAAGCGCGGTTGATCGACAACGTCATTATCGAGATAGAGCAGGGTGATGCAGCAGATTAATCGGTTCATGCTCAAGTGCAAGATCCACAGGGCCGTGGTAACGGACGCCGACATACACTACGAGGGCAGCGTCACCATAGACAGGCGCCTGATGGACCTGGCCGACCTCGTGCCCTACGAGCAGGTCCAGGTCTGGGACCTCGATAACGGCAACCGGCTCGCGACATACGTGATCGAGGGTGAGCGGGACTCCGGGGAGATATGCATGAACGGTGCCGCCGCGAGGCTCATCCACAAAGGGGACAGGGTCATAATCGCTTCGTTTGTAACCGTTCCCGACCCCCAGGCCACCGACTACCACCCGAAGATTGTCTTCGTCGACGAGGCCAACCGTCCGGAGATCATCGAGGACCACCTGACGGTGGACGATTTCTGCTAACGGTCGTCCCTCGACGCGCGAGGCGCCATGACGCACAACGATACCGAACTCGGCAACCTCGAGATCATCGACGAGTTGTTGTTCGACGACGCCGCGGTCGCCGAGCAGGTGCTCAAGGTCAAAGACGAGCGCAACGCGGTGATCCTGGCGCACAACTACCAGCGCCCGGAGGTCCAGGAGATAGCCGACTTCGCCGGTGACTCCCTGGGCCTGTCGCGCGAGGCCGCCCGCACCGACGCGGAGGTCATCGTATTCTGCGGGGTGCATTTCATGGCCGAGACCGCCTTCATCCTCAGTCCCGACAAGACAGTGCTGCTCCCGGAGATGTCCGCCGGGTGCCCCATGGCCGATATGGCCGACGCGGCCGCGGTTGTGAGAGCCCGCCGGGAGCACCCCGACGCGGTGGTTGTCTCTTACGTCAACACCACGGCCGCCGTCAAGGCCGTGAGCGACTACTGCTGCACCTCCGCGAACGCCCCCGAGGTCGTCGCGAGTGTCGAGGGCGACAGGGTGCTCTTCGTCCCCGACAGGAACCTCGCGGCCTATGTCGCTTCCAGGGTCGACAAAGAGATCATCGCCTGGGACGGTTACTGCCCGACCCACGAGAACATCACCGTCGAGCATGTCCTCGCCGCGAAACGGGAGCACCCCGGGGCGCAGGTCATTGCCCACCCGGAGTGCAGGCCGGACGTGCTCGCGCTGGCGGACCACGTGCGAAGCACCTCGGGGATGCTTTCCGCGGCGCTGGGGTCGGACGCCTCGGAGTTCATAGTGGCCACGGAGTCGGGGATGCTCTATCCGCTCGGCAAGGCGGCCCCGGAAAAACGGTTCTTCAGCCTCCCTGTCGAGCCCCTGTGTCCCAACATGAAGCTCACAACACTTTCCAGGGTGTTGTGGGCCCTCCAGACCATGGAGCCGCGGGTCACCGTGCCCGAGGAGATACGCGTCCGGGCCCTCGGGTCCGTGGAAAGGATGCTGGCACTGGGATGATCCCGCGCTACCTGCGCTCCTTCAATACCGAAGCCCTCGATTCCCTGGAGCCCGATGTCGTGGTCGCGGGCAGCGGGGTGGCGGGGCTTTCCGCCGCGCTGCATCTCAGCCGCTTCTGCGACGTCCTCCTGCTCACCAAGTCCGATCTGCAGGTGTGCAGCACCAGGCACGCCCAGGGCGGAATCGCCGCGGTCATGGACGAGCACGATTCGAAGGAAGCCCACGTTCGGGACACGTTCGTGGCCGGCGCGGGCCTCTGCGACCCCGCGGCGACGGCCGTGCTTGTCGACGAAGGGCCGGACCGCGTGCGTGAACTCCTGGACGTTTATCACGCCGACTTCGACATGGTGGACGGAAGGCTGGACCTCGCGAAGGAGGGGGGACACTCCGCCCGCCGGGTGGTGCACGCCCGGGGCGACGCCACCGGGTCCGAAGTCGAGAACGCGCTGGGCCGGGCGCTCCGGCAGCACCCGAGGGTCAAGGTCATCGAACACGCCTTCGTCGTCGACGCTCTTCTCGCGGACGGGGAATGCAGGGGAGTTCTGATGGTGGACACGAGGCGAAACGCCATGATGACCGTCCGGTCGAGGGCGACAGTGCTGGCCTCCGGCGGCATGGGCGAAGTCTACCTGGTGACCACCAACCCGCCCGTGTGCACCGGTGACGGCCTGGCCATCGCACTGCGGGCGGGCGCGCGGGTGGCCGACGTCGAGTTCGTCCAGTTTCATCCCACCGCGCTGCATATCCCCGAGGAGCCCAAGTTCCTGGTGAGCGAAGCGCTGCGCGGTGAGGGCGCCCATCTGGTGGACCTCGAGGGCAACAGGATCATGGAGGGCGTGCACCCGCTCCTCGAGCTGGCCCCCCGCGACATCGTCGTCGCCAGGATGGTCGAGGTGATGAAGGAGACGGGGAGGAACCACCTGTTCCTTGACGTAGGCCACCTCGATACGGAACATCTGGTGCTCCGTTTTCCCACGATATTCGAGCACTGCCTGGCGGCGGGCATAGATTTCAGGCGGAAGCGCATACCGGTGTCCCCGGCGGCTCACTACATGAGCGGCGGGGTGGTGACGGACCTCGACGGGGCCACGGACGTGCCCGGCCTGTTCGCGTGCGGGGAGGTGGCGTGCACGGGGGTGCACGGCGCCAACAGGCTGGCCTCGAACTCGCTCCTGGAGGGGCTGGTGTTCGCCCACCGGATCGCGCGGTCGCTCGAGGGCTCGATCGGCCTGGAGAAGAGGCCGGCGCCGGTCCGGGCGTCGTACTCGCAGAGGGCCACCGGGCCCCGGGTCAGCTCGGCGCTCCTGCGGGGAAACCTGCGCGAGATCATGCTCGACTCGGTGGGCATGGTCAGGTGCGAGCGTGGCCTGAGGGAGGCGCGGGAGTTCCTGGAGGAGAACGTGGACGTGCTCAACACCGAGTATCTCGGCGTGGAGGGCATGGAGCTGAAGAACCTGTACACCGTGGCCTGCCTGATAACCACGGCCGCCGACCTCCGCCAGGAGAGCAGGGGCTGCCACCGCAGGCGCGATTACCCCGAGGTGGACGACTGGAGCTGGAAGAACCACATTGACATGAAGCTCACGGGTGGCCGGATAGTGGCGGCGAAGAGGCCGCAGCCCTCCAGGACGGCAGCCGCGCTCAGGATCCCCGCGCTCAAGGAGGTTTGACCGGATGGACATCGCCGCCAAGGCACAGGAGATTATCAGGCTCGCCCTGGGGGAGGACCTGGGGGCGGAGGGGGACATCACCACCGAGGCGACATGCCCCGCCGGCGCGAAGGGGCGCGCGACGATCGTCAGCAGGGGGGCCTGCCGCGTGGCCGGCGGGCCGGTCGCCGCCAGGGTCTTCGAGCTCGCGGGCGAAGGCGCCGCCTACCGCGCGCTCCTGTCCGACGGAGCGACTTCGAAGCCCGGCCAGGCGATAGGCAGGGTGGACGGAGAACTGGCGACGATCCTCTCGGGCGAGCGCACCGCGCTCAACTTCCTGGGCAGGATGTGCGGCGTTGCCACACTGACCTCGCGCCTGGTGGACGTCGCCCGCCCGCACGGCGTTCTCATCCTCGATACCCGCAAGACCGGCCCGGGGATGCGGGCACTGGACAAATACGCCGTAGCCATGGGTGGAGGGACCAACCACCGTGAAGGGCTCTTCGACGGTATCATCATCAAGGACAACCACATCGCCGCGGCCGGAGGCATCGCTATCGCGGTGAGGAGGGTGCGGGAGCGCTACGGCGACCGTTACCCGGTGGAGGTCGAAGCGGCGACGATGGAGGAAGTTCGCGAGGCCCTTCGCTCGGGCGCGGACACCATCATGCTCGACAACATGGGGCCGGAAATGGTGAAGGACGCCGTGGCGATCGTGGACGGGAGGGCGCGCACCGAGGTATCCGGCGGGGTGAACCCGGAGAACCTCGCCTCCTACGTGGAGCTGGGGATCGACGCGATATCCCTGGGATTCCTCACGCACTCCGCCCCGGCCGCCGACCTGTCGCTGGAGCTCGAGGTGGGATAATATCCGTTTCGGAGGTTTGAACGCATGTTGCTGGGGATAGACGTCGGAAACACGCAGACGATGGTAGGGGTATTCAAGGGGGGCCTGCTTCGCAACCACTGGCGGATCTCCACCGCGAGGGACCGTACCGCCGACGAGATAGCCCTGTCCCTGGGCGGCTTCCTGGCCTTCGAGGGCTGGAGCCTGGACATGATCGACGGGATGATCATTTCCAGCGTGGTCCCGGAGATGACCCGGGCGCTCACCCAGATGTCCGAGCGGATACTGCACCTGGAACCCCTGGTAGTGGACAGCGCTACCGACACCGGCATGACCGTCCGCTACGAGGACCCCAGGCAGGTCGGGGCGGACAGGCTGGTGAACGCGGTCGCCGCGGTGTTCAAGTACGGGACCCCGTGCATCGTCGTCGATTTCGGCACCGCGACTACCTGGGACGCCATCAACAGGGAGGGCGAGTACCTCGGTGGAACGATCGCCCCCGGGGTCGAGATTTCCGCCGACGCCCTCTTCCGCCACGCGGCGCGGCTGTCCAGGGTCGAGCTGGAGGCGCCGGACAATCCGGTGGGGCGCAACACGGTGGAGTCGATTCAGTCCGGCATCATCTACGGAACGGCGGGCCAGGTTGACCGCCTGGTGGAGATGTTCAAGGAAGAGCTCGGGGAGGACGCGCGAGTGGTGGCCACCGGGGGCCTGGCCGAGGTCGTGGCCGGGCAGTGCCGGACGGTGGAAGTGGCCGACCCGCTTTTGACACTTGACGGACTCAGGCTAATATATGAGAGAAATGTTGAGGCCCTTCGGCCTGAACAGGAGAAAGGGGGACGATGATGGGCGTGTTCAAGGACGCGGACCAGGTGTACGAACTCCTGGGAGGGCTGTTCAACGACCTTACCGGGGATCCCGTGATCGCCGAGAAGTTCGCCGCGAGCGGCCTGGTAATACGTTTCACCTACACGGATCCCGATTCCGAGATATGGCTCGACGCCAGCAAGAAGGACCCGAAGAACCTGGGTGTCATCTGCGGGCCTGCCGAGGGGCTAACCGCCGAGGTGGAGATGTCGATGAAGGCCGACGTGGCGCACCAGTTCTGGCTCGGCAACGTGAACCTCATGGTGGCGCTCACCCGCAAGCAGATAACCGCCAAGGGCCCCATACCCAAGATCATGAAGCTGCTGCCGGTCATCAAGCCGGCGTTCGCGAAGTACCAGCAGTTTTTGAAGGACCAGGGCCTGGAGCACATGATCACCAAGAAGTAGGAATCGCCCCGCGGCGGCTCCGGCCGACGGGGAGGAATTGGCAGTTTTTGGCGCCGGATGTCGGTTGACAAAATCGGCATACCTGTGTGATATACTTCGACAAACGGTGCCATTGGGAAAGATGGCACTTTTTATTGTGGCCGTTTTCTTTAGGGCAATAGAGGAGATGGATCATGGCCGATGCCGCCCGGGGTGCTGAAGAGCCGAAAGCCGAGCTGTCTTCCGCCGAGGAGATGCTGGAGCTCATCGTGATCAAGGAGGACGAGATCAAGGCGCGTATCCAGCGCGCCGAGGACGACGCCCAGCGCCAGATTGAGGAGGCCAAGCTCGACGCCGCCACCAGGAAGCGCGAGGCGGCGGCGATCGAGGTGGGCCAGGACATCAGGGAGAAGACCCTGGCCGACGCCCGGACCGAGGCCGAGAAGATCACCGCGGAAATCACCGCCCAGGCCGACGAGTTGAGGAAACGCGGGATGGAACGCGTCGACGATGCTGTCAAGATGGTCATCGAAGGAGTATTGCCGTCGAGCTAGGCTGTGAAGCCGACGGGATACCCAGGGGGGATGGGTCTTAGATGATCGAAAAAATGGCCAAGGTGGAGATCCTGGGGCTCAAGGACATCTCCATAGACGCGATAGACGTGATCCACGACCAGGGCACGCTCCATATCGAGGACCTGAGCGAGCGCATCGGAAGCATGGAGACCAAGCGCGTTACGCGCATGGAGATGGACCCCAAGTACGCCGAGAACGAATCCGCGCTCAACAACCTCCGGGCCAAGGTCGGCGACATGATAAGGGAGCTCCAGCCCGACACCGACTCGATGTCGCAGGCGGACGTCCAGCGGGAATACCGGGCGCTCTGGAGCGACAACATCGAGGTCCTGGTCTCCCGGATCGAGAAGCTCTTCAGGGAGATCGAGAGGGACACCAAGGACCCGGTGGAGCGCAAGGCGGACCTGCTGGTGGAGCTCTCGAGGCTGGAGAAGTACGCCCCCATCATGGCCAAGGTCCAGCCACTGGCCGAGCGCGTGTCCCGCATGTCCGACATGGCCTCGATCGCCCTGATCATCGAACGCAAGTACAAGGCGATACTCAACTACCTCAACGAGGAGATAAGCAAGATCACCAACGGTGAGTGCGAGATCATCGCCCAGGACGTCGACGACGAGTCGACCGCCGCCCTCATCGTCTTCAACCGCCGTTACCTCAAGCAGGTGCACGAGTTCCTCGCCGTCCAGGACGTCAACCAGGTGCGCCTGCCCAGCGACATAGCCAAGAAGCCCATCGACGAGGCGGTCGCGGAGGTGCGGGCCCGAATCGCCCAGATACCCGGGGAGATCGACGAGATCGACCGGAAGCTGGAAAGCGTCTCCGGGAAGTATTCGGTCAAGCTCATATCAGCCCGCAACGTGATCCACGACAGGCTCGAAGCGATGGACGCGGTCCCCAAGTTCGCCCAGACGGATCAGATCTTCATCATCAGCGGCTGGCTGCCGGAGGCGGCTGTCGAGGACATGGAGAAGGCGCTGGCCGAGAAGTTCGGCAACAAGGTCGTTCTCAGCGTGGTCGACATCCGCGAGGAGCACGGCGAGGACGACACCCCGGTCTCGCTGCACAACAACCCGTTCACCAGGTACTTCGAGATTATCTACATGCTCTCCAAGTACCCCCGGTACGGCACGGTCGACCCCACGGTGATCTTCGCGGTGTTCTTCCCGATCCTCGTGGGGATGATGGTGGGCGACATCGGATACGGCCTGATAGTCATGGTGGCGGGGTGGATAGTCCACCGGAAGTACAGCCAGAAGCCCATGCTGAACATGATCGGCTTCGTCCTCACCATCAGCGGCGCCTGGGTTACGTTCTTCGGGGTGATCTACCTGGAGTTCTTCGGGGACTGGCTCTATCGCTGGCTGGGCCTGCTCAACGAGGACGGCGACCTGGTGAAATATCTCGCCGGCAGCGAGCACTCGATATTCAAGTACCCCCTGGACCGCATCGAGGGGTTCACGTTCATGCTCGCGGTCAGCCTCATCATCGGCTGGGTCCACATGGGCATCGGGCTCGTCATAGGCGTAATCAACGGACACAGAGAGAAGAACTACAAGCACGCCATGGAGAAGGGCGGCATGCTCCTGGTCCTCACCGGCGTCCTGGCGATACTGGGGAACTTCGCATTCCCGACCTGGCCGAAGTTCATCACCATCGGGCTGGGGGTCATCTTCAGCATCGGCGGGCTGGTGCTCTGCGGGGTCGGGGCAGGCATGGGCGGGTTCATCGAGGGAATCGTCAGCGCGGGCAATATCTTCTCCTACGCCCGACTCATCGCGATCGGCCTCGCCTCGGTCATCATGGCCAACGTGGCGAACAAGCTGGCGCTTGAGCAGGCGAAGAGCGGCTGGGTGGGCGTGATCGTCGGGGTAGTGGTGTTCATACTCCTTCAGAGTTTGAACCTGGTGATCGGCGTCTTCAGCCCGTCCATCCACTCCCTCCGTCTGCATCTCGTGGAGAGTTTCGGCAAGTTCTTCGAACCTGCCAGGATCAAATACGAACCGTTCAGGAAAACTGGGGGTGAAGAGTAGTGGAAGTGGGCATCAAAGTAGGTCTCATTGCAATCGGTGCAGCTCTGGCGATCGGTCTTTCCGCTATTGCGACTGGGCTCGCTCAGTCGAGGATCGGAGCCGCGATGGCCGGTGCGATCGCAGAGAGGCCGGAGCTGGTGGGTAGCGCGATCATCCTCGTCGCTATCCCCGAAACCATGGTCATCCTGGGATTCGTCGTCGCGTTCCTTATCACCGCCCTGAAGAGCACAGTGAAGTAAGCTGACCAAGGGAGTGAAAAGGATTGGCGCTAGAAGACATCCTCAGGGCGCTTGAGGAGAAAGCCGACACCCGCGTGGAGGTTATCGAAAACGAGGCCGAACAGCGGGTCCAGGAGATCCTAGCGGAGGTCGAAAAAGAGACCGAGCGAACGAAACGGCAGCGCCTCAAGAAGGTGGAGGACCAGATGCGGAGCGAGGCGACTGCCATCGTCTACTCGGCGTCGCTCAGGTCCAAGAACCTCATCATCAAGGCGCAGGAAGACGCGGTGGAGTACGCTTTCAACAGCGCGAAGGATAAACTGGCCAGGCTCCGTGAGCGGCCGGACTACCCCAAGGTGATGGAAGCGCTGCTGGGCGAATGCCTGGAGTACTTCCCTGAGGGCGAGGTGCTCGTCCGGGTCCGTGAAGACGACAGGGACCTGGTCGGGAGGCTCCTGGAGGCGCGGCGGAAGCCGTTCGCGTTCGCACAGGCGCCGCTCGAGACGTCGGGCGGGTTGGTCATGAGCAACCCTGACGGTTCGATCTCCGTCTCGAACACGTTCGAGTCGCGGCTCGCCAGGGCACAGGACCACCTGAAGCTTCAGATCTCCAAAGCGCTTTTCGGCGCCGGGAACTGAACCGACAACTCTGCGGGGTAACACAGTGGCCAGAGTCGACCTCTCCGATTACGGATACGTGAACGCGCGTGTGCGCGGCATGCGCTCCTACCTGTTGACCAGGGATTTTACCCTGCGCATGGTGGAGACCGAGAACTTCGAGGCCCTGCACTCGATGCTCGAGCAGACCGTTTACAGGCGCGAGATCAACGAGGCCATCCTCACGAACCCCGAGCGGCCGGACTACGACCAGGCTCTCTCGCTGAACCAGATCGCGGCCTTCAGGAAGGTCCTGGACTCGACGGGCGGCGAGGCCCACAACCTCTGCGTGATCCTGATGTCACGCTACGACGTGCAGAACGTCAAGACGGTCCTGCGGGGCAAGAAAGGCAACGCGACGCCGTCGGAGGTGCTGGCCCTGATGGTCCCGGTGGGCGTCATCAAGATGGACACGCTGGAGCAGATGGCCCAGGCCCGGGAGGTGCGGGACGCCATCAACGTACTGGTTTCCCAGCAGAACAAATACGGGCAGGCCCTGGCCTCCGCGTACGGCGCCTACCAGAAGAAGATGCAGGACCTGGCCGTTCTCGAACTTGCGCTCGACAAGTTCAACTACCGCGACTGCATCAACCAGTTGACGGGGCACGACCGCAACGTGGAGATGGTGCGGCAGATGATAACCGCCGAAATCGACATGAGGAACGTGTCGACGCTGGTGAGGGTCCGGGGCCTGAAGCTCGACGACGACGAGGTCGAGGGCCTCAGGATCGACGGGGGGACCCTGGCCAGGGACCAGTTCCTGGGGCTTCACCGCCTGGGCGACGTCGTCCAGATCGTCAGCGAATACCCCGATCCGCGATTCCGCAAGCCGCTGGAGAAGGCCCTCGCCGAGTACCAGGAGATAGACGTCGTCGCCTTCGACAAGGAACTCGAGAGGGAGATCATCCGGCGCGGCGCGGCGATGTCCAACATAGACGTGCTGGGCATCGGCGTCGTCATCGGCTTCATGTTCAGCAAGCAGAACGAGATCATCAACCTTCGCATCATCCTACGGGGAAAGATGATGGAGCGCCCTCAGGGCGACATCAAGAAAGACCTGTTCTTCTTCGGGCAGGAGAGCGAGGGATAAAGCGATCGGACGTATGACATGTACAAGGTAATCGTGCTGACCGACCCGGAGACCGCGGACGGGTTCAGGCTGGCGGGGGTGGACGTCTTCCAGGTGGAGACGGCCGACGAGGCCACCCGGGAGATATCAAGGCTCCTCGAGGACCCGAAAAGCGGGATCCTGGCGGTCAACGAGTCGTTCCTGACCGGGCTGGACGAAAGGATACAGAAGCGCATCGAGGCGACATACCGACCGATAGTGGTGTCGCTCCCTGTCAAGGAGAAGCTGGGCGCGGCCGGTGAGCGGAGGGCGTTCCTCGCCCGCCTGGTGCACCGCGCGGTGGGCTTCGATGTGACGCTGAAGAACCAATAGGCCGAAAGGCCGAGAGCTTAAGGAGTCGTGTCTTGATCGAAGGCGAGATAACCAAGGTTTCGGGGCCGGTCGTCGAGGCCATGGGCATGAACGGGGCACGGATGTACGACGTGACCTTCGTGGGCAAGCTCAAGCTCATCGGGGAGGTCATCCGTCTCGCCGGGCAGAACGCGGTCATCCAGGTCTACGAGGACACCAGCGGCCTGGAGGTCGGAGAGGCGGTGGTGTGCACCGAGCAGCCGCTGCTGCTGGAGCTGGGGCCGGGGATGCTCTCGTCGATCTACGACGGCGTCCAGAGGAGGCTGCCGGACCTGGCCGACGTGTACGGCGACTACATCACCCGGGGCACCGTGGCCGATCCTCTCGACCACGAGCGCGACTGGGAGTTCGTCGCCACCGCCGCGCCGGGCGACGAGGTCTCCGAGGGAGACGTGCTTGGCGAGGTGCAGGAGACCGAGGTCATCAAGCACCTGATCATGGTGCCGCCGGGCAGGAGCGGGACGATCGCCGAGATCGAGTCGGGCGTCTTCAAGGTCACCGACGTCATCGCCCGCACCCGTGACGGCCAGGAGTTCAAGATGGTCCAGGAGTGGCCCGCCCGGATTCCCAGGCCGGTCATCAGCAAGATGGACCCGAACCTGCCGTTCATCACCGGGACGCGGATACTCGACACGTTCTTTCCGGTGGCGCAGGGGGGCTACAGCATCATTCCCGGCGGCTTCGGCACCGGGAAGACCGTCACCGAGCAGACGCTCGCCAAGTGGGCCCAGGCCGATATCGTGATCTACGTAGGGTGCGGCGAGCGCGGGAACGAGATGACCGACGTGCTCTCGGAGTTCCCCGCCCTCGAGGACGTGAGGACCGGTCAGCCCCTGATGAAGCGCACCATCCTCATCGCCAATACCTCCAACATGCCCGTGGCGGCCCGCGAGGCCTCCATCTACACCGGGATCACGATGGCGGAATACTACCGGGACATGGGTTACGACGTGGCGATGATGGCGGACTCCACCTCCAGGTGGGGCGAAGCCCTGCGCGAGGTTTCCGGCCGGCTCGAGGAGATGCCCGGAGAGGAGGGCTACCCGGCGTACCTGGCGACCAGGATCGCCGATTTCTACGAGCGTGCCGGCAGGTCGGTGTGTCTCGGGAGCAACGGCGAAGAGCGCATCGGTTCGATCACCGTGGTCGGGGCGGTCTCGCCCCCCGGCGGCGACTTCTCCGAGCCCATGACCCAGAACTCGCTGCGCATATCGGGCGCCTTCTGGGCTCTGGACACCTCCCTGGCCCACCGGCGCCACTTCCCCGCCATATCGTGGCTGGGCAGCTATTCGCTGTACCTCGACCAGGTCGAGGACTGGTACTCCAACAACGTCTCGTCCGACTGGAAGCCGCTGCGCGACAAGGCCATGAGCATCCTCCAGAAGGAGGCGGAACTGCAGGAGATCGTCCAGCTCGTAGGCCCGGACGCCCTGCCGGAGTTCGCCCGGGCCACGTTGGAAGTCGCCCGCATGCTCAGGGAGGATTACCTCCAGCAGTTCGCCTTCAGCGACATCGACGCTTTCTGCAGCCCGCACAAGCAGTACCACATGCTCAAGGTCATCGTCGCCTACTACGACCTGCTGCAGGAGGTCCTGGTCAAGGGAGTAACGCTTAAGGAGGCCATGGACGTGCCGTTCCGCACGCGCATAGGGCGCATGAAGGATATCCCCAACGAGGAGGCGGTCGAACAGCTCGAGACCCTCGAGGCCGAGATGTCCGCGGAGCTGCGCAGGCTTATCAGGTACTAGGATCAAGTAGAGTTCACTCTGGACAGGAGAGAGGAAAATGGCCCGAGACAGGCTGGTCCAGGCAGAGTACAAGACCATCAGCGACATTGCGGGGCCGCTGGTCTTCGTGAGAAAGGTCAGCGGGGTCTCGTTCGGCGAGATGGTCGAGATCGAGTCCGCCGACGGAGTGGTGCGCAACGGGCAGGTCATAGAGCTCAACGACGACCTGGCCGTGGTGCAGATCTTCGGGGCCACGCAGGGGCTCGACGTGCGTGACTGCAAGGTGCGGTTCCAGGGCGAGGTCATCAAGCTGGGGGTGTCCGCCGGCATGCTGGGCCGGGTCTTGAACGGCCTCGGCCAGCCGATAGACGGCGGCGGGCAGGTGTTCCCCGAGCAGGAGCTCGAGGTGGGGGGCGCGCCCATCAACCCGTACACCAGGGACAACCCCAACGACTTCATCCAGACCGGCATTTGCGCCATCGACGGGCTCAACACCCTGGTGCGCGGACAGAAGCTGCCGATCTTCGGGGGCGCCGGGCTGCCGGGCAACGAGGTCGCGGCCCAGATAGTCAAGAACGCCAAGGTCATCTCAGGCGAGGAGTTCGCCATCGTGTTCGCCGCGATGGGAATCACCCGCCGGGAGGCTTCCTTCTTCCAGAGCGCCTTCGCCGAGACCGGAGCGCTGGAGCGGGTGGTCTTCTTCATGAACCTCGCCGAGGACCCCACGGTCGAGCGCATCATCACTCCCAAGTGCGCCCTCACCATGGCGGAGTTCCTGGCCTTCGAATACGAGATGCAGGTGCTGGTCATCCTGACCGACATGACCAACTACTGCGAGGCCCTGCGCGAGATCTCCGCCGCGCGCGAAGAAGTCCCCGGACGCCGCGGGTATCCCGGCTACATGTACACCGACCTCGCCGGCATATACGAGCGCGCGGGAAGGATCAAGGGCAGGAAAGGCTCGATAACGCAGGTCCCGATTCTTACGATGCCCGACGACGACATAACCCACCCGATCGCGGACCTCACGGGGTACATAACCGAGGGCCAGATCGTGCTTTCGAGGGCGCTGCACCGCAAGGGGGTGTTCCCGCCGATCGACGTGCTTCCCTGCCTCTCGCGCCTGATGAACCAGGGCATAGGCGAGGGCAAGACCAGGGGCGACCACAGGGGGGTCGCCGACCAGCTCTACGCGTTCTACGCCGAGGGCGTCGACCTGCGCAGGCTGGTCGCCATCATTGGAGAGGAGGCGCTCTCCGAGACGGATAGGCTCTACCTGAAGTTCGCCGACGAGTTCGAAGAGCAGTTCCTCAACCAGGGTGACGAGAACAGGGACATCGAGGAGACGCTGTCGATAGGCTGGAACCTCCTGTCGCTGCTCCCGGCGAGCGAGCTCAAGAGGATCAAGGTCGAGTACATCGAGCAGTTCTACCCCGGCGAGATGGACCTCGGCGTGCCGGAGGGCGGGGAGTCACCCGGGGAAGATGACGAGGGCGATGCCGGGGAGTCAGCCGGGGAAGATGACGAGGGCGATGCCGGTGACACCGCCGCCGGGGCGGAAGAAGAGGCCGGGGCCGAGTAAGGAAAACCGATGGCTGAAAAAGTCAACCCGACGCGCAGCGAGCTCCTCTACAGGAGGCAGCAGATAAGGCTGGCGGAGCAGGGCATGGAGCTCCTCAAGAAGAAGCGGGACGCGCTGCTCAGGGAGTTCCTCCCGATCATCGACGAGACCATGAAGCTGTCGATGAGGCTCGAGAGGGCCACCGCGGACGCCCAGCAATCGCTGGCCCTCGCCAAGGCGGTGGAGGGCAAGTCGGTCGTCAAATCGGTCTCGTTCGCCACCAAGGGCGAGATCCTGGTGGACATCTTCGGGACCCACGTGATGGGTGTTCCCATTCCCGTCATCAAGAAGTCCGACACCGCGCTCAAGAACGAGCTGAGCCGGGGCTACTCCATAACCGGCGTGAGCGCCCGGATCGACTCCACGGCAGGCAAGTTCGAGGAGATCATCGATATCATGATCCAGAGCGCCGACATCGAGACGCGGCTGCGCCGGTTGGGGGAGGAGCTCCAGAAGACCAACAGGCGCGTGAACGCCCTGGAGAACGTGGTCGTCCCCGAGCTCCAGGTACAGGTCAAGTTCATCTTCAGCTCCCTCGACGAGAGGGCCCGCGAGGACCACTTCCGCCTCAAGAAGGTCAAGAAGAAGATAATGGAGCGGCAGCAGGCCGCCACCCGGTCCTGAGGCCGCCCCCGGCGCACCCGGAACCGGTCCACACTCCCCCGCGCCCTGTTACAATTGAGCCCGGGCGAAACGGCCCGGCGGTCCGGGCGGCCGCGGGCCTGGCGGGAGGCTTCATGGACAAGCTGGTCATCGAGGGCGGCGGCGAAGCGCTGCGCGGCACGGTGCGCGTGGGCGGCGCCAAGAACTCGGTGCTGAAGCTGATGGCCGCGGTGGTGATGGCCGAAGGGCCGTCGCTCATCACCAACGTCCCCGACATCTCCGACGTGCACATCATGTCCGAGGTGCTCCGCCGGCTGGGGCTCGGTGTGGAGATGGAGCGGGGAACGCTCAGGATAACCCCGGCGGCCGAGCCGCGCTTCGAGACACCTTACCACCTGGTACAGAAGATGCGCGCGGCCGTCGACGTGCTGGGGGCGCTGCTGGCCCGCTACGGGCGGGCCAGGGTCGCGATGCCGGGGGGCGACAACATTGGCTCGCGCCAGATAGACATGCACTTGAAAGGGTTCGCCCAGATGGGCGCGGACCTCACGGTCTCCCACGGCTACATCGAAGCACGTGCCCCGGGGCTCAAAGGAACCCACCTCTTCCTCGACTTCGCGAGCGTGGGCGCCACGGAGAACCTCCTGATCGCCGCCTGCCTGGCACGGGGACGCACGGTAATCGAGAACGCGGCGAAGGAACCGGAGATAGTCGACCTCGCGGACTTCCTGAGCCGCATGGGAGCCCGCGTGGAAGGCGCGGGTACCTCGACCCTGACAATCGAGGGCGTGAGCTCGCTGTCCGGCGTGGAGCACGAGGTGATAGGGGACAGGATTGAGGCGGGCACTTTCCTCCTTGCCGGGGTGGTGACCGGCGGGGAGGTGAGGGTCGAAGGGGCCGACCCCGCGCACCTCGAGATCGTGCGCGAGAAGATGGTCGAGGCGGGATGCGAGGTTGCGGTGGACGGATCGGCTTTGACGGCCAGGCTGGACGGAAGGGCCCGCGGCGTGGAGATATCCACCCTGCCCTACCCGGGCTTTCCCACCGACCTGCAGCCGATGATGCTGGCGTTGCTTGCGACGGCGGACGGCATCTCGTTCGTAACCGAGAACATTTTCGACAACAGGTTCATGGTGGTGGACGAGTTCAACAGGCTCGGCGCGGACATGAAGACCAGGGAGCACCACGCGATAGTCAGGGGAGTGGAACGCCTGTCGGGCGCCCCCGTGACCGCCACGGACGTGCGGGCGGGCGCCGGCCTGGTCCTTGCGGGGCTGGCCGCGGAAGGAGTCACCGAGGTGTACGAGATCCGGCATATCGACCGCGGTTACGAGGATTTCGTGGGCAAGCTCTCGAGGCTGGGGGCCCGGATCGAGCGGCGACCGGCGGACGGCTGAGGCGGGTGACGGGATGAGATGCGAGGCGGGCGCACGGTGCCGCCGGGCGCTCCTGGCGCGGGCGGCGGCCGTCCTGGCCCTGCTGGTCCTGGCGGGGGCGTTCACCTGTCCCTTCGCCCGCTCGGCGGACCTGCGGGGGAAGGTCGTCATCCTGGTCATCGACAGGACCGGGCCCGGGGACATCACGCCGGGCGGCACGCCGTTCCTCGCCAGGCTTGCCAACAGGTGGTCGTCGGGGATCATGGTGACCCGCACCGGGGAGAGGGACACCGGGCGGGAGCCGGACAACGGCGCCGGTTGCGTGACCCTGGCGGCGGGAACGCGTGCCAGGGGCGCGGCGGGCGCGGAGCTGTCGTTCGAACGGGGTGAACTGCTCGCCGGGGCCGGCCACGAGACATCCGCCGGTTCTTACGCGCGCCTGGCCTCAGGGACCGCGACGCCGCCCGGCGGGTCGGCATGCCTCGGCATGGCCGCCGTTGTCGCCGGCAACGCGGAGGGTGGCACGTCGGACAGCGTGGGCCTCCTCGGCAGGGAGCTCGCGCGGGCCGGAAAGGTCGCCGCCGTGGCCGGCAACCAGGATTCTCTGACGGGGCCGGTCCGGTGCTCCGCGCTCATCGTCTCCGGTCCCGGTGGGAAGGTGCCGCAGGCTCGCCTTGCGGGATTGACCAGGCGCGCGCCGCCGCGGCCGGGAGGAATGGTCACTGATATGGAAGGGCTCCTCGCGGCCTCCCGGGAGCTACTGTCCCGCAGCGACCTGCTGGTTATCGACACCGGGGATACCGGGCGGGCCGATCGCGAGCGTCTGCTCACAGGCGCCGGCGCGTTCGCGACGGCGCGGGCGGGTGCCCTGCGCCGGGCAGACTCTTTCGCCTCGCGCCTGGCGCGGGAGATGGACCTCGGCAGTTCGCTCTTGCTGGTGGTCTCTCCCGCGGCCCCGAGCGAGGCGCGCATGAAGGGGAACTTCGCGACGCCTTTTATAGCCGCGGGCAAAGGCTTCTCCCGGGGCCTCATTTCATCTCCTTCCACGAGGAGGGCGGGTTTCGTCAACAACACCGACCTGGCGGCGACGGTGCTTCGCTTCTACGGCCTCCCGGCCCCCCCGCAGCCCGTGGGGGCCGCGATGAACACGGCGGGGAAGGCTCCAGGCGGGGCGACAAACCTGGAGCACACCGCTGAGCTCGACAGGCAGTACATGGTTACCAGGGAGGCGCGCTGGCCGGTGGTGCTCGCCTACCTCGCGTGCGTCGGCGTGTTCCTGGTCCTTTCGCTGGCCTGCATACCGTCGGTGGGCGCCCGGATCGGGATAGAGCGCCGCCTGCCCGTCCTGATGCGCGTTCTCCGGCCTGCCGCGGTGGTGCTCCTGGCCGCTCCCGCGTCTTTCCTTCTGGTGTCGGCGTTCTCCTTCGATGGCTGGACGTTTCCCCTCGTCTTTTGTGCCGCCTACGCCCTGGCCGTCGGCCTCGCCGCGTACTTCGCCGCCGGGCCCGCGGGCCGGCCGGACGCTGTGACGCTGGTGTGTCTCCTCTCCGCCGGGGTCATGATGGTCGACCTGCTCTTCGGCGGCAGGCTCCTGGTGTTCCCGCTGCTGGGGAGCAGCGTCCAGGACGGCATGAGGTTCTTCGGGATCAGCAACGCCGTCTCGGGAATGCTGATAGCTTACGGCGTGTTCGGAGCGGTCGGCATCGCGCGCGACTCAGTCTGCGCCGGGGGCCCCGCGAGACGGGGCGTCTTCGCCGGCCTCGCGGTCCTGGCTTTCTTCGTCGGCTTTGGACTGCTGGGTGGTGATTTCGGGGGTTTTGTCACCACCGTGGTCACGTGCCTGGTCCTCTTCTTCGCGACAGGTGGCGGGCGATTCGATCGCCGGAGGATGTTGGTCGTGGTCGGCGGCGCCATCGGGGCGGCGGCCGCCCTGGTGGTGGCCGACGCCGTCTTCGTGCACACCCATACCAGCCAGGCCCTGTCGGCCGGCTCGCAACAGGTGTTCGGCCTGGTCGGCAGGAAGGCCGTCATACTGCTGGCCCAGATCAGGAGCGTGCTGGTCCTGGCCCTGGTGATGGTCGCGTCGGTAGTCGCCATTGTCCTGTGGATGAGACGGCCCGGCTCGTTCTGGGAGGCGCGCTGGAGATCCGACAGGGCGTTCACCAGCTCGCTTTTCGCTCTGCTCTCCGGGAGCATTGTCGCCCTGCTGCTGAACGACACCGGGATCGGGATGATGGGCACCATGGTCATGGTGGCGATCCCGGTCACCGGGTTTCACTTCATGATGGAGGCTCCGGGCGGCGCCCCGGGGGCCCGGCGTAACGGGTGCGGATTCAGGTCTGCCGGCTGAACTGCCAAATGGCTATGACGAGCATGACCAGGGCGAAGCACGATACCACCGTGATGTCCAGCCACAGCGGGTACCTCTGGGTCTGCAGGGACATGCTCGAGCCGGCCCTGGTGAGGGCCGCTTTAACTTCGGCGGGCATCCGGTTCAGGGCCTGCTGGGGGATCTTGTTCAGCAGGGCCGCAGGTCCCCCGGTCACCTCGACGCCCCTCAGGCTGATCCCCCTCAGCATGTCTACCCCGTAGGACAGCGGGTTGAGCTTGGTGAGCACGTTCATCCAGCCGGGCAGTCCCTGCAGCGGGAACATCGCCCCGGAGAGGAAGAAGAGCGGCAGCAGCAGGAAGTTCATCACCATCGGGAACCCCTCCATCGATTTCATATTGGCCGCTATGGCGACGCCCATCGCGGTCATCCCGATGGCCAGCAGCAGGGTCAGGGGTATCAGGGCCAGTGCCTTGAGAGCGGTCTCGACGCTGAATCCGTACATGAACGGGAAGAACATCAGGGCCAGGAGTATGGTCCCCTGGATCATCGCCTGGGTGGCACCGCCGATTATCTTGCCGAAGGCGACGCTCGAACGCGGCACCGGGGAGACCAGTACCTCTTTGAGAAAGCCGAACTCCCGGTCCCAGAGGATCGAAATGGCGGAGAAGACCGAGGTGAAGAGCACGGTCATCCCCAGGATCCCCGGGAACATGAAAAGGATGTACCTGGTGTTTCCGCCGCCGAACACCTTGAAGGCGGCCTGGAGACCGGTCCCCAGGAGGAACAGGTAGATCATCGGCTGGACGAAGGCGCCCACCCGCCTGGGGGTGTCGCGCCAGAACCGCTTGATATCGCGGAGCCACACGATGTAAGCCCCCGTGAAGGCCCTCCGGACGTTCGTCCTGCGGAGATACTCCTCGGTGGACTCGCCCGGCCCTTTTTCCGCCCGGTCGCCCCCCGTGCCGGTGTTGGTGCGCTCCCTGTCGTCCATTCCGGTTACTTCCTTGTCCTGGGCATCATCATGAAGCGGCGGACGGCCGCGAGGTCGTCGGCTCCCTCTTCGCGAATTTCTTTCCCGGTGAGCTGGAGGAACACGTCGTCCAGCGTCGGGCGGTGGATGCTGACGGATACGATCTTGGTGCCGAAGTCCCGGATGAGGTCCGGGATGAATTCCTCGCCTTTCCGGGTCTTGAAACAGAGCCTGCACTCCGGGTCGGTCAGCAGCTCGAGCTCGGGGAACCGCGACAGGAGCTCGGCTTCGGCCGACTCGTCGTCCTCGGTGCGGAGCTTGATCACGTCGCCCCCGACGTTGTCCTTGAGGGCCTCGGGGGTGTCCAGCGCGATGATCTTACCCGTGTCGATGATCGCGATGCGGTCGCAGTGCTCGGCCTCCTCCATGTAGTGGGTGGTGAGGAAGATGGTTATCCCCTCCCGCCTTTTCAGGTCCTCTATGTACTCCCAGATGTAGTTGCGGGTCTGGGGGTCCAGCCCGATGGTCGGCTCGTCGAGGAAGAGGACCTTGGGGTAGTGCAGCAGGCCGCGGGCGATCTCCAGGCGCCTCTTCATCCCCCCGGAGAACGTCTCCACTTTGTCATCCAGCCTGTCCGACAGGCTGACCATTCCCATCACCTCGTCTATGCGCGCGTCGCGCACCGAACGGGGGACGTGGTAGACGACGGCGTGGAAGATCAGGTTCTCCCGGGCGGTAAGCCGGTCGTCGAGGCTGGGGTCCTGGAACACCAGCCCGATCGATTCCCTGACCTCGTTTTTACGGGTGTCGATGTCGTAGCCGTTAACGGTGGCCGTACCGGCGGTTGGCTTGAGCAGGGTGCAGAGCATGTTGATGGTCGTCGTCTTGCCCGCGCCGTTGGGGCCGAGGAAGCCGAACACTTCTCCGCGGGCGACCTCGAACGAGACGCCGTCCACGGCGACCAGGTCGCCGAACGTCTTGACCAGCTCGCTCACCGTCACGATCTCATTCATTTCCGGCTTCTCTCCCGGTCCCCGCCCCCGGGGCCTCCCGCCCGTGCTCGCGGGCTCCGCCTCCGGTCCACGGCAGGAGCCGATTTCCGTCCCGCTGCAGCCGCCGTTATCTCGAGTTCGGGATCAGCGTGCCCGCTGCGGGCCGGGCCATCGACGGCGCGTTGGATGCCTTGCGTGTCGCTAAGCAATACTAGGCACGGGCGTAATCGCTGTCAATGAAGAAACGGCCCGCCCGGTGTCCCGTCCGGCCGCTCTGCCGCCGGGGCATGACGGGACACCGGGTGTGGTTCACCGGCGAGTTCCCGGCGGCGGTGGCGGAGCTAGGGCCGCACCACTTCGTCCAGGACCCCCTCCAGGATCTCCACGCCTTTCTGCCACGAGAAGTTCTCCTCCATCAGCCGCCTCGCGTTGCCGGCGAGTTCGTCCCTCGCCGCGGCGTCACCGAGCAGTCTCGCCGTTTCGCGCGCCATCACGGCCGGGTCGTCCGCCAGGATTATGTTCAGGCCGTTCTCCGCCGGAAGCCCTTCGGCGCCCAGCCTGGTGGATACCACCGGGACTCCGGCGGCCATCGCCTCCAGGACCTTGCCCCTGAAGCCCCCGCCCATACGCACCGGGCAGACAAAGACGTCCGCCTGGAGCATGTAGGGCATGACCGATTCGACTTCGCCGGTGATCTCGATCGAGGGGTCGAGCCGGGCAAGCTCCAGCATGTCCGGCGTGGGTCCCCTGCCGACGACGAGGAACCTGGCGTCCGGCACATTCTCCTTCACCATGGGCCAGGAGCTGTGGACGAAGTGCACGGCCGCGTCCCTGTTCGGGTCGTGGGGGAAGTTACCCAGGAACATGACGGTGGGCGGATGAGGCGGCCTGTCCGCGGCGGGCCGGAAGCCCTCGACGTCGACGCCGTGAGGGACCACCGCGATGTCGAGGTCGTCCCTGATGGCCAGGAGTTCGTCCCTTCCCTCCGGGGTGAGGGTCAGGACCTTGTCTGCGTCCGCGTACATGTCGAACTCGAAACGCTTCAAGCCTTTGAGCTGCATCAACGCCTGGAGCCCGGCTTTTCCCCACCCCTGGACCGACAGCACCTTCCTGCGGGCCAGGTAGTAGCATTCGTGCACCGACATGACCCGTTTCATCCCTGCCAGGTCGCCGTTGCGGTACAGGTACTGGGCCACCATCGAGTATTCGGATATGGCTACGTCGTATCGGCAAGACCTCGTCATCTCGCCCAGCTCCCGGTACATCTCGGGGGAGTAGTTGAGCATGAAATACGGAGGAACCGGACCGGCTACCCAGTCTTTCGCGCGTCGCACGGCGCCTCTGGCGGCGGGAGGCGGTACGAGCCTGAGCTCTTTGCAATACCGGCCGAGAGACTCGACCTGCTCGGTCGTGGGCTTGTGAGGGGCGAATGCGATACAGGAAACCGTGTGGTCGCGCGAGAGGTACTTGATACGGTTGTAGATGATTATCGGCCCCCCGATCACGCGGCTGTGGGGGAACTCCTTGACAACGAAGAGGATGTTCATGAAAAGCCTTTCGCCGGTGGACGGCCGAATGATATCACAACGGTCGGAACTCCGGCCGCGTCCGCGGCGTCCCAGCAGGGCGTGCGATACCGCGCGGCACCGGCCCCCACCGGGGTCCCGCCGGTTGGTTGCTCTCGTGGTCTCGCGGAAGGAATTGGGGTAAGGTCAACGTGTCATGGATGTAACACGTGCCAGGATAGCGGCCATCGCGGGGTTGGTTCTGTTCGCGGCGGCGGTCTTGCTGCTCCTGTCGGCGGCAGGCGCGGCGGCGGGAGCCGGCCAGCCCGTGGTGGAGCTCCAGCAGAACGCCACCAACGACGTCACGTGGCCGAGTGTTTTCACTTCCACGAGGATCGCGGGCACCGACGGGGCAAACAAGAAGGAGTACAAGTTCCAGCGCCAGCGTGAGGGGAAGTATTTCTCCTACGCGGTGGGCAACCTGCCGGCGTCGACGAGCTACTCGGTGGAACTGAGCTTCGTCGAGCACGACTACTCCGCGGCGGGCAAGCGCGTTTTCAACGTCTACGTCCAGGGCGGCAAGGTGCTCTCCAGGCTCGACGTCTGCGCCGCCGCCGGTGGCAGGAACAGGGCGCTGCAGAGGACCTTCCAGGCGAAAACGAGCGCTTCCGGGGTCCTCACCGTAACCTTCAGGTCGGACCAGGCCGGCTGCAAGGACTACGCCACCGTCAGCACGGTGCGGCTGTACAGGGGTGGCTCCAGCGCGGTGGAGATAGACGCGTTCGCCAGCCGCCTGAACATGACCACCCCGACCAGGTTCGTCAACTCGTCCGGCCAGGACACTTTCGAGGCGATCCTGGGGCGCATGGGCGCCCGCGCGAGCCTCGACCTGATGCCCCAGAAGCGCGCCGCCAGGTTCGCCCCCCTTGGTGACGGCACGGGGGACGTGCACGACCTGGTCATGGCGCTGTCGGACGGGGTGGACATCCGCGCCCTGCCTTTCACCGACAGGTTCCCGGTATGGGAGAACCTCACTCAGAAGCAGACCATGACCACGCAGACGTTCGAGGGGTCTTCGCCCCGGATCCCCTTCAAGGCGACGGTCAGGTTCAAAGCGCCTTTCTACCCGGGTCACGACAAGGCCAGCGGCGCGCCGTTCTTCTACATCGACGTGACGGTGCGGAACACCGGTTCGGCGGCCGCCTCGCCCACCTTCGTTATCGCCCGTTCGCACAAGCTCGACTTCGCCTCCAGCGAAGTCGCCGAGTACTCCGAGCCCACCGAGGCGGGAATCGCGAACTCCACGACCTGCAACTACTACGACGAGACGCGCAACCCCTTCAAGGCGAAGAAGGCCACCGAGTCGCTGGCCGTGGCGGCCGGCGAATCGTCGGACGTCGACTTCAGGGGCTCGACGCCCCTGGAGTTCTCCGACTTCACCGGCGACAGCATCTGGTCGTACGTCTCCCCGGCCGGGTACCCGGCTACCTACGACGACTACAAGAGGCCGGTCTACAGTTACTACCCCAGGGGGTACACCGGGGCGGTGTGGACGATAGACGGCCTTGCCCCCGGGGATTCCCGTACCAAGCGGTTCGTGCTGGCCGGTTACGTTTCCGACCGGGTGTTGAGCGTGTCTAACACCGCCTACAGCGATTCCACCTTCCGCTTCCGCTACACCAGGCAGTTCGCGGATGTGCGCAAGGTGGTGAATTACGCGATCACCTCGCGTTCCGCGGGGGACGGGATCGAGACCCTGTCCGATTTCTTCGACGCCACGGTGAACTCGGATGCCTATCTTGCCCTGCCTTCCGCTTACCGGGACCAGGTCCGCGATCTTATGAGCTACGGGTTTCAGAGCTTCCTGGCGAACACCTGGTGGGCGCGATCGGACTCCGGCAGAGACTGGTTCAGCGTGTGGGAGGGCTCGAGCTGCCGCTACCACTCCACTGTGGACGTGGAGTACAACCAGGCGTGGTTCTACCTGTACTTCTGGCCGGACCTCCTGAAACAGGTGATGACGGAGTGGACCTTCTACACCAACGCGAGCCCGCAGGGTACTTACATCTCGCACGACATGGGCGTCGGCGACACCGCGGCAGGGCAGTCGTATCCGCTCAGCATGGCCGTGGAGGAGAACGCCAACTTCATACTGCTCCTGTACAAGTACTGGAAGACCACGGGTGACCTGGCCTTCATGCAGCAGCAATTCCCGCTGGTGCGCGAGCTGCTCGACTTCAACATCAACTGCGACACCAACGGGAACGGGCTGCCGGACCTCCACGCCCAGAACACCATCGACCAGGGGTCGTACGGCATCCAGAAATCGAGAGACCAGGTGTACCTGGGGGTCAAGTGCCTGGCCTCGTGCCAGGCCGCCCGCGAGATGGCGTTGAACCAGTCGCGGGCGGACCTTTCCTCCGCCTCGAAGTGCCGCGGGCAGGTCGAGCTCATCAACCAGACGCTGGAGTACGACATGTGGCTCTCGGACCACTTCGCGGTCTGCTCGGACCAGGACGCGAAGCAGGAGGACGCCGAGGCGTACAGCATCTACGCGGCGAACGGGTTGCTCTACCTGCTGGGGGGTACCAGGACCGTCGGGGTGACCGGCACCAACCACGAGCGCTTCCGCCTGGACGCGTCGAACGCGGTGGAGAAGACGCTGAAGACTTACGGCTGCCCGCACTCGTCTTACGACCAGTACAACCAGTGGGTGTCGCAGAACCTCTGGAGGGACCAGGCGGCGTGCTACCTGGGGGCACAGCTCCGCGGGGCAAACCCCCTGTCGCTTTCGACCCGGTACTGGAGCCTTCAGAAGTACTTCGGGAAGAACCTGTACGGCACGTTCTGGGACGTGCTGGTTTACCCCGGGGGCGCCGGTGTCCGGAACGCCTCCACGGGATTGACCCCTTACGTCGCTCCCGTGGGCGCCGGAGCGGGAAAACGGGCCGCCGGAGCCTTCCTCGAGGCATCCTCGGGCTACTCGCAGAGCCTCGGTTACTACCCGAGGGGCGCTTCGGCACTGGGGCTCATCGACGCGGTGGCCGGCCTGACGCTGGACGGCGCCGCCGATTCGCTCTACTACCAGCAGACGGCTTATCCCCTGCGCGTGCCGGTGTTCGCCAGGGCCGACTGGGGCAACGCCGACCCCGCGGCGAGGGTGCCTACGTTGTACTTTTCGACCGCCCGTTCGGCCCCGACTGCCACCAACCGGGCGCTGTTGCCGGCCAGGGTCGCGGGGCGCTCGGTGAAGGACATCACCGGCGTGAGGGCGGGAACCCACGCCGTAAGCCCGAACGGCGACGGGGTCAACGACACCGTCAGGGTCGATTACACCCTCCCGGTGGCCGCGAAGGTAACGGTTTCGGTGTGGTCCGGTTCCCGCCTGGTGCGCTCCTGGCCGGAGGCGGTCTGCCCGGCCGGCTCCAGGAGCTTCACCTGGGACGGGCGAGACACCCGGGGCGTGGCCGTCGGCGACGGCACCTACACGGCGAAGATAGACGCCAGGGCGACCAGCGCCGCGCACGAGCTGCGGCCGGCCTCGGTGCCCGTCTACGTGAATTCCTCGATACCCGACCTGTCCAGGACCTGGTACCTGGCTGAAGGGTTCACCGGCAGGAACGCCACCGGGGGCGAGTTCGAGGAGTACGTCCTGATACAGAACCCCAACCCCCGGGCGGCGTCCCTGGGCGTGCGATTCATGCTGCCGGGGGGGGCGACGCTCGACAGGGCGTACACCGTAGCGCCAAACAGCCGCTTCACCATCACCGTTGACGACATCCTCCCCGACGCGGAGGTGAGCACTTTTGTCAGCTCCGACGTACCGGTGGGAGTCGAGAGGTCGATGTACTTCAACGGAAGGCGGGCGGGGCACGACTCCATCGGTGTGTCCCGGCCGTCGAAGACCTGGTACCTGGCCGAAGGATACACCGCGGAAAGCTTCGACGAGTACGTCCTGATACAGAACCCCGGTGACACCGACGCATCCGTCAAGGCCACCTTCATGACACCGGGTGCGGGGAACGTCGAGAGGCGGTACGTTGTCGGCGCCCACTCGCGGTTCACCATCCACGTGGACGAGATAATACCCGCCCAGTCGATTTCCACGCTGATCCAGAGCAGCGCCGACGTGGTCGTGGAGAGGGCGCAGTACCTGAACAACATGACCGCGGGGACGTGCTCGATAGGCGCCTGCTCGCCTTCGAACGCCTGGTACCTGGCCGAGGGTTACACCGACCAGGGGTTCGAGGAGTGGGTACTGATACAGAACCCCCAGAGCACCTACAACGACGTGACGGTCACGTTCATGGAGAGCACCGGGAAGAACACGGTGAAGCGGTTCACCCTGCCGCCGGCGTGCAGGTTCACCATACAGGTGGACGGCTACCTGCCCGCGAGCGAGGTCTCGGTGAAGGTGCGCTCGGAGCACCCGGTGCTGGTGGAGAGGGCGATGTACTGGAACGACCGCAGCGACGGGCACGCCTGCATCGGGACACCCACGCCGGACACCACCTGGTACCTGCCGGAGGGTTACACCGACCAGGGGTTCGAGACCTGGGTGCTGATACAGAACCCGGGCGACGACGCCAGGAATGTCGAGGTGACCTTCATGCAGGCGGACGGGACCAACACTACCCGGAGCTACAGGGTCCCCCCGCGAAGCAGGTTCACGGTCTCCATGGACGAATCGCTGCCCGCGACGGAGGCCAGCACCAGGGTTGTCGCCGACGGTCCGGTCATCGTGGAACGCGCGGTGTACTTCAACAACCGCAGCGGGGGCACCGATTCCATAGGAGTGCGCGGGTTCTAGCGACGGCGGCGCCATCCCGGCGGAGGCCGGGTGGAGGACGCCGGGCACCGACCAGAGAAATACAAGTGTGATACAATTCTGAGGCCAACCGAATACAGATCCTTTTGCCAGGGAGCCGGAGATTACTCCGGTCGTGCCTGGTTTTTTGTTGGGAGCGCATGCGGGATGAAAAAGGCGGGTTCCGGGATAGTAGCCGCGGTGATAATGGCGCTGCTGGCCGCGCCGGGCGGGCCGGCGGGCCTCGCGCGCGCCGACGCGCCGCCGGGCTCGGGCCTGGTCCTGGTCTGCCTGGACCCCGGTCACGGCGGCAACGACTCCGGGGCCAATTACAACGGCGTACAGGAGAAGCTGGTCAACCTGGATATCGCCCTACGGGCGAAGCCGATCATCGAGGGTATGGGGTACAGGGTGTTGATGACGCGCACCGACGACTCCACCCTGTCGCTGCAGGAGCGCTGTGACATCGCCAACAGGGCCAACGCCACGATCTTCGTTTCGATACACAACAACGCCTACCTGACGGACTCCGAAGGCACGGAGACGTTCTGCTACTACAACTCCGAGGAAGGAAGACGCCTGGCGACCGCGGTGCACCGGCAGGTGGTAAGGCGGATCAAGCTCCCGGACCGGGGCGTGAAGGAGGCCGGCTTCTACGTCCTCAAGCACACCGACATGACCTCCGCGCTGGTGGAGGGCGCTTTCCTCACCAACCCGGCCGAGGCCCTGCTCCTCCAGGACCCCAGGTTCAGGCAGAAGATCGCCGAGGGGGTGGCGGCGGGGATAAACGACTTCCTGATGGACCCCGGACGGTTCGACGAGTACATACTGGTGATGAACCCCGACCCCGCCCGTGTTGCCGAGGTCGAGTTCACCTACATGAACGCCAGCGGCCGCGAGTCCTCCAGGCGGCTCGAGGTCCCGCCCCTGTCCAGGGCCACCGTCCACGTCGACGAGGACGAACCGAACACCGATCTCTCCACCCTGGTGACCAGCGTGAACGGGGTGCCCGTCGTCGCCGAACGGGCGATGTACTTCGGCTTCGAGCGTGGCATTGGCGGACACGATTCGCCGGGGGTGACGGAGCCTTCCACCCGCTGGTACATGGCGGAGGGTTCGACGGATTGGGGCTTCAGCACCTACCTGCTCATCCAGAACCCTCTGGAGGTGGAGAACCCCGTGGCGGTCCGCTTCATGCGTTCGGACGGCGAGACCGTCGACTACCGGTGCACCATGGCGCCCCATACCCGGTTCACCCTGGACTGCTCGACGGTCCCCGGCGTGGAGAAGGCGGACTTCTCGATCAGGGTTACCGCGGAGTCCCCGGTGGTGGCCGAGCGGGCCATGTACTTCAAGGACCGCGAGGGGCGTTCCGGGGGCCACGACTCCCTGGGGGTGACGGCGCCCTCGAAGCGATGGCTGCTGGCCGAAGGCTACACCGGCAGGGGCTTCGACACGTACCTCCTGCTTCAGAACCCATCGAGCTCGACGGCTTCCGCGCGGGTGCGCTACATGCTTCCGGGGGGGAAGGTCGTAAGCGCCACCGAGGAGATCGCGCCTCACAGCCGCAAGACGGTGCATGTGGACGAGGTCCCCGGCCTCGAGTCGACCGACGTGTCCATCGAGGTCGTCTCGACGGTCGGGGTGATCGCCGAACGCTCTATGTATTTCGACTACTTCGGGATCAGGGAAGGAAACAACGCCCCCGGCGCCAATTCCCCTTCCCGGATCTGGTACCTGGCGGAGGGATGCACGCGCGTCGGCTTCGACACGTACATCCTGCTCCAGAACCCCTCGGGAAAGGACACCGGGGCGATCCTGGAGTTCCTGCTGGCCGACGGCACTGTGAAGAAGATGGGCGTTCACCTCGAGGCCCGCTCGCGCCGTACGGTCAAGGTGAACGAGGTCGGCGGCATGGGAGCGGCCGAATTCTCCACCAGGGTTACGTGCGGCGAGCCGATAGTGGTGGAAAGGGCTTCGTACTTCAACTACGGGCCCAAGCCGGGCGGGACCAACGACATGGGCGTCACCGGCCCGGCCCTGCAGTGGTACTTCGCCGAGGGGTGCACGAGGTAGCCGATGGGAGTTGGAGCACGACCGGCAGGAGCGTTGAGAGCCCTCCTCGCCGTCGCGGTTGCGGCGGCGCTGTATGCCGCCGCCCTCGCGCCCTCGCCGCCCGGCGCCGCCGCGCAGACGTTCCCGGACACGGCCGGCTGCCCGGCGGAGATACAACAGGCCATCGAAGCCGTGACCGCCAGGGGCTACATGAACGGCGGGCCGGACGGGAACTTCCACCCTTACGACCCGGTGACCCGGATTGATTACGCCTGCGCCCTGGTTAAGCTGTTCGGCAGGGCACAGGAGGCCCCCGACCCGGCGATACGTTTCAGCGACATGCCGGCCACCGACCCGCTGTTCAGGTTCGCCAACGTCGCCGTCGGACACGGGTACATGAGCGCCTATCCCGACGGCGCCTTCAGAAAGAGCGAGCCCCAGACGTGCGCCGCGGCGATGGCGGGCCTGGTGTCGGGCCTGGGGCTGGGCGATCCGGCCGCATACGCCAGGGTCCTCTGGCCCGCCGGACCGGCTTACCAGGGCTCCTCCATCGTCTCCAGCGACCTGAGGCTCAAGTACCGCGACACGCGCGCCCGGCCGTCGGAGGGATATCCGCGCGGGGAGATGGCTTACAGCCTGCAGAGGGCGGCGCGGCCGGACTCCTGGAGGGTCGAATACGTCCGGCAGACGTTCCAGTGGCTCAACTGCCAGCGTCCGCTCGTAGGAAACGCGCGCGAGCGGGCGCTGGACGCCGCGTTCTCCAAGATCGGTTACCCCTACGTCTGGGGCGGGGAGTCGGACGCCGAGGGCGGCTACGACTGCTCGGGGCTGACCTACTACGTGCTGAACACGGTCCTGGGGCGCCCGATGATGAGAGTGGCCGACGACCAGGCCAGGGACGGCCGCTACCCGTCCGTCGCGATGTCGGACCTGCTCCCGGGAGACCCGGTCCTCTTCTACAAGGACCCGGGCGTTTCCGACTACGTGGGACACGCCGGGCTGTACGTCGGCAGGGGCCTTTTCATCCATTCGACCGGGGGCAACGCCGGCGTGAGCGTCGACAGCCTCTCGGGGTATTACGGGGAGCACTTCTGCTGCGGGAAGCGCGTTATAGCCGAGCCCGAGCCGGAGTCTTTCGACACCTACATACTGCTGGCGAACCCCGGCGACGCGCCGGCCAGGGGGGCTTTGACCTACATGCTCCGGGACGGCAGGCGCATACAGCAGGAGGTCTCGCTCGACGCGCGCAGCCGCAAGACCGTGAAGGTCGACGACACCCTGGTCAACGAGGAGTTCTCCACCAGGGTGGACGCGCTCCAGGGTCCGCTGGTGGCGGAGCGCTCGATGTACTTCCGTTACCGCGACGCCATTCCCGGGGGGCACGTCAGCGCCGGAACGACAGAGCCGTCCACCGAATGGTTTCTCGCCGAAGGCTGCACGGCGTGGGGCTTCGATACGTTCATTCTCGTGCAGAACCCCAACCCGGAACCGGCCCGGGTCACACTCACTTTTCTCGAGGCCGGTGGCGCGACCCGGGAAGTGACGTTCGAGGTGGCCGGGCTGGCCAGGTACACGGTACCCGTGGACGCCGTCGAGGGCATGGAGCAGGTCGAATTCTCCACCGTGGTGAAGGCCTCCATACCGGTAGTGGTCGAGCGTTCGATGTACTTCGATTACGGCGGCATCAAAGAGGGTTCCTGCGCGGCGGGCGTCACCGGCCTCTCCGACGAATGGTTCTTCGCTGAAGGTTACACCGCAGGCGACTTCGACACTTACATACTGCTGGCCAACCCGGGCGGGCGGACCGCGCACGCGACCCTGTCGCTCGAGTCCGAAAAGGGAAAGCGGTCCGACGTTTACGTGGAGGTGAAACCCCGCTCAAGGAGGACTGTAGCCGTCGACGGGATCAAGGGATGGGAGGCGAAGGCCTTTTCCGCCAGGGTCAGGGCGGACGCGCCGATCGCCGCCGAGAGGGCGATGTACTTCCGGTACAATCGCATAGCCGGCGGCCACGCTTCGTTCGGCTCCCCGGTGCTGTCCGACAGGTGGTTCCTGGCCGAGGGGTACACCGCCGAGTCGTTCGACACCTACGTTCTGGTCTTCAACCCGAACAGGAGGGCGGCCCGGCTCTCGGTCCGGTTCCTGCTGAAGGGAGGACGATTCCTGGACAGGGCCTGCACCGTCGGCCCGGAGTCGCGTTACACTATCGCGGTGGACAAGGTGAAGGGGCTGGAGGCCGAGGAGGTCTCCGTCTCGATAACCAGCGACCTGCCGGTGGTGGCGGAGAGGTCTGTGTACTTCGATTACCGGGGCAGGACGGGAGGCTCCTGCGAGCGCGGCGCGACCGGGCCCGCAGGCCGCTGGTATTTCGCCGAGGGGTACACCGGAAGATAACAATATCAACGATAAAATACACTAATAGTCAAAACCAACAGAGAGGGACGATGGCTTCCAACTTGAAGAACTCCGGTTCGCGTGACAGGTCTCTGGGACGCAAGCGGCGCCGCTTCTCGGCAGCGGCCCGTGTGCTCGTGGCGGTGGCCCTTTGCGCCGCGCCGGCGCTGGTCCGGGCGGCGCCTCCGTCGGGCGGCGCCGCAACCGTTTTTCATTTCCAGGGATACGGGCGCGCCCACGGCGTGGGCATGTGCATGGACGGGGTGTACTACCGCGCCATGGAAGGCCAGGACTACCGCACCATACTCACCTACTACTACACCGGGGTCAATTTCTCGACCACCGACGATAACCGCCCGATAAGGGTGAAGGGCCGGGACGGCCAGGTCCGGGTCCTTTCCATGCGCGACTACCTTTATCGCCTGCAGGAGGAACCGGACAGCTACCCCCTGGAGGAGCTGAAGGCGCTGTACGTCGCCGCCCGGACCTATACCCTTTCGTGCATAGCCCGCAACAAGCATACGGCGCAGGGCTTCGACATCTGCTCCAGCGGCGAGTGCTGCCAGGCCTTCGACGAGAACAAGAACGTGGCCGCCTACCCCAACTGCAACGCGGCCGTCGACGCCACAGCCGGGCAGATACTCACCTACAACGGGCAGCCGATCACCGCGGCTTACTGCGGGTCCTGCGGGGGGCACACCGAGAACAACGAGGACGTCTGGGGAGGCACCGCCATCCCGTACCTCCGGGGCAAGCCCGACGAGTACTGCTGTCACTCCCGGCGCTTCGCCTGGAGCGCCGACTTCACGCGGCCCGATGTCGAGGCGAGGCTGAACTCCAGGGCGGATACCGCGATCGGGAGCCTGTATGCCATGGACCTGTCGCACCGGACTCCCGGCGGGAGGGTGAAGACCGCCCGGCTGGTGGGCTCTGCGGGGGTCAGGACGGTGCCCGGCGAGGTCGTCAGGGCGCTGTTCGGCTTCTCCAGCACGAAGTTCGACCTGGTCCAGCCCAACTTCGACGAGTACGTTCTCGTCTACAACCCCAACCCCAGGCCGACGGTGGTCACTTTCACCTTCATGAAGCCGGACGGTTCCACCGCGGACTATATCCAGGAGGTCACCGAAAACTCCCGGTACACGCTCAAGGTGAACGATTTCGCCCAGTTCCAGGAGACATCGATCCGGGTCGTGTCGGAGAGGCCGGTGATAGCGGAGCGCGCCATGTATTTCGACTGCCGCAACGTGTATACGGGTGGTTCCGGCAGCGTCGGCGTGAGCGCGCCCCGGGCGTCCTGGTATATGGCCGAGGGCTACACCGGCCCCGGCTTCGAGACGTACGTACTGGTGCAGAACCCCGGACCGGAGGCCGCGCGGGTCAGGTACACGTTCATGCTGCCGAAGGGCAGGCAACCGGTTGTGATGTCCCGGCAGGTGGCCCCCTACTCCAGGGCGACGGTGCGCCTCAACGACATCCCGGGCCTCGAAAACACCGACGTATCGACCCTGGTGGAGAGCGAGGGCGGGACGGGGATCGTGGCCGAGCGCTCGATGTACTTCAACTACCACGGCATCGACGGAGGCCACAACGCGGCGGGCGTTCCCCGGCCCTCGACGGCGTGGCACCTGCCCGAAGGCTACACCGGCGGTACCTTCGATGCCTACATACTCCTGCAGAACCCCACCGGCAGGGACACCACCGTGACCGCGACTTACATGAAAGAGGGCGGCAGGAACGTGGTGCGCAGGTACCCCCTCGGGGCGCATTCGCGTTACACCGTGCACGCCGACGAGGTCCCCGGACTGGAAAACGCGGGCTTCTCGACCCGGATCGAGAGCGCCGGCGGGGTGGGCATCGTGGCGGAGCACTCCCTCTACTTCGACTACGGCTCGTCCGGGCGCCAGGACGGAAGTTGCGAGGCGGGCCTGGCTGCGCCTTCCGGGGCCTGGTACTTCGCGGAGGGCTACACCGGTGGGGATTTCGACACCTACCTGCTCGTGGAGAACCCTGCGGACAGGGCCGCGAAGATCAGGGTGACTTACAACAACCCCCGGGGCGGCGGCGCGGAAAAGGATTACACGGTCAAGCCGCGATCGAGGTACACTATCCACGTGGACGAGGTTCCCGGACTCGAGAGTACGGAGATCGCCGCCGCGATCCGGTCGTTGAACGGGGTCGAGGTGGTCGCCGAGCGCGCGATGTATTTCGTGTACTCCAACGGGTACTGCGCCCGCGGAGGAGGGCACCTTTCCGCCGGCGCTACGGAGCCGTCGAAGACATGGTACTTTGCCGAGGGCTACACCGGCCTGTGAGGCGCCGGGGGTGATGGAATGGACGGCCGGACCGTAGAAGAGCGCAGGGAGCAGGCGCGCCGGTGCGCCGGTGCGTTCACGCCTCGCGTCGCGGGGTTCCTGATGGTCCTGGTCGTAGCTCTGCTGGCGATGTTCGCCGTGCGGCTGCTGCCCCGGCGCACGGTGGAATTCGACCCGTGCCGCCACCTCGCCGCCGGCGAGCCGGCGGTAATGCCGGCGGCCTTGCCGGGGGGGAAGCCCAGAACCCGGGGGCTCGCCTACATGGTTGCCCCCGCCGGGATCGCCGGAACCTCGGGGTCAATAAGGGACCAGCTGCGCGCGGGGGGCATGCTGCGCGCCTACAGCGAGCCGCCGGACCGCGTCGTCTTCTCCCCGGATGGAGTCGCGCACTACCTGCCGCTGCCCCCGATGCCGGGCACTCCGAGGGTCCCCGGTTCGGTCAGCCGCGGCAACAGGAACCAGAAGCGCGTCGCGCTCACGTTTGACGACGGGTACAGCGGGATGGGCGCCCTCGTCGACCTCCTGGTGGAACTCCGCGTTCCCGCCACCCTCTTTCCGGCGGGAGCCGCCTGCGCCGCGGATCGTGAGTCGGTCGTCAAGGCGAAGAGGTACGGGCTGGAGATCGCCAACCACTCCTGGAACCACCCCCAGTTCACCAGGCTCACCGACGAGGGCATCGTGCGCGAGCTGACGAGCGCCGACGTCAAGGTCAGGGAGATCTGCGGAAAGGGGACGGTGGGTTACTTCAGGCCGCCGTACGGGGACTGCGACGAGCGGGTGACCCGTGTCGCCGGCGCGCTCGGCTACCTGGTCGTGCAGTGGAACCACGATACCCTCGACTGGAGCTCGGCGACCACCCCCGGGCAGCTCGTCGCCAGGGCCGTCGACGGTGTCCAGAACGGCGACATCATCCTGATGCATTCGCACGGGAGGTATACCCAGGAGGTCCTGCCGGAGATAGTGAGACGCCTCAGGGGAGAGGGGTTCGAGCTCACCACCGTCTCCGGCGTTCTCGCCCCCTAGCGGACCCTTCCTGAACCCCCGGGGAGCCGCCCTCCGCGAAACCGGAGAACGGTCATCTCGGGGGGCCCGGCCCGGTGACGAGGCCGGCCGCGCCGCCAAGCAGCTTGAGATACCGGACGGCCTGATGATAACATTCTGGAGTTGTCCGAGGCTCCGGAGGAAGATCAGATGAAAGCCCTTGTACTCTGCGGCGGCAGCGGCACCAGACTGCGCCCCATAACCCATACGATGGCCAAGCAACTGGTACCCATAGCCAACAAGCCCGTGCTGTTCTACGGGCTGGAGGCGATCAAGGCCGCGGGCGTCGAGGACGTCGGCATCGTGGTGGGGGAGACGGCCAGAGAGATCGTGCAGGCGGTGGGGGACGGGTCCAAATGGGGAGTGGACGTGACTTACATCCAGCAGGACGAGCCTCTGGGCCTCGCCCACGCCGTGCTGGTCTCGGAGCCGTTCCTGGGCACGGACGATTTCGTGATGTACCTGGGGGACAACCTCATCCGCGAGGGCATCAGCGGGCTCGTCGAGCAGTACCGCTGCAACAGGCCGAACAGCCAGATACTTCTCGCCAGCGTCAAGGAGCCCGAGCGCTTCGGCGTCGCCGAGCTGGAGGGCGGCAAGGTTGTCAGGCTGGTGGAGAAGCCCGAGAAGCCCGCCAGCGACCTCGCCCTGGTCGGGGTGTACATGTTCGACGGCAACGTCATGGAAGCGGTGAAAGCGATCGAGCCGTCGGCCCGGGGCGAGCTGGAGATCACCGACGCCATACAGTGGCTCATCGACCGGGGCTTCAGCGTCGATCCTCACATTATTGACGGCTGGTGGAAGGACACCGGCCGCCTGGAGGACATGCTGGAGGCCAACCGCATCATGCTGGACACCATGGAAGCGTCCAACCGGGGGCACGTGGACAGCGAGTCGCAGGTGCATGGGATGGTCGTAATCCAGGATGGCGCGGAGATCATCAACAGCACCATCAGGGGACCGGCGATAATCGGTGAGGGCACCAGGATAGTGAACTCCTTCGTAGGGCCGTTCACCTCGATCTACTACGGGGTAGAGGTGCGGGGCTCGGAGGTCGAACACAGCATCATCCTGGAGAACAGCAGGATCTGCGAGATATCCGGACGGATAGAGGACAGCCTGATCGGGCAGAACGTCGTGGTGGAGCGCTCGCCCCTGAAGCCCGCGGCCTACAGGCTCATGCTGGGAGACAACAGCAGGATCGGCCTGCTGTGACGGGGCGCCCCGGGGCCCGCGCCGGCTCGCGCTCTCCGGCCGCCGGAATGGCGCGTTCCCGGACAGACGTTCTGCCGGGGACCGGGGGCAAGCGATCGTTCAGCGTTGGTGACCGGGGTCGGCCGTACTGGAGGAAGCCATGATCGAGGGCGTAGCGATTAAGCAGTTGAGGGTGATCCCCGACGAACGGGGCCACCTCATGGAGATGATGCGCAGCGACGACGAGGTCTTCGAGGTTTTCGGGCAGTCTTACGTGACCACCACCTACCCCGGGGTGGTGAAAGCCTGGCATATGCACCGGAAGCAGGACGACAACGTGGTGTGCGTCAGGGGGATGATCAAGCTGGGCCTCTACGACGACCGCGACGGCTCCCCGACGAAAGGCGAGGTCCAGGAGATCTACCTGGGGGAGCACCGCCCGGTCCTGGTGCACATTCCCAGGGAGGTCTATCACGGCTGGAAGTGCGTCAGCGAGGAAGAGGCCTACATCGTCAACATGCCCACCGAACTGTACGATTACCAGGACCCCGACGAGCACAGGCTGCCGTACGACAGCGAACGGATACCGTACGACTGGTCGCTGAAACACGGCTGACACTACCTCGAGGAGAGACGGTTGAAGATACTGGTCACCGGCGGGTGCGGCTTCATCGGTTCGAACTTCATCCGCTACATGTTCGCCCGGCACGCCGGCATATCGATAACCAACCTCGACAAGCTCACCTACGCCGGCAACCCTGAAAACCTCCGCGACGTAGAGGGCGCCTACGACTACGACTTCGTCCAGGGGGATATCTGTGACGGCGGGCTGGTTGACGCCGTGATCTCCGAGGGCTTCGACGCGGTCGTCAACTTCGCCGCCGAGAGCCACGTCGACAGGTCCATCACCGGTCCGGCCGAATTCATCCAGACCGACGTTTTCGGCACCTTCACCCTCCTGGAGGCGTGCCGCAAGCGCCACGTGCGCCGCTACCTGCAGATCTCCACCGATGAGGTGTACGGATCGATCGGCGAGGGGTCCTTCACCGAGGAGTCGCCCCTCGCGCCCAACAGCCCTTATTCGGCCAGCAAGACCGGCGCGGACCTGCTGGTCAGGGCTTACCACAAGACCTACGGGATGCCGGTTCTCATAACCAGGTCGAGCAACAACTACGGCCCCTACCAGTACCCCGAGAAGATAATCCCGCTGTTCATCACCAACGCCATGGAGGATAAACAGTTGCCCCTGTACGGGGACGGGCTGAACGTGCGCGACTGGCTGTACGTGGAGGACAACTGCGCCGGCATCGACCTCGTACTCCGGGAGGGCGAACCGGGCCAGGTGTACAATATCGGCGGCGGCCAGGAGAGGACCAACATCGAGATAACCAGGGGGATCCTGGCGGCCCTGGGCAAGCCGGAGACGCTCATCCGGTACGTGGACGACCGGCCGGGACACGACAGGCGTTACTCGCTCGACTTCAGCAAGGCCGGGGCGCTCGGATACAGGCCGGGCGCCGATTTCCAGGCGGCGCTCGAGGAGACCGTACGCTGGTACGTGGAGAACCGCGCCTGGTGGGAGCCCCTGAAATCCTGAAGGCGACCGGACCCGCCGTAAGATTCACCCGATCCCTTTTCCCCGGCAGGGGCGCGCGCGGTTTCAAGTTGCCCTCACCAATGCCCGATACCATGAATGTGAGGATCGTTCAAATCGCCCTCCGCCGGGGGGCCTCGAGACATAAGGTGATTACGTTGCCGCACCCGGAAAAGAAACCCGGATCGCTCCGGGGCCTGTCCCTGCTCCTTGCCGCGCTCCTGCTGTCGGGAACGGCGGTCGTGCCGCGGCACGCGGCGGCCGCCGGCGCCGCCGGTTCCCCCAGGCCGGTGAAAGGGCGCCAGGACGTCGCCTCGTCGTTCAACGACGCCAAGATCACCGTCGCCGACGTGGACGCGGACGGCGCCGAGGAGATACTCGCGGGCAACATGAACGGCGTGATGTACTGCTTCACCGCCGACGGGCGGGGCGTGAAGTGGGCCCGCAACGTCGGGGCTCCGATTCGCGGGGGTGCCGCCTGTCACGACGTCGACGGCAACGGGACCCTTGAGATCTTCTTCGGGGACATGGCCGGGCGTGTCTGGGGCCTGGACTGCCGGGGAGGCGACCTGTGCAGGTGGGGCTGGCCGAAGCAGACCATCAACACCGCCGGATTTGTCGGGGTGTACTCTTGCCCGGCGATAGGCGATATCAACGGTGACGGCGCCGTGGACATCGTGGTGGGGAGCTACGGGCACTACCTTTACGCCTGGAGCTTCTCGGGCGAGAACGTCCCCGGTTACCCGATCGACACCAAGGACACAATCTGGTCCTCGCCCGCGCTCGCCGACCTCGACAGGGACGGATACCCCGAGGTGATAATCGGGGGGGACAGCACCGGGGGCAGCGGGTGGCCTTACCCGGCCTGCGGGCTCCTCTGGGTGTTCCGGGGCAACGGCCAGATGTACCCCGGCTTCCCCAAGGTGACCCCCGAGGTTATCTGGTCCTCCCCCGCCGTAGCCGACATCGACAACGACGGCTGGTACGAGATAGTGGTGGGGACCGGCCATTACTATACCGCCACCGGGCGCCTTTCCAACGAGGGCTTCAGGGTGTACGCCTGGAACCACGACGGCTCCGACGTACCGGGTTGGCCGGTTGTGGCGCCGGGCTGCACCATGTCTTCCCCGGCCATCGGAGACCTCGACGGAGACGGCAACAAGGAGATCGGGATAGCATCGTACCCCGTCTGCGGAAAGGGCGGCGACTATATCCTGCTGCTGCGGGGCAACGGGCAGAAGATCTGGGAACAGCGCGCCTTCGGCGGCCCCAACCGCGGCTCGCCCGCTTTCGGTGACGTGAACGGGGACGGCAGGCCCGATTTTGTGCTGGGCTCCGGCATCGAGATGGGCGCCTGGGACATCTACGGGAACTGCGTATGGCACCAGGTCCTGGACAACCTCACCATCACCACCCCCGCGGTGGGAGACTTCGACAAGGACGGCAGGGTAGAGTGCGCCGTGGGCACCGGCGGCGAGTCCGGCTCCGGGACGTTCTACGTCTTCGACTGCTGCAGGAAGCTGAACCCCGCCTCGGGCGGGAGCGGCACCATGGCGTGGCCGCAGTTCCACCGGACGGCGCAGAAGCTGGGCGCGATCCCCACCGGACACGAGCCTCCGCCACCCCCGCCGCCGGCGAACTTCCACGAGTACATCCTGCTCATGAACCCCGGCAGTGTGCCGGCGCACGCCACCATCGAGCTGATGAACGAGAAGGGCCAGACGAAGAACGTGGCGATGACGGTCAACCCCATGTCCAGGGCGACCGCTTTCATCAACAAGTACATGCCGGGGTGCGGGGTGAGCGCGCGGGTGACCAGCGACATCCCGATCACCAGCGAGCGCTCGATGTACTTCAATTTTCAGAACAGGTGGAAGGGCGGGACCGACTCCGCGGGCGTCCCGCAGGCTTCGAAGACCTGGTACCTTGCCGAGGGGTACACGGCGTTGAACTTCGACGAGTACGTTCTCGTGCAGAACCCCGGCAAAGCCGCCACCACCGTCGCCATGTCGTTCATGAGGGAGGGACAGACGCCCTGTTACGCGTCGTTCAAGGTGATGCCTCAGAGCCGTTTCACCCTGAACGTGAAGGACGTGCCCGGGTGCGAGAGCTCGTCGATATCCACGAAGGTGGAATCGAGCGAGCCGGTCGTCTGCGAGCGCTCGATGTACTTCAACTACAACGGGTTCATCGGGGGCCACAACTCCTGCGGGGTCACCAGCCCGCAGAAGGAGTGGTACCTGGCCGAAGGGTATACGGCGCAGAGCTACGACACCTACGTCCTGGTCCAGAACCCATCCACCTCCGCCGCCAACGTGACGATGACCCTCCTGCGCAAGGACGGCTACAAACAGGACGTGAGGTTCGCCCTCGCCGCGCAGGCCCGAAAGACGGTCCGGCTGGACGACGTGGCCGGGTTCGAGGCGGCCGAGGTCTCCACGAGGGTCACCGCCGACAGGGGGATAATCGCCGAGAGGGCTATGTACTTCGACGCCGACGGCAGGACGGGGGGGCACAACTCCGTCGGGGTGGGCTCTCTATCGCAACAGTGGTTCCTCCCCGAGGGGTACACCGGCGGACAGTTCGACGAGTATATCCTGATAATGAACCCGGGGGACGTCCCCGCGACGGTCAAGACCACGTTCATGCCCGAGAAGGGCCGCAAGACCTCGCGCGTGGACACCCTGCGGGCGCACTCTCGCTTCACCATCCACGTTGACGAGCAGCCGGTCCTGGATAACGCCGAGGTCTCCACCATGGTGGAGGTCCTTGAAGGGGCGGGGGTCGTCGCCGAGAGGGCGATGTACTTCGTGTACAACGGCTTGTGGTCGGACGGCCACAACGCCGCCGGCATCCGCGAACCGTCCACGACCTGGTACTTCGCCGAGGGCTACACCGGGTTGTAACCCCGCGGCGCCGGTCCGCCTCAGTACGCTGGAGGCAGCTTGCCGCCACCGTGTTTCATGTAGTGGCGGCGCGCGAGCGGCAGGGTCACCGCGAAGAAGGCCACCCACGCGAGCGTCAGCAGGACCGACCTGACCCCGGCGGGGTGGTACAGTGGGAACAGGAACATCAGGACCCGCTTGAAGAAATTTTCCCCCAGGAAGTGCACCAGGAAGATGTTGTCGGAGTTCTCCATCCCGTAGGTGCCCACCATGAAACGGAACGCCCAGACCGTGGTCACGATCTGCCAGAGTGCCAGCGCCCCCGCCACCGACCAGGCCGTCTTCGACCGGACCCTGTCGAGAAACAGCGCGACGCATACGACGAACAGGGGGGTCACGGGCACCAGGTACCTCTGCACCGGCGCGGCTCCCCCGTTCCACGACTGGAAGACTCCCAGCACCAGTGTGTGCAGCCCCAGGCACAGCGGGAAGAACCCCCACCACCTCTCCCATTCCAGCGCCGTCCTCTGGCAGACCAGGCCGTACCCGAACAGGGCGTACACCGGGGCGAAGGCGAGCATCCCCCACGCCCTGTCGATGTAGAGGCCGGCGATGCCCCAGACCGAGTTGGTCCCCCAGTAGCCCCCCTGGAACTTGCTGCCCCCCGAGGCGGTCAGGCCCTGGAGGAGCTTCCAGCCGAAGGCGATGTTGGTCAGGACGAGGAGGAGGAGCACGCACGCCGCCGCCGGCGCGAACATCCAGGCCACGAGCTTCGGGTCCTTGTCCCGCCGGGCGATGAAGAAGAGCACGATGAGCGAGACGGTTATCGCGATGAACTTCGGGTGGAACAGGAGCGCGCCCCCGGCGCAGAGGCCTATGAGGGCCGCGTGCAGCGGCCTCGAGGACTCCTTGAGGCGCCAGGCGCTCCACAGGCCCAGCGATACCAGGAACAACGCCGGGGTCTCCGGGTAGATGAGCCTGGAGTAGAAGAGCAGGGGGTAGGAAAGAAAAAGGAACAGGGTCACGCCGGCGGCGACGCCCCGGGTCACGAAGCGGTCCGTCACCAGGAACGTGAACATGGCGGCGAAGCACATGAGGATGATCATGGTCATCGCCGCGCCCCGGTAGCCGAAGGCGGCGAAGCCCGGCAGCACCGTGACGGACAGGAAGTACGGGTGGGTCGAGACGTAGCGCCCGCCTTTTCCCCGGGCCGCGTGCAGGAGGGTGATCTCCTGTTCGAAGTACGGGAGGTACCGCCTGTCCCTGTAGTTGTTGGACAGGAAGACGTCGCCGTCGCGGAGGATGCTCTCGGTGACCAGCAGGTAGTGGGGCTCGTCGCCCTGGGTGGTCGGCATCCCTTTGTAACGCGGGACCAGGAAGAACAGCAGTGTGTAGACCACCAGGGTGGTCAATACGACGAGGATGCCGACGCGGGTCCGCCCGGGCAGCCCGGTCCAGCGGGCCGAGAGGGCCGCCGCTGGCGATCTTCCATCCCGGCCGGGGGCCGCCCCGGAGCACTCTAGCGTTTCCTGCATACGAGCACGAGGTCGAAGGCGCGTGAGGGAGCGAGCCTCCCCGCCAGCATCAGCGGGGCGTACAGACGCTCGTGCTCAGGCCTGTTCAGCAGGGATATGACCATGTCCACCCGCTTTCCCGGGGGCCGGTACCAGTTGAGCCCGACTTCGAGGTATATCCCGCGGGTCTCCAGGACCTCGAAGCCCTCGGCGACGAGCAGCGCCCTGGCCTCGGGCAGGCTCAGCTCGCGGACATGCTCCGGGTGGACGGGCATGACCGCGCGGTTGGCCCTCGCCAGCAGCCGCTCGCGGTTCGGGGTGGTGAGGATCAGCGTCCCCCCTGGCGCGAGGACCCGGTTCCATTCGGCCAGCGCCCGCCGCGGCTCGCCGACGTGTTCCACGATCTCCCCGGCGTAGACCACGTCGAACGACGCGTCGGCGAACGGCAGCGCGGTCGCGTCCGACACCAGCCAGTCGAAGCCTGGGCAGAGCCCTTTCATCTTCTCCATGGCCGCGGAGTCCAGGTCGCAGCAGGTGATGCGCGCGGGCCAGTCGCGCCCCAGCAGGAAGAAGATGCTGTACCCCGAGCCCACGTCCAGCACCCTGTCGCCGCTGCGCACGGCCCCGCCAAAGACGGCGTCCAGCTCCCTGAGCCGGGCTTTGTGGAAGGCGAGGAAGAACGGGTGCTGGACCACGTACTCGTCCTGGTGCGAATCGCCCCGGTAGTACGGTTCCAGCGCCTCGGTAGACGTGACCTTGAGGGGGTGCTCGACCGCGGCGCTCCCGCAGGAGAGCCGCAGGGTCATCTCGGGCCTGACCGCAACGCCCGGCACCCGGGACGAGCCGGCGGGCGGAAAGGGCCCTTCGCGTCCCTCCAGGCGGAGCCGCAGGGCGCCCTCGGTTCCGTCGAGCCAGTCGATCTCCACCACGGCGCGCCCCGGGGAGGCCCCCCGGAAGACCCAGGTGCCCAGCAGCCGTTCCCCCGGGGCCTCGCCGGCGCACTCCAGTCGCACCTCGAGGCCGGATTCGACGCCGGGCCAGTCGGGTATCACCACCCCCACCGAGCACGTGGCGGAGAGGTCTCCGGAGGCCGCGCTCACGGTACGTCCCCCCCGACGCGGCGGATGGCGTCCCGGAGCGAGGCCCGGACGGCCCGAGGGGAGAACGATTCGAGCCTGCGCCTCTGTCCGGAGACCACCCGCTCGCGCAGTCCGTCCCCGGCACGGAGCGCCTCCAGGAGCTCTCCCACCATGGCGTACTCCTTCCGGGAGAAAGTCAGGCCCGAGCCGTCCAGGGTGTACGGTATCGCGGTCGAGGCGTACGCGGCTATCGGCAGGTCGAACGCCATCGCCTCGACCATCGGCACGGCGAACCCCTCGTGCTCGCTCATCGACAGGTAGACGTCCGCGTCCCGGTAGCAGGAAGCGAGTTCGGCGTCGCCGAGCCTGCCGGTGAAGTGGACCCGGTCCCACAGGCCGAATGAATCGACGAGCCACCGGAGTTGCGCGTCGTACCTGTCCACCCACCGGGCTCCCACCACGTACAGCTCGGAGGAGGAGTTGACGCACCGGTTGTAGTAGAAGAACGCCCGCAGCAGGTCCTCTATCCTCTTGTTGGGGACCGTGCGACCCACGAAGAGGAGCTTGAAGCGACCCCCGGGGCCGCCCATGGGGCGGTGGTGTGGCTTCATGGCGAGCATCTTCTCGTAATCGACGAAGATCGGGAGCACGCCCGTGGCGGAGGCCTCGAAGCCGGCTTCGACGAGCTCCAGCCGGTTGTATTCGGAATCTCCCAGCGCTAGGTCGCACCCGGCCAGTTGCGGCAGCAGGTCGCGGCCGAGCCTGCAGAACGCCGCGGCGCCCTGGTCGTACGGCTCGAAGAACTCCGGGGGCGTGATGTTGTGGTAGACGAGCACCCGCCTGGCCCCGGACGACAGGTACTTCACGTGGTTCTCGCAGAAGACGGAATAGTGATAGACGAGTATGTCGTCCGGGCGGTCGCCCGCGGGGTCGTACTCGCTGTCGGGCCTGGTGACCATCCTGCCGTACTCGTCGGCGGTGTTGGAGTACACCTCGTTGGGCAGGCCCCACTCCGTAAGGGCGCGGGCGATCTCCAGCACGTGGTTGCTGACCGCGTCTCCAAACTCGACGCGGGTGCAGAGTTGACGTATCTTCACGGGTTCTCCACTCCAAGGGCATCGAAGAGACGCTCGATGACCGAGTCCCAATTATACTCTCTCTCGACGTAGGCACGGCCCGCCGCCCCCATCCGCGACGCCAGCGATGGGTTCTCCAGGAGAAGGCGGAGCGCCTCGGCGAATTCGTCGTACTCCCGGAACGCCAGCCCGCCCCCGCTCGCGTGGGCGTGCTCGCTCGTCACCTCGCAGTCACCGTGCACCAGCGCGGGCGTCCCCGCAAGCCAGGACTCCAGGAGCACGATGGAGAGGCTCTCGTTCACCGAGGGCTGGCAGAAGACCGTGGCCGCCGCGTACCCGTCCCACTTCTGCCGCTCGCTGACTCTCCCGGCGTCGAAAACGAGGTGCGAACAGCCCGCGGGGACGTCCACGTCACCCGCGCCCATCAGGACCAGGGAGAGCCTGCCGGGGTATTCCACGGAGAACCTGCGGAAGTGATCCACCAGCAGGGGGGTGTTCTTGCCCTGTTCGCGGCGCCCGGCGTAGAGCAGGAAATCGCCCCTGGTGGGGGCCCTGTCGTAGAACGCCGCCGGGTCTCCCTCGAGCGCGCGGAAACCCATTCCCACCACCGGGCCTGGGTCATCGACGCCCAGCAGGCGTGAGGCCAGGCGCCGCTCGCCCTCGCTGTTGAACATCAGCCCGCTCACCCCCAGCAGCATCTCCCTGACGAGGGACATGCGGGCGTAGGGTTCGTCGTGGAGGCAGGGGATTATGTAGGAGCGCTCCGGCCTTATGGAAGAGCCGACGAACGTGGTGCCGAAAAGGTAAGGCAGGAACACCAGGTGGGAGTACCTCCCCGCGCTCTCGCGGATGTGATCGAAGAGGCCTTCGCTCGTCACCACGCCGGTCAGCCAGGCGCGCTCCTCGTCCCGGCTCAAGGACCGGCCTCGCGCCAGTGCCTCCGCGGCGCGTCCCACCCCGGGCTCGGACAGCCTGGTCCGGGCGTCGAAGCGCAGCACCTCGACGCCGTTGATGCACTCGCCCCCGGGTGCGTAGTGATCGCGCCAGGTGTGGTGGTCGAGCGCCCTTGTGGAAAGCGCCGTCACCGGGTAGCCGCGATCGGCGAGCTCCTCCGCGGTCCTCCGGGCGAGGTCTTCCGCCCCTCCGACGACCTCGAGTCCGTAGCGGGGGACGACGAAGGCGGGGTGGAAACCGCGCGAGCCGGAGCGGGACACAGGCCTCACCCGTCAGGGACGGCGCGCGGTGGCGACGAAGCCGCCGGCGTCACCGGCGCGGGAGACCGCGATGTCGATGAAGCCGGCCATGGACAGGGCTTTTTTGACCACGGGCCCGGAGCACCACGCGGGGACCGGCCCCGCCGCCGCGAAGCCCGCGACCAGCACGGCCAGGCGTCCCCTCGGGGCGAGCACGAGGTACGACCTGCGGACGAGCGAAATGAGCGCCTCGGGCCTGAGCCAGAACGACAGCTCGCTCAGCAGCACGGCCCGCCTGCCGGCCTCCGGTAGCTGGGCGAGGAACGACACCGGGCCGGAACCGACCGCGGTGCCGGGTTCGCCGTCCCCGTCCCGGGAGGTACCCCCGGACACGCGCGTCACCTCGAGGCGCGCGCTTTGCAGGGCCTTCAGGACCGGGGTCGGGCAGGGCCCGATGACGGTGACGTTCCCCGCCGGCGCGAACCACTCGCGCAGCGCCGAGGCGCAGGCCGGCGCTTCTCCTTCGGCCATCAGGGCCCCGGCCAGGTCGCAGAGGTCCTGTTCGGCGGCGAGCGAGGCCGCCCTCGCCGCGACGGCCTCGCGCCTCAGAGCGTCCAGACCCGCCGCCGCGTGCCGGTTGAAGGCCGTTTGCTCGCGCTGTATCGGCCCGACGGCCACCCGGGCCCAGAGCCTCGCCAGGCGCTTGACGAAGAGCACCAGCGGCCTGGCGAACCCGCTTTTCGCGGTGTCGACCGGGTACGCGGTGGATACCTCCCAGGAGGCCCGCGCCCTGGTAGCCGCGTAGTCCAGTTCCGCCAGCGGGGACAGGGTCCCGTAGCGGGCTTCGTCGGGGAGCCTCTCCGCGATGAGCGCCTCGACCTCGGCGGAGTAGGCGCCCGAGCGCCTGCGCGCCTCCACTCTCTCGCGCAGTTTGCTCTCCAGGGCGTCGGGGTCGACGCCGTGGCCTTCGATCCTGAATCCGTCAGACAAGGGGACCTCCGGGCGTTGTCGGACCGCTTTGGACGTGTCCGATTATACAATACGGCCGGCGCCTGTCCGCACGGGCGGGAGCGTCCGGCATGGCCCCGCCGGGCTTGTGTTAGACTTACGTATCGTCCACGCTACCGACTGTTGAGATTGCAATGAGGATTCTTCTTACCGGCGGCGACGGCCAGCTGGGCACCGAGATAAAGCTCCTGGCCGGAGGCGACCGGGAGGTCATCGCGCACGACCTCGACCTCGACATCACCGATCGCGGGGCGGTCGCGAGGCGCGTGGCCGAGGTGAGACCGGACATCGTGTTGAACGCCGCCGCCTACACCGACGTCGACGGCGCCGAGTCGGACGAGCTCGCCGCATACCGGGTCAACGCCCTGGGCCCGCAGAACCTCGCGCTGGCGTGCCTGGCGTCGAACGTCCCGCTGATGCACGTTTCCACCGATTTCGTGTTCAGCGGGGAGGCGTCAACCCCGTACACGGAGTTCGACGCCCCCGACCCCAGGGGCGTCTACGGCAAGAGCAAGTACGCCGGCGAGCAGTACGTCAGGGGGCTGCTCTCCCGTTTCTTCATCTGCAGGACGTCGTGGCTCTACGGCGTCGGTGGAGGCAACTTCGTGAAGACGATGCTCGAGGTGGGCCGCACCAGGGAGGAAGTGCGGGTGGTGGACGACCAGGAGGGCTCGCCGACTTACGCGCGCGACCTTGCGTCCAAGCTCCTGGAGATCGCCGGGACCGGTGCGTACGGGACATACCACGTCAGCAACTCCGGCAGCATTACCTGGAACCGGTTCACCAGGGACATCTTCGAGATCGCCGGCATTGATACGCCGGTCCTTCCCGTCTCCACCGCCGAGCTGGGGAGGCCCGCGCCGAGGCCGCGCTTCTCCACCATGCGCGGGCTGGCCCTGGAGCTGGCGGGCGTGCCTCCGATGAGGCCGTACCGCACCGCCCTGGAGGAGTTCCTCCTGGCGGACCTCCCCGCGTGGGAGACCGGCGAGGGCCGCCCATGAGGTGCCTCCACGTCGTCCAGAGGTACAGGCCCGCACGGGGGGGCTCGGAGAAGTACTTCGAGGAGATAAGCGAGCGACTGGCCGCCGACGGACACGAGGTCACGGTCTGGACCACCGACGCCATCGACATCCAGCACTTCTGGCTCCCCGGCAAGGAGCGGATAGAGGTGCCCCGCGAGGAGCACCGCTCCGTCCGGATAGAGCGCTTCGCGGTCAAGCGGTTTCCCAGGCACGCCCAGGTGCTCAAGATCCTGGGCAGGCTGCCGGGGCTGGGGCCGAAGAGCGTTTTTTCGTTCCCTTCCCCGCTGGTGCCGGGGATGCTGCGCCGCATCGGGACGAAACAGCGTTTCGACATCGTGCACGCCACCGCCCTTCCTTACGACTCGATACTGTACACGGCGTACGCTGTGGCCCGGCGGCAGGGGATCCCCCTGGTGTACTCGCCCTTCTTCCACCTGGGCGAACAGGGGGCCGAGGACGTGCGACGTTTCTACACCAGGCCGCACCAGTTGAAGCTCGTCAGGAGCGCCGACCGCGTCCTTGTGCAGACCTCGATAGAGAGCGACTTCGTCCGCTCGGTTGGGTGTCCCGACGACAGGGTGCTGATGCTGGGTATGGGCGTCAACCCCCCGGAGCTCGCGGGCGGCGACGGGGAGCGCTTCAGGAGCCGGCACGGGATCGCCGGGCCGATTGTCTGCTATATAGGTCCCCGGACGTATGACAAGGGCACGTTCCACCTGGTGGAAGCGATGGAGAAGCTGTGGGCCGGGGGAGACCCGTCCACGCTGGTGCTGGCGGGCCTGGACATCGAGGACTTCAGGCGTTACCACGAGCGGCTGCCGGAGAAGGTGCGCTCGAAGTGCGTGATGCTCGACTTCATCCCCGACGAGGAGAAGCTCGACCTGCTGGACGCCTGCAGCGTGCTGGCGCTGCCGTCGAGGTCTGACTCTTTCGGCATCGTCTTCCTGGAGGCCTGGTTCTACGGCAAGCCGGTCGTGGGGGCCGACGCGGGCGGCATACCCGGGCTGGTGCGCGACGGGGTGGACGGCCTCCTGGTGCCGTTCGGGGACGTCAAGGAACTGGCCCTGTCCGTACAGAAACTGCTAATGGACAGGGAGTACGCCGGCAGGCTGGGCGAAGCGGGACGGCGCCGGGTGATCGAGCAGTTCACGTGGGACCAGAAGTACGCCCTGGTGAAGGCGCTCTACGAGGAGCTCGCCGGCGTATGAGCCGTGCCGGGCCACGTGGCGCGGGACGGGGCGGAGGGCGGACCGGGAGCTGAAAATGGCCGAAAACCGCATGGACATTGAGCAGGTCATGGAGGGCGTGAACCGGGCGGTCTCGGCGCCGGAGACCCTGCTGGCCGATTTCTGGGCCGAGAAGCGTCCACGGGCGCCAAGCCTCGCTTTCATCTACCCGCCGCACTCGAAGACCCTGCGGGTGAACCTGGACATGGTTTCCCGCAACTGGGAGGTCAACGGCGAGTTCGAGCTCGGTTCGCGGCGGCGGGGCATAGGCCGGGCGGTCGTTGCCCTCAAGAAGGCGACCCGGGCGTTCCTGCGCTGGTACCTGAACCCCATCGTCCACCAGGTGCGCAAGTTCAACATGCTGGTGACGCGCACCCTGCACGACCTCGCCAACAACCTGGAAGAGGTGTCGGGACGCGTGGAGGAGCTGGAGGCCCTCGAGGCGGACAGGCGCCTGGCCCTCCTCGAGGAGAGGCTTTCCCGTCTGGAAGGCGGGGGGGAGTAGGGCATGCCGGCCGAGCGCGCGAGGCCGGTGAGCGTGATAGTGCTCACCTGGAACGGGCTGGACGTCACCAGGAGGTGCCTGGACTCGCTGCTGTCCGGGACCACGCACCCGGACTTCGAGGTGGTGGTGGTGGACAACGGAAGCACCGACGGCACCCTGGAGTTCCTCAGGGGCCTGCCCGGCATCAGGCTCATCGAGAACGGCGAGAACCTGGGGTTCGTGGGTGGGAACAACGCCGGCATCGCCCGGACCTCCAACGACGTGGTCCTGCTGAACAACGATACCGAGATCGTCCAGGAGGACTGGCTCGAGCGCATGCAGGAGCTCGCCTGCTCCGCCGAGGGGATCGGGATCGTGGGGTGCAGGCTGGTCAACGCCGAGGGGCGCCTGGTCCACGCGGGCACCTACATGCCCCTGCCGAGCTTCTGGGGCCAGGAGTACCCGGGCGACGAGCGCGATATCGGCCAGTACACCCGGGACCGCGAGGTCGAAGGGGTCATCGCGGCCTGCGTATATATCAAGCGGCGCGTCTTCGACGAGGTGGGGATGCTCGACACCGACTACTTCTCCTACTACGAGGACACCGATTTCTGCCTCAAGGCGCGAAGGGCCGGGTGGGCGACGTACTGCTGCGGCGGGGCGACGGTGAAGCACCTCGAGAACGCCTCGACGGACGTCAACAGGATGGATTTCTCGGGCACTTTCAAGCGGTCGCGGGAGGTGTTCCTCTCCAAGTGGAGCGATTACTACCGGGACCGGTACACCCACCGGCTGACCTGGCGCTCCTACATCTCCGGGCAGGGCCCGTTCTCGCTGGCCAGCCGCAAGATACTGTGGGCCCTGGACAGGGCCGGCGTCGACGTGAACCTGGCGTTCCTCGAGGGCGTCGAGCGCGCCGAGCTCGACGACTTCCGTATTAACGACATGAAGAACCGCGGAAACGACCGCGGCAGGCCCCAGGTGCTGTTCGGGCCGCCGGATACGCTCTCCAGCGCCGACGGCGACTACAACATCGCCTACGTGTTCTCCCCTTACGACCGGTTCGACCCCTCCTGGGTCAAGGAGATGAACAGGATGGACGAGGTCTGGGTCACCAGCCGGTTCCAGGAGGAGTCCGCGCGGGCCTCGGGGGTGAAGCGGGAGATAACGGTTGTGCCGCCGGGCCTCGACCCCGACTACTTCCACCCGGGCATCGCCTCCTACCACCTCCCGGGGCGCTTCACGTTCCTCGCCCCGCTGGAGTGGGGCGAGGCCGGCGCATCGGAGACGCTGCTGCGCGCTTTCACCGACGAGTTCGGGGCCGACGAGAAAGTGCTGCTGGTCGTGCTCGTGCGGTCCCCGCTGGGCGGCGATGACGAGGCGGGGGCTTGGGCGTCGGAGGCCGCCGCCGCCGGCGGCAGCGGCGAGGTCGAGGAGGCCGTCGAGGCCATGTCCCTGACGCCGGAGAGGGCCCCGGTGGTCTTCGTGGTCGACCACGACCTCGAGCCGTACCAGGCGGGCAGCCTCTACAGGTCGGCCGACTGCCTGGTGCTCGCGGGGAGGAGCGCCGAGCCCGGTTCCGCGGCGATCGAGGCGCTGGCCTGCGGCATTCCGGTGGTCGCGCCCGACTGGGGTGGCGCGGCGGGGATCCTCGACGGGCGCAGCGCCTTCGGTGTGGGTTGCGACCTCGTACCTTCGCCGGTGGGGGGCCTCAACTGGGCCGGGCCGCGCTACGACGGGATGAGGGAAGCTTTGAGGTCCGCCCGCTCGGGCGCTTCCGAGGCGCGGAAAGAGGCGCTGGACGCTTCCCGGGTCCTGCGCGCAGAACGCTCGTGGGACGCGGTCGCGGCGACGATGATCGAGAGGCTGGGTAGGATTGCCCGGGGATAGCGAGCTCGACTGGGGGACCTGCCATGGGCCGCCGCGGCGAGAAAGGGCGCTCGCCTGCGCGAAGGCCCACAGGCACGTGCTGAGTGTGGTGGCGGGCA
>CAZEJS010000006.1:0-56889 GCA_964512645.1 uncultured Acidimicrobiales bacterium
CTCAGTCCGACCTCTTGATATCGGGAACTTACACCACCAGCGTGGACTCTAACTTTTGTACTTCGCTGCTCTTACTGCCTTTGAGATCCAGGAGCCGTTGATGGACGATAGCGGCTCCATGCTCCACTCTTGTGTCGGTATCTCGACTTCGAAGCGGGTAACCGTCTGCGAGCTGGCCGCGTTTTTCTCCAGCGCCTTCCTCCCGGCCGTCGCTCTCATGGCCGGGCCTTGTCAGCGTCTTCTGGTTGTTCACGTTATCGTAACCGGCCAGGCGGGCGTAGACCGACGAGATCGTGTTGTGCGTTCCTGCCGGTCCCAGTTTCGCACAGCCCTTCACCCGCCAGATCCGTTAGTTCGTGAGAGTCATCCAGCTTTCGGACAGCGAACAACCCGGCGTCCGACGTCACTCTCGCGGCTCTGAATTCCAGCCTCAGGCGACCATCGAAACTGAGTGTAATCGCGCCCTTCCGGTATTCCCCGCCGGGTTTTCTCTCGTTGGAACCTCGCATTGCCGGAATTGTCGATTCTGGTGCGTACTTCAGCCATGTAAGCCGTCTCTAATTCACGTTTGATATGATAAATGCGGGTGGGAAGAGCGAGAGCTCAAATCCCGTGAAGATGCCCAACAGGCGTGAGGGGTGCGCCATGGTGGAGATAGACGGTGAGAGGTGTACGTCCTGCGGCAGGTGCGCCGAGGTCTGCCCGAGCGGCATAATCGCCTCCGAACGCGCGGGCGGCGGCAGGAGGCGGGTGTACGTCGCCCACGGGGACTGGTGCAACCTCTGCGGCCACTGCATGGCGGTATGCGAGCCCCACGCTGTCGGCGTCAGGGGGTTGTCTTACGACGACGTGGTGGAACTGGACGACCCCGGGGTAACACCCGGGCAGGTGAGGAACCTCCTGCTGGCGAGACGCTCCGTAAGGCGGTACTCCGAGGATCCCGTCGGCGACCGGGAGCTGGAGGACCTGGTAGAGGTGGCGACCCACGCCGGGACGGGGGGCAACCTGCAGACGGTCGGCTTCGTGGTGGTGAGGGACCGCGAACTGATACGTCAGCTCGAGCGCGCCACCCTCGAAATACTCTGGCGTGGCGCGCGCCTTTTCGGGGTACGGTGGCTGGCGCCGCTGCTGCGCCTGGCCCTCGGGCGCAGGAAGGCCGAGGGGTTCGAACGCTACTACACCATCTTCCGGGCCATGAAGGAGGAGGGAAGGGAAGAGGGGGCCATCCTGCGCAACGCGCCCGCGGTGATCCTCGCCTACGACCTCAAATCGAACGGGATGGGACAGATCAACTGCGCGATCGCCATGCGCAACGTGGAGATCATGGCCTCCTCGATGGGCCTGGGGACCTGCTGGGGAGGCTTCCTGGTCTCGGCGGCAAAGCTCCGGCCCGCGAGGATGAACGCGCTGGTGGGGCTCGGGCCCGGCGACAGGATCTACGGCGCGCTGATGCTCGGCCGCCCGAAGTACGCTTACCGGGCCAGGCTGCCCCGGCGGGCGCGCGGGGTGAAAGTGATCTGAAGCCCCCGGCGGGCGCGCCGCCTCTCCGGGCGGCCCGGTCCTCCGGAGGGCCGGGGAGGCACGGCCCCTAGCCCAGCTCGCGGAGCGCCTGGAGGACCTTCTTCTCCGCCGAGGACTGGTGGGCCACCAGGTCTTCGAACAGCGCGTCGTCCTTGAGGTGCTCGATGACGGTCAGGCCCCAGCGGGCGAGCTTCACCTTGTGGGTGGCCCTCAGCTTCCCGGTGACGACCATCCAGAGGAGGTCCCTGCGGCGCAGCAGGGCGTCCACGTAGTCCTTGCGCGAGGCCACCGACAGGACGGGGATGGACCTTCCCTCGATGCCCATCTCGACCGTGAACCCGCGGTCGACGAGACACACGGTGGTCCTGTACTCGTCGCCTATCGCCATCCCCAGGCTGATGCCGTCCAGGCGCTCCAGCACCTCGCGCCAGCGAGGGTCCTCGGCCATGAAACCGGCTCCCTCGGCGATGACCGTGCGCTGCATCTCCAGCAGCTTCTCGGCGGACGCGTTGAGCGTGAACTCCTCGATCCTCGCCGCGAGGACCGGGTCGGTTATCCTGGGGTACATGTTCACGATCTCGAAGTAACGGTGGATGATGCCGTGATGCGCCCCCCGCACCCCGGGGTGCTTCCCGGACATCACCCGACTTCCCTTCCGGGAGAGCCCGCCACCACTTCCATGAAAGACTCTTCTATGTTCGCGGGCACAAAACTCACCGAGGCTTCCAGAGAATGGGTTTCGAGGAGCTCACGCACTCGTTCAGGCGAGCCGGGAACCCTCAGGAGGCCCCCCCGCGCCTGTACGATGAACCCCTCCTCGTCGAGGAGCGCGAACGCGCGTGGCCATTCGGCGCAGGAGACCTGCACCACCTGCCGGCCCGCGGTGATGTCGGCGGACGTCCCACGGGCGGCGACCCGCCCGGCGGACATCACCACGAGGCGGTCGCACTGCTCGGCCTCCTCCATGTTGTGAGTCGTCACCAGCACCCCCGTCCCGCGCCCGGAGCTTTCGCGGATGTCCTGCCAGAGCCGGGCGCTCCCCAGGGGCCCGACCCCGGAGGTCGGCTCGTCGAGTACCAGGAGCTCGGGTTCGTGGGAGAATGCGACCGCGAAGGCCACGCGCCTCTGCAGCCCGAGCGGGAGGTCTCTCACCAGCGTGCCGCTCGAGCCCGCGATGCTCTCGGGCATGGGAGGACGCCCCGAGGCGAAAGCCGCGGAGGTGAACTCCCAGTTCTCCCCGACGGTCATGTCGGAATAGAGCCCGAGGCCCTGGGGTACGTAGCCGACCCTCCGGCGGGTCTTCATCGACGGCGTCTCCCCGAAGAGGAGCGCCCGGCCGCGGGAGGGGCGCAGGAGCCCCAGGAGCGCCCTGATGAGCGTCGTCTTACCGGCGCCGTTGGCGCCGAGCAGGCCGACCACCTCGCCGGCGCTGACGGCGAGGTCCACCGAGTCTACCGCCGTGAAAGAACCGAACCTGACGGTGACCTCCCTGGTCTCGGCGAGCGCGTTCATCCGGTCAGACCCTCCGCTCGTGGTTCAGCTCGGCGACCATCACCGCGTCCTCGAAAGTCGGCGACAGGGGTTCGGCCCCGTCCGGGAGGTGGCCCGACGGTGCCCATACACGCCAGTCCGCGCCCCAGCGCCACGAGAAGCCCTCCGGCCGGTCCTTCACTCTCTCCAGCCCGATCTTTCCGGGGATGCCGGCGATTATCTCTCCGGGTGACCCGACCGCTATAGGCTTCCCCCTCTCCAGGAGCACGACCTCAGAAGCGCGGCCCGCCTCGTCCACGTAGGTGGTGGCGGCGATGACCGCGGTACCGTCCGCCGCCGCCGCGGAGATAAGGCGCCAGAGCTCGGCCCTGCTGACGGGGTCGACCCCTGTGGTCGGCTCGTCCAGCGCCAGCAGCGCCGGTCGATGCAGAAGGGCAAGGCCGAGGGCGAGCTTGCGTTGCATGCCGCCCGACAGCCGCCCCGCCAGGCGGCTTCGCGCCCGGTCGAGCCCGGTCCGCTCGAGGAGTTCGCTCGAACGGCCGGCCAGATCCTTTCCCCGGACGCCGTAGGTGCGGCCCACGAAGGAGAGGTTCTCGTCCACCGTGAGGTCCTTGTAAAGACCCGCGGTCGAAGGGACGAAGCCGATCTGGTTCTTGGGCGGGCGCAGGACCTTTCCGCCGTTGAGGCGCACCAGGCCCACCAGGGCGCGCAGCATCGTGGATTTGCCGGCGCCGTCGCCACCGACGACCACGCTGACGGACGAAGGCTCGAGGCCCAGGGTCACCCCGTCCAGGACGGTCCGCGTCCCGAAGGCTACCGAGGCGTTCTCGAACCCCCAGATCATGCTTCCTCCGGCCCCGAATCGTCCAACCGCCCAGGTCCGGCCCTAACGTTGGGCGCCAGGTCGCGGCGGAACCGGGCCACCGCCAGGCCGAGCGCCACCAGCGCCATTCCCGCCAGCACCACCAGCGGCAACCAGAGTGAGGAGAGCGGTGCTCCCTTCAGCATCACCCCGCGGCCGATCTTGATGAAATAGGAGAGCGGGAGCGCCCAGGCTATCCACGCCACCCCTTTCGCCATCGACGAGACGGGGAAGATCAGGCCCGAGAGCAGTATCTGGGGCATGACGAACATTATCGCCAGCTGGATGGACTGGCCCTGGTTCTGCGAGACGCTGGAGATGAGGATTCCCATGCCCAGGGTGACCAGCAGGAAGAGCATCGCCCCGAGGCTGAATGTGGCGATGCTCCCCACGAACGGCACCCCGAACAGGAAGCACCCCACGAGCACGATCACCACCATGTCCAGCGATGCGAGCAGCAGGTAGGGCACGATCTTGCCTATGATGACGTCCAAGGGTCGGAACGGCATTACGGCGAGTTGTTCGATGGTGCCGGCCTGACGCTCGCGGACGATGCCCAGGCTGGTGATCAGCGTCCCGACGAAGAGAAGTATCAGGCCTGTAAGGCCCGGTATCATGATCCACGATGTCTTGAGCTCGGGGTTGTAGAGGATGCGGACCTCGAACGCCTGCTGCCCGCCCGCCCGGATGGTCTTCGACATCCGGTCGAAAGCGCGCAGCGCCGCCTGCGCGCCGAACTGCTCCGTGCCGTCCATCAACAAGACCGCCGGGGTTCGCCCGGTTACGATCCCGACAACGGCCCGGCCGTCCCGCAGGTAGTTTCTGACGCGGGATGCTTCGCCGGCGGGGTCGATCTCAACGACGTCGAACGGTGCCCCGAGGCGCGAGGCCACCTCCCGGGCCCGCGGGCCGACGACGACGGTGGGGACGTCCGAGACGTCGAAGTTGGCGGCATAGCCGAACACCACCAGCAGGATCACCGGCAGCGCTATGAGCATCGCCAGCGTACGCGGGTCTCGCTTGAGCTCTCGGAACTCCTTGAGGATTATCGCCCACACGTCAGGACTCCTGTTGTGGTTTCCACTCGAACTGTAACGGCCGCCGGCCCGCCGGGTCAATCGAGGTGGAACCCTCCGCGCCCGCGCCGAGCCGCGCGCACGGATTCAGGAGGGCGACCTCGAAGCCCGGAAAGCGTACAATCCAGGGGAGGATCATTGTCGATGCGACCGGCGGCCCCGGTCCGGCGGGGCGGGCGAGAGGAGCGGAGGATTATCTCTAAGCGTACCGGCAAGGCGTGGAGCGACGAGGCCGGGTACCTGGAGCTGGACCGTGACGAGACCGCAGAAGCGCTCCGCGGCCGCTTCGGGTGGAAACACGGCCCGTTTTCCTCCCTGTTGATAAGGCTGCTTTCCCTGGTGCTGGAACCACTGGAGACGGGCACTTACCGCGGGCGGCCGATGAAAGGCGACCCGCATAAATCCTACCCGGTGCGGAACACGCCGCTGACCGTCTTCGTCATGCCCGACGTGCGCCGCCTGAGGCTGTTCCTGGCGGCGCGCCTGAGGGACACCGGCCCTTTGAACATCATCCGCGACCCGTTCGCCGAGGTGAAGCCGGGTGCCGCCGGAGGGCAGGGCAGGAAGTTCGGCAGCCTGAGGCTGGAGACGCTGGTCAACATCCAGCGCGCCAGCGCCGAGCGCATCACCATAGTCCCGGTCACCCGCTCCTTTCACCAGCACCTCCCCGAGGCGCCGCCGACGATGCTGTTCACGCGTATTTACGTGATGTTCGCGCCGATGCACGCAATCAGGCGCCTGGGCAGCCTCCTGCGAACCGTGCGCACCGCGAGGCTCAGGAACACCAGGCCCATCGACCTCGCGGAATGGCTGGAGGGCCACCCGCAGACGAGGCCGTTCTCCCAGTCCACGGCCCTGCACGACGAGATACTGGGGCGCATCGAGTCGGAGCACCGCGCTTCTTCCGGTCCCCCCATCCCCCAGCCATGGGAGGCGAGGAAGGCGGTGCTCACCGACCCGATCCTCCAGGAGTTCATCGTAGACTACTCCGCGGAGACCGGGGTGAAGCTCCGCAAGATCAACCGCGAGGTGCGCTCCGACATCCGGGAGATAGCGTCAAAGATAAGGGTGGGCGCGTTCCGCATAGCCGGGCAGATACTGAACGTGGGGTTCGACCGGCTGCTGAGCGAGATCGACATAGACACAGAGGGGCTGCGGCTCATCGCGGAGTGCGACACCCGTTCGCGGGTGATGATCGTCTGCGGGCACAAGAGCTACATGGACCCGTTGATACTGACCTACGGGATCGTGCGCTCGGGCTTCACCCCCCCGCAGCAGGCGGCGGGCATCAACCTCAACATCTGGCCGCTGGGGTGGGTCCTCCGGAGATGCGGCGGGTTCTTCATGCGCCGGCGGTTCTTCGACCAGCCGGTGTACAGGGAGGCGTTCAACGCGTACGTCAGGGAGCTCCTCTCCTCCAACTACATCACCGCCTTCTATATCGAAGGCACCCGCAGCCGGGACGGAAAAATGCGCAAGCCCAAGACCGGGCTGGTGAAGGTGCTCGACGACGCGGTTCAGTACGGGGCCTGCGACGCCATCACCGTCTTTCCCCTCTACCTGGGCTACGACAGGGTGCCCGAGGAGGGTGCCCACGTCAAGGAGATGATGGGCGGCCACAAGATCGAGGAATCGTGGGGAGTGTTCAAGCGACTCTACCGCAACGTGACCACCACGCTGGGGCGGGCCTACATGAGGTTCGGTCCGCCGCTTGACTTCAGGACGGCGGTGAGCGAGCACGGTGTGGACGCCGCGGCCGACCTCATCTGCGGAAAGATAGACGAGGCGACCGTGGTCACCGCGAGGTCGCTCGCCTCCGCCGCACTGCTCTCGTCGGGGCGGGGGACCGTGCCGGAGGGGGAGTTCCGCGAGGCCTCGGACATGCTGCTGGAAATATGCAGGGAGCTGTGGCTCCCGCTGGCCCCGGATGCCGACCGGGAGGGCGTCGCGGGCGCGGTGAACCGGCTTGTCTCCGAGGAACGGGTGGCGGTGGAGAGAGACGGTGACGGGCTCGACCTCTTCCGCGTCGAGGGGGACATGAGGAGGTTCCTCGAGTTCAACAAGAACATCCTCCTCGCCCACCTGCTCGGCCCGGCGCTGGCCGCCCTGGCCGGGTCTGCCGGTGAGGAATTCGCCGGCTCGCTGGCGTTCCTCATGGACCTCTTCGCCGAGGAGTTCACCTTCGGTCCGGGGTTCGAAGAAAGGCTGAACCCCCCCGGCGACCCCGCCGGCGCGGAGCTGCTCTGCACTCTCCTGGACTCTTTCCTGGAGGGGTACCTGGTCACCTGCGACGCGGTCGGCTCCGTCGTCGGCGGCTGGGAGATCGAGCGCGACGAGATGGTCAGGCGCTGTTTCGCGCACGGATTGGCGATGACCAGGAGCGAGGAAGGCGGCGGTCCACTGGAAGCGGCCCCCGCCGCGCCCGCGGTAAGGCGCCGGGAATCGCTGTCCCGGATCATCTTCGAGAACGCCCTGAAGCGGTTCTCGGCGATGGGGCTCCTGGTGAGCGCGACGGAAGCCGGACAGGGCGGCAGGAGGTGGACCGTCCTGGCAAGAGGGGACCGGTTCGACGAGCTCGGGGACGTCGAAGAGCGCATTGCGTCTTTTCTGCGGAGGGACTGACGGAGATATAGACAGCGATTCCGCCGCCGGACGCGCGCATCCTCCCGGGCGGTGAAGGCGAAGAGGGACCCGGGGAGAATACTCATCTATAATGGGCAAGGAGTCCATCGGGTGTCGTCGCGCACGGGCGCGTGGCGGTATGTGATCGCGGGGCTGAAGCCATCCTGACGCGGCGGACAGCTCCGTTCACAGTGAAAAAGGAGGCGTCTTGAACATGAACCGGTCAAGAATTGCGGCAAAAGTGCTGATTCCCGCGGCGGCCATGTTGCTGGTCTCGCTGGCGCTGGCGGCCGGGTGCGGGAGCGGGGGCGGTTCGAGCGGCGTTACCGGGGTATACAAGTTGAAGGCAACCTCGGACTTCGTAGCGACCATTACCCTCAAGGGCGGCGGCCAGGGCACCTACAGCATCACCGAGGGCGCCGGTATACCTATTACCTACAAGGTCGAAGGGGACAAGGTCAGCCTGTTCGGGATGGGTGGAAAGACGCCGCTTCCGAACGCCGTTTTCAGGATTACCGACAAGGGTCTCGAGGACCCCACGGGCAACGTCTACGTGAAGCAGTAGGTCGCCGAAGGCGCCATGGACGTCCGGGGCGGCTCAGGAACTCCCGCCTGAACGGGCGGATTCCGCCGTGCCGCCGGCGCCAACGCCGCGTGCAACCGCATGTGCCGCGCCGCGGGTCTTTCTGCCGCGGGTCGCCAGGAGAAAGAACAGCAGCGCGAGGAGCGGTGCCAGCGCCAGCATCTCCCAGGGGTAGTTGTTGACGACGTCGGTGAGCGCGTACGTCCAGACCTTCTCGGCGAGAAACCAGCTTTCCCCGTTGGCGCTCTTGATGACGATCTTGTCGAACTGGGTGCCGGTGTGGACTTCGCCGGGCGACCCCTCTAACGGGAACTGCCCGTTCACCTTCTCCGTGAAGTAGTGGTAGCAGGCGCGCCAGTCGTACGTTTTCCAGAGCTGGGCCCCGGCGCCGCCGGTTATGATAGTCCAGACCATTTCGTCGTCCGCGTTGCGCTTCATCGCCTCGTTGGTGGCGAGGTCGCCCGGCATGTCCCATATGTCGAGGTCGAAAGTGTGCAGGTGCGAGCCGATGACGTAGCTGACCTCGAACTTGCTGCAGAGCTCCTTGAGCCTCCTGGCGTTGGCGCGGTCTTTCAGGTACTCGCTCCAGGGAATATTGACGTCTTTGTGGCGGGTGTCCCGGTGTCCCTTGAAGGCGGGGACATGCATGAACACGTTGCAGTACCGGTACGGCATGCTCTTCACGAGCTCCGACTCGAACCACTTCATCTGGGGAGGTTCGATGCGGACCTGCCCAGAGTCGTCGAGCATGATGAAGTAGTCCTTGCCCACCGTGAACGAGTAGAAGCGCCGGCCGAAAATCCTGCTGTAGACGTCGGACGGGGAAGCCTTCGCGTCGTGATTGCCGGGAATGGCCACGAACGGGACCTTCAGTCTCCGGGCCTGCTCGAAGAACATCCGGTACTGGACCTCGTTCCCGCTGATGGTGAGGTCGCCGTTCGCTACCGCGAACAGGATCCTGTCTTTCAGGGCCTCGTTGATCTTTCTCTTCAGGTTGAGAACCGCCCGGTCCCGCTCGTCCGGCGTCATGCGCTCGCCCCCACGCGCCCGGGCAAGGTCGGCTTCAAGGCTCCGCAGGCGCAGTCCTGTCCTCTCGTTCTTCCTGTTGATGTGGTCGACGAGCCTGCCGAATGTGCGGACCGAGTTGTGTACGTCCCCGAACACCGCGATGGAATACCCCTCGCTGCTGTCGGGGTCGCCGGTGTCGAAGAACAGCCTCTTCTGCGCCTGGTAGGCACGCCCGATCCTGGCGAGCTGGGTGACGTTCCAGTTCACAGGTGGAGCGGGAAGCACCGAGACCGCGTAGACCTTCGCCGACGTAGCGAGCACGATCAAGGCGATGACGATGGTCGTGGACGCTACGAGAAGCGCCGACTCCCGGCCCCTCGGACCGGGCGCCCCCCTTTCTTCTGCTTCTTTTCGCAAGGTAATGCGCTTCATGTTCTATCGCGCGCGGCGCCGTCGCCCGGGGGCGCTCCCGGCGCATGACAACCGCGAGCCGGCAGAGACCCCGCCGTCAGGATGCCGGCCGGTACAGCGGATAGACCCTGTACCAGGTCGTCCCGGCCTGGATATCCAACCCGACGTACCGCTGCGTCGATTCCCACTTCTTGAGTGCGACGAACGGCTTGCCGTCAAGCTCGATCGTCTTCCTCCCCGCGGCCGCTTCCTCGAGCTTTTCCGGTCCGGGGACGAGAGAGGCGATGTCGGGAGGTGGGACCTGCGGGTTCTCCGGCGCCCTGGATTCCCTGGACACGTACAGGTAGCCCCTGTCGGGGATGTAGACACGGAGGCCATCGACCGGGAACTCCATGATTGCCCGGCGCGTATCCGCGAAGGCAGGCACGTCGGCCATGTAATTACTGACGACTTTCTTCTGATCCACGAGGTTGACGGCGATGGTGGAGGTCACACCGTCCATAACCTTTCTATTGCGATAATCGTTCTCGAGTTCGAAGAAGCCCATGTCCTCGATCTTCCTCAGGAGTTCGTCCAGGGAATCCTGGTCGAGCCGGCCCTCGACGAGCAGCAGGACGTGCTTCGTCTCGTCGGATTTCTTGACCACTCTGCCGTCGCCGTACAGCGTGAAAAGCGCGGCGCCGTCCAGCCACGGGGTGGGCAGTCCGCCACTGGAGCTCACCTCGACCACGACATTGGTCGGAGCGCTGTCGTAGGCCAGCTCGACGTTTTCCGAGCATCCCGCCACCAGTACGGCGAGCGCCATCGCAAGGGCGAGCGCCATAGATATCGCGCGCATCTCTTCCTCCACTCCTCGAGGCCGGTGACAACAGCGTATGGCCTGCGGGTCTCTCAGTCAAAGTGTCCGCGCCCACGCGCCTTTCAGGCCGGGCACGGTTCTTCCCCCGCGGGGAGCGTGAAGTGGAAGGCCGCGCCCCGGCCCGGCTCGGATTCCGCCCACACCTTCCCTCCGTGCAGCTCGACGATCTTCTTCACCAGGGTGAGCCCGACCCCGGTGCTGTCGGCGTCCCTTTCCGGGTCAAGGCACTGAAAGAGGCCGAAGATCTGCTCGTGGTAGCGGGGGTCTATGCCCGGGCCGTCGTCCGACACTGAAACGCGCCAGAAATCGCCGTCGCGCGTGCTGGATACGGTGACATGCCCACCGGGGTGGTCCATGTACTTGACCGCGTTGCCGATGAGGTTGGCGAACACCTGGCCCATGCGGGTCCTCTCGCAGGTGACGCGCGGAAGCCCCTCTTCCACATCGACGGTGACGTCACCGAGCGGACCCAGCAGCTCGATCGCTTCGCGGGCCGCCCGGCCCAGGTCGACCGGCTCTTTCGACTCGGTCAGCCGCCCGCTCCTGGAGTACTGGAGGATGCTCTCGATCAGGTTTTCCATGCGCCTGGTGCGGTCGAGAAGCAGGTCGAGCTGGTTCCTGCCGGCTTCGTCAAGCACATCGCGGTAGTCCTCGCTTATCCACGTGGCGAGCGAGCTGATGCCCCGCAGCGGCGCCTTGAGGTCGTGAGAGACCACGTAAGCGAAGTCGGACAGCTCCTTGTTGATTGCGGAAAGCTCCTCGTTCAACCTCTCGGTCTGCTGCTCGGCCCGGCGGCGCTCGGTGACGTCGCGGCCGGCGATGACGATGTACTCGCTTCCGGCGAAAAGGATGTGGCTGATGCGGGCCTCGACGGGGAACGAGGCTCCGTCCCTGTGAATCGCGGATATCTCGATGCTGTACGTCTCCATTACCCGCGAGACATCGAAGAGCTCCTTCCACCCCTCCAGCGGGAAGTTGCGCGTGATGTCCCAGATGTCGAGGTCCAGCATCTCCTCCGGCGAATAGCCGAACGCCAGCCCCGCGGCCTCGTTGGCGTATGCTATGCGCCCGTCGGCGTTCACCCGCACCACCTGGTCAAGCACCCGGTCCACCTCGAACTGGGTCAGCCGCAGCCGCTCCTCGGCTTCTTTTCTCTCGGAGATGTCGGTGGTTGTGCCTTCGAGGTACAGGATACGGCCCCCGGTGTCGCGCACCACGTGGGCGTTGAGCGTGATCCACATGGGCGAGCCGTCGCGCCGCTTGAACCGCACGTCCATGCCCGCGACCGCCCCGTCCTCGAGGAGCCGGCGTATCACCTCCCCGCGCTCCGCGGGGTCGAAGTACAGGTCTATCGTTCCGTCGGCGAGTTCTTCATGAAGCCGTTCCGGCGAATCGTACCCGTACATCCTCGCAAACGCGGGGTTGACGCTCTTCAGCTTCCCCTCGAGCGTGCTCTGGAAGATGCCCTCCGTGGCGTGGTCGAAAATCTGGCGGTAGCGCTCCTCGCTCTCGCGCAGGCTCTCCCGGGCCGCTATGAGCTCGCTCATGTCCCGGCCTATCCCCGCCACGTACAGCGGGTTGCCTTCATCGTCCCGGATGAGCGTGGAGCTGAAATGGTAGGGCTTCCTGCTGCCGTCTTTCCTGATGGCTACGGCTTCCAGCGAGGCCGACCCTTCGGCCATGAGCCTGCCCAGGAACTCCTCCTGCGCCTGCCGGCCCCCGGTGTCGAAGAAGTCGAAGACGGTCATGCCTGCAAGTTCTTCGTCCGAGTACCCCGAGAGCTCGCTGCAGGCCCTGTTCCACCGGACGAGGAGCCCGCCTTTTTCGACGCTGAGAACGTAGAAGATGTCGTTCAGAGCGTTGCCGATGTTGTCGGAGAACTCCTTTTCCTCCCGAAGGGCCCGCGCCATATCCTTCTGGTCGGTGATGTCGGTCAGGATGCCCCTGATTCCCGCCGGGCCGCCGTCGGCACCGGTTACGAGGGAAGAGTAGATAACGCACGGGAAGGTGGAGCCGTCCTTGCGCCTGGCGAGGTACTCCTCCGAGCCGCCGGTCGAGCGCCCGCCGGTCATCTCCTCGATCTGCCGGGTGATCCGCTCGTGGTCCACGGGATCGGTGATGTCGACCACGTACACCCCCGGCTCGATATCCCCGGGCCCGTAGCCGAACATCTCGCGCCCGCGCGGGTTCACGTAGGTGATCCGGCCTTCGACGTCCACCTCGAAGACGGCCTGGGGCAGGCTCTCGAGGAGCAAGCCGTACGACCGCTCGCGCTCGAGGAGGTCCGTTTCCTTGCGCTCGAGCTCGGCGGCGCGTGCGAGCAGCCTCTCGTCCGCCGGAGACGTTTCCAGGTCGTGTTTCTCGTTCACCGGGCTTCCTCTGGCTTCCTTTCGCGCCGGCCCCGCGCGCCCGCACCCCGCGGTTCTTCCCGGTGCGCTGGATGGTTGATGTGACCGCCGGGGGTTCGCGCGCCCTACTTGCCTATGGAGACGACCCTGTACCGGCGGACACCGCCGGGGGTTGTGACGGAGACGACGTCACCAGGTCTCGAGTCCATGAGCGCTACGCCGATGGGGCAGAGGTGGGAGATCTTGCCGTTGTCGGGGTCGGTTTCGGTCGGGCCGACCAGCCTGTACTCGTGCACTTCGCCGCCGCTCTCGGCATCTTCTATCCGCACCAGGGAACCGACGCCGACCGAGTCTGTGCTTATCTCGCCGTCGTCCACGACCCTGGCCCTGGCAATCAGGCCGGCGACCCCGTTTATCTCTTTTTCGAGTTTCAGGTACGCCGCCCTGGCTTCGTCGTACTCGGCGTTCTCCGAAAGGTCCCCGTGGGCTACTGCCCTCTTCATCTGCTCGGAGACCTCGCGCCTGCGGGTCGTCTCCAGGTACTCGAGCTTCTCCTCCAGCGCCTTCATGCCTTCCGACGTTATTACCGGTTCATTTTCCATGGTCTCTCCCGAAAACAACAGCGCCCGGCCTCCACCGGGCGGGTCAAGGGTACCATACGGGGGCCCTGCCGTGTGAACCGGCCAACGAGCGGTGTCCGCTGCGTGAGATACAGGCTTCAGCCCGGAGGCGAACCGCGACCGGCTGGCGGAACCGGCGAAGTGCGCCGGGACCGCCGCCCGGACAGGGGCGCCCCTGCGGGGGACGCTCCCGACGATGAAGGCAGGGCGAGCCCTCACTCAGCAGCAGCCGGCCACACGGGGCCGCGTCCTTCGACCGTATAGCACCCGCATCAGGACCAGCCTGATGGTGTAAACCGTTTCTCGCGCTGCTTTCCTCATCGTATCCGTCCTCGCCCGGGTTCCCCGCCGGCGGCCCGGGCTTCAAGCCCCGGTCCGGCAGTCTCACCGCTGACTCCTATAAGTTAAGACGTTGGCGATCCCGGAAAGTTACGGACCGGACAGACTTCAGGCGCCGGCGCTCCAGGGTCCCGCGGTCTGATAGACTCCTTTCGGACTATCACCACCGAAAGGAGCGAGACCGATGAGAAAGGCTGTCGTCCTGCTGGTACTCCTGGCGCTGTGCGGGGGCGCGGCCCTGGCGGCGGGGTGCGGCGACGGTACCGCACAGGCCAGGACGCACATGGAACAGGCAGACCGGCTTTCGAGCGGCATGCGGCTGCTGGCCGACGACGCCGCGTTCGACGTCGCCGGGCTGCTCGCGGAGCTTGGGGTTGAGGTCAAAGAGAGCGGCACGGTGAACAAGCAGGCTGTCACCGATGCCGCCAACGAACAGCTGGACAGGATAATCGCCAACGGAGAAAAGGCCAGGAAGGAATATGCCAAGATCCTCGAGCTCGAAGGGGCGGATCCGTACAAGGAGTACGCCAGGGCGCGCATCAAGGCGATAGAGGATACCATCAAGGTCCTCGAGCCCGTAGGCAAGCTGCTCGAGGAGATCGGCAGTCCGGGTAACACCGCATCGATAGGGGCCACGGTGACAGAGTGGGCGAAGGCGAACGCCCGCGTCGCGGTCCGCGCTGTGAAGGCTTTCGCGAGCTGGCGCAGCGCCGCCCAGGTCAGGGAAAAGAACAACCTCGGGCCCGAACAGGAGCCGGCCGGGGACACGAGCCCGGGGACGGCGCCCTGAGAACGGCGCGGGTTCAGATGGGGCCGAGTGGGGTGGACTGGTCCTGGGCCCAGCGGTAGACGAGGCCGTCGTCGGTGTCGGCGCCGAGCACGAGCATCGCCTCGGGCGAGAGGCCGGAGACGCGGTCGGTCCAGGGGGCCGGGCCGTACTCGATGATGGAAGCGCAGACCCGTCTCCCGGTGGCGGGGTTCATCACGATCAGCCTCTTCCTGTAGTACCAGTCCTTGGAGGCCAGCACCGCCTGGCCGTGCAGGTCGGTGTAGTTCCAGCGCATGCACACGTAGAAGCGCTCGTCCTCCACGGGGGCGGCCTTGCCCCAGGCCCCGAAGCCGGAGCCCCCGCCCTCCTCCCACGCCATCCCGTTCTGCGCCTCGGGGGGAGTCCGGGAGATGGCGTAGTGCGTGGCAGCAGGCTCCCGGCTGGCGGTCAGGCAGAGGTGCTGCTCGCGCCCGACCTTCCCGGAGTAGGCGGGTAGCGGGACCCCCTCGAGCTCTTGCGCCCCCGCGGTCACGTTGTAGGGCCCGTAGCCGATGGCGCAGGAACCGCCGGTCCAGCCGCGGTAGTCGAAGTACATCGGGCGTTCCGCCACCACCGGCTGGTCGGAAACGATCACCGCGGAGAAGTCGCTGGCGGCGCTCTCGCCGGCGCCGAGTTTGTCCGCCGGGCAGACCGTCGTCCGGCTGTTCGGGCCGACGGACAGGCGGTCCCTTACGGTGGCGCCGTCGCCGCGCATGTAGGTTACGGAGACGTCGGCCTGAGCACCACCGGGGTTCTGAACGGTCAGGTAGGGCACGAAGCCCGGCCTGGTGGTTCCCTCGGCGAAGTAGAACGACGTGGAAGACCAGGTGGCGCCCATCACGTCGGTCCCTCCCGTCCAGGCCCCTCCGTACAGGAAGTACATCGGCCGCTCGGCGACTATCTCCCGGTCCGACATCACCACGGTCGAGAAGTCGTGCAGCGTGTCGTCGCCGGTGCCCAGCCTGTCGCGGGGGTTCACCGTGGCACGCGAGCGGGGGGGCACCGCAACCCGGTCGGTGTCCGAGCTGCCGTCCGCTTTCAAGTACTTGAGCGTAACGTCGGCCGGTACGCCGGACGGGTTCTGTATGCAGAAGTACGGCTCGAACCCCGGCCGCACCGTACCTTCCGAGAAGTAGAAGACGGACGACGGCGCGGCGGCGCCCATGACGTCGTGGCCCCCGGTCCAGGCACCGTGGTAATCGAAGTACATCGGCCTCTCGACCACCACGTCCCGGCTCGAGGTCGCTTTCGTGGAGAAGTCGTGGGCCGCATCGTCCCCGGTTCCCAGCTTCGCCCGGGGCATCACCGTTGCCCGCGAGTAAGGCGCGACCGGCACCCGTTCCGACGTCGAGGCGCCGTCGCCTTTCATGTACGTAAGCGTGACAACTGCCTGGCGCCCGTAGGGGTTCAAGATGCAGAAATAGGTGTCGAAGCCGGGCCGCACTGTCCCCTCCGCGAAGTACCAGTCCTTCCCGGCGGCTTCAGCCCCCAGTACGGCGGAGCCTCCCGTCCAGCTCCCCCCTCCCAGGGGCGAGTAGTCGAAGTACATCGGGCGTTCGGCCACCACCTGCTGCCCGTTGGAGCAGGTGACCACGGTGGAAAAGTCGTGGGCGGCGGAGTTTCCAGTGCCCAGCACGTCCGCGGGGTGCACCGTCGCCCGCGACGACGGGGCGATGTGGATCTTCTGGTTTTTCGTCCTGCCCGTCCCGGTGAGGTAGGTCAGGGTCACGGCGGCGGTTTCGCCGCCGGGGTTCTGGACCGTGAGGTAGGTGTCGAAGCCCGGACGCGCGGTGCCTTCGGCGAAAAACCAGTTCCTGGAGGCGCCACGGGTTACGGTGAACCCCCCCGGCAGGGTTCCGGTCTGCCCGTCGGGGTTGCGGACGCTCAGGTCCCACGGCCCGGCGGACGCGCCCAGCGGGATGGCGAAAGAGCACGTCAGCCTGTCGGTGGAGACCGGAACGACGCCGGCCGCGGATATGCTTTCCTCGCCGGTCCTGTGGAGCCAGACGGCGGGGGTTCCGGAGAAACCGGACCCGGCAAGGTTGCCTACGTTCACCGAGCTCCCGCTTGCCCCGGTGGAAGGGTCGATCGCGGTTACGACGGGCGGCCCCGCCGCCGCGGCGACCGCCGGGAGTGGGAAGGCGAGCGGGACCAGCGCGATCGCGAGGGCCAGCATCAGCACGTGCGCCCTTGGCGGGCGCCTCGCCGCCCCTCCCCGTGTCCTCTTCATGTTAGCCTCCAACTCGGACACCAGGCCATTTTCGCTCGACCTCCACAACGACCTACGATTTTGACTGCGTGCGTCCGACAGCGGTTCCGGGCCCGCTCTTCCGGTTTCTCGGCGCAGGGCGCGGACTCCTTCCGCCGGGGACGCCGTGGCGGGCGGCCCGTGCTAGGATAACACCGTCAGGAGCGCGTCCGGCGAACCGGGCGAGGCCTGGCGGCGTCGGAGGGATGAAGGAACGACCGCGGGTGTGAAGAAGGACCGCGGGGAAGGAGGACCGGTGTCCTGGAGGGCTACCACGGCGGCTCTAACCCTGGCTGCCGCCCTCGCGCTGGCGGCCGTCGCCGGGTGCGCGGAGAGTGGCGGAAAACCGGCACCCGGCCCGAAAGCCGGAAGGCCCGCCTTCATGTTCTTCACCCGGGACGGCTGAAGGGGCTGCGAGGTCATCAAGCCCGTCGTGGACGAGCTCAGCGAGCAGTATGCCGGCAAGGTCGACTTCTCGACCGTGGACACCGGAACCCCGCAAGGGGCGGATCTCTCCGGCCGGTTCGGTATCTCCGGCCTCCCTTCCTTCGTCCTCCTTGACGCCCGCGGAGAGGTTGTTCAGTTCGACGAGGACTCGGTTAAGGGGCAGAGGATAACCGACGACGATTCCTACCGCGAGGTCTACAGGACCTACCTGACGTCCGGCCTTGACAGGGTGGGGAAATAAGACGGGCGAACCGGCCGTCCCTTGCTCACCCCTGTCCCGCGCCCGGGTTCAAGCCTCCAGTTCGTCCAGCGGCCCCTCGACGCGCCCGCGCCCGGCAGCCTCCCTCAGGGCGGTGAACCCCGAACCGACGCACCCGGTAGGGCACGCCTTCACGCAGTCGAGGCACCGAACGCACTCCGGGGAGTTGGGGGTCTCGGCAACGCAGATGTCCACCGGGCAGACCTCTCTGCATCTACCGCAGCTCGTGCAGGCGCTCCCGTCGACGTTCATTCGATAGAGGCTGAACGGGTTGAACAGGGACCACAGGGCTCCGAGAGGACAGGCGGTCCTGCAGAACGGCCGCTTGGTCACCAGCATCCAGAGAAGGAATACCGCGAGTATCGCTATCTTGAGCCAGAAGAAGACACCCGGCCGGAGCGCGAAGGAGGGGACATTGCCCGGGGGGAACGCCTGCAGGGGGATGCCCCCCTCGAGCGTGCCGACCGGACAGAACCTCGAGAACCAGTGGTCCCGCGTCGCCAGGGGAAGGACAAGGGCCAGCGCCACCAGGGTGACGTACTTGAAGTAACCGGCCCACCGTGGCAGCTTCAGCTTGGGCAGGGGGACTTTGTACGCGAGGTCCTGGAGCAGGCCGAACGGGCAGATCCAGCCGCAGGGCATTCTTCCGACAACGGCGCCGACGGCCGCGATGCTCCCGAAAACGTACAGCACGGCTCCGGCAGACCTGACCGCGAGGGAATGCTGCATCGCCCCTATCGGGCAGGAGTAGAGGGCGAGCGGACAGGCGTAGCAGTTCATCCCCGGGAAACAGATTCCTTTGCCGCGCCCCTGGTAGATGCCGTTGTTGCGGAAGTAGACCACCCATGGGTTGGCCGCCACCGCGGCGGCGAGTTGGGTGTAGCGACGGGCCCGCACGACTCAGGCCTTCCATTTCGCGGCCGCGCGAAAAGCCACCAGCACAGCCAGCGCGAGGAACAGGAGCGCGGCGATGCCCAGCGCGATGTAACCTGCCACGTTGCCCGCTCTTCCCAACTGGAAGATGCCGATGCAGTCGAGTCAGACCGCGGAGCCGTTGGACCGCGTAGTCGCGAAACCACCCAGGAGCACCCCGGCGACGAAGAGCGCGACCGCGCAGGCGATGGCCGGGAACGCCGGGTTGATACGCAGAAACTTCTTCATCCTCCTGACGACCTTTCCAGTCTCGAGCCGCCCGCCGGACACCGGGGCGCCCGGGCGGGCCGCGGCGCCACGACCGCCTAGGGGACGGCGGAGAGGTCCTCGGGGCCTCCCGCGGCGCGGATCTTCGCGGCCGTTAGAGAGCTGCCCGAGAGGACCACGTTCCATGAGCCGCTGACCTCGTGGAGCAGGAAGAAAGTCGCCTTGCCGCCGGAGTCGCGCGCCACGTCCATCTTCCAGTCGGGGTCGATCTTGCTCGACTTGACGACCTCGTACGACATCGCGTCGGTATCGATGTTCTTGGACTTGAAGTAGGCGACCATGGCGTCCCTGGGGTTCTCACCGTGGGCGGCCCCGGGGACGTTCCGGGTGATGGCGATCACGTAAGCGTTGACCGATTCGGTCGAAGCGCTGTCCACCGCCGCCACGAACCTGCCGGGGTCCGCCACGGGCGCGGTCGCTTTGGCCGATTTGAGGCTTTTCTCGAGCGCGCCCCGGTAGTTGGCCATGACCTCGTCGCTTACAACGAGATCCTTCAGGCCTGCCTGTATGGACCGGACCGCGGCGTTCCTGTCGCCGCCACCCAGGAGGGTCGCTATGCCGGACTGGTACTCGGCGACTCCCCGGGTGCGGAGGTCGAAGCCCAGCTCCGCGAGCGGCTGCAGGCCCGCGGCGTTCTCGGGCACCTTGATCCTGGCGGCTTCCTTTCTGACGGCCCGGCAGGCGGCCTTCATCTCGCCGAGCATCTTGTTGGCTTCTTCTTTGCTGACGGAGGCGACCCCGTTCGCGAGGTTGCTGAACGCCTGCGCGGTGGACGCCGAGTGCTCGAGCAGGCCGTTGGCGTCGGTCGTATACGTCCTGAGCCTGTCGGCGTTGAGCGACTGTTGTGAGGTGATGCACCCCTTTCCGAAAACCCAGCACACCACCAGCAGCGCTATCACCGCCGTTATGAGGACGATCGGGGCCGGTCCGCTGAACCTTCCGGCCGTTCGCGAGCGGCCGAACGTCTCTACCCGCCGGCGCCGGCGACCGCTTCGCGGCCCGTCGCCCGTGGAAGTAAACATGGGGTGTTTCGACGAATAAGTCCTGGACATCGCCCTCCGCCCGTCTGCCATCCCGAAATGAAGCTGCTGTCGAGATTTTCGACGATGAAATTGCGGGAACCTTTTATCGAGGTCCTCTTGCCCCCACGGGCCGGCGGCGCGGCGGCCGGAGGGAACGGAGAAGGCTCCGGGAGCTCGAACCGGCCGAACCGGGCCGGGCGCCGGCCGGCGGGCTCCACGCCGCCGACCGTGATCGCGGTCAGGCCGGACCGGGCCGGGCTGTATAATGGTAGATGATGACACCCGGAAACGAACCCGCCAGAAATCATGAATGGGCGTGGCCGCGCCTCGACCGGCGGACACGCATCGCACTGGGCGTGCTCCTCGCGACCGGTGTGGCGGTGGGACTTTACTTCAGCAGGCAGGTTTCCTATCTGTTTTTCCACAGCATGGTCGAGACTTTCAGCATCGTGATTGGAATCGCGGTGTTCATGATCACCTGGAACACCCGCGAGTATCTGGATAACAACTACCTGCTCTTCCTGGGAATCTCGCTGCTGTTCGTAGCCGCGCTCGATTTCCTGCACATGCTCGCCTACACCGGGATGAAGATATTCCCGGGGTACAACGCGGACCTCGCCACCCAGCTATGGATAGCCGCCCGATACATGCAGGCACTGTCTTTCCTCGCCGCGCCGTTCTTCCTCGGCCGCAGGTTCGACACGCCGGTCGTGTTCGGCTGTTTCGCAGCCGTGGAGGCGGGGATCGTCGCGCTGGTATTCACGCGCACGTTTCCCTCCATGTTCGCCGAGGGGGTTGGGCTCACGCCGGCGAAGAACTGGAGCGAATACACGATCTGCGGAATTCTCCTCTTGTCGGCGTGGCTGCTCTGGAGGCGAAGGCGGGCGTTCGAGGCGCGCGTCGCCGGGCTGCTCCTCGGGTCCATAGGCATGACCGTAGCCTCGGAGCTGTGCTTCACTTTCTACAAATACGCGTATTCATTCCCGAACTTCCTGGGGCACGTGTTCAAGGTGGTAGCGTTCTACCTGATGTACCGCGCGGTGATAGAGACGGGGCTGAAACGGCCGTTCGACCTGCTGTTCAGAAACCTCCGGCGGAGCGAAGAGGAACTCAGGCGCACCAACGCCGAGTTGGAAGGCCTCGCGTACAGCGTATCTCACGACCTCCGTGGTCCGCTCGCGGCGATCGGTATAGCGGGTAGTCTGGCGAAGGATGCGGCCGAGGAGGGACGCGCCGACAACGAGCAAGTGCTCGATCTCTCGGCGACCATAAGGCGCAACCTCAACTTGTCGTTCGCCCTTGTGGACAGCATGCTGGCGTTCGCCAGGGCCGGCCGGGCAGACGGAGAGGTCGAGGAAGTCGACCTCGACATGACGGTAGAAAACGTACGCCTCGAGCGCGCGGAACTCATTCGCGAACGGGGCGCCAGGGTCGTGGTCGAAGGCCCCCTTGGCACCGCGACCATGTACCCGACCCACGCATATCAGGTGTTCTCGAACCTGGTGGGCAACGCGCTTCTGCACAACGATTCCGCGGAGCCCGAAGTAGTCGTCACGAAAGAGCCGCCCGCGCCGGGGAAGAGCGGAAACACGTTCAGCGTACGGGACAACGGGCCGGGCATTCCCGGAGACCTGGCCGCTTCGGTATTCGAACCTTTTGTGAAGGGGCCTGGAGGCGCGACCGGCATAGGGCTGGCCACGGTATCGAAGATTGTGAAGCTGTACGGCGGCGACATCGGTTTCAGCACGAACGGCGGGACGACGTTCATCTTCGAGCTGCCGGCGTGACCGGCGACCGGGAGGGCATGGCTTCAGAGGAGGATGACGTCGAGGAGCTCGATGAGAACTTCGGTGTCGAATGGCTTGTTGAGGAAGCACTCGATGCCCAGCTTGCGCGCCTGTTCAACCTTGTCGCCGTTCCCGAACGCCGACATGACGACCACCGGAACGTCCGAGGAGGTGCGAAGCTGCTCCAGCACCTCCAGGCCGTCCATCTCAGGCATCACCACGTCGAGGAGAATGAGGTCGGGGTCATCCCGCTCGACGATGTCGAGGCACTCCTTCCCGCTGCGCGCCGAGAGGGTGACGTACCCGCTCCGCTCGAGGCCGTCCGCCAGCTTCTTCAACGTGACGGCATCATCATCCGCGATGAGGACTTTCTTCATGGTCGACCACCAGATACACAACGTTCCCTCATAAATGCTAACGTGTCGGCATCCCCGGGAGTTCCCCCGGTCTCAGGCGCGAGCGCGACCGGCATCAGGGGCGGCCGCCGTTCCCGGCCGGCCCCCTGTGTCTTTGCGGCCGGAGTTGGTATCATGTCTACTGCGGTGGGGTTGATGACCGCGCATCGAGGCCTCGTAGCTCAGTTGGATAGAGCAACGGTTTCCTAAACCGTAGGTCGTCGGTTCGAGTCCGACCGAGGCCTCCAGTTCCTCAGGAGAACTCCGTAGGCACCTTCTGCACGGATTCCATCAAGAGGTTCACTGCCTTGATGTACTTCATGATCGTCTGGATGTTGCCCTCGAAGGTAAGCTTTTTAACCATTATCGCCTGCAGGGGATCCTGCCTGCCCTCGACGATGTCCTGCCATACGGGGTAATCGCCGCTCACCGTGTAGTCACACTCTTTCTTCTCGTTAGCGTGGACTTCGAGGACCTTGCCGTCTTTCATGTGCGTCCAGAACGGGAGGTCTCCGCGGTCGCCGGCGCCCTCGATGATGAACTGGATGGTCGCGTCGAACCCTTTGCCGGCCTTGGGCATCTCCTTGTTGGCGTTGACCTCGGCCATCAGAGCGTCGGCCCACTCCTCACTGGCGAAAAGTGACATTCCGCTTCACCCCTTCCCATCCGTTGCCAGGTACCCTATGCAGATATAACACACGCCGTCATGCGTGTAAATCTGAGCGGAGAGCCACCCGGCCGTCCCGGTTTTCTTTCCCGGGGCGCCGCCGCGCGCGTCTCACGTGCGCCGTCGCGTGTCATTGACCGTCCAAAAACACGCTGCGTATCATGGGTCGAGTCTTCGAAGAGGGGTGGCCGGCCCCACGGGAGGTGTGCGATGAAGCGGCGGCTGTCGGCATTCGCGGTGCTGGGCGTTGCGGGGGCCCTGCTTGCGGCTTCGCACTGCCCGGCCGCCGGAGTTGTAACGGGCGCCGGTGTGGAGAGAGGGGCGGGCGCGGCCCGCGGAGCGTCGGTCCCCATGGTCGCCGCGAAGGGGAGCGTGCCGTGCGGGGGCGCCCGCTACATCCCCGGGCAGGTCCTGGTCAGGTACGAGGAGGGGACGGGCGCGCACCCGCGCGGAGCGCTCTCACGGATTGGGGCATCTTCCCTGGGGCGCCTCACGGGCGACGGCCTGGAGCTGCTGGATGTCGGTGAGGTGGGGGTGGAGAAGGCGCTCTCGGTCCTGAGGGCGCAGCCGTCGGTGAAATACGCCGAACCCAACTACCTGAGGTCCGCGTGCGCGACCCACCCCGACGACCCATGGTACGCGGGCACTCCGCCGGCGCCCGGCCCGATGCAGTGGAACCTGCGCGAACCGCCGGCATCTGGAGGCATCGACATGCCCCACGCGTGGGACAGGACTCACGGGAGCGCGTCGGTGGTAGTGGCCATACTCGACACCGGCGTGGCTTACAGGAACGGCGGCGGGTACGTGAAGGCGCCGGACCTCGGCGGCAACTTCAGGCAGGGGTACGATTTCATCAACAACGACCCTTACGCGGACGACGACCACGGCCACGGCACTCACGTGTGCGGGACGGTGGCGCAGGCGACGAACAACGGGCTGGACTGCGCGGGCATTGCTTACGGCGCGACGGTCATGCCCGTGAAGGTGCTGGACCGGACCGGCTACGGGGACGACGCGCGGATCATCCAGGGCATCGAGTTCGCCGCGGACCACGGCGCGGACGTCATCAACATGAGCTTCGGGGGCCCCGACCCGTCCCTCGCGCTCGAGGAAGCCGTCGATCACGCGTCAGGCAAAGACGTGGTGCTGTGCGCGGCGGCGGGCAACGCCGGCCTGGGGAGCGTCGAGTACCCCGCCGCCTGCCCGGCGTGCGTCGCGGTCGGAGCCACGAACAGGACCGGGGCGAGGGCGTCGTACTCGAACTACGGGGCGGCGCTCGACGTCGTCGCTCCAGGGGGAGACTCCTCCGGGCAGATATTCCAGGTGACTTTCAAGGAACGGGCCCGACCTTCGGGGGGTTTCGCGGTAAGGGGAATGCAGGGGACTTCGATGGCGACTCCCCACGTGTCGGCGGTCGCGGCGCTGGTGAAGACGCTGCACCCCTCGTGGTCCGCGCAGGACGTGCGCGGAGCGATCGCCTCCAACTGCTTCGACCTGGCGCCGCCCGGTTGGGACCGGGACACCGGCTGGGGGCTGCTCGACGCCGGGGCGGCGCTGGGGGCGCCGAGACCCTCCTCGCGGGCGCCCGACCCGCGCGACATCCTGCCGGCGCACGCGGACGTCGGCACGACCGCGCAAGTGACGGTCGGTGGCGCCGGCTTCTCTCAACGGGTCAAGGTGGTGCTCGACCGCATCTACGAGACCCCGCTTGCCGCGAGCGGGGCGGTGGCAACCGGCGGCACCAGCGTCACCTGCAGGCTCGAACTCGCGGGCGTCCAGCCCGGCCTCTGGGACCTGGTGGTCGAGAACGACACGCTGAGGGAAGGGAGGCTGGGGGGCGGATTCTGCGTCGACAGCGCGGACAGCAGGACCTGGTACTTCGCCGAGGGTTCCACGGGACACGGGTTCGAGGAATTCATCCTCCTGCAGAACCCCGGTGACTCGCCGGCGCGGGTGAAAGTGGAGTGGATGGCAGAGGGGAGCGGCGTCCCGGAGACGGCGGTTAACGTCCCTCCCGGCAGCAGGCTGACCATCGGGGTGAACGACGTGGTCCCCGACCGGGACCTCGCGGCGGTGGTGACCTCGGACCGGGACATCGTCTGCGAGAGGGCGATGTACTGGTCGGGGCGCGCTGAAGGAACAGATTCGATCGGGGTAAGGTCGCCGTCGCGCTCCTGGTTCTTCGCGGAAGGTTCGACCGCATACGGGTTCGAGACGTACGTGCTGATTCAGAACCCGGACGACAGGCCGGCAACGGTACAGTTGACGTACATGACTCCCGGGGGACCCGTGCCGAAAGAGACGTTCAATATCCCGGGGCGTTCGCGTTACACAGTCCGTGTCGCCGACGATCTGCCGTCGAGCGACGCCTCGGTGATGGTGGTCGCCAGCCGGAGGGTGGTCTGCGAAAGGTCCATGTACTGGGACGGCAGGCGGGGGGGCCATGTCTCCACGGGGACCGAGCTGCCCTCGGTGAAATGGCACCTCGCAGAGGGTTCCACCGGCTGGGGCTTCGACGAGTACGTGCTGATAGAGAACCCGGGAAATACCGGCGCGAGCGTCACCCTCACTTACATGACCCCGCACGGCGCCGAGCCGCAGGCCCCGTTTCCGGTCCCGGCGAACACCCGGGCAACGGTCCACGTCAACGCCGCGCTGGGCGGGGAGGACGTATCGGTCGAGGTGGCGTCGGACGTGGGGGTGGTGGCGGAGCGCTCCATGTACTGGGACCGCGGGACGGGGAAGGCCGGCCATAACCAGATCGGGGTCCCCCAGGCGCGGACGCAGTGCTTCCTCGCGGAGGGTTCGACGAACTGGGGGTTCGACGAGTGGGTGCTGGTCCAGAACCCCAATCCCAGGCCGGCTGATATCGGCATAGAGTACATGACTCCCTCCGGGCCGCGGCGGAAGGACGCGTTTGTCCTGCCGGCGAACAGCAGGGTCAGCGTCCACGTGAACGACGACGTGCCTGGCGTGGATACCTCCGCGCGCGTCTTCTCCGACCTGCCGGTCATCGCCGAGAGGTCGATGTACTGGCACGACCGGAACGCCGGCCACTGCTCCACCGGCCTCATGAGGTAGGCGACAGAAGGGCGTCTTTCACTTTCCGTTTCTCTTTCCACTTCCAGGGGGGAGGGGAGGAGGGGGAGGCCGGAGTCGAAAACGGCGGGAGCAGGGGGCCGGTGGACATCGCGGTAGAGGGCGGAGGGAGGCCCCGGTGCGGCCCGGAGGAGAAGCCCGGGAGCGGAACCGTCCGACCGCGGACGTGACAGGAGAAGGATAGGTGCAACTGAAGATACCGTGGATAGACAGGACGAAGTGTTCCAGGAAACTGGAGTGCAAGGCGGCCGTGTACTGCAAGAAACAGGCGTTCCACGTCCAGCCGCCCTCGAGCGAAGAGCCGGGCCGGGCCGCCGACTTCCCCAGGGTCGACCTCGAGGAGTGCAAGCAGTGCGGCGACTGCGAGAAGGCGTGCACCGAGGGCGCGGTTCGGATGGTGTAGAATGGATTTGTCCTGCAGCAGGTCACCGGCGTGACCCGGGAGGAGGAAAAATGGCGGACGTGCTTGACATCAACGAGCAGAATTTCGAATCGGAAGTGGTTAACGCGGGCAAGCCCGCGCTGGTTGATTTCTGGGCGCCATGGTGCGGCCCCTGCCGCATGATGCACCCAATCATAGAGGGGCTGGCCGAAGAATACGGCGACAGGGCCGTCATCGCAAGGTGCAACGTGGACGAGAACCAGGGCCTGGCCCAGCGGTTCGGGGTAACCGCTATTCCCACGTTGATCATCTTCAAGAGCGGCGCCCAGGCCGGGTCGATTACCGGCGTTACCTCCGCGGAAGAGATCAAGAAACAGCTCGACTCGTAAGCGACCAGAGGTAGATTTGCTGGAAATCAAAGGCTTCATCCCCAATACCATGCTGGATTGGGAGGGGATGCTCGCCTCCACGTTATTCCTGCCGCGATGTAATTTCCGCTGCCCGTTCTGCCAGAACGCCGACCTCGTGCTGCGCCCCGAGAGCCTGGACACGGTCCCCTTCCACGTGGTCGGGAAGTACCTTCGTGACCGCGCAGGGTGGGTCGAGGGAGTCTGCATAACCGGCGGTGAACCGCTCTTGCACGGGGACCTCGAGAACCTTTGCGAGGATATCAGGGCACAGGGCGTCAAGGTCAAGCTGGACACCAACGGGAGCCTGCCGGACAGGCTGCGCAGGATCCTCGACGGCGGCCTGGTGGATTACGTCGCGATGGACATCAAGGCGCCCCTGGAGCCGCGGCCCTACATGGTGGCCTCGGGCCTCGAGAACCGGGAGGTCGTCGAGCGCGTGAAGGAGAGCATCGAGGTCTTGAGAAGCGGCCACGTGGAGCACGAGTTCCGCACCACGGTGGTGCCGATGATGCACGGCCCTGCCGAGGTGGCGAAGATCGCCGAATACATCGAGGGTGACCGTAAGTACGTCCTGCAGTACTTCAGTCCACGAGACACGCTCGACCCCAGGTTCTCTTCTCTCAAGCCGTTCACCGAAGAGGACATGGAGGCCATGCGCCTGCAGGCCAGCCGGTTCATCAGCGGCACCGTAGTACGTGGCGCTCCCGCGCCTATGGCTTGAAGGGGCCCGGGGGAAGCCGGGCGAGGGCGTTCGCGGCACCCCGGATGAACGCGCTTGCGGCTCACCGGGGATGACACGACCGAGAGGAAACGCACGATGAGATATCTTCCCGAATGTCACGTCTGCGCGATGAGACAGGTGCTGGACGCCGCCAGGCTGGCCGGCGACGACGCCTCCTTTCACCACCGCTGCCTCCAGGAGGCCGCGCGCCTCCTTGCCGAGGTGCCGCTCGACATGACGCCCCCGGAGGTCGGCGAAGGGCTGTACCGGATGGTCAGGGAGCTGTCGGGCGTCCCCGACCCGTTCGAGCGCCAGAAACGGGCGCAGAACGAAGCGGTGCTGGAGATCGTCCCCTGGCTTCGCGACACCATATCCGCCGCGGAGGACCCGCTGCTTATGGCCGTCCGTCTGGCAATCGCCGGGAACGTCGTCGACCCGGGCGCCCAGGCGTCGTTCGACCTCGAGAAGAGCGTGCTCGAGGCGACGACGGGCCGGCGGGAGCTGGGGCGGTTTGACCGCTTCCGGGAGCGCCTGGAGAGCGCCGGAGATGTCCTGCTCATCGCGGACAACTGCGGAGAGGTCGTCTTCGACATGGTCCTGATCGAAACCATGCGCCGGGAGGTGCGCGGGGAGCTGGAGGTAACCGTGGCAGTGCGCTCCGCGCCCATCATCAACGACGTCACCCTGAAGGAAGCCCTGGCGATTGGCCTCGACCGGTTGGCCCGCGTCCTGCCCAGCGGCTCGGAGATGCCGGGCACCGTGCTCGAGAAGACCACGGAGGAGTTCCGCCGGCTGTTCGAGCGGGCGGACCTGGTCATTTCCAAGGGCCAGGGGAACTGGGAGACCCTGGAGGGGTGCGAGCGCGAGGTGTTCTTCATGTTCCAGGCGAAGTGCCCCGCGGTGGCCGCGGTCAACGACTGCCCCGAGGGCACCCTCCTGCTCCTTTGAGCGAATGCCCTTGCCGTGAACTCGCCACCATCGCCGGGGACGGCGGCCTTCCCCCTTCGCGGGGACCCGCGTTGCGGCTCCCGCCCTTCCGCTTGATGTCCCCGGAATGCCTCCTCCAGCCCGGAACCGCGCCCCGAGGGCGAAAAGCGTAGAAGAGTCGGAAAGCGAACGGTGCCTCAGGGAAGGGAGGCGATGAAGAGGTCGGCGAGGTCGAACACGTCGATGAACTGCGAGAGGTTCCGGGCGCACCACGGGCATGAGGTGACGACGGCCTCGGCGCCGGCCTCGCGGGCCATGCCGGCCCTCTTGCCCGCTATCTCCCGCGCCAGCTCAGGGAAGGCGGTCCAGACGCCGCCCCCGGCCCCGCAGCAGGCGGAGTGTTCGCGGTTTCGTTCCATCTCCACGACCTGGAGCCCTTCAATGGCCGAGAGCACCTCCCGGGGCTCATCGTAGATGCCGCACCCGCGGCCCAGGTGGCAGGGGTCGTGGTAGGCGACCCTGGCGGCGGTGGCGGCGCGGAGCCCCAGGTCGCTGCCGCGAAGGCCGGTCGCCAGGACCTCCGAGACGTGCAGCACTTCCGCGTCGAAGTCGTCGAACAGCTCGCGGTAGTGCCGCAGGGCCTTCAGGCACCCGGGACAGGCGGCCACGATCGTCCCGGCGCCCGCCGCGTTGAAGGCTTCGACGTTCGCGCGGGCGAGCTCGAGGTACAGCTCCTTCTGTCCCACGCGGGCCAGCGGGCTTCCGCAGCAGGCTTCGGCCGCGCCGAGCGCTGCGGGGTTCATGCCCGCCAGCCTGAGAGCCTCGACCGTGGCCCTGGCGGTGGACGGCGACATGTACGATAGGGAGCAGCCGGCGAAGAACAGCGCATCGGTCTCACCCGTCGCGGGGAGGTCGAGCCGCGAGGTCCAGCCGCCGCGCCGCCGCCGCGGCTGCGACCAGGGATTGCCGTAGTTCCTTATCGACGAGATCATCGCCCCGTGGTCGCTGCGGGGCAGAAGGCCCAGCCCGGTCGCCCGGGAGCGCAGTTCTTCCAGGAGGTCCGGCGTGGCGATGTCCACCGGGCATCGCTCGACGCAGGAACGGCAGTTCGTGCAGAGCTCGAGGCCGCTTTCGACCGCGCTTTCGAGTCCCCGGAACGCCGACAGGGCGCACACGCCCCTCCCCCCATGGAGCCCCGGCGCCCCGTAAGAGGGCCCGACCACGTCGTAGACGGGGCATTCCAGGATGCAGGCGCCGCAGCCGATGCACTCGAGTGCCCCGCGCAGCGCGCCGTCATCGGCGGTCTTCCGGCGCCCGTTGTCTATCATGACGACCACTATGTCGGATGGCCCGTGAACGCCGTAGTGGAGCTCTTTTTCGATGTCCGCGGTCTTGCTCGGCCCCCCGACGATCCGCACGAACGAGGTTATCGGCTGCCCGGTGGCGTAGTACGTCTCCAGCTCGACCATGTTCAGCGCTTCGCCGAGGTCGGGGTAGACCTTCTCCGGCGCCGCCAGCACTATGAGCTTGCCGGGCCGCTGGCTGACCAGGTCGAGGTTCCCCTCGTTGTGGCACCAGAGCAGCGCCCCTTCGTCCGCGGCGATGGCGTTGACGCCGGTCAGCCCGACCCGCGCGGCATCGATCAAGGGGACGATCTCATCCTTGACGGCTTCGATCAGGTCCCGCGGCTCGGGCTCGACCTCGCGCCCGAGATGGTCGGAGAGGACGCGGGTTATCCTGTAGCGGTCGAGGTGGGCGCACGGGCCGGTGGGGTGTACCGACGGTTCGCCGGCGAGCTGGTTTACCCTGTCCCCGATATCGGTCTCGACCAGGTTCACCCCGGCCTGCCGCAGCGCGCCGGCCAGCCCGATCTCCCGGGAGAGGTTCGACTTCGACTTGACCAGGAGTTTTTCGCCCCCGAGCTCCTCGAGGACGATCGCCACGGCCGCGGCGGAATCCGCCGCGGCGCGGACGCGGAACCTGTTGGACCGGAGGTTCGCTACCGCGCGGTCGTACAGCCCGCGGTTGCCCGAAGAGGATTCCCGCGCTTTTTTCAGGCGCTCGAGCCTGGCGTGGAGGTCCCCCATGCGGCCGGCGTTGCGCTCCTGCTTGTCGATCACGGAACGGAAAGCCGCCCGCATCGGTTCGAGCCGCCGGGTGTCACGGAGGGCTTCCTCGACCTTGCCCCGGATATCGTCGTCCATGAGCAAACTGTAGGGCCGTGGGCGGTTCCTGTCCACCGCCCGGTCCTTCTCTCGCGGGAGGGACGCCGCCGGGAGAAACGGCGACCCGTCACGCGGGCGCGGCGGAGAGCGCCCCACGGCGGAGGTCAGGCGCTCGATCCCGAGGGAGTCGCGGCGCGCCGGGGGAAAGACCGGCTCTCGAGCGGCACCCGGGCCGCTCGCCGTCTCAGAACACGAATATCTGGTTCGGGTCGACCATTGTCCTCAGCACGTGGAGCTCCTCCTCGGTGGGCCTGGGGGTCTCGTGGACGTCGTCCGCCAGCAGCAGCTCGAACCCGGTGAACTGCTGTACCACCTCGGGGTTCACCCCCGGGTGGTAGGACAGCAGCTTCATCCTGCAGGTGGCGTCGTCGAAACCCATCACGCCGAGGTGGGAGATGACCCTCCAGGGCCCCCCGCCTATGAGCCCGGCCTTCTCCCTGGCGCCCGGCCCGTCGAGGAATCCCGGCGAGGTGATGTAATCGACCTTCTCGGGGAAGCGTTCCGGGAGGTGGAGCCCCATGAAGATTATCTTCTGGCACAGGGAGGCGATATCGTTGGCGCCCCCCGAGCCGGTCAGCCTGACCGAGGGGTTGCCGTAGGGCCCTATGCACGTCGCGTTCATGTTCCCGTACATGTCGATCTGCGCTCCGCCCAGGAAGCCCACGTCCGCGTAACCGGCGCGGCTGTGCCCGAACACGCTGGACATCGACAGGATCACCGGCGCCTTGTAGAAGGTCAAGGGGTCGGCAACCGACCAGGGGAGGCTCGTGGGCTCGGCGCCGATGGAACCGCCTTCGTATATCGCCATCATCTGGGGAGCGTGGAGCTTGTGCGCAAGCAGCGCCCCCACCAGCGGGAGCCCGGTCCCAACGAAAACGCTCTCGCCGTCCCCGATGAGCCTGGCGGCCACGACGGCGAGGAGCTCTCTCGGCGTGTAAACGATCTCGTCACTCATTCTTCCTGCCTCCTTAGATCGCCCGCTTCGCGACCTCTTCGTATTTCCAGTCGCGCTCGGCGCCGGTCCCCCAGACGCCCAGGTCGTAGTAGGCCGCCGAGCAGGCGAACTGCTCGAGACGCTTCACGTACTCGAGGACGTTCTCCCCCTGCTCCTGCGCCGCGAGCTCGATCATCTGGAAGTGGTTTTCGGTGCCGTAGATGTACTTGTCGATCCACGCCCTCGACGCTTCGCTCGTCTTCCAGTCGACGCGCACCACGCGCTCCTGGAGCTGGCGGTCGAAATAGTACATGCCGGGCATGTCCCCGGGCCATGCCCCGAAGGGCACCTCGCAGACGGCGTCTACGCAGTACCAGGGGATGATGCACTGGGCCGGGTTGGCGCGCATGTCATCCGTGTCGACCAGGCGCTCGCAGGTCACGATGACCTTCCGCGCGGCCGCGACTATCGCGGTGTCGTTGACCGAAAGGCCCCATATCCTCCCGTTGCCGTATTTGTCGGCGTGGTGGACGTGGAAGATCGCGACGTCCGGGTACATGGCGGGGGCCAGGAGGACCGGCTCGCCCGTCCAGGGGTCTTCGCTTACCTTGACGTACGGGTTGTGCCCGAGCATGTCCGAGCCCAGCATGCTCTTGCAGGCGATGAAGTTCGCGCCCTGTTCGGCGGCGCGCAGCGACAGGGCGAGCGCCCCGTGGCTCCATTCGCTGTAGACGTTCAGCGTCCCCGCCTCGCATCCCCGCCTGAAAGAGGAGATGAGGCCTCTCATCTCCACTCCCACGTAAGCCACGTGCGCGCCCTCGATGCCGCCGACCTCGTGCCAGAGGTTGTTGAGCCCCCCGGGCGTATAGATGCCGACCAGGTCTTTCTTCTTCTGCCTGCCGATCTCCCAGTACGCCGCCAGCGGCCCTCTCACGTAGGCGAACCCGGTCTCGATCAGGGAATCGCCGTCGTCGACGTACCTGGCGACTGCGTCGGAAAGGCTCATGCGCTTGTCCACAAGGGCGCGCGTTTTGTTGAGCTTGTGCTCTCGCGCCAGCTTGTGATCGAAGAGCCGATCATTGGCGTGGGCCATCCTGAAGCACCTCCTCGGGTGTAGAAATTACACAATGCAGCAACAACATTAATATATATTTAGCGTCATTAGAAGTAGCAGACGCGATATCGCGGAAATTGTTAGTTGATATACTTACATCTCGAAATGCCCGACAATTCTGGTCCTGTACCCGTCCGCCCGTTCCCGTCCGGTCCTGAAACAATCGCGCGGAAGAAGGCAACTGCCAGGGGAGTCTTCCCCGTTCCGGCGCACTCCCGGCGACACCCTGAATAATAGGTCATGCCACCCGGGGGCTACAAGTGAATTTCCCGCTCCGGGTTCCTTCCGGCCCGGACTTTACTGGGGCAGGGTGCCGTGACACACTGTACTCCTGACAGGCACACCCGCGCACCCGCCGCGCGGGCCGTCCCCCGCCGTGAGCGGCGTTTCGCGGCGCGGCCCGGGTATCAGTGCGGCAACGGGATGTCCACGGGGGCGAGCGAGCTCGAGGCACGCGGGAAACCTGTCGGCGGGGCTCCGCGTGCCGGGACCCCCGCACCACCGGGGGGTACCTTTTTAGAGCGGTGAGAAAGGAGTGGCTCAGATGGGTGACGACACGATAGGCGGGATGCTCAAGCCCAGGGTGAAGAAGTACGACGGCCGGGTGATGATGAAGCACAAGGTCGGAGACAGGTGGGTGGAGATATCCTGGGACGGGTTCTACGATGTCGTCAGAAACCTGGGCCTGGCGATGATCACCAGCGGGGTGGAACCCGGGGACCGGGTCGCGATCTTCTCGCCCAACAGTCCGAAGTGGCAGATGGCGGACATGGCGGCGGTGTCGATAGGGGCCGCGGACGTGCCGCTCTACGCGACCATCACCGCCAGGCAGGCGGAGTACATCATCAGGGACTCCGGCTCTAGGATCGCCTTCGTCGGCACCGAGGACCACCTCAACAGGGTCCTCGAAGTCAGGGACAACCTCCCCGACCTCACGAAGATCGTCACCATGGACAACACCACCTCGGACCACCCCGACGTGATCACCTTCGACGACATGGTGAAACTCGGCGAGAAGAACGCCAACCCGGACGAGTTCTTCGAGCGGCTCGACGCGGTCGAGAGGGACGACCTGGCGACGATCATCTACACTTCGGGGACCACCGGGGACCCGAAGGGGGTGATGTTGAGCCACTGGAACCTCCTGTCGAACGTGCAGACGGCGTCCAGCCTGGTGGAGGTCGGGGATTCCGACGTATGCCTGTCGTTCCTGCCGCTCAGCCATTCCCTCGAGCGGATGAGCGGGTACTACACCTCGATCTTCAACGGCGTCACCATAGCCCACGCGCGCAGCATCGACACCCTGCTGGAGGACATCGCCGACATAAAGCCCCACTACATGGTCAGCGTGCCGCGCCTCTACGAGAAGGTGCACGCCGGTGTGCTGGCCAACATCGAGTCCGAGCCGGCGCTCAAGCAGAGGATCTTCCACTGGGCGGTCGGTGTGGGCAAGCAGGTGAGCCAGTTGAAGGTCAACCACAAGCCGGTGCCGGGGTGGCTGGGCTTCAAGTACAGGGTGGCGAACAAGCTCGTCTTTTCGAAGATCTACGAGAAAATGGGCGGGCGCCTCCGGTTCTTCTTCTCGGGCGGAGCTCCGCTCGCCCAGGAGATCGCCGAGTTCTTTCACGCCATGGGAATACTGATCCTGGAGGGCTACGGGCTGACCGAGACTTCGCCGGTCCTCACGGTGAACAGGCCCGACGCGCTGCGCTTCGGGTCCGTGGGACAGCCGATGCCCGGCATAGAGATCAGCATCGCCGACGACGGCGAGATCCTCGCCAGGGGGCCGAACGTGATGAAGGGCTACTGGAACAGGCCGGAGGAAACCGCCGAGGCCATGGAAGGGGGCTGGTTCCACACCGGCGACGTGGGGCACCTGGACGAGGACGACTTCCTCTTTATCACCGACCGCAAGAAAGACCTCATCGTAACCGCCGGAGGGAAGAACATCGCCCCGCAGAACATCGAGAACACCCTCAAGCTCGACAAGTACATCGAGCAGGTGGCGGTGATCGGAGACAGGCGGAAGTTCGTGAGCGCGCTTATCGTTCCGACGTGGCCGGAGCTGGAAGAGTGGGCCAGGGAACAGGGCATCGACACCGGCGACAGGATTGCCCTCTGCGCGGACGAGCGGGTAAACAGCATGATGAAGGAGCGCATCGACCGGGCGCTCAAGGATTTCGACCGGCACGAGAGGGTCACCAGGTTCGTCCTGCTGCCCGAGGAGATGACCGAGGCCGAGGGCCTGTTGACGCCCACTCTCAAAGTGAAGCGGAAGGAAGTCGCCCGTGTCTTCGAGGGCGAGATCGAGAGCATGTACAAGGGAGACTGACTCCCCGCGACACTGGAGGTTCCGGAGCCGGGGCCGATGGCCCCGGCTCTTTTTTTCGTCCGAACTTCCGCCCGGCACGACCCGGAGCCGGGGGATGCCGCCGGCGCCATGAAGGGCCGGGGCGGCCCCGAAAAAACCTGGCGGCGGTTGCAACGGCGTGTGATACTATCTACGGCAGAAACCAGACCCAGGAGGCGGTCGATGAGAAGAACAGTTCTGAGCGCGTGCGCCCTTGTGGTATTCGCGGCGGCCGTCGCAGCCGGCGGCGTGACCGCGCAGGCTCAAGCCCTGACGCCCGTCATCAACAACATCACCCCGTCGCAGGGTGTCGTCGGAACCCCGGTGGTGATAACCGGTTCGAACTTCGGCGTCCGGACCCCGCAGAGCACGGTGACGTTCAACGGCGTGGAGGCCACCGCGGCGGTATGGACTAACGGGGCTATCTGGGTGACGGTGCCGGAGGGCGCCACGACCGGCCCGGTGGTTGTGCGCACGGCCGTCGGCGCCAGCAACGGGGTGCGGTTCACCGTCGGCGGCATGCCCCAGCCGGCGCAGACCTGGTACCTGGCGGAGGGCTCCACCGCCTGGGGCTTCGAGACTTTCCTGCTGATGGAGAACACCACCGATGTGGACGCGACGGTCAACATCACCTACAACACGGCACAGTACGGGGCCATCCCCAGGGTGCGCCCACTCAACGTCCCGCCGAGCGCCCGGGTGACGCTCAGGTTGAACGACGACATACCCAACGTGGATGTCTCGACGCAGGTGGATTCCTCGCAGCCGATAGTCTGCGAGCGCGCGGTGTACTGGAACAACAGGATAGAGGGGACGGACTCGGTGGGCACGACCACCCCGGCATCCACCTGGTACCTTGCCGAGGGTTGCACCACCTACCCCTTCGAGACCTGGGTGTGCATACAGAACCCCAGCCTGACCGCCGAGGCCAACGTCGACATCACTTACATGACTTCGAACGGTACGGTGACCAAGCCCACGTTCACGATAGGGGCCGGACAGCGGAAGACCATCGACGTTTCCAAGGACGTCGGTCAGTGCGACGTCTCCACGCGGGTGGTCAGCGACCTCAACGTCATCTGCGAGCGGGCGATGTACTGGGACGGACGCCGGGGCGGACACGACTCGATCGGCGCCACGGAGCCGAGCAAGACCTGGTACCTGGCCGAGGGCTCCACCGCCTGGGGCTTCGAGACCTGGCTGCTCCTGCAGAACCAGGACACCGGCCCCGCACATGTGAAGGTCACCTACATGACGTCCGCCGGCCCGGCGTACCAGCCCGAGATAACCCTGCCCCCCAACTCCAGGCAGAGCATACTGGTGAACGGCGTCGTGCCCGACCTCGACACCTCGATTGAGGTTGCGAGTGACGTGGCCATCTGCGCGGAGCGCTCCATGTACTGGGACAACGGCAGCGGCAGGGCCGGAAACAACACCATAGGTTTCGCGGAACCGGCTACGAGCGTATTCCTGGCGGAGGGCTCCACGGCGTGGGGCTTCGAGACGTTCGTCTGCATCCAGAACCCCAACGACAAAGACACCGAGGTGATGGTCACTTACATGACGAACGACGGGGCCGTCGCGGCGCCCAAGCAGAAGATCCCCGCCGGGAGCAGGGTCACGGTCAACGTGAACGAGCAGCTTCCCGACAGGGACGTGTCGATCAAGCTCACCTGCCCCGATCCAATAATGGCTGAGAGGTCGATGTACTGGAACGCCAGGGGAGCGGGCCACGCCTCGATCGGGTGGGTTCCCCCGGCCGACTAGCGCCGGCCGGCCGCCGGAGAGACCCGGCACTCGAGACGGCCTGCCGCCGGAGGGCGCCCGGACTCGCGCCCGCAGGCGATGAAGGCTTCCAACTGGTATCATTGTCGGAGGTATTGTCGGAGGCCCTTTCAAGGGCCCGCCCCGTGGGGAAGCGGAAGCCGGGAAACCTGTATCCGGGACCCGGACGCGCGGGCAGTCCATGCCGCGGGGTTTTCGCGGACCGCGGGGGCGCAACGGGGCCCCGGATGGCGAGGTGGTAAACATGATCCTTGAGACGATCGGCCGGGTGGCGGGCACCGTCATCGGATACGGCAAACTCCTGTCCAGCACGATTGCCTCGATACCACCGAGGGTGATGGCGGACGCCATCAACGACAACCCCGATTTCCTGCCGAAGGTGATGGAGCAGGTGGACCCGGCCCTCATCGCCGGGGCGCTCGACGGGAACCCGCAGCTCCTCGTCGACTACCTCAACGAGATAGACCCCAAGCCTATCGCCGACGCGTTGAACCTGAGTCCCGAATTCCTCATGCGGACCATAGACGCCCTCTCGCCGGAAGTCATCGCGGAGGTTATCTACGATACCCCGGGGTTCACCATCGGGCTGATGCGGGCGCTGGATCCGGAGGTGCTCGCTCAGGCCATCAACGAGAACCCGGATTTCGTTTCCAGGCTCACCGGCAAGATATCGCCCGACCTCGTAGCCAGGGTCACCAACGACAACGCGTCGTGGGTTGCGGGGCTGCTGGAGAAGATCGACCCCGGGGTGGTCGCCGCCGGCGTCAATCGCAACTCCGACTGGATCGCGCGCCTGACCAGGGAGATTGACCCGAAGGTCATGGCGCAGACGATAAACGCCCTCAGCGACTGGACCGGGCAACTGCTCCGCGAGCTCGACCCGGCGGTCATCGCCGGCTCGCTCGACGAGACGGTGTCGTTCCTCGAGAAGGTCATCGATTCGATGAGCCCCGAGGCGCTGATCTCGGTATTCAACAAGCTGGCCAGGAACCGGGTGCTCGAGCAGGTCCAGATAGACATGGCGGTCGGCGTCCCGATGAGGAACAAGTTCATGGAGGCCCCGTGCCAGTTGATGGGGGCCAGCCGCATGGACCCGACACGCCGCCCGCGCGCGAACCACACGAAAGTGCTCCCCGGGCAGTAGCCGGCCGGGAGCGCCGTAGCGACATGAACGTTTACCAGGCTCTTGTGTACGAAACCGCGCGACTTACAGTCGGGCCGGCCGTCTCCGCCCTCCTGAGGGTAAGGGGCGAGGGCGCGGAAAACGTCCCGGCCGAAGGCGGCGCCCTGATCGTCTCCAACCATCGCAACCCGGTGATCGACCCCATCTCCATAGCGTTGAACGTCGAGAGGCCCGTCAACTTCGTGGCCGCTTCCTTCGCGTTTTCGCTCCCCGGGATGGGGCAGATGTTCCGGGCACTCGGGGCGAGACCGATGGATGTCTCCGGGGGGGAGAAGGCGCGGCGGAACCTGCAGGACGTGGTCGGTCTCATCGACCAGGGTGACCTGGTGTGCATCTTCCCCGAAGGGGTTCACACCATCGCCCACCCGCATTCGGTGTCCAAGATAAGGAACTTCCGAACGGGGTTCGCGAGGGTAGCGCTCGAAGCGAGGGCGCCCCTGATTCCGGTCGCCGTCATCGGCCGCCAGGAGCGGAACCTGCCCACCATCCCGCCCTGGGCGGTCAAGCCGTTCTTCAACCACCCCGAGTTTCAACGGGGAGTCCAGTGGACCTACTACAAGCGCGTGTACGTGCGGGTAGGCAGACCGCTGGACCTGTCGGGGTACTACGACAGGGAGATATCCAGGGCGGAGATATCACAGATAAGCGGAAAAGTGCGCAGGATTATCGTCAAGCTCTACAACGGCGAGGACCTCGACAGGTTCCTCACCGGGAAGCTGCCGTTCGACATCGCTTACGACCGCGTGTAGCGATGGCGGCGGAACGGGGGGCGGAGGCATTGGCTGATCCCGGATTGAAGAGGAAGATGACGCCGTTGACCGGCGCGGTGTTCGCCCTTATGGCGGTGGAGGTCGTCCTGGCCGTGCTCTCGCTCGCCCTGCCGTGGGGAGAGACCTCCGGCGGCACGGACATCCGTTCGGGGCTGGCGGGGTTGCTGCCGTGGTTCGGCTTCATCCCGGTGCTGCTGCAGGCGGGCTGTCTCGTGGTGAAGTCCCCGTTGCTTCGGACGTTCTACCTCGTGGCGAATTTTCTCACCGGCTCGTTCCTCGTCTTCGTTCAAGGGCTGACCCGCCTCAAGTACAGCAGCTTTCAGGCCGGGTTCTACCTGGTGTTCGTGCTCGGGGGCGTGGTGATCCTGACCGGCGCAGTCTGCTGGATCGAGGGCCGCCTCCGACGGCCCACGACCGGCCCCGGTCGCGCCGGTGACGCGCCGGCGAACGCCGTGGAATGACCCGCATGCTCGAGGAGGGCCGCGTGCCTATCCATGAAGAACTTGAGCTGGAGCTCGGAAAGCAGCCAGCGGCCGTCTATGCGCGAGGCCGTGAGCTTGCCGTCGGAGATATAGCTCCACGCCTTTTCGGGGCTGACCCGGAGCTCCTTCGCCGCTTCCCCCACCGTCAGCAACCTTATCCGCCGTTCCATGGCTACCTCCCTTCTCCTGACCTTGAGAGGCCGGAACCCCGCGGAATATTACAGGCTTCGACCGGCGCTTCCGCCGGCGCATGAGCCGTGCCCGGGAAAGGGGCGGGACACATGGTGAACTCCAAACGGTCGGCCTACCTGGACAACGCCGCGACAACGTATCCCAAGCCGGAAGAGGTTTACCGGGCCGTCGAGTCGTTCATGCGCGACGTCGGTGGCAGCGCGGGTCGCTCGGGGCACCGGCGTTCCGTCGAGGCCGGCCGCCTGGTGTACGAAGCGCGCGCCGCGGTGGCGGAGGTGCTGGGAGTTTCGGACCCGCTCAGGGTGGTGTTCACCCGGAACGCCACGGAGGCTCTGAACATCGCCATCCGGGGCCTGGTGAAACCAGGGGACCACGTGGTGACCTCCTCGATGGAGCACAACTCCGTGATGCGGCCCCTGGAAGCGCTGCGCCGGGAAGGCGTGGAGTACACGGTCGTGCGGTGCCGGGAAGATGGCGCCCTGGACCCCGGTGACGTCGAGAAGGAACTGAGGTCCGGGACCGCCATGGTGGTCCTGTCCCACGCCTCCAACGTTACCGGGACGATCCTGCCGGTTGAGGACGTGGCGGAGATGACCTCCAGCAGGGGGATCAAGCTGCTGGTGGACGGGGCGCAGACCGTGGGCAGGCTTCCGCTGGACCTGTCCAGGGGCGTCGATCTCCTGGCGTTCTCCGGGCACAAGGAGCTGTTCGGACCCCAGGGGACCGGGGTCCTATGGCTGGGCGAAGGCGTGGAACTGCGACCCCTGTGCTACGGGGGGACCGGCACCCGGTCCGAGGAGCTGCGGCAGCCCGGGGAGCTGCCCGAACGCCTGGAGAGCGGCACCCTCAACGCGCCCGGCATCGTCGGGCTGGGGGCGGGCGCCCGGTTCGTCGCCTCGAGGGGGATCGGGCGGATACGGGAGCAGGAGGTCGAGCGGCTGGAGCGGATGGTGGACGGGCTCGGGCGGATACAAGGAGTGCGCGCGTACGGGCCGGCGGACCAGCGGGAGCGGGTCGGCATCGTGCCGGTCGCTATTGAAGGCCGGACCTGCCCTCAGGCGGCCGAACTGCTCGACGTCGAACACGATATCGCCGTGAGGGCCGGCCTCCACTGCTCTCCCGCGGCCCACCGCACGATAGGCACGCTGGAAACCGGCGCCCTGAGGATATCTCTCAGCCTGATGAACACCGACGACGACGTGGATTACTTCCTGGAGTGTCTCCGCGCCGTAGCCTCCTGAACGCGCACCGGGGGCCGCGTCCGTTCCACGCGACCCCCGTTGCTGCCGTTTGCGATTCCCGCCGGGCGTCGTGACCCGGCCACCCGGCGCGCCGGACCGGTCAGAGGCCCAGGCCCGGGATGCTGGGGATGCTGGGCACCCCGGAGGCGTTGGGCTGAACCTCTGGCGCGTTCTGCGCCTCGGGCGGCAGGGTGATGGTGACGGGGACGTTGTAGTCCGTGAACGTGACCGTCATGTCGATGGACATGTCGCCGATGATCGGGGCGTTCTTCATCGACATCGTCACCGACGCGCTGTCGGCCAGCATCGTGTTCCTGTCTATCTTGTACACCACGCCCATCTTCAGGCCCTTGAACATGTCCTTCATCGACTCCACGAGCTGCTTCTCCGCCTTCGACGAGGGCGCCGTTGACGAGTCCGAGCCCGCCGCCTGCTCGAAGATCTGCTCGAACAGCTTGGAGCCGACGTCGAAGGTAAGCACGTGCTTGCCCCCCGACGACGCGCCCAGCTTCATGTTCTCTGCGTACTTGCTCAGGCCCGATATTCCGGCAGGTGTCAACAGGTTGGCCTCGGCGCTCCCCGCGGTCACTTTCTGCTTGGTCCACCCCCGGGCGGGGTCGAAGTTGTACACGTAGCCGCCAACGACATAGACCTCGGAGTTTTCGCCGGAGGATTCGGTCGTCACCAGGTGCATCTCGACCTCGTCGTTGCCGACCATCGCCATTTCGCCCTGGTAGGTGACGCTCTCCTCCTTGGTCTCCGACTGGGGGGTGAGGACGGTGGCCTTCCCGGTCATCTTCAGGCTCTTCACGCCCTGCATCTTCTTCTGGTTCCTGGCAAGGATGTCCTGAGCCTTGCCGGAGGGCTTGCTGGTCTTCTGCTTGCCGCCGCATCCCGACGCTAACACCGCGATCACCAGCAGGCCTGCAAGCGTACAGATGAAGAATTTCTTCATACCGGCACCTCCTTGGTCATGGGATGAGTCTACCATTTCCGGGCGCGGTCCTGAACCGTCCCGGGCGCGGCCCGAGGGCGAGGCGCGCAAAGCCGCAGGGCCTTCCGCTTCCGAGGGCGTGTAAGGCGCTCGCAGGCGGGGAAGGCAGGCAGGACTTCTGCTCCGGGATGAAGCGGAGGCCGTAGACCGGAACGGAATACGGTCGTATTGACGGTAACTCGGGCGGAATAGTACATTAGAAGACCCTCGCCTGGGGGGAGAACCACCGGATGATCAGGCGTGCGGTCCACCGCGCCGGAAGCGTACTACCGGGAGTGAGACAAATGGATGTGAAGGAGACAAGGTACCTTTTCGACGGCCTGTCCGAAACCCTGGGGGGACTTCTCGGGGAGCTCTACGACACCCTGGTGGCCAAGGGGAGGAAGCGCATGGGCCAGGAAGACGTCGCGGACAGCCCCCAGGTCTCCGAGCTCATCAGGAGGACCCGGGAGAAGCAGACCGTGGCCGAACTCATCTCCAGGGGGCAGAAGGGACAGGAGGAGCTCATCCAGTCGATAGGCGGAGAGGTCAGGAAGATCCTCTCGTCGGCGGGCATCGTGACGCGCACGGACCTCGCGAGGATCGAGCGGCGCGTAGACGAGATCGAGCGCGCGCTCGAGAAAGGCGAATAGGAGGAGACATGGCAGAGAAGATAGACCTCTCCGACATCCCGTACCTCGCCGTCGGCGCGCTGGTCGCGGTGGAGGAGGAGATCCAGAAGGCGGCGGAGCGCCTGGTGGAAAAAGGCAAGAGCCTGACGCCCGAGGGCCGCAAGAAGATGGCCGCCGCCAAGAAAGGCCTCGTGTCGAAGGGCGACGACTTCTCCCAGGTCGTAGCGCGCACCGTTCAGCGGGCCCTCGAGAACACCGGCATAGTAACCAGGTCGGACCTCGAGAGTGTCGAGGGCCGCGTTACGGTCATCGAGAAGAAGGTCTCCGGGATGAAGAAGGGCGCGAAGCCTGCGAAGAAGCCCTCGGCGAAGAAGCGCGCGCCGGCGAAGAAGTCGACGGGCAAGAAGACCTCGGCGAAGAAGCACGCGCCGGCGAAAAAGGCGGAGGCCGGAAAACCCACGGCCGGAAAACCCGCGGCGGTTGACCAGGCGTCTGCCGGGCAGCCCGCAGCCAGGGTGGAGGCGCCCGCCCCGGCAGCCCTCGAGCCGGAGAAGTCCGCGGCTCCCGCACCGGTTTCTTCCGGGGAGACCAGGCCGGTCATATCCGACCTCGTGCCGAAAAGGCCCTCGGCGGGCATCTGACGCGGAGTGCAAAGGAGAGCCCTTCCCGGCGGATTGCTCCGGGGGCGGACCTCAGTAACCCATGGAGGCCATGCCCTCGTCGAGAACGGCTTCGACATCCGGCTGGTAGGCGAGGTACTTCTCGAAAAGGCCCCGTTCTCTCAGCAGGTTCAGGTGCGGCAGTCCCCATTTGAGCAGCGTCAGCTTGCGGCTGGCGCGGAGGCGCCTCGACAGGATCATCTTGACCGGATCGACCCTCCCCAGGACCGCGTCCACGTAATCCTTGCGTGAAGCGATCGATATCACCGGTATGCCCTCGGCGTTGCCCCTCGCCACATGGAAGCAGCGGTTGCCGAGCGTCACGGTCGACTCGTACTCCCCGGTGATCGCCAGCCCGATCTTCTTCCCGCAGAGGCCGTCCATCACGCAGCGGACCCTCTCGTCCTCCAGGAGAAAAGGGGTGGCACTCTCGAAGAGGAGCTGCTGCATCCTGAACAACTGGCCGGGCGTGGCGGTCATGATGAAGTGCTCCACACGCTTCTCCAGCTCGGGAGTCGAGATGCTCGGGAACAGATTCACCAGCTCCCAGAACCGGGCTATCAGCCCGTTGTCTACCCCGGAAAACTTGAGCGCCTTCTTCTCGGCCTTCTCTATCTTCTTCCGGACGGTCTCGTCGTCCAGGACGCCCTTGTCCTTCATCTGTCCTCCGGCGGGAGCACGCGCCTGTTCCTCCAGTGCACGAGCATAACGAAATGCGGCACGAAGAGGAACACCGACAGCGCGGAGGCCGTTTCTATCCCCGAATCGTTGAAGAGCCATCCCACCGCCAGGCCCACCACAAGGGCCCAGAATCCGGCGGCCAGGTACTTGAGGTTCTCCCGCAGGAACACGAGGATATGGAACCTGCGGTTGAAAACCAGCCACGCCACCGCCCCGAACAGCAGCAGCAGGCGCCACAGTGAAGCGAAGGTGAGGGTCCAGTTGGCGCCGAGCTTCCTGCCGACCTGGGAGAAAAGAGAGGAGAGTCCGGAGGCGTGCGCTTTTTCGATCGCCCGCCCCGCGTGCGATCCCGACTCCGGCGTCAGCGCGTCGAGCAGGAGGAGCCCGCCCACACATAAGACGAGCACCAGGAGGACGGCGATGGCTTTCCGGGGCGTGAACGACGCCCCCTCGAGGTGGACCACGGCGACCAACCCGGCGGCCAGCGCGGCGAGAAGGCCGCCGAAATCGGCGCCGAACCCGGAGAACCCGGCCACGAAAGTGACCGTCCCCAGCGTAACCGCCGCGAACGCGTAGCGCTTCCAGGGGCTGTCCAGGCGGAGGCGGCCCATGGCCCCGCTGCCCCGGGTCTGTATCGCCAGGCACGCGAAGAGCACCGCCGCGCCGAGCAGGAACCCGAAGTACAGGTTGCCCAGGCCGTAGTAGCGGTCGGCGAGGATGACGTCGGAACCGAAAGTGCTGAAAGTCATCAGGGGCGATCCCAGGACCACGTCGAGCAGGATCAGGAGGGTCGTGAGCCCGCTGATCGCGAGGATGGGCTCGAGCAGCGCTTCGCTCATGGGCGCGTTGTCCGGGTCGAACTCCCGGCTCCTCAGTAGCAGCGATAGAAGCGCCAAACCCGCGGAACCGCAGACGGCCGCGGTGACCTGCGCCCACGGCGGCACGGCCCCCAGCACGGGTATCGCCAGCCATACGAACGGTCCGGCGAGGACCGAGAGGAGCACGGTCGACCAGAAGAACGGGTGCCCGTCAACCATGTCCGGGCGGAGGAGGACGAACAGGAAGAACAGCCCGATGAGGCACATCGAGGTTATGACGTAAACCCGCACCATGAGCTTGCGGGAGGAGCTCGCGGAGACGGCGCGGTCCCGGAACTCCTTGAGGCCGGCGACGTCGGGGGAGGTCCCCGCGGCGGTAAGCACCCTGCCGTCCATGTAGCCGGGCACCTCCAGCCCGCTTGCGGCGATGACCGTGGGCGCGATGTCGAAGTTCGACACCAGGCCGGCGCGCCTGGTGGTGGCCGAACGGATCCGGCCTCCCCCGTCGAATCCCGGCCCGGCGATCACCAGCGGGGTCAGCAGCTCTTTGTCCTTGATCATCTTGCGCGTAGGCGTAGGCGTGCACACGATCAACAGGTCCCGCCGCGGGTCGAGGGCGCCGGCCATCCTGCCAAGCCAGGCGTCGCTCCGCCGGAGGGCGGCGGCCCGGGCCGAGGCCAGCGCCTCCTCGGTGAAGAAGTCCGCCTGTTCGTCCACCCTGCTGGTCTGCCCGGTGTCCACGACCACCACGTCGTTCGAGCCCAGCAGCACTTTCGCCGCCTTCTCCAGCGCCCGGTAGTCGGTCACAAGACCTTCGCGCTCGGAGTAAGAGGCGAGCAGCTCGCCGGATACGTCGCCGACAGGCACCACGCCGTTTTCGTCCATGGCTATGCAGGCAGCCTCGCGGTGCAGGAAAGAGGTCAGGGGGAAGGAAGGTTCACCGGGAGCGCCGGCGCCGCCGGGGCTTCGCTCTCCTGGAGGCTCTGAAAGGGGCCGCCTGTCCGCGTCCGCCGTGGGTATGTTGAGCAGGGAGGATGGAATGAGCGAGTCGGAGCTACCGAGCACGGCCACCCTGCGGCCGCCCTTCCTCAGCACCTGCCCCAGGACCCCCGGCACCGCCGTGGCCAGGGTCGTGTCCGACTTCTTCCTCATTTCCTCTATCTGGAGGTTGAGCACCTGGCCCGGGCTTGCCCTGCGGCCGGTCCGGGATTCGTACACCTCACCGGCGGGGACGGAGCGACCCGTGCCCGTGGTCAGGCGCTCGGAGCTGCCGAACGAGAGACCCGAGTTCGGGCCGCCTATCGCCCTGCCCCCGGCCCCGATCACCACGTACGAACCGGTCCCGTACAGGTCGTACTTCACGCGCGCGTTCATCAGGCTGGTGCTGCCGCGCGCCATCAGCTCGAGGATGTTCGGCGCGTTCCTCGCCGTGAGGTCGTCGATGCCGATGCGGTCGATGACCACCAGGAGGACCTTGGCGGGGACTTTCCCGGGGCGCCCTCCCCGGACCGGTGCGGGGGACGTCGCGTTCCGTGTTCCAGCCGGGAGGCCCGAGGCGCTCCCCAGGACCAGCGCCAGCGCGAGCACGGCTGACAGGACGAACCACGCGCACCACCGGCGGCCGGCTCGCCCGGTCACAGCGACCTTGGAATCGCGCTGGAGGCGGTGCTTACTCAATATTTCCCCACTGGACTGCGGGCGGTCAGGGCTCGATCTATGATATCAGAACCGGAGGAAGGCCCCTTCGCGAGGGCGCCCGGCCCGCCCCGGACCGTGGCGGAGATGGGACCTTGTGGTATCCTGTTGAGCGCCGTGTTCTCGGACGACACCTGGAGGAGGAAATGGTTCAAAGCGACGAGCGATACCTTGTCGTCGTGAACCCCGTGGGTCGCGGCGGCCACGCCCAGCGCCAGGGCATGTGGCTCCTTAACAAGATGCGCAGAATGGGCATCGAACACGAGGCCCTCTTCACCGAGAAGGCGGGCCACGCCCGGGAGCTGGTGGCCAACTGGGTGGACGACGTCGACACCGTCGTGGCGGTGGGAGGAGACGGCACCGTCAACGAGGTCATCAACGGCATCATGAACTCGTCTCAGCGGGGGAGGCGCCTGGCCGTTTTCCCCAGCGGCACCGCGGACGATTTCGCCCGCAACATGGGCATCCCCCGCGACAGGGACAAAGCCCTGAAGGTCCTGCTCGGGGACCGTGAGAGGACCATAGACCTGATGGAGGTCAACGGCCGTTTCGCCGGGGTCACCGTCGGTATCGGCCTCGACGCCGAGATCGCCTACCGGAGCTACCAGAGCAAGCGTTTCAGGCTCCTGGCCTACTGGTACCACGGGCTGTCGATGCTCTTCCTGCCGATGCCGCGCTCGCCGCTCGCGGTGACCGTCGGAGGGGAGAGGATGGAAGGCGACTACCTGCTGGTGGTGGCGGGCAACGCCGGGAGCTACGGAAGGTACATGAAGATGATGCCCCGGGCGGTGATGGACGACGGGGTGATGAACCTCGCCACTTTCGGGATGGTGAGCAGGTGGAAAGCCCTGCTGCTGTTCGGGATGTCCATGGCGGGCCGGCACACCTGGGCGAGGCAGATGAACGAGTACGAGGCGCGCGAGATCAGCATCGAATGCCTGGGCGACGTTTACGCCCAGTTCGACGGCGAGGCGATCATCTTCGAGAAGGGCGAGGTCCTGGACATGAAGGTCGTGCCGGGGGCGATCGCGGTGCGCTCGCCCGCCCCGAAGAAGGCTTCCCCGCGGGGACGGGCGGCCGGAAGGACTGACGCCGGTCCTGGTGCGGGCGCGGGACCGGAGGGGGTTGAAACGTGGAACGGGAACGCATAACACAGGCCAGCGTGAAAAAGGAGATCGAAGGCCTGGGCGAGCTCAGCGCCAGGCACCAGAGCTACCTGATTCTTTGCAACCCCGTGTCCAGGGGCGGAAAAGCCCTCAAGGAGGCGGTCTGGCTTCTGAAACACCTGAGCAGGCTGGGTGTGCGGCACGAGGCCTTCTTCACCGATTACCCGGGCCACGCGCGCAAGATCGTGAAGCGGTGGCTGGAGAGGGTGGACGTGGCCGTCGCCGTCGGCGGTGACGGGACCGTGAACGAAGTGGTCAACGGCATGATGGACCTGGGGGGGAGTGACAAGACCTTCGCTGTTTTCCCCGCGGGCACCGCGGACGACTTCTGCCATAACGTAGGCATCGGGCGCGAGAGGGACTTCGCGCTCAAGGTGCTCCTGACCGACCACAGCCGGAAGATGGACCTCATCAGGTACAACGACGACTACGCGGCGGTGACGGTGGGAATGGGAGTGGACGCCGAAGTCGCCTACAAGGCCCTGAGGCACAAGCGGGTGAGGATTCCCGCCTACTTCGCCGTCGGCCTGCGTATTGTCTTCAAGGAGAGGCTGCGCAATTCCGCCAGGACCATGCACGTCGAAGGCGGCGCCGAAGCGCACGACGGGAGGTTCCTCATCGCGGTGTTCGGAAACGCGCCTCTCTACGGCCGCTACTTCTACTGGCTGCCGGACGCGGTGATGGACGACGGTATCGTGAACATGTCCGCCCTGAAGCCCCTGCCCCCGGCCAGGGCATGGAGCCTACTGATGCGCTGCATGAACCCGGAGTTCAGGTCCGACAAGGTCATCAGGGACGCGAGCGAACGTTTCCACGTCATCCTCCAGGAGGAGACTTACGTGCAGGTGGACGGCGAGGTCTACAAGTACAACCCCGGGGACACGCTGGAGATAAGCGCCGCGCCGAAGGCGTTGAACGTGAGGGTGCCGGCGGAAACCGGGTACCCGGTATGGTCCGACCAGAAACGCTGAGGCGCGGGCCCCCGTCAGGTCACCAGCCCGGAGCGGAGCGCGCGGGCCACGGTCTCCGTCCGGTCCGAGGTCCCCAGCTTGTCGAATATGTGCGCGACGTGGGTCTTGACGGTCTGCTCGCTTATCCAGAGCGACCTGGCGATCTGCTTGTTGGTATTGCCCTCGGAGAGGAGCTGCAGGACTTCCATCTCGCGGTCGGATAGACCGTACTCCCTGGCCTTGTTGTCGGCGAGATTGACGAACTCCTTGATAAGCTGCGCCGTGGCATCGGGATGCAGCAGCGCCTTGCCCTCGTTGACCGTCTTGATCGCGTTCACCAGCTCGTCCGAGGAGGTGTGCTTGAGCATGTAGCCGGTGGCTCCCGCCTTGACGGCCTCGTAGACGTACCCCTCCTGGTCCAGCATGGTCAGTATGACGACCTTCGCGTCGGGGTTGGAATCGCGAATCGCCCTGGTCGCCTGGATGCCGTTCATTCCCGGCATGTTGATATCCATGAGGATCACGTCGGGCTCGAGCTTGCTCGCCATCTCCACGGCTTCCTCCCCCGAGCCGGCCTCGCCAATAACCTCCACCTCGTCCCCCTGCTCGAATACGGCCTTCAGGCCTTCGCGCACCAGGTTGTGGTCGTCCACGATCATCACTCTGATCGGCATGTCATCCCTCCACGATCTGTCTCAGGGGCACGTCCAGGGCGACGACGGTCCCCCGGCCCGGCTCCGATTTCACCTCGAAGCTGCCGCCCAGGAGTTCGGTGCGTTCCTTCATGCTGGCGATGCCCAGGTTGCGGGTCTTGCTGCGCGCCCGGGTTCTTGAATAGCCTTTCCCGTCGTCGCGCACCGCGAGGTGGAGCTTCTGGGGCGTGGTCCTCACCTCGATGGTAACGTGCCGCGCGCCGGCGTGTTTCTCGACGTTGTTGAGGGCCTCCTGGACGATCCGGAACAGGTTGATGCGGGCGTCCCTGGTCAGCCCGGGCATGGGCTCCGGGAGCTGCAGGCTGTACTGGACCCGGTTCCTTGCCGCGAAGTTCTTCAGGTGTGTCTCCAGCGCCTTCCCCAGCCCCATGTCGTCGAGCATGGGGGGCCTGAGCCCCAGGAGCAGGTCGCGCAGGTCCTTGATGCTGGTGTCGAGCTGTTCCTCGACCGTCCTGATGTCCCCGGTCAGGACGCCGTCGTCCGCTGCGGCCAGCTTCTTCTCGAGTGCCTGCAGGCGGTAGGAGACGCCGACCAGGGACTGCACGATGCTGTCGTGTATCTCGGCGGCGAGCCGCCTTCGCTCCGATTCCTGGACGGTGATCGCCTGGTGCAGCAGGCGCCGGTGGATTATCTCGTCCTCGCGGAGGCTTTCGTGGAGGCGGGCCCGGGCCACCGCGGACGCCACCTGGTTGGCGATTGTAGCCAGGAGGTCCTCCTCGTCCATGGAGAGGTTGACCCCGGAACCGCCGGCGATGACGAAGGCCCCCAGGTAAGCGTCACGCTCGTAGAGCGGGAGCACGTAGCCGTCCTCGGCCGTCGGGGTTTCCGCGAAGATGGCGCCCAGCGAGAAGCCCTCCAGGTCGCTGGCTTTCACGGGGCGCCTGTTCGCGGCGAACGCCTGGAGGAGGGCCGCCTCGACCTCGGGGCCGGCGCTCCCGCGGCCGGTGCTTTTGCCGCGGCTGGAAGCCCTTTTGAACGTATAGACGTCGGACCCGTTGTCGCCGCTCAAGACCAGGGCGCAGTGCGGGAATTCGAAAAGGCCGCAGAGCTTCTCGGCGATACCCGCGAACAGGTCGTCCAGCACCGGCGCGGAGATGAGTATGTCCGATATCCGGTGGAGCGTCGAAAGCTGCAGGCGCTCGATCGCCTCGCGCCGTTCCCGGGCGACCTCGTCGCGGGCCTGGGGTTTCAAAACGCTCTTTATGGCGTCGGTCAGGGCGACGGGGCTGAACGGCTTGGTGATGTACTTGACGGCCCCCGCCCCCAGGCCGCGAAGCTGGTCGCGCTCTTTCACCCTCGCGGTTACCATCACCACCGGGGTCCCGGCGGTCTCGGGGTTTCCCTTGATGGATTTCAGGATGTCCCAGCCGCTCACCCGTGGGAGCATGACGTCGAGGACCACGCAGTCGTAGGCGTTCGAGCCTATCAGCTCGAGCGCGGCCGGCCCGTCATGTGCCTCGGTGACCTCCATATCTTCCAGCTCCAGGTTGATGGAGATGACCTTGGCGACGTCCTGTTCATCTTCGACAACAAGGATACGCGGCTTGGGCATCAGACCTCCATGGCGACACTAACAGTATCGGGCGCGCCCGGCGATTTATTGAGCAAAATAGACACCCGATCGGGGGATGAGCACGCGCGTAGTCCCGCACACTTCACCGGGGAATGACCGGACGGGTGACCCCGGCGCCGGCCGCAGGTGAGACCTCGAGAAGAAACCGCCGCCGAGTGGCGATTATTGCGGTCCGGGAACGGCCGGCGATATAATGAGGCGCAACCGAGCGGGTGTAGCTCAGCCGGCAGAGCGTCAGCTTCCCAAGCTGAAGGTCGTGGGTTCGAGACCCATCACCCGCTCCAGTCCATCGCCTGATCTACCTTGCGTTTCCAGACCCCCTGTCTGACATGTTTTCGCAGCAGCAGGCGAATACTCTCGTGGGGCCATCAACCGCCAACGAGTCAACGGGAGAGGCAGGAACCGGACCACCGGCATCTGCCCGGCTATTGCCGTCGTATTCCCACACGCCCTGGCCTTTTTACTGGTCTCCAAATGTTCCGGCATAGAGCACCTGTCCTGTTGCATCGTACGGCAAGCACTGAACCCCTTGAACAGTCTCTGGGCGATAGGAGGAATTGCACCATGTAGATGCAATTGGTATTTTGCGGTTGAAGGATGCCTGTGGCGGCAGGCTCGAGCGAAGGGGGATGAAGCATGTTCACAAAGACCACGAACAAACCCGGCTGTGCCGCGCGCGACCGCGTTTCCAGGAGGAAAAAGGCGCCCATTGCGGCGGCGCTTGCCCTCGCCCTCGCGGCGGCGGTGACCATCGCGGTCGTCCCCGGCGCGCTCGCGGCGGAAACTCCTGGCGGCAAGGCGGTGAACACCTCGACCAACACCGGCCGCTCCCCGGCGCGGAAAGCGGTGGGCGTCCCCCGAAACGGCATCACCGCTTCACCACAGTACGGGTGGACCAACACCGGTATCCCCTCCACCGAGACCATCTACGACTTCGCTTACGACAGCACGCGGAACGTCCTTTATGCGTGCGGAGTGGAGACCGGTGGGAATATCTGGCGGAACACGAACCCGACGGGAGGGGGAGCCTGGCAGAGCATTGGCGCGCCGGTGGGTTTGGACGCCACCAGGCTCGCGTTCGACGAGTCCAAGAACGTGCTCTACGCTGCGGGTGACGCCGCGGACGTCTACCGGTGCGACCCCTCGCAGGCGACTCCCACGTGGGTGTCCCTGGGCGGTCCGGGTGCCAGCGACTGGTTCCCCTGCCTGCTGCTCGACAAGGCGAACAACAAGCTTTACGCCTCATCGTTTGACGGCAATGTCTACGTGAGGAGCAACCCGGCCGGTGCGGGGGCATGGACGACCCTTCCCGCCCCGCCGATTGATATGCGAAGCCTGGCTTTTAACTCGAGCGGAAGCATACTCTTCGGTGCGGGCAATGACGGGAACGTCTACAAGCTCTCCGGCTCGCCGCCGGCGTGGGCCTCGACCGGCGGGCCCGGTGCGACCAATCCTTGCGTATGGCTCCAGATGGACACGGGTCGGGACATCCTCTACGTGAGCTCGTGGGACGGGGGGGTGTACGCCCTGCCGGGCACGACGGGCGCGGGCGCCTGGAAGACCCTCGGTACGCCTTCGCCTTCGACCGGGGGCGTGTACCAGATAGCCCTGGACCCGGCGTGCGACATCCTCTACGCGGGGACGGATGACGAACACGCCTACAAGAACATAGCCCCCAGCAGCGGGGGGACCACCTGGATAGACATGGGTGCCCCGCGTTCCGGCGGCCACGAGCACGTGGCCGCGCTGGAACTGGGGAAAGACAGCCGGACGCTGTTCGCCGGGATAGGGGATTTCAACACGGTCGGCGGCGCCTTCTACACGGGCCTGCCATCGGTGACCGGCGTGACGCCTTCCTCGGCGCAGCGGGGCGCCACCGGTATTGACGTGGTCATCAAGTGCAGTAACACCGACATCAAGACAGGCGCGGCCGCCCATTTCTCCAGTCCCGACATCAAGGTGAACAGCACCACCAGGAAAAGCGCGACCGAGGTGACCGCCAATATAGACATCGCCGACGGGGCGACGCTCGGCGCCTGCGACGTCGGGCTCACTTACACCGACTCCGGCTCCGTCGAGGAGAAGGCCGTCTGTCTTGCGGATGGCTTCACCGTGGAGAAGCCCACTTCCATCTGGTACCTCGCGGAAGGCACCAACGCCTGGGGGTTCTCCACCTACATCACCATCGAAAACCCCCACGCGCGGGGGGTGACCGCGCGGCTCACTTACATGGACCCCAGGGCGGAGAGCGGCTCGGGTGTGGTGGCCAGGCGGGACGTGAGCCTGCCCGCCCTGTCCCAGACCACCGTAAGCTCGATGTCAGACATCGGAGAGGTGGACTTCTCTACGGAAGTGGAGTGCCTTGAAGGGAAGAAGATAGCGGTGGACCGCACCATGTTCTGGACCGGGCCGGGCGCCGCCTCCCCCGAGGGGCACAGCTCTATCGGCACCACGGCGCCCTCCAGGACCTGGTACCTGCCCGAGGGTTCTTCCGAATGGGAGTTCGAGACCTGGACGCTGGTACAGAACCCCGGTGATGCCGATGCTTCCATCACCCTCACCTACATGACCGAGGACCAGGGTCCGATCCCGGTGAAGAAGAAGATACCCGCGCACTCCCGGGCCACCTTCTCGATGGGGCAGGATATCGGGAAACACGACGCTTCGATCAAGATAGAATCCGACGTCCCGGTGATAGCCGAGCGCTCGCAGTACAGGAACGACCGCAGGGAAGGTTCCTGCTCCATCGGCGCCGCGGAGCCCTCCGCCGACTGTTACCTCGCCGAGGGCACGACGGCGTGGGGGTTCACGACCTACGTGCTGGTGCAGAACCCCAACCGCTCCGAGGTGGAAGTGGACATAACGTACATGACCCCGGACGGTCCCTGGGCCCAGCCGTCGTTCAAGATGCCGGCGAACTCGAGAAAGACCGTGAGAGTGAACGACCTGGGGCCCGTCGCCAGCACGGACCTCTCGATCCATGTGCACGGCTCGAAGCCGATAGTGGCCGAGCGCGCGATGTACTGGGACAACGGGACCGGCGAAGCCTGCCACGCTTCAATCGGGCTCCCCTCGCCTGCCATGACGTTCCTGCTCCCCGACGGTCAGACAAGCGAGGGCCGTGAGACCTGGACGCTGGTGCAGAACCCCAACGGTACGCCCGTTCAGGTAACCCTCACCTACCTGAGGGCCGGGGGAGGCAAGCCGGTGGTGAAGACCGAGACCATCGGCGCCAACTCCCGCAAGACGTTCAACATGGCCGAACACTCCGGGATAGAGGGCAGGGCCTCCGTGGTAGTGGCGGCGAAGCCCGGCACCAGGCCGATCATGGCCGAGCGCGCCATGTACTGGAACGGCCGGGGGGCCGGCATCGGCACGATCGGGGGACGGTCGGAGTAGGGATCAAGAGTCCAGGCACGCCGGGCGCCCGCTCCGACGAGCGGGCGCACGGCATGCCGGTCGAGTCCTGCGGGACGGGAGGGACCCGGGCGGGCCGTCGGGAGGGGGTGGAAGCCGGGGAAGATGAGGATCATAAGAAATAGCGAAGTGGCGTGCTCGATTTGCGCCAGAAACCTTGGTCTCATTTGCCCGAGCGGGTGTAGCTCAGCCGGCAGAGCGTCAGCTTCCCAAGCCTATTCCTTGGTTTCCACAGAAGTTCGAATAAATTGGTAAGGGCTAAAAGGGCTAATATCAGCTTTGATGATGCGGTATTCTGTGCCCCGCCGTGTTCACACCAGATAACTCTCTGACCACGACTTGGAGTTACTTACGGGACTATATCGGGACGGAAATGGGGTATTTCGGCCCAATATAGACTGCGGAGGCTGACCCGATGGACAGCTTCGATAAGTCCGGCGGCCCCCTCGTCCTATCGTCGCGAATGCTCCCAGCTCTGGGAATAGTGTTGGGCTCGTCGCAACTGCCTGCTACGATGATTTCTGGAGGGGCTAATAGTTACGGCGGACCGGCATCAGCCTCGATCCTGCGGTGGCGTTTCGAGCCAATGGGCTCGGGTCAGATGTGAGGCGGTACAACTTGGAAGAAGAGGAAGACTGAGAAGACACGTCGTCTGCGAAATACCCTCCAGCTCTGGGTCAACGGGTTTTCACCCGTGGATACACTCCGGATCGGTCAACTACCGAGAGCACGTCGGCATGGCTTCAATTGGGCCACGGGTTTTCACCCGTGGATACGACCTCGGCGCCGGGCTCGCAGTCTGCCAGCAGCAAATAGCTTCAATTGGGCCACGGGTTTTCACCCGTGGATACCGACGATGGACGCTGCAGTGGAGACTTCCATGATCTTGGCTTCAATTGGGCCACGGGTTTTCACCCGTGGATACCTTTATCTCCAGTGTCAAAGTTGCCCTCGAAAGAGATGCTTCAATTGGGCCACGGGTTTTCACCCGTGGATACGCCCAAGACGATCCCAACCATACGGTTGTTATTCTAGTGCTTCAATTGGGCCACGGGTTTTCACCCGTGGATACTCCTCCGATGTCAGCATCTCCCCGGTGTGCCAATCGCTGCTTCAATTGGGCCACGGGTTTTCACCCGTGGATACAAAGCGCGGCGCAGAAACGCACTGAGAGGAGGGTGGTTTGCTTCAATTGGGCCACGGGTTTTCACCCGTGGATACGTAGTAAGTCTCCTTTTCGTCCACGCCGGTGACGAAGCTTCAATTGGGCCACGGGTTTTCACCCGTGGATACCACACCGTACTCGACCCGGTGTTCGTCACCTTTACCCTGCTTCAATTGGGCCACGGGTTTTCACCCGTGGATACTGCCGTTGCGGATGCCATAGCGTATCCAATCTCCGGTGGCTTCAATTGGGCCACGGGTTTTCACCCGTGGATACCGGGGACATGCGCTCACTGCTGCAAGCCATTCGCTCGAGAGCTTCAATTGGGCCACGGGTTTTCACCCGTGGATACTCGTATAAAGAGGGGGTGGCAAGATGTTACGGTGCTGGAGCTTCAATTGGGCCACGGGTTTTCACCCGTGGATACCAGACGAACAGTGTCTCCATGCAGACGTACAACATGTGGCTTCAATTGGGCCACGGGTTTTCACCCGTGGATACCGCGGAGTTTGTGGTAGACGTCGACCACAAGGTCTATTGCTTCAATTGGGCCACGGGTTTTCACCCGTGGATACCTGAACGAGAGGGTTCAGGCTGAAATCGGACTCATCACGCTTCAATTGGGCCACGGGTTTTCACCCGTGGATACCGGGGACTGTAAGCACCGCGGCCCGGTCAAGGTCTTCGGCTTCAATTGGGCCACGGGTTTTCACCCGTGGATACGGTGTGCTTCCCTCTCCAGTGCGCGTAGGCGTGCGGGGGGCTTCAATTGGGCCACGGGTTTTCACCCGTGGATACACCCGCAACCTTGCGGCGTCGATAGGCCTGAGCGAGCAGCTTCAATTGGGCCACGGGTTTTCACCCGTGGATACCTCGAACATCATCAGGCCGATACGCCTGCCCAGTTCCGTGCTTCAATTGGGCCACGGGTTTTCACCCGTGGATACCCCGCAACCTTGCGGCGTCGATAGGCTTGAACGAGCAGCTTCAATTGGGCCACGGGTTTTCACCCGTGGATACTTCAGCGGAGGGACTGATGGCTTCTAGTAGGCCAGACTGGCTTCAATTGGGCCACGGGTTTTCACCCGTGGATACAGATGGTACTTGAGCCCGACTTCAGTGCGGTCGTCGAGCGCTTCAATTGGGCCACGGGTTTTCACCCGTGGATACTGCCTCCGTGACGATTCCCGCTGTGGACTACAGCGAGCTTCAATTGGGCCACGGGTTTTCACCCGTGGATACCTTACAACCCGGCGGTGCTTGAAGAAGGATTGCACATTGCTTCAATTGGGCCACGGGTTTTCACCCGTGGATACACGAATGCCTCTTCCTCGCACGCCCCGACGCGCTTTGCGCTTCAATTGGGCCACGGGTTTTCACCCGTGGATACGAAGGGCTACGAGGAGCGCATGGCCGAGATAGACCGTCTGCTTCAATTGGGCCACGGGTTTTCACCCGTGGATACTCGCTCCCGACAACCTTGAACGCTACCTGCTGCTGCTGGCTTCAATTGGGCCACGGGTTTTCACCCGTGGATACGCCCCGAATCGTGTACTTGTTTACAACCCTGCCTATTTGGCTTCAATTGGGCCACGGGTTTTCACCCGTGGATACTTGCTCTTGAGCCTCCTGCTACCGACGGGGACGGGATGGCTTCAATTGGGCCACGGGTTTTCACCCGTGGATACTTGTTTTCCTCCTAGGCTATCTCCTGATCCCATTTCCGCTTCAATTGGGCCACGGGTTTTCACCCGTGGATACTCTCTTCCCGCCGCCCCTACAACTGGCCCGCTTTCTCGGCTTCAATTGGGCCACGGGTTTTCACCCGTGGATACTCCTGTGGCGGTTCATGTACTCGCCGTACGCCTGGATTAGCTTCAATTGGGCCACGGGTTTTCACCCGTGGATACGCAGTTGTGTTTTTTCAGCACCTCCGCGTACAGAGCACGGCTTCAATTGGGCCACGGGTTTTCACCCGTGGATACTAGGTGGCGAATTCGATAGACTGCTGTTCGATATTGCTGCTTCAATTGGGCCACGGGTTTTCACCCGTGGATAC
>CAZEJS010000006.1:56989-100026 GCA_964512645.1 uncultured Acidimicrobiales bacterium
GCTTCAATTGGGCCACGGGTTTTCACCCGTGGATACCGCACCCTTCAAATAGCGCTGAACGAAGCCGTTCTGCGACTGTATTTTCGAGAGGTACACTTCTCGTTGTCAAGGTACACATTGTTTCTGGTGGTGCGCTGTAGAAAAACCTTTCACAGCGCCTTATTCGAGCTTCGAGACGTCTCGCTTTCTTGTTCGTCGCTGGACCTCTCGCAGCACTTAAAAGCTTAGATAACCACGCAGTGTCTTCTCTGCACCGACAGGGTCGTTCCCAAGAACTCCAGCGCTTCCATGCCCCTGCCTTTTTCAGGTCCTATGCGTGCAAGCATGAACCTGTCCTCCCGCTGGTTGAGCACATCTTTTACCTTCGATACCATGACTAACTTCTCCTCAGGGGAAAGAACGCAAATGAATACCGAGTATTGCAGCGGGTCTCCGTAACCCTTCATGGTTCTGAACATGCGTCTCAGGCGTTTCGGTTCCGCCACGTCGTAGAAAGCCAGATATACGGACCTCATCGGTCACCTCGTGCAGAATGGCTGGTAAGTTGCAACTTCCTGGGTGAACACCCTCCCGAGCAAGCGGGCCTGAACCTCCATTATACGCCGGTAACTGATCGTATATCCGAACAAGGGATGTGTAATAAGCGTATCCATTCTTCTTTCATACGCCGCTATGATGCGCTTTCGGGCCGTTTTCGACATTGCAACACTACCCAGCTTTTCGATGAAGTCGTTGCTTCCGACCTCCTGGTTGTTTATGACGCCAAGCACGACAGAATCCCCTACGAGCGGACGGAACTCCTCGGCGAGGTCCAACGCGAGCGCGGGTTTTCCATACTTCGGCTGGTGATATATCCCGAGGTAAGGGTCCAGGCCAATCGCGCTGAGGGTCACGGTGAGATCTTTCACCAGCATCGCATATACGAAGGATAAAAGAGCGTTCACCGGATCCCTGGGCGGGCGCCTGTTGCGGTTCGTGAAGTCGAATCTTACTCCACCACGGGCACCCTTCAGGAGGCTTGAAAAGACGGAGTAGTAAACCCGGGCGGCGTTACCCTCGATGCCCAGCAGTTCTTCGGGGCTCGATGCCCTGGTTGCCCTGTTAGAAAGACCTGCCAGTTCTTTCAGAATACCTACAGGCTTCTCCGGGTGGTTGCGTCTAACGATAGTCCTCGCATTCCTGATTTTTCCATGAACGATTTGCCTGGCTATTTCAAGAGATCTGTCAGGGTCCTGGTGTGTCGTGAACTGCGCAATTCGAAGAATAACGTTCTTGTGGTGGTGGCCCTGGGTCGTGCCATAGAACCAGCCACCGGAGGAGAAATAGCAAGTGGAGATTCCCCTGAAGCACAGTTCTCTCAGCACCTGGGTTGAAACCTGGACGTTGCCGAAAAGGCAAAGTTGAGAGACTTCCATCAACCGGACCTCGTCTATCTTCTTGCGGTCGGCCCCGGCTTTGAACACCAGGAGGTCTCCGTCTTTGCCGACAAACGCCCCCTGCTCCGTTACGTAAACGGGAAGAGAATCATCTCTGGCTGGAACCAGGCGACGGATTTGCCTTTCGTCAGCCTCTTCAGCACCGGAAAGGAGGTTGGTCTCGTCAGGCAGGCAGATGCCTGCCAGCGAGCAACCAAGGCACTTGGGGCTGTTCTCAAGAGGTGGCGGAACTTCCCCGGCGGCGGCACGTTCGCGAAATTCGTCTATGAATCCAAGCGTTTTCCGGACCAGTGAGTCTTCGACGGGGACCTCTACGCGTTTCTTTGAATCAACGTAATACAGATATCCCTTGTCGCAGCAGTAGCCGTTTTTGCGGAGAAGGAGCGCGTAAGCGCAGACCTGTACGCGCTCGGGTTCATGGGAACCCCCGGGAACGTCGGGCACTTTCCCCCTCTTGTACTCCACGGGAGAAAAGAAACCGTCTTTCCCCTCAACAACGTCTATCTTTCCACTCAGCCCCAGCGACTCATCGGCAAGGTAGACGGCTCTGCCTTCTGTTCCTTCACCCTCGATCACTGTCGGCGCGCCAGTTGCCCTGTCAACCTGTTTATGCTTAATGGCGCCGTCCAGAGTGAAATAATTGTCTTGGAACTCAGCCTCGACCCATTCCAGGTATCCAAGGCGGGGGCAGTAGACGAATTCGTTCAAGTAGCGAACAGGCAAGTATTCCATCGCTTGCTCCCGAATACGGCTCTCCTCCTAAGGTTCCTCGCCTGCAGGCAGGAACATCCCCATCCCGTAGTGGCAGTAAAACCCGAGGGTAAGCGGACCTCTGACAGGTTCGGGGAATTGCAGCCTGAACCCGAAAGCCCGGCTTACCGGGGGCTGCTTACGCTTCTTCCGCCATCGATCAAACTCCATCCACCTCACACGTCTGCCGCTTGCAGTTCTGAATGGCAGTTCTTCCACCTTGACCGGAGGCGGAAAACCCCTGCGTTCCAGCTCGAGCCGGACCTGGTCGGTAGGGCCGTCGATGAGACGTTTGTCGTTCGCCGGGCCTCTCACCTTCGGGTGCCTTACAAGAAGGAAAGGCGTCGAAGAGACCCATGCGGTGCTCTCCTCGAATACGGGCGCACGACAGGACTCCTCGTCGCCAAGGTGAAGGAGCGCGAGGTCGATGTCGTAATGGCCCTCCCTTCCTTTGATATAGCGAAGAGAGCCGAGTGCCTCCTGCTCGAGGTCGGGGAAACCGTTCTCGCTGCTGGTGTAGATGACGAGGTGGTCTATCCGCCGGTCTCCATCACGATCGACAGGAAGATACCGGGCGTGTTCATGTCCCCTGAGTGGCGCGCCGTCCGCCCCCTTTCCGGAAAACAGCTCTGAAGCCCCACCATCGTTCAGCCGGCCGTAGCATGATTGGAGAGCGCTGCGGGCCCGCTCGGCGAAAGCCAGTGTCTCTGTTACCAGGGGCAACACGGTGCCGGTGAGCTCGAAGTAGGCGGCCCTAGCGGGACGTGCCCGTCCGCGTCGTGCCGCTGAGGTGACAGGGGCTTCCCGCTCCTCCAGGGTATAGCGGACCCAACGAGAACCTGGCGGCTGAATGAACCCCTCGCTCCTCATCTCCCGGGTCTCGACCAGCAGCGTGTCGAGCTCCAGGGGCAGCGTGGGCGAAAGCAGCATCACCGGGTAGAGATCGCTTGCGGCATCATTCTGGGAAACAGACGGGCGGCAGTTCATCTCGGGAACCTCATCGTCTACGACCTCAGCCACGCACCAGGACTCCGCTCTCCCCAGGTACGTCATGCGCGAGAGCAGTTCGTCCAGGGCCGACCTCTCCTCCCCGTTCAGCTCGACCCCCCTCCAAACCGCAACCAGGGAATCGCCAGGGCTCAGAGACAGGAAGCTGTCGAGCACCAGGGTCGTCGATCCTTCGCTTTTCTTCCAGTTCTTATCCCAGGGCATGTACTGCCTTGTGTGCGAAGGGGTGGCCGGAGGCACGGAGTATTCAGGCGGCTCCGCCAGCTTGGAGATAAGCGAGCGCGCTGTCCGCTCGTCGATAACATCCGGGCACTTCTTCTTCCACGTGTAGATGAGCGCCCTCAGCAGCCTCCACGAAGACGGCGGCCACTCCGTAACGCCCTCATTTGCGCTCCTGTTCCAGGGAGTGGCGTGGTATGTGCCCGCAACAAAGGTGAACCGTACCGCAAGCACTGGAATCACCTCTTCACCGCTGCCACTGGACAACTTTTATCGGCGGGTCGGCAAAGAGCCCCTCGTCCCTGCATGACTCGATCAGCGATGGGAGCGCCTCCTCGAGTGCTGAAGTCGCAGGTATCTCGAAACCGTTCCCCGGGCTGTTGACCCTGACGCTGACTGCCTCGAGGTCGCAGGCGGTGCGGAGCCTCATCCCCGCCTCGAGGAACCTCCCGACCTTCCACAGGGCAAGCGCGGTGACGAACCTCTCGGCGTTCAGCCCCAGGGCGTATCCCGCGAGCTGCGAGGTGTCGAGGCTGAAGTAGGCTTTGATCTTCTGCGCGGTGAATTCCACCCGGGGGTACGGTACATGGCCGAAACCCTTCGCAGTATCGCCGCTCGGGTTCACCGTGTCGAACTTCACCCCGCCGCTTTCGGCGATGTTGACCCCCTCTGCCTCGATGAACGCCGAGAGCAGGCGCGAGAGGCGTATCCGGCCGTGGCCCAGGTCGCTTTTTGCGAAGAAGACGCCGTGGATGAGACAGTTGGGGTCGTAACGGAGCACGAACCTGGCAACTTTTCGGTAGTCCACAGGACCCATTTTGAACGGCTCGAACTCCTCGGCGAGGATGTCATAGAACGACTGGTCCTTACCTTCCAGGATATACGGGGAGTTGAGGCGGTGCGCGTCGAGCACCGAGTTTGTGTACCTGCCGTCCCCGAGTTCCACCTTAACGTAGGGCATCCCTTCAAGCGCCTCCACGAGGTCACCGCGGTCCTCGCTCCAGCATACGGCCTCGAGGCGGTTCGCCATGCTCTGGGGCGATTCCACCAGGAGCATCTCGGTGCCGTCAGGCCTGGTAAAAGTGGCGGGCCCCAGGTCGGGGAAACCGGTTGGCTGGAACCGCGAGCCCTGAGCGGGTTTTAACTCCGCCTCGACTCTGACGCTCGGGAACAGTACCGCCTTGTCCAATAATTCGAGCATCTCCTTCACCTCCGAAAGATTACGACCGACTCTCCTTTTTCAGAACCAGGGGCAGGGCATGGTTCTCAAACGAGCGCATGTCCACCGGTATGAGCAGCGAAGCCAGCAGCCGAACGCCGTCGATGCCGTCCTCGCCAAAAGATGAAAGCGTGCCCACGCCGGAAATGCGCAGACGCCTCTCGGCCAGCCGGCACGCGTCAGGTACCCGGTTAGCCCTGAGCAGGGGGACCAGTGCCGCCTCTGGGGTCATCCCGACCTCCTCACCGTTCCACGAGAACGCCCCCGGCAAGAAATGGGTCTTGAGCAGAACGTAGTCGCGTTGAAGCGCTGGAGATCCATTCGGGGGCTGAGAAGGTGGGCTGGGGAAGCGCAAGGGATTAAGCAGAGAAAGCCCCGGCAGGAGTGACAGCGTCTTGCGCTCGTCGAGCCGGGCTTCCAGGAACAGCCTTATGTCGTTCAGCGTGGCAAAGCGCTGCGCACCCAACGGAAGGCGGTCCAGCTCCTGCCTGGTCCTCTCGAGGCACCTGTGCTCGATGACCGAGGCGAGCAGGCGGGTGAGGCTTCTGCCCACCGGTATTGTTTTTCGCGCATCATCTTCCCAGTAAGCGAGACCGCGCTTGAGCGCCACCGGCTCTATCTCTGCCCTGAAAGGCCCAATTTTATTACCGTAGGGGAGAATTGAAGCCACCGCTGCTGCTATCCTGAACTCCGGTGTGCAGTCGTCGCTCTTCAGCAGCCAGCCGGGATCGCTCAAAGCAAGCGGCCGCACGGTAAAACCGCCATCTACCCGGAGCGACGCGGCCCCGCTCAAGGCGAGCTCGGCGGCTCCCAGAGCAGAGATGATGCCCTGGAGCTCTCGCATGCCGCCCTGCACCGCGAACCTGTGCATGGCCTCCCTGAGGCTTTGGAACGCGGACTTGAGCCCGTGTGGTGCCTCCTTCTTAGAGCTGTTCATAGCCCTCTCGACGCCTGTCAGCCACGAATCCAACTCGTCCAGGAGGCTGATGCCGTCCAGGGTAGTCTCCCTTGTGTGGTAGAAGCCGAAGGGTATAGCTACGAATGCGTCGCCACGGCGTTTTGCCAGACCGTACCTCACAAACCCGCTTACGCCGCGGCTGGTTCCAAGTGATGCAAGCGCTCTTGTGAAATCGAGGCCGTCCCGTACGGGCCGCCTTCCGACGCGTGCCCTTCCCTCGGAGAACAACGTGGATATTTCCCTTGCTGTCGCCGGCCTCTCCCAGAGCGGCAGCCACAGCTCACCGCGGGAAGACTTGCCCCTCTTTTCGGACCAGGTTGCCGAACCGTAACCGACCGGGCTCGGATTCACGGTGAATGGATAGGCGGCGTATCCCCGAGCGGCACCGGCGGTATATCTCCTGGCCACCGAGCCGGCAAAAAAGAGAGCCCCTTCCAGCATCAGAACGAAATCCCAGGGGTTCACTACCGGGGAAGCTTCAAAGCCCTGGTCGACGTTCGCTCCGCCTGCGGCAGATGGGTTGAAGAAACCGACGGTCTTCCTGATAGAAGGCGTCTTGGCGCTGCCGTAAAGGGCATCCTCCAGCCAGCCCTGGGCACGGGAGTCAGTAAGGGTATCACTGAGCCGTGCCATGAAGTTGACTGAAAAGTCCATGCGCCCATCGTTACCCCCGGTGCCGAGCAGCGGAGGGAAGCGAAGCTGGAGTGCGCCTTTATCGTCAGACGAGAGGACCAGCACGGCGTCAAGCCAGGGGATGGCCTCATCCGGAAGGCGTCTGCGGAGCTCGGATACGATTATGTTTTTGTCCGCCTCCACTATGTTGTTTTTCCCGACATTTACGGTTTCCAGCGCCTTCTCGGCCACCGCGATGGCCTGGCGGTACGGGGCGAGCCTCGGAGAAGCCGTTTCCTTTATGAACGCCAGGACCTCCCTTTGTTTCTTGTCATGAGGGGAGAATCCGGAACTGTTGTTCCAGGGGGCGATTACCGGAGATGGTTCGTAGTCTTCGAGGAAGAACCGGGCCAACTGCTCGCGGCCGAGTACGCTGCTCAAGCAGAAAACCCCGCCGCGCCAGAAACCGCGGGCGTCCGTGTCCTTCTGCGCCGCTACCAGCCGGAAGACCCCTAGCCCCTTGAGATAGCTCATGAGGGGTACGGGTGTGCAGCCCCCGAGGTCCAGCGTCTGCCTGTCCATTGCCTATCCCCTCTCCTTGATGCTCGCCCTCGCGTCCGCAGCCCGGAGCAGAGCTTCGAGAAACGCCAGCCGGAAGGGGCCCATCTTACTGGAATCCACGAGGAGGGAGACCCTCTCCGTCCAGGAAGGCCTCTCGGTGCCCCCCAGTTCCATGCACGACAGGTCGAGCTTGCTGGCGGGCACAGAAAGACCTTCGCCAAGTCGCACGGCTGGAAGTTCGTCACCGTCCCATACCCCGAGAGCAAATCGCCTGCCGTCCTCGGGACCGTTCTCGCCGGGAACCGGGCGGATGCTCGTTCGGACCCTGCCGTGATGTGAAGCGATGAGATAAATGACGAGGTCCTGTTCCCGTGCATCGAGGCCCGCAAAGGCGCCCGGGGCAACGCCAGAGACAAGGGCCAGCGCCCCGGCAAGCTCATGTCGGAAATAGTCTCGGTCGTACCGAATCCTTTTCCCCCTTCCGGGGGCCTTAGCCCAGGGGCCTTCTCCGCCAGGTTTGTCGTCCTGCTCGAGAGACAGAAGCGCCGCCTGGAACACCGGGGAGGATTTGCCGATGTCGTGGAGTGCAGCAGCCAGGGCCAGGAGTTTCGCTGCCCGCTCGTCGGTACCCCAACCGAGGGTTCCGGCGATGGAACGGACCTCATCCAGCGTATCGGCGGAGTGCTCCTGGAGTGTGACCCATCTGTAGCTTGCTTCGAAGGAGGCCTGGTCCTCTCCGGCCCCTTCGAGATCGAGGTGGTCCGGTTCGACATTGACGGTTTCGACCTTGTCTTTGCACTCAGGGTCCCAGCCAACGTCCGGGGAGTACCCTCCGCTTGATGCCTTCAACATGACGACCGCACCTGGGTACAGGGCTCCTTTTCCCGTCTCGCGCCATAACCCGTCTATGAAATCCCAGGTCCATGCACGGTATTCTGCGTCGAGGCGTTGCCTGAGCTCGTGGACCGGGACCGGGCAGAGCTCATCCCGCGCCGGCTTTTTCTCATCATCAGCTTTTTTAAAGTCTCGCCAGAAGACGCTGGCATCAAGCGAATCGCTCTCCCTTATAAAACGAGAGACGTCCGTATCGTCCCCGGAGAGGTCGGGGGAAGTATCAAAGAGGCCTTCGAGATCTCGTGCACGAAGGACGAAGTGTGCACCGGCAAGTGGCGTGTCAATGTCGATACGTGCAAGAGACCCCGGAGAAGCTGACTGGTCCTCGATTGCCATGAGCGTGGTGCGGGCGAACTCTATCTCCTCTTTCTCGTACGGAGGGTAATCCTTTTCCGCAAGGTCGAGCCAGAAAGCGCGCGCTTCTTTCTCTTTTCCGAACCGGTTGCACCTTCCGAGGCGCTGTACGATGGCGGGCCAGGGGGCCAGTTCTGTGAACAAGGTCGTGCTCGTTATGTTTACCCCGGCCTCGACCACCTGGGTGGAGACAAGTATCCTGCCGCCCTCGGCAGCCGGGCCCCTGGCGATCGCCTCCTCCAGTCGGTCCCTGTCCTGCCTGCGAAAACGGGAGTGGACGAGCATCAGATCAGCTTTCGGGGAGCCCTTCATCTTTCCGAGCTTCCTGGATATCGCGTTGTAGACTTTCCGGGCCCGCTCAACGGTGTTGAGCACCACCAGGGTTTGCGTTCCGTCCCTGTGAGCGCCCAGGACTTCCTCTGCTACTCGCGTGGCATATTTAGCGCCCCCTTCGAGCCCCGTGAGGGCGTTGATCGTCTTCACCGCTTGCACCCGGGATTCAATCTCCGGGACCGCCAGGTCTGTCTCATCGATAGAGAAGACCACTCCCTCGCCGCCGCGGAAATCCGGGACGTCAAACCATGACGGGCAGAGCGTTGCCGACATCCAGAGGCTTGAGCAGGGGAAAACGGTTCCGTACCGGTCCCTCAGCCCGTCCAGTTGCGCAGAGGTTGCCAGGGCGCTGCTCATCAACTGGACCTCGTCAAAAACCCAGAAGCAATCGTTGTTGAGCAGGCCGAAAGAGCGGGGCCAGGCATAGCGGCTCTGGGCATAGCCGCGGTTCAGTGCCCTGGACAGAAGCATGTCCTGCGTTCCGACAATCACGCACTCGCGCTCGGGGTAAAGAACCCATTCGTCCTCTTTTTCGCCTCCCATGAGGACGTAGACGGGCACCCTGTCGGACAGGCCGGCCTTATCGATAAATGTGCGAGCCTCTCTTACGGTCTGGCCGACAAGGGTTCGCAGGGGAAGGCAGTAGACGAGCCTGCGGGGAAGGCGGTGGGAGTCATCTGCCCCCTTGAAGCGCCTCCACAGCCAGGTCCCCAGGACCGCAAGGGTTTTCCCCGTGCCGGTCGGTGCGTTAAGGAACTGTGGAAGGGGTTTGGCTGTGGCAAGCCGCGACTGGTAAGGAAACGGTTCCCGACCCAGGCAATCTTCGAAAAAACGCTGGTACCCATTTTGCTCCAACTGATCATCCCCCCACCAGCAGCGAGCTACAAATTTGACGTCCTGTCCGCCGTCATATCCCGGGAAGCGCCGCGTGTATTTCATCGAGATAAAAAGGCCGCTTATGAACAAGTGTCTCGCAGAGCCTCCCCACCCCGCTTTGGATGACAGGCAGTTAATAGCCCCGGAGTTTTCAATTGCGGGCCAATTCTATCATTGGCCTGTGACATCTTTGAGAGGCCAGCCGGGAGTCACCCGCCGGTTCAGGCGTCGAGCACCGCTCCCGCCGCGTCCTGCCCGCTGCGGAGGGCGCCTTCGACGCAGGAGACCAGGTACATGTAGGAGCCCGCCAGGTGCAGGCCGGCGACGTCGCGGATGTTGTTGCGCTTCAGGCAGTACATGGCGGGGAACTGCCCGGGCGATTCAAGGCAGATGGCTTCCGGCCAGCGCACGACGTCGGCGACCAGCGGTTTCGAGGCTATGCGGCCGCCGAGGCGCCTGACCTCTTCGATGACCCTGGCCACCACCTGGTCGTCGGGCAGCTCCATCAGCCCGGCGGCCCGCCTGCCGTAAGTTACGCAGTGGGACAGGCCGGTTCCGGGAGGGGCGAAACCGGGGGATTTTTCGCTGCAGTCGTTCAGGCCGGGCAGGAAGCTCCCCGCCGCCGCGGGCACCGCGACCGCGTATAGGCCCGGCGGTAGCACCCGCTCCTCCATGGCGAGCATCACGTGCACCGTCGAGCTGTACCTGACCGTCTCCAGCGGCCTGCGGATCGTCTCGGGGAGCCCCGGCATCAGCCGGAGCGCCGTTGAGGCGGTGGTCGCGCATATAACGTGGTCGGCATCCGCGAACCCGTCCGCCGTTTCGACGCCTTTCACCGCGCCGTTCTCGATGACCACCTCCCGGACCGGGGTGGAAAGCCTCACTTCCTCCCTGCACGCCTCGTAGAGGGCGGCCGGCAGGGAGCCGATGCCCCGCTCCAGGAGGAGGAGCCCCTCGTAGAGCCCCATGAGGCCGATGAGATGGGGGATCGAGACCTGGTCGGGCTCCCCCAGGGTCAGGGAGGCGACCAGCGGCCCCATCGCCCAGTCCAGGGCCTCCCGCCCGCCGTGCTTCAGCGTGAACTCCTCCACGCTGGTGTCGCCGAGGTCCAGCAGGCACTCGGGGTTCATCGCGGAGATGTCCACGTTGACGTAGCGCTTCAGCATCTGGAAGAGGACTTTCGCCATCTGCGGGTAGACCTTGAACGGGAAGCCGCGGAACCGCACAAGCTCCCCGAGCCCCTTCAGCGCCTCCTTGAACCCCCGGCCCGGCAGGGGGTAGGCCTTCCCGTCCCTCCAGAAAGCGACCTTGAGGTCGAAGGGGATGATCTCGCGCTCCAGTCCGAGCTCCCGGCAGAGCTCCAGCTGGCTCGAACAGACCCTGGCCATGAACTGGGCCCCGGTATCGAAGGTGAAGCCGTCCCTCTGGTAACACCTCGCGCGCCCCCCGGCCTCGGCGGCGCTCTCGAACGCGGTGACGTCCACCCCGGCCCGCTTCAGCCGGTGGGTGGCCGCCAGCCCCGCCGCTCCTGCTCCGATCACGACGACTTTCATGCTCACCCCTGAACGGTGCGTCCGCGCCGGTTGCCCCGGCGCCTTTCCTCCCGGCGCCCCGGGAGCCGGTGAAACCGGCCCCGGCGGACATCATTGTACACCGTCAGCGGAAACGAGACGCCCGCGCGCCCCGCGGGGACCTCCGGCGCGGGAATATGGGATCGGCCTGCTGAACGACGCCCTCCGGTGAAGCGTTGAACGGTCCGAACCAGTCCGGACTCCTGTGGTAACATCACCGCGAAACGTCGTTCGCGGGGAGAGGAGGGAAGATGAAGAAGATGCCGTTCATGTTGTGCGCCGCGGCGTTCGTTGTAGCGCTGCTGCTCGTCGCCGGCTGCGGGGGGAACGGAAAGAGCCCGAGTTCCACGGAGACCGAGAGCTCTGAAGACGTCGAGACAGTGTCCCTGGACGAGGACGTGCACGAAGGGATCATCGGCACCTTCGAAGACAACGGCGGCAACGGGCTCACGATCACATTCAAGAAGGGCGGCAGTTTCCAGGGCAACGCCTGGGGCTCGGAGAAGAGCGGGACTTACGAGGTGGAGAAGGATTCCGAGGGATACAACAGCGTGGCCTTGAAGTTCGCCGACTCCAGCCCGAGCGAGAGCTGGGGTGTGGGGATCGGCATGGGAAAGGTCGTGGCCGTCACCAGCCCCGACGGCCAGCAGTATGACAAGGTGGAGAAGTAGTCCCGGAGCCCCGTGCTCCCAGGCGGCCGCCCGCTCCGATCAGCTTTCGAACAGGGGACAGGTCTTGACGCCGTCCCAGATGTCATCAGGGATGTGCTCGTACCTGCTGCACCTGTGCTCTTCCTCGAGCATCAGGACCGGGCATTGAAGGCAGTGCGATTTCCTTTTCACGAAAGAGCGGAGGTCGCGGTTCCATATCGAACTCTCGGGGATCAGGTCCTTCCTCCAGACGGAGTCCTCGGGGATGCGCAGCTCCCGGACCCAGATCGAATCGTCCTTGAACCTCTTCTTGAGCCGTTTCATGTCTGCCTCGACCTCCAGCCGGACAACGGTATACGTGTGACTGGTGTTCGGCATCGCGCGAACGAGACTTGATGATATCGGTCATTGCGGAAGCGGGGAATAGAGCGTTGCCGGCCCTCAGAACAGCACGTCCAGGTCGGAGAGCCTGAAGCGCTTGCCGAGCGTCGTCGAGTACGCGACGAACCTGTACTCAGGCCGGTCGGCGTCGGGGCTCTCGCCCTCGATCCGCACCCGCTCCCCGTTCCTGAATGCGACATCGCCGCCGATCACGATGTCGTGCTGGATTATCCCTACGACGACTTCGCCGGGGATGCCCGCCCGTTGGGAGCCGGCGGGCTCGCTCCCCGCCGGAGCCACATCCTCGTTCGGGGCGGGCGGGATGTACGAAGGGTCCCCCAGGGCGCCCGCGGGAACGTGCTGTCCCGGCGGCACCGCCACGCCGGGCCCGGCGTACGGGGCGCGCATGTCCTGGTCGCAGGCGGGACAGACCTCTATCTTCGGGTGCAGGTTGAGTCCGCACCTGGGGCACCTGACCGCTCCCGGTATGTACGGCTCGCGGCCTCTGCCGCCCGTCGCTTCGAATTCGCTCATTCTCGAGTCCTTCCGTCAGCGGGGTTTCTCTGTGACCCTCCGGCGCATCAGGTGAAGAGGTCCATGTCCGATAGCCGGAACTTACGGTTGAGGGCCTGGGAGGTCACCACGTACTTGTATTCGGGCCGCCCAGGGTCGGGGCTCTGGGACTCCACCGCTACACGCTCGCCTCGCCTGAACGCGAGGGTGCCGTCAATTATTATATCGCGCTGCACGACCCCCACGGCTACCCTCACCGGTTCTCCCGGGGCGGCCGGGATCGCACCCGCTCGGCCGGCCGGCCCCCCGCCCCCCGGGCCCGGCAACTCACCGGGAGGGGAGAGGGCCGGGAGGTCCCCGGCCGCGGTGGAAAGCTCTTCCGCCGCCGACAAAGGGTTCACCGCAACCGCGGTAAAGCCCGCCCCGGCAAGATCGGCCGGGTCTGTCCCGTCGCCGGTCACGGGAGCGCGCACCTGGAAGCTGTGAAAGTTCCAGTGGCACTGAGGGCATTGCTTCGTACCGGGCTGGACGGGGAGTCCGCACTGGGGGCAGTCGTACATCCCCTTGGCCTTCGTAAGGGGAGTGGACGCGGTGAGGCTTCCGGGCATGACGCCCCTGCGGGGGTCCCAGGGGTCGAGGCTCCCGCCGCGCCTGAAGAACTGGCGGCCGTACGTGGTCATCCCGAACACCGCGAGCCCGGTGAGTATCACGCTTATCACCACGAAGTACACCACGGAAGCCGCGCTCGTACTGTAGGAACGGTAGCCGGGATACGCGTAAGCCCGCCCCGGGACCATCAGTGTAAACGCGGCGGCCGAAATGGCAAGCGCGAGGGCGGCCCCGACGGACCGGCTTCGTTGACGGCTCGGTTTCAGGTGGTCACCTCCCGGTCGATGCCGGCGTCTGCCGGCAACCTGATGATAATGCATCCGGGGGCTGTTTTCACACGTCAAAACGCGGGACTGCCGCGGCCCGGGGATATTGTAGAATCGGTGTGAAAACGCCGCGACGGAACGGGAACGGGGATCGCTTCGAGCGCCGGCGGCGCGACGCCGGGCCGCCCGCCGCCCGACGGAGACGGGGCCCGGCCCGGCGCCCCTCGTGGTACTGTTATGCGGTTGACGGGGACGGCGCGCACGCAGGTATGAACAGGAGCCCGACGGCGAGCATGTCGGCGACGCTTTCGAGATTGAAGATAAGAGCCATCGGCTTTCCCGGACCGGATTCCGGGCGGGACATCGGGATAGACGCCCTCAAGGGGTTCGCAATCCTGCTGGTGATATTCGGGCACTCGCTGGAGATAGCGGACGGGGGTCTTTTCGTCCCCAACCCGTCGTTAAGGCACCATGTCGGCACCCTCCTGTACACGTTTCACATGCCGCTCTTCATGTTCCTGGCGGGTTACGTCATGGCCGGGAAGCCGGTGCGCCCGGGAAAAAGCTTCCTGAGGCTGGTCGTTCCGTTCTTCTCGTGGATGGTCGTGAGGTTCCTCGTCTTCACGCCGCCGTCCAGGTGGGGCGAGATCGGGCGCTTCACCTGGCGGGGGGTCTGGCTGATGGCCGGGGCCCCGCTGTGGTTCCTCTGGACCCTCTACATGTGTTACCTGCTCCTGCTGGCGGCTCAGTTCGCCGGCAGGCGGTGGAAGTACGGGGAGGGGCTCACGCTCCTGGCGCTGTTCGTACTGGTGAACCTCGCTCCCACGTCGGTGCTGGGCGTCCCGCAGCTCCAGTATTACTTCGCTTTCTTCTCGCTGGGCTACCTCGCGGCGAAGCACAGGGACAGGATCCTCGGGGTCAAACCCGCGGTGAGGACCGCCGCGCTCGTCCTGGCGCCGGCGGCGTGGCTGGGACTGTTCTTCGCCGTCTACTACCGGCTTGGAAAGGTGATGATGCCGGTCCCGTTGAGGGAGGTTCTCAGGACGCCGGCTCTCGTCCTGGAGCGCTACGGGCTCGCGCTGCTGGGCATACTGGCCTCTTTCGCCCTGCTGGCGGCGGTACGCGCGGCGAGAGCAAGGCGGGTCGAGGCGTCGTTCGGCTGGCTGGGGCTGGCGACGATGGACCTATACGTGACTCACGGTATACTGATACACGCGTCGTTCGGCGCCGGGTGGGTGAAGGTCTTCTCGGCCTTCTTCGCCGGCCTCGCGGGGGGTCTGGCCCTTGCTTATGCCGTGCTGCGCCCGTGGAGGCTCCTGAGCTACCTGTTCCTCGGGCGAAGCTACAGGGACGGGCCGAGGTACAGGCTGGAGCTGTCCCCGGTCACGGGCGGCGCCGTGCCGGAGGCGGACGCCTCCCGCGATCCCGGCGGGATCGCGACGGACGATCGATTATAGACGGGAGGGTTTATCTTGTTCTCCAGGTCCGCGGTTCCAAGGAAGTCACTGGCCCTGCTGATGTGCGGGCTGTTCGTCGTCGGGCTGTTAGCGCTCCTCGTCTCAGCCGGCACCGCCCGGGCGGCGGGCGCCCGGCTGGCGCAGGAAAAGGCGTGGGATTTCGAGCGGTTCGACACCGACATAACCGTCCAGAAGGACGGCTCCCTGAAGGTCCGTGAGACCCAGGTGGCCAACTTCACCGGCTCGTTCACGTTCCTGACCAGGGACCTGTCCACCCGCGGCGTGAAGACTACCAAGGGCCGCAGCTACGGCGCCGTGAGGTACAAGGATATCCGGGTGTTCACCCTGGACGGAAAGCCGTACTCCCGCTTCAAGGTCGAGAAGCTGAGGGGCGGCAGGAGAGTGCGCATCTCCTTCAGCGCGATGAACGAGCAGAAGGGCTGGGTGATCGAGTACCGGATGACCGGTGCCGTCATCTACGCGGAGAAGTACGACCGCGTCTACTTCAACACCGTGAGCATCGACCGCACCGTGGGCATAAGGAGCTCGAGGTCGACCGTGACCCTCCCCCCGGGCACCGACATGAGCAAAGTGAGGGCCACTTCATACCCCGATACGAACTACCCGCCTGAATCCGCGACCTCCGGCGTGGACGGACGGACCCTCTGGTGGGAAACGAAGGGAATCGCGCCGCGGACCACGCTGACCGTCGATGTCGCGTTCCCAAAGGGCCTTGTCCAGATACCGCTGACATACCGCGCCTGGTTCGGGGTCATGGTGCTCGTACTGGTCCTGCTGGCCGTCGCCGCGGTCACGGCGGGCATGATCGTGCACTGGGCCAGGAAGGGCAGGGACATCAAGCCGGAGGTTACGGTGGTCCGGTACGAGCCCCCGCCGGGCATGAAACCTGCCGAAGTGGGGATGCTGATTGACGAGATGCCGCTCACCGGGGACATCACGGCGACCATCGTGGACCTCGCGGTGAGGGGAAAGCTCGTCATCACCCAGCAGGAAGGCGGGATGCTGAAGCGGAAGAAGTTCGGCTTCGAGAAGCAGAACGTGGACATGAGCGACCTGGACCCCTTCGAGGTGGAGGTCATGGACGGGCTGTTCGCCGGCGGTACCGTCGTCACCCAGGACGATCTGAAGAACAAGTTCTACGTGCACGTGAAGGACATCGACCGCGAGCTCAAGGAGCAGGTGCTGGCCAAGGGTTTCTGGGAGGGGGACCCGGCCAAGATCAAGGGGCGCTACTCGAGGATCGCGGTGGTATTTCTCCTGCTCATCGCGCCGGTGGTCTTCGCCCGCTCCTGGATCGACCTTGGTTATCTCTGGACGCTGGTTCCGGGCCTGGCCGTTTGCGGGCTCGTGGTATTCATCGTGGGGCGGTACATGCCCAGGCGTTCCGCCGAGGGCGCGGAGATGTACGACTACGTCCTGGGGTTCAAGGAGTACCTGTCTACCGCCGAGCGCGAGGAGATGGCGCTCATGACCCCGGAGAACTTCCAGGCGAACCTCCCTTACGCCATGAGGCTCGGTGTTGCCGACCGGTGGGCCGAGAAGTTCGAGGACATCTACACCGAGCCCCCGGACTGGTACAGGGGATACTACCCGGGGACGTTCAGCACGGTCTACCTGGCGTCCTCCCTCAGCGACATGAACACCAGCGTGGGGTCGGCGCTGACGTCTTCCCCCTCGTCGGGCGACGGTGGCGGCGGATTCGGCGGGGGCTCCTCCGGCGGCGGTTTCGGGGGCGGCGGCTCCGGCGCCGGATAAAAAGGGGAAAGGCGGGCGATCCGTCAGACGGTGGGGACCTCGCGGTCGGCGAGCTTCTCTATCTCGAAGTAGTCGCGGCCGGTGAAGCTGTTGGGGAAACCCCGTGCGACGATGTTGCCGGGAAACCCCTGCCGGGCGTTGTCGTAGTACATCACCGAGCCGTTGTAGTACTTCCTGGCACCGGCGATGCGGCCCTCGGTCGTGGCCAGCTCTTTCTGGTACTCGAGGAATTCCTGGTTCGCCTTGAGGTCGGGGTACTTCTCGACCAGGGCCACCAGGTTTGCCGCGGCACCGGTAAGGTTGTCCTCGGCCGGGCCCCGCCGGGCGACGGCCTGGATGCCCATAGCCTCGGCGCGCGCCCGGGCGACAGACTCGAACGTGCTCTGCTCGTGCTCGGCGTAACCTTTGACCACCCGCGCCAGCTCGGGGAGGAGGTCGTAGCGCCTCTTGAGCTGGACGTCTATCTGGTGCCACGCGGCGTCGGCCTTGTTGCGCAGGCGCACCAGGCGGTTGTAGAGAAGCGCGAACAGCACCAGGAGCAGAAAGACCACACCGCCTGCCACCACGACCGCTATCAGCATGCCTGACGCCCTTTCTCTTTCCTCCAGACAGTATACCGAGCAGGCTCGGGCTGTCCATCGGTATGGCGCGGACGGGGCGGAACCCGCCGGCCGGCCGGCGGTCGTTACGGGAGCGGAGCCGGCGGTGCGGCTCACCGGAAATCGTAGAGTGATACCTCGAAGCACGCCCCGCCGTCGTTGCGGACGCTGACTTCTCCGCCGTAGACCCTGGCGATCCTGTCGACGATCGAGAGCCCTACGCCGGACGAGCCGGCCCCGCAGCCGAAGAACGGCTTGAACAGGTTCTCGATCTCCCCGGGAGGTATTCCGTCCCCGTTGTCCCGCACCTGGTATTTTCGGCAGTCGTTCCCGGTGTCCAGCCGGGTCAGCCATAACCGGGGAAGGGGATTCGAGTTGTGTTTGACGGCGTTGGATATCAGGTTCGAGAAGAGCTGGTACATGTGCGTCGGGTCGGCCACGACGGAGCCCAGATCTCCGCCGACCTCCACCACGGTGCCCCTCTCTTCTATGAGGGCGGACCTCTCCAGCAACACCTGCGATACTACGCCGGAGATGTCTACGGCCCGCACGTCCCGCGGCGCCTGTCCCGACTCGGCAAGGGCCAGCGTGTCCTCTATGAGACGGTCCGCCTTCTCCACGTTGTTCACCACCATCCAGAGCAGCTCGTCGATGTCAGATTCCAGTTCGGCGCTGCGCGGCATTTTCATCATGCGTATGACCAGGCGGGCCGACGCCCCGATTGCGGAAAGGGGACCCTTGAGATCGTGGCTGACCGTGTGGGCGAACATGTCCAGCTCCGCGTTCGCCTTTTCCAGCTCCAGGCCTATGCGTTCCCGCTTGCCGACCTCTTCGGAGAGCTTCCTGTTGAGGGCCAGGAGCTCCGCCTCCGCGCGCCTGCGGAGGCCGATGAGGCTCTTCATCTCTTCGGCGAGCATCCTCAGCCCGCAGGCGAAGGCGGCCACGCCGTCCCCGCCGTCCGGGATGTCGATATCGACGTCGAAATCGCCCGAGGCCATGGAGGCCGCCGCCTCGACGACGGCGTCCAGCCGCCCGGCGGGCCCTCCGGCGCCGAGGCCGGAGGGCGTCCGGCGCGACTCCTTCAACAAGCCGAAGGCCTCCTCCTTGCTGCCGGACATGACGACCGGCACCTCCAGGGCCCTGGAGGCCTTGAAAAACGAGGCGATGACGTGCTGGAGGTCGTCGTGGAAGACCAGGGCGACGCGTTCGCTCCAGCGTGGGTTCAGAAGCGCGGCGGCGTATTCACGCGCCGGCCTGTCGATCCAGCGCAGGGAACCGAGGTCGATAAGCACCGGCGCCGGGGTTATGGGACTCCGGGAGTCCAGGTCCTTAAGGTACTCGAGGTGCTCGCGCATCACCTCTACGCCCAGGGAAGGGCGGCCGATCTCGAGGCACAACAGGCCGTTCTCGACCCAGAGGTCCCCCAGGCCGATCTTGAGCACGTGCTTTTCTGAAGCATCCATGCGCGGGAAGCCCTCCACGGATACCGGTTGAAGACAGATGCCGCGGGAACATCATACGGCACGACCGTGCCATTGAAAATGGAGCACAATACGGCACCGCCGTGTCGTTGGAAATGGAACATCGCAGGTCACCGCCGTGTCGTTGGAAATCGCCGCGCCTTTGGAAATCGGGAAAGAGCGGAGGTGCCCGGCCGGGCTTTCAGCAGGGGCGCACCGCGGACCCGCCCGGCGCCGGCGGCCGCAAGCTTCCTGTTACTCCGCGCCCCACCAGAACGGGCGCCTGCTGCAGTCGAAGCCCGGTTTTCCGGCCTGCTTGATGATGTAGACCGGCATCCCCACGTAGCACTGCTCGAAGAGCGCTTCCACTTCGGGAATGCGCATGCGTATGCAGCCGTGCGATACGGAGTAGCCGATGGAGCCCGAGTTGCCGGTGCCGTGAATCAGTACCCCGCCGCCGTTTATGTGCATCGCCCGGGTGCCCAGCGGGTTGTTGGGCCCCGGGGCTATGGTCGGCGGCATGTTCTCCGCCCAGGTGGAGCCGCGGTTGTGCCAGGTAGGGTTCTTCTCCATCCGGACGATCTTCCACTGGCCGATGCAGGTGGGCCACTCCGGCGAACCCGTGGCCACCCCGTACTCGGCCAGGAGCCGTTCCCCTTCGTAAAGCCGAAGGGAATGGGTCTCGAGGTTGACGATCAGGACCTTCTGAGGCTGGATGACCGGCTCGGCCGGGGGAGTCCGCTCGAGCAGCGGCACCTCGATCTCGTGCCTGCCTTCCGAGAGCCCCTTCTCCGCGGCGGCCAGGACCTGGCCCGCGTCGGCCTGCCTGCCGTCTTTCCCCTGGACCATCACCGCGGTGCCCATGGTGACGTCGAGGTAGGCGTTGCGGGGCTTGCAGTTGACAAGGGGCAGCGCGGAGTCCACGAAGTGCTTGACCTTCGCCTTGTCGTAAGTGACGAGGATGGGCATGTCCACGGTCCTGGGGCGCCCGAGGAACCGCCTGACCATGCGCTCGACCACGTTCACGTTCCAGGCCTTCGTGTACGCGTCCTTCACCATCTTCTCGTAGCGGACTTCCAGGCCGATGTCCGCGGGCAGCGCCGACCACCTGTCGGTGTCGGACACCAGGTAAACGGGCCCGGCCTGTTCCGGCGCCAGCTTCCTGCGGCAGGCGGCGACGGCCTGCTCCTCGGTCATGTTTCCCACGGCGACCCCGGCGATCCTGCTCCCCGGGGGAAACCGGCCGAACGCGGACGCGTCGGAGGCAATCAGGAAAGGGCTCAGGAGGAGGATCACCGCGACCAGGAACACCATGCCGAGTATAAGCGTTACGCGGGTGCTCTTCTGTTCGCCGATCCAGACTGCGGACCGGTAAGTGACGCTGCTGGTCCTCAACTTCCCTCCGCGGGATGCACGGTTCCACCGGTGCCGCCCCGTGCCGCAGCCGGGCGGTCCAGGCCCATTATATTGATGGCCGCCGGTACGTAAAGAGAATCGGGCAAAATAACCGAGAATTCAGACGAAAATGTCTCCGTGAGGGTTCGAGCGGCCGGCCGTCTCGCCGCGTTTCTACTTACGGGCCCGGCTTGCTGGTAAAATCTTGGCAGTCCGTTCGCGTCCTGGAGGTCGCCGATGACCTGTCCCCATTGCGGTGCCGAGAATCCTGAAGGAGCGGCCTGCTGCAACCTCTGCCTGAAACCTCTGGTCGAGCCGGAGGCGCGCGGGGCGCCGGCTCCGGCCGGGGTTGAGCCCCGCCGGGGCATGAACAAGGCCCTGCTTTGGGCTGTCAGGGTGGCCGCCATCGCGGCCTGCGTCGCCATCGGGTGGTTCGGGATGGACTACATCCTCGGCCGGCCCAGGACGTTCACCAGTCCCGGTGGTTCGTACTCGTTCAGCTATCCCGGCAAGTGGAAGAAGGCGGACCCGTCCGAGCTGGCGCTTTCGGGGATTGGCGGGGCCGATACGACGATGGAGGTCGGACTGGCGGACGCGGACAGCTCCAGCCCGGACTACATCTTCCTGGCGGGCACGGCCGCCGCTCCCGTGGATTGGCCGGTTGCCAGGAACAGGCTGATAGAGGGTTATTCGCAGGACCTGTCCTCACGCGTTCCCGGAGGGGCAAGCGTCTCACCCAGGAGTTTCAAGGACGTAACCGCAGGGGGCAGGCCGGGGTTGAGCGTCCGGTTCAGCATGACTTACCGGGGGACCACGTATGACTGTGACCTTACCATGCTCGGTAACGGCCGGTCGTTGACGGTCCTGATGATGATGGGCAGGAGGCCCAACGCGAAGCCGGACACGTTCGACAGGATCCTTGAATCCATGAAGTTCAACACGAAATAGATCCGCGGCGCGGGCAACCGAAGCCGGTCGCCGGCGGCGCCCGGCCCCCGCCCCAGGGCGCGCCGCCTGCGTCGGGGTGGCCCCGGGCGGCCTGTGGTACCATGTTCATCGTGGCGGACATTGGAGAGGTGCGGATATGTTCGGACTGGGTCCCGCGGAGGTCCTCATAATCATAGTGGTCGCCCTGGTGGTCTTCGGGCCGTCCAGGCTTCCCAGGATCGGCAGGATGCTGGGGGAGACCGTGGGCAACTACAGGAGCTTCAAGAAGAGCACCGGCGAGATCGGGAGCTCGATGCAGAAGGACCTGGAGAACATCGTGCTGGGGCCTCCCGACGGGCAGTAAGGCCGCCCGTTACGAGGGGTCGCCCGTCCGGTCACGGACGCCCCGGCACCGAAGGCGCTCGAGCCGCCGGCCTGTTATCTTGCCCGGGACATCGCCGCGATGGCGGTGCACGCCGATTCAACGTCCTGGAACACCATCGGGCTGTTGCCTCCGCCGAGGGTCCCCTGCTCCATGCTGCCGACGCGGTCGAAGTTCGAGGCCAGGAACAGCGGTACGCCCCGCTCGGCCGCCAGAGCGTATAGGTCAACCATGTAGCCCGCGAGCTGCCCGGTCATCATGTCCCATATCGTCGCCAGGTCCATGCCGTGGAGCTCCGAGCCCTCGACCTGGATGCCCCTGGTCCTCTGCGATTCGATGAAGATGAACAGCACCGAGTCGACCTCGCCGCTGGTTATGAGCAGTTCGATAATCGGCTTGACAATCCGCAGGTCCAGGCCCGCTACCAGGTCCACGGGGTTGCCCGGGACCCAGTACTCCGGCATAAGGGCACCGATCTTCCCCAGGGTCTTCCCCGACAGCCGAGGCACCTCCAGCCCGGCTTCGGTACAGGCGTCGGAGGCGATCACGCCCAGGCCGCCGCCGCCGGTCACGATGCCGACCCTCCCTCCCCGAGGGACGGGCCTGTTGACGAAAGACGCGGCGATTGTGCCGGCTTCGCGGATGGTGCGCGCCTGAACGAGGTCCGCCTGGCGGCATACCGAGTCGAACACCGCGGAGCTGACGGCGAGCGCCCCGGTGTGCGAAGCGGCGGCCCTTGTGCCCGCGGCGCTCCGGCCGCCCTTGAGGATCACCACGGGCTTGCGGGCGGAGGCTTCCCTGGTGAGCTCCAGGAAACGCCCCCCGTCGTCAACGCCCTCGATGTACGCCGCTATCACGTCCGTCGCGGGGTCGCGTGACAGGTAATCGATGTAATCCTCGGTCGCGAGCTGTGCCTCGTTGCCGCTGGAAACGCCCTTGGAGACGCCGAAGCCCGCGTCGAGGATTTCCCCTATGAGCATGTTGAGTATGTTGCCGCTCTGGCAGATGACTCCCACGCTTCCCGCCGGGGGGTAGAAGAGGGGCATCCAGGGGTAGAGCCGGCTCTCCGGGCAGCACAGGCCCTGGCCGTTCGGTCCGCAGAGCACCATGCCCGCGCGCCGGGCCCTCCTGACCAGTTCCTCCTCCAGGCCCGCTCCCCGGGCGCCCAGCTCGGCGAAGCCGGCGCTGATGACCAGGCCCGCTCTGACCCCCTTTGCGGCGCAGTCTTCTATCCCTTCGAGCACCGCGGGCGCCGGCACGGTGAAGACCGCCAGGTCCACTTCGCCGGGAATCTCCCTCACCGACGGGTAGCAGGTCCGGCCGAGGATCTCCTCGTGTCCGGGGTTAACCGGGTAGATGTCGCCCTGGTATCCTCCGGCGATGAGGTTGTTGTAGCAGATGAACCCCCACTTCACCTTGGCGCTGGTCGCTCCCACGAAAGCGACCGACCGCGGCTTGAAGAGGTAGTCGAGTTGTTCCTGGTATCCGGCCAATCCTCCATCCTTTCAGCCCGACAACGGGATCGGCGCGAACGGCCGGCGCGCGCGGTCACGCCCGCGGCCGGGGCCGCCGTAGAAGAAGCGGGACAGGGATCGCGGCCGGTTTTCTCAGTCCTCGGGGTAGTGGCGCCGTAGCGCCCTCTTCGTTGGTTTCTTGAATAGCGCGCGCAGCGAGCACCATCCCAGCAGCCCTCCGACCACCACGAGGTAAGCGCCGAACGCAGCCAGCGGGGCCGCCTTCTCCGGGTCGTCCTTCATCCTGGTCGCCGCGAATATCATCGCGGCACCGGCAGCCAGCCGGTTGAGCCTTCCGAGGCCGCCGACGTTCTTCCAGAGGAACTTCCAGCGCTTCTTCTCTTTTTTCTTCTTCGCCATCAGCTCACCCCCGCGATCGACTGCTTGAACACATTCTACACGATGGCGCCGGCGTTCGCCTTCCGCTCTTCTTTTCACCGCGGCGGCGCCGGGGGCGGAAACACGAGGAAAAGCGGCAGGAGAAGCGGAAAGCGGACGACGCCTCTTACAGGCGCACGGTTATGTCGGAGAGGGGATAGGACATGCAGGGATGGATGTAGCCCCAGGCGAGGTCCGCCTTCCTGGCCGCGACGGTGTCGGGCATGAAGACGCTGCCGTCAAGGAGCGCCGCCCTGCAGACGCCGCATTCGCCCGACCGGCAGAGGTTGTCCAGGGTTATGCCGCCGCGTTCCAGGGAGTTGAGCAGGGGCTCGCCGGCGGCGGCGTCGATGCGCCCGCGGGTGTCGGCTACTGTGACGGTGAATACCTCCGACGGTTTTACCGCCTTCGGCCACCCCTCCACCAGGGTGATGTCCGGGGGCGGGCCAGACGCTTCCTTCCTGATGCGGCGCGCCGGGACCCCCAGGGCCTCCAGGGCGTCGGAGCACAGGCCGTACATCGCGTGGGGGCCGCACATGAAGAACGTCTTTCCGTCGATACCGCCGACCCGCCCCCCGATCATCTCCTCGTCCAGCAGCCCGCAGAGCCCCGGGTACTCCTCCGGGGGCTCGCTGACCACCAGGTTCGCCCGGAAGTTCTTCTCCGAGCAGGCGGTCTGCGCCAGCTCGTCCCAGAAGATCGCGTCGTCGGGCCTCCTGCTGCCGTAGATGAGCTGGATGCGAACGTCGGACTTGAGGTCCACGGCGTTGCGGATCATGCTCATGAAAGGGGTTATCCCGCTGCCGCCCGCGAGGAACACCAGGTCATCGGTATCGACGAGCGGCTCGTGGTAGAAATAACCGCCGGGACCGGATATCTCCAACACGTCCCCCTCGCGCTCCCCGCTGGCCAGGTACTTAGAGACGAAGCCGTCGGGCATCCGGCGCACCGTTATGTCGATATGCCCCAGCCTGGTCGGCGGCGAGGATATGCTGTAAGCCCGGCTCGTGGACACCCCATCAACCGAGAGGAATACGGTTACGAACTGGCCGGCCCTGAACGGGAAGATCGGTTCGTCACCCGCGGGGACGAGCCGCAGGGTGCTGGTGGAAGGAGTCTCCTCGATGATTTCCGCCACCGTCACCCTGACCCGGCGCGGGTGGAGCGCGTCGACGCTGCGCCTTACCAGTCCCGGATCGATGTCCCGCTCGTCCGCCAGCGATCTCGCGTACGCCTTCCGCGCGACGACCAGGCCGATGGAGGCCACGTCGAACGCCACGCTGCCTATGTCCCTGAGCCTCGCCACGATATCCTCGCTTTCACCCCATCGCGGGCACGGCCCTGGCCAGGCCCCTGACGCCTCTGCGGTCTTTCATGACCTCCCCGCAGGCGAGGAGGCCCGACTGGATGCAGGTCTCGAACCCGCCGCCCATCCGCACCCAGGCCCCCGCGAAGTAAAGCCTCTCCAGCGGCCCCCGGTTGGGGAGGCGAAGCATCGGGCTGCCGGCAAGGTCGTAGTCGAACCCGAGTATGCTGCCGTTGGGGTTCCCGCTGTAGCGCATGTTGGTGACCGGGGTGGAGACCTCCGCAACTTCGATATGCCCGGACAGGCCCGGGAAGCGCTTCTCCGTCTCCTCGATCATCTCCCGCGCCAGGCGCTCCTTCGTCTCGACATAACGCCCCGGAGGTATTCTTGTCCAGGGGGTGCCGTCGAGCACCGACGTGAGCACCATCACCGAGCTTCCAGGCGGCGAGAACTCCGGGTCCGCGTGGTTGTAGTTCGTGAGGACCCAGTATTTCTGCCTGCCGGTGGTGAACATCGTGCGGTACTGCTCGTCGGTATCGTAACCGTCGTGCATGAAGTACTCGTGGCCGGATACGCCCAGCTCCTCCGCCGTGCAGTCCAGGCCCATGTAAACGTTGAAGGTCGAGAGGGCCACGTGCCCTTCGGCCAGCGCCTTGAGGTACGAAGCGGGGACGTTCTCCTTGCCGAGAAGGTCGTAGCAGGCGGTGATGGGGTTGGCGTTGCTGACCACGTAGTCCGCGCGGCGCTTCTCACCGTCATCGGTGACGACGCCGGTGACCCTGCCGCCGGAGCAGGTGATCCGACTGACCCCGTTGCGCAGGTGGACCCTGCCTCCGTGCTCTTCAATGGCCTCCACGAAGGCGTTGCTCAAAGCCTGGGAGGTGCCCTTGATGTGGTACGGCCCGTGTTCGATGTAGGAAGCGTTGGCGACCGCGAACAGCAGCCAGGAGAGCCTTGACGGCGGCAGCCCGTAGTAACCCCAGATGTCGCAGAAGAGCGCCTTGAGCCTGGGGTCCTCGAGCTCGCGGTCGAGGACCTGCGAGGTCGTCAGCCCGAGCGAGCGCACCAGGTGGGCGCTCCTGGCCGGGAGCTTCAGCAAGTCGAAGGCGCCCATTTCCGCCGAGAGCGAGCCGAGCTCGTGGAAGATGTTCCTCATCAGCCGGAGCAGGCGCCTGATGCCTTTGCGCTCCCGGGGGAACTCCGACGCGTAAGCCTCTTCGGCCGCCTCCCAGCCGTGGGGAACGGTCACGGTGAAATCGGGGAATATCGAGGTGTAGAAATCGTCGATGGGCAGGAACTCCACCCTGTCGGCCACGCCGCACCCGTCGAGGACCCTGTAGCACCCTCCCCTCCTGTCCGGGGGGCCCACGCCGGACAGCTCGTGGAGCGAGGCCTCGAACTCGAAGCGCCCGCGCACGAAGCTGCAGGCGTATCCACCCGGGTGGGGGTTGCGCTCGAACAGGTCGACCTCGAAACCGTTCCTGGAGAGGTACGCCGCGGCGGAGAGACCGCCGAGCCCGGCACCGATGACCACCACGCGTTCAGATTTCACGAGCGCCCCCTGTAGCTTCGCCCAAATCTACAGCAAAGAGAAACGGGCGGTCAATCCGGCGGGCCCCGGGGGAAAGCCGCCGACGGAAGCCCCGCGCACCGGCTCCGCAGTGCGCGCCGCCCTCAGCGCGCGAGCCCCCGGGCGGCTTCGACAATGCGTTCGACGTTGGGAAGGGCGCGGGCCTCCATGTCCGGCGCGTAGGGGATGGCGCCCTCGGTGGCCACCCGGGCGAAGCGGGTTTCGACGCCGGCCTCGGCGATGACCGCCGCGAGCTCCCCGGAGAGCCCGAACCCCAGGTAATCCTCGTCCACCACCAGGACCCGCCCGGTGGCTCCGGCGCCCTCGACGACGGCCTTCACGTCCAGCGGGGAGACCGATCTCAGGTCTATCACCTTGGGCCTGATCCCATCGAGGGCCAGAACCTTCGCGGCCTCCAGCGCGCGGTGGACGCTGACCCCCAGGGTTAAGACGGTCAGGTCGCCCCCCTCGAGGGCCACGCGGGCGGTCCCCAGGGGAACGGACTCCAGGGGCAGATCGACCTCGCCGCGCGCCCCCGAGGCGGGGACCTCGATCGGCAGGCAGCCGCGGCCGCCCGTCCCCAGGTAATCCAGCCAGTAATCGGATAGGAGCTTGTGCTCCAGGTACACCACGGGCCCGCTCGAGTCTATTGCCGAGAGCATCAGGCCCGCGGCGTCCGACGGGTTCGAAGGCACCACCACCGAGAGGCCCGGCACGCCGGCGAGCAGGCCCCACAGGCACTGCTCGTGCTGTCCGCCGTCGCCGTAGCCGCCCCCGCAGGCGCACCTCACCACCATCGGGGCGTCCCACCCGCCGCCGGAGAAGTCTGCGACCCTGGCCGCATGGTTCAGGAGCGCGTCGAAGCACACGCCCAGGAAGTCGACTAGCATCACCTCGACCACCGGCCTGAGGCCGGCCATGGCGGCCCCGACGGCCGCGCCCAGGAAACCCGATTCGCTGATGGGGGTGTTCATGACCCTGGAAGGCCCGAACCGCACGAACTGGTTGCGCCGCAGGAGTTCCACGTCCTCCCCGAACACCACGACGCGGCCGTCCGCGGCCATCGCGGTTTCGAGCGCGCGCTCTATCGCGCCGGCGAACGTCATCTCAGGCACGGGGCATCACCCCGCTCCTCTGCCCGGAGCGTTCCAGGGCGCGCACCACCGCCTCCTCCACCTCGGCGCGGGCTTCCAGGGCGATCCTCTGGCGCTCCTCAACGCCGACGAGGCGGGCCGAGACCTTGAGCGGGTCGAGGTGGGGCATGTAGGTATTCAGTCCTATCGCCGACAGCGACCTGGCGATGCGGCCCAGGGCGGTCGCCTTGTCTAACACCCCGCCGCCTTCGGAGAAAGCCGCGCGGGCCAGGGGCACCGATATCCGGCCGATCTCTCCGGCCGGGTCCTGGAAGACGCGCAACAGCGGGTCGCCGAGGAAGTGCCCTTCGAGGTGGGCGCAGCGGGCGTGGATGAAAGTCGGCCCCCCGCCGCGCCTTGCCCGCGCGAACGCCTCCCCGGCGCAGCGCCAGACCCGGTCCGCGCGCAGTCCGTCGGTCCGGCGGGCGCGGACGCCCAGGGAACGCGCCCTTTTCAGCAGGCAGCCGGAGGTGACCGTCCGGGAGCGGGTGGTGATGGCCCAGCCGTTGTCCTTGCATACCACCACCAGGGGCAGTTTCCAGGTCGACGCCAGGTTCAGCGCTTCGAAGACCATCCCCTGGTTCATGGCCCCTTCCCCCAGGAAGGCGACGGCCACGCTCCCCGGCCGGAGCTGCTTCGCCGCGAGCGCGAATCCCGCCCCGAGCGGCACCGAGCTGCCCACGATTCCCGAGGAGGCCGCGGAATGTTCCCTGGAGAACAGGTGCATGTGGCCCCCCATGCCCCGGCAGAGCCCCTCGGGCGAGCCCAGCATCTCCAGCAGCATCGACTCCATGTCCACACCCCGGGCGAGGAAGCCGGGGGTGGACCGGTGGTCGACGGTGAGGGCGTCGCCGTCGCGCGAATGCGCCAGGACGCCGGCGATCACAGCCTCCTCGCCGATGCCGAGATGCATCTCCCCGGAGATAAGCCCTCTCTTCCACAGCGAAGCCAGCGCTTCCTCGAAAGCGCGGATGCGGGCCATCTGGCGGTAGACCCGTTCGAGATCTTCCTTCAACGCAACCCTCCCCGGAAGCACCTGTCGGCTACTGGAATTATACGGCGCCTGCGGCGCCCCTCCTATGGCATGTTTCGAGGGGGCGGGGATATGATGGGCATTACCCCGCGCGCCCGGAAGGGCGGAGCGTCGCGGCGGGGCCGAATGGAGGAGAATTGCCTCATAGCGTGATCAGAACGGCTTCCCTCACAAAGAAGTACGGCAGGGTCGTAGGGGTCAGCGGGCTCGACCTGGAGGTCGAAAGCGGCGAGGTCTTCGGGTTCCTCGGTCCTAACGGCGCGGGCAAGACCACGGCGATACGCCTGCTGATGGGGATGCTCCGCCCGACCGCCGGGCGCGCCGAGGTGTTCGGGCTCGACACCTGGAGGCAGAGCGTGGCGGTGAGAGAGAAGGTGGGCTACCTGCCCGGGGACGCCGCGCTGTACGACAGGATGACCGGCGAGCAGCACGTCAGGTTCGTAGCCTCGTTCAGCGCCGCCCGCGGGGTGGAGGACAACGGCAGAGCCCTGGCGGAGCGACTCGAGCTGGACCTTGGCCGCAAGGTCGGAGACTGCTCGAAAGGGATGAGGCAGAAGCTGGCTATCGTCCTTGCGGTCATGAAGATGCCTCCGCTGCTCATCATGGACGAACCCACCAACGCCCTGGACCCTCGCGCGCAGAAGCTCCTTTACGACATCCTCAACGAGCTGCGGGGCGAACAGACCACGGTGCTTTTCTCGTCCCACAACCTGCCCGAGGTCGAGCGCATCGCCGACCGGGTGGGGATCCTGCGTTCGGGGAACCTTGCGGGAACAAAGAGGATAGAGGACCTGCGGGAGATGAGGTTGAGGAACGTCGAGGTGATCTTCGAAGGGGGAGTGCCCGGCGGCATCGGGCTCGAGTCCATCCCCGGCGTCAGCGATGTCACGCGGCTCGGCAACCGGATATCGCTGAAGCTCAAAGGTGACATCAACCCGCTGCTGAAAGCCGTGGCCCGCTACGACGTCGCGGACTTCAGCGTCGCCCACGCGAGCCTGGCGGACGCGTTTCTCGAGTTCTACGCCCCCGGGTCCGCAGGGGCGCCGGGGGAGGAGCCTGCCGGGTCCGCCGGAAGTGGCGGGGAGGACGCCCCCGCCGGACACGCCGGAGACGGCGCGGGGGGCGGGGGGCCTTGAACAGGAACGTCTTCGACAAGACGGTCCTCGAGCGCTGGCGTCCCACCTTGGTGTACGTCGTCGGGCTGCTTGCCTACATGTTGATGCTGACGGCGGTGTATCCCACGTTCAGGAGGATGCTCGAAACCAAGGCGGAGCTGTTCAAGGATTATCCCAAGGCGCTGCTGCAGCTCTTCGGCGTCCAGAGCATCGACACCGCCTCCTTCAGCAACTACATCACGATCGAGCTCCTGGGGTTCATATGGGTCATCATAATCGCGGCGTACGTCATCGCTTTCGCGAGGCAGATGGTAGCGGGAGAGGTTAACGACGGGACCCTGGAGCTGCTGATGGCCCAGCCGGTGGCGCGGTGGAAGTTGCTCACCAGCGAGGGTCTGGCCCTCCTCGGAGGCATAGCCGTGCTGGTGGTATCCACGGTGTTCGGGATAATCGCTTACGGCGCGATCTTCGCCTCCGGCACAGGGCTGAACTACTCCGGGTGCGCGGCGTTCATCCCCGTGGGCATATCCCTCGCGGCCGCCGTGGCCGGGTACTCGGTCCTTTTCTCCGTGCTGTTCAACGACCCCAGGCGGGCGGTCATGGCCTCGGTGGGACTCACGTTGTTCTTCTACCTGCTGCACTTCGCGGCTTCCTACTCGGGCGTGCTCGAGAAGGTCGACTGGTTCGGGATCTTTCACTACTACAACCCTCTGAAGGTGCTGGACAGCGGGCGGGTGCCGGTGAAGAGCGTGCTGGTGCTGCTCGCCTTCGCGGCCGTCGGGTTCGGCGCTTCCGTCTGGTTTTTCCAGCGCAAAGACCTCAAGTAGGCGGCGCCATTGTAGAATGAGGTGCTCTTGTCCGCGAGGAGGTGCAGTGCTCTTGCGTAGATACCTGACGGTCACGGTACTGCTGGCGGTCGCGCTCCTGGCTGCCGCCCCTGGCGCCGCCAGGGCGGCATGGAACGGGGGCCACGATGTTATCGGGTGCACCGCCGCCAGCCGCACCTGGTACTTCGCCGAAGGCACCACCCGCCCGGGCTTCGAGGAGTGGATATGCCTGTTCAACCCCGGGGCGCGGGCGACAACCGCCAGGATCACCTACATGACCGGGAGCGGCAAGACCGCGGTGAAGCGGTACGTGCTGAAGCCGGCGAGCCGGACCACGGTGGACGTCGGGCTGGAAGTGGCGGCAGGCAGCGACGTGTCGGCGAAGGTGGACGCGGATTCGCCCGTTGTCGCCGAAAGGCCCATCTATTTCCGGTACAAAGGCGCCTGGACCGGGGGCCACGACGTCGTGGGCGCGACCGCCCCCCGCTCCACCTGGTACTTCGCCGAAGGCACCTGCCGGCCGGGATTCGAGCCCTACCTGTGCCTGCAGAACCCCGGAGGGTCGGACGCGGCGGTGCGGATCACTTACATGCTGGGCAACGGAAGGACGCGCGTCGAGCCCGTGACGGTGCCCGCGAGGTCCCGGCACACGGTCGTGGTCAAGAATCTCCTCGGTGAGGGTGACGACGCCGCCCACGACTTTTCGGCCATGGTGGAATCGACCAACGGAGCGCCGATAGTCGCCGAGCGCCCGATGTACTTCAACTACAAAGGCGCCTGGACAGGGGGGCACGACGTGCTTGGCGCGGCCGCCCCCACCGGCGCATTCTACTTCGCCGAAGGCACCTGCCGACCCGGCTTCGACCCCTATATCTGCATACAGAACCCGAACGCGGCCTCCAGCAGGGTGAAGGTCACTTTCATGCTCGGCGACGGTTCGGTGAAGACGTGGACCCAGGCCGTCGGGGGACACTCGCGCTTCACGCTCACGGTCAAACAGGTTCTTGGCGAATACGACGACGCCGCGCACGATTTCTCCGCGAAAGTCCAGACGACCGACGGGAGCGGTATCGTAGTCGAACGGCCAATGTACTTCTCGTACAGGAACGCGTGGACCGGGGGGCACGACGTCATCGGAGCGCCGGGGCCCGCGTCCTCGTTCTTCTTCGCCGAAGGCACCTGCCGTCCCGGTTTCGCGCCGTACCTGTGCATCCAGAACCCCGCCGGGGCCGGGGCGTCGGTGAGGATAACCTACATGCTCGGAGACGGCACCAGCCGGGTGCAGGAAATCTCCGTCCCCGGGCGTTCGCGCAGCACCGTGTTCGCCAAGGACCTGCTGGGGGAGGGTGACGACGCGGCCCACGACTTCTCCTGCAGGGTCGAGGCCCTGGGCGGGGCGGAGATAGTCGCAGAGCGCCCGATGTACTTCGACTATTACAGCACCGCGAAATGGACCATGTGCGCCGTCGGCGACGTCAACCTGGGCGGCGACATGTCGCCGATCCTTTCCGCCAACGGCTTCGACTACGTGTGGAGCGGGGTGCGCGACAGGCTCGCCGCGGCAACGGTCACCTTCGCGAACCTGGAGTGCGCGATGTCCTACCGGGGAGAGCAGGTCCGGGGCAAGACGTTCACTTTCCGCGGCGACCCCGCCGCTCTCCAGGGGATGAAGGACGCCGGCGTGGACGTGGTCTCGCTGGCCAACAACCACGCCCGCGATTTCGGGCCGGTTGCCCTCATGGATTCGATGGAGCACCTGGACCGATACGGTATCCGGCACTGCGGCGCCGGCGCCGACTACGAATCGGCCCACGTCCCCGCTTACCTGTCGGCGAACGGGCTGAGCGTGGCGTTCCTGGCGTACGACGACATCGGGTACGCGGGATGGTACGCCGACGCCGGCTACCCGGGCGTCTGCGACGCGACCGATACCGCCCGGCTGGTGGCGGACATCGCCAACGCCAGGCGGAACGCGGACCTGCTCGTCGTCTCCTTCCACTGGGGAACCGAGAAGAAGTACACCCCCGACGCGAGCCAGACGGCGCTGGCGCGCCTGGCGATAGACCAGGGGGCCGACCTGGTCCTGGGGCATCACCCCCACGTTCCCCAGGGGTTCGAGTTCTACAGGGGCAAGCTCATCGCCAACTCCCTGGGGAACTTCGTCTTCAACCCGGGAAGCAACGAGGGCCATTACACAATCCTGACGGAGCTGTCGCTCGATTCCAGGGGGCTGCTCGGCGCCAGGGTCTACCCGGTCTACATCGGTAACGGGAGGCCGGGCTACATGACCGGTAGTTCGGGCAGCGAGTGGATAACCAGGATCGCCGGCCTCTCCCAGCAGTTGGGGACAGCCGCGCGGGTGGAGAACGGCGTGATGCTTTTTCCGTAAGGACCGCCCGGCGGTGAACGGCCCGCGGCGTCCGCTGCGAGGCGGCCGCCCCGGTCCCGGTCGAGAGAGGGGTGACGAACGATGGCCCCGAGCCTGCCGGATTACAGCGTTGTAGAAGTCGAAGCCGCCGACGCGGTCATCATCAGGTGCCGCAGGTACCGGCGCGAGGGTGCCCGCGCCGTGGTTTGCGGCCACGGGCTGGCCTCCACCGGGTACGAGTTCGACCTCCCTCTCGCGGGCTTCAGCCTCGCCGAGAAACTGTACCGGCTCGGGTACGAAGTGTGGATAATGAACTTCAGCGGGGCCGGCCATCCCCCGTGGCAGAGCGAGCCCAGGGGCGCCCGGCACTCAGGGGACACCCAGGGGGCGCTGGACCTGGCCGCGGTCGTGGACCGGGTGGTGGAGGAGACCGGGCAGCCGTGCTTCTACATCGGCCACTCCTTCGGGGGGATGTCCCTGTACATCTACCTACAGGGGACGGCGCCCTCGGAATCCGCGAGCGGGGCGTTCGTCCGCGACCCGGAGCTGGCGCGCCGGCGCAACGGCAAGGTGGCGGCCGCGCTTACCGTGGGCAGCCCGGCGTCGCTGGCCGACGACCTTCCCCCGTGGTGGGAGAGACTCCGGCGCACATCGCTGATGCAGTCGGTGATGACTAAGATCGAGGGGTTCCTGCTCCGGCGCTCCCGGCGTAAGCCGTTGATACCGGTGGGCCGCTTCTCCAGGCGGTTCGGCTTCAGGCATCCCTGGCTCACCAGGATGATAATGTCCGGCTTCCTCATGAAGCCGTACCTGCGCCCGGAGATGATGGGGAAAGAGGCCTGCCGGCTTTTCGGGACGTGGGCGGGCGGTGACGTCGCCTGCCTCCACGTGGCCCAGAGCGTGCACGCCGCACGTACCGGCGAGCTGGCCTCGATGGACCGGGAAGGGGACGGGCGCCTGAACTACACCGACGGCATGGGAGCCGTCACCGCTCCGCTGGCGGCGGCGGCGGGCACCAGGGACTTCCTCTGTCCCGCCGAGGGCATCAGGCGGAAGGTCCTGGGCGAGGTTTCATCCGAGCACACCCTTTTCCTGCCCATCAACGGGTGCGGCCACTGCGACATGCTCTACCATCTTCCCCTCGAGGAGATCACCGGCTGGATGGAGTGGGCCGCGGCGGCGGCGACCTGAGCGCGCCGGGCCGCCGTCAGCGGCACTCTTCCACGTCCACTTCCTCGAGCGACTGCCGGTAGCGCTCGGGCAGCGTCTGGTACAGGCGGGTGCCCATCAACGCGAAGTCCTTCTGCACCTGCGAGAGCTCTCTGACGACCCGCGCGGGGACTCCCACGGCGAGGCTTCCGGGCGGTATTTCGGTCCGGGGCGTGACGAGCGCTCCCGAGCCCAGCATGCTTCCCGCGCCGATCCGCGCCCCGTCGTTGACGACGGCACCCATGCCGACCACCACGTGCTCCTCCAGGAAGCAGCCGTGCAGGATCGCGCCGTGGCCCACGTGCGAGTCGGCGCTGAGGGTGGTGACCGAATCCGGCCCGGCGTGCAGGACGGCGTTCTCCTGGATGTTGGACCCGTCGGCGACGATGATCTCGCCCCAGTCGCCCCGGAGGACCGCCCCGGCGCCGATGAAGCAGTCCTCCCCGACGGTCACCCTGCCGATGATGACCGCGGTGTCATGGACGTACGATGTCTTTCCGATCCTGGGCCTGCGTCCTTCGAAGACGTAAATCGGCATGTTTCCCTCCAGGGGTATCGCGTGGCGCATATACAGTAACCAATAACGGCCTGCTGCGCCAAAGCGGGGCACTCGACCGGGCCCGCCGGGGAACGGGGCCGGTGTCTCGGAGAACGGGCAGGCCGGGCCGGACGGAGGCGCGGGCCACCGGGGAGCCTGGAGGGTACAATCGACGGAAAGGCGGAACGCCCGCCGGGCCTGTAGCGCCGGGCAGGCAGGGAGGAGGTAAGCGTGGCGGGACTGCGTCCGTTCAAGCTGGAGAGGCACTTCGCGCTGCACGAGTTCAGCGTGAAGCACAACCTGGCCGCGTCGGACTGCGAGCCGCTTTCGCAGGCCGGGCTGCTCGAGCTCGCCGACGAAGGCACCAGGCGCCTCTGGGACGAACTGCGCCTCGGCTATACCGAGAGCCAGGGCGCGCCGTTTCTGAGGGACGAGATAGCCGGGCTGTACCGGGACACCGGGCCGGACGACGTCCTGGTGTGCGCTCCGGTGGAGGGCATCTTCCTGGTGATGAACGGCCTCCTCGAGAGCGGCGACCACGTGATATGCGCGTTTCCCGGGTACCAGGCGCTCTACGAGGTCGCGCGGTCGATGGAGTGCGACGTCGAGATGTGGCCGGCCGACGAGCGCCAGGGGTGGCGGTTCGACCCGAAATGGCTCGAGGACCACGTGCGCCCCGACACCCGGCTGATTGTCACCAACTTCCCCCACAACCCGACCGGGTGGCTCCCCGGGGCGCCCGACTTCGCGAGGGTCGTCGAGGTCGCCTCAGCCGCGAGCGCCCTCCTCCTTTCCGACGAGATGTACCGGTTCACCGAGCGGGACCCGGCGAACACGCTGCCGGCCGCCTGCGACCTCTACGACAGGGCGGTATCGCTTGGCGGGATGTCCAAGGCTTTCGGCATGCCCGGGGCGCGCATAGGCTGGCTCGCAACCAGGGACCCCGGCATCATCGAAAGGCTGCGGACGGTGAAGGATTACACCTCCATCTGCTCGAGCGCGCCGGGTGAGGTCCTGGCGACCATAGCGTTGAAATCGAAAGAGAAAATACTGGAGCGCAACATGGCGTTGATCGAGAAGAACCTGGAACGCCTCGACTACTTCTTCGACAAGCACCCGGCGCTTTTCTACTGGGACAGGCCCGCGGCGGGAACGGTCGCGTTCCCCCGGCTGCTGGGCGGACACGACGCCGCCGGGCTCTGCGAGAGTCTGGCGCGCGAGGCGGAAGTGCTCCTCCTGCCGTCACAGGTGTTCGATTACGGCTCCGAGCACGTCCGGTTCGGGTTCGGCAGGGAGGGCCTCGACGAGGCGCTGCTGGCGCTGGAGAAGTACATCGTGACCCACGGCCTGTGACCGGCAACCGCCCCGGCGGAACGGGACGGAGCCTTCAGCCCCCGGTGTAGGCGCTCGGCGGCGCCGGGGTGGTTATCTTGCGCCAGGAAGGGGTCGAGGTCACGTCGAAGCCCGGGTTCCCGGCGGAGTGGATGATGTAGACGGGAGTTCCCACCTCGACCAGGTCGAACAACTGGACCACCTCGTTCATCCGCATCCTTATGCACCCGTGCGACGCCGAAGTGCCTATGCTCCCGCTGTTCGAAGTGCCGTGGATCAGCACGCCGGACGCGTTCAGCGGCATGGCGCGGATGCCCAGCGGGTTGCTGTAGCCCGGCCCGATGGTCTCCGGCATCGACGCGGACCAGGAGGAGTGAGGGTTGAACCACGTCGGGTTCATCTGTTTTCCGACGATCTGCCACTGACCGACCGGGGTGGGCCACGCCGACTGCCCGCAGGCGATGCTGTAAGAAGCCACCGGCGCCTCCCGGTTGAAGAGCGTCAGCTTGTGCTCGGCCAGGTTGATCACGATCAGCTTGCCGAAGATCTCGTCCCCGAAGGTGGCGGGCGTCCGGAGCGCCACGATGGGCACCGTCCTGCTCCTGGAGTTGAGGGCGTCGCCGACCTCCGCCCTGATGACGTCCTCGGAGACCTGGTAACCCGGTAACGCTTTCATTATTACCGGCGCCCCGCTGGTGACGTCCACGTAGGCGTTCCTCGGGGGGTGGTTCGCCGCCGCGGTGACGTTCCTCACGAACTGGTCGACGGCGGCTTCGTCCGTCTCCACCATGAGCAGCCCGTTCACCCGGTACGGCCTGTTGGTGTAAGAACGGAACATCCGCTCGAGGATGTTCGGCGACCATGCCTGTGAGTACGCGCTCTCCACCATCTTGGAGTAGTCGAGGTTAAGCCCCAGTTCCTCCGGGGTTATGCCGAACCTCTCCTCGTCGAGGGTGAGGACCACCGGTTTTTCGGCTACTCCCGCGAGCTCCCGCTCGACTTTCCTGTACGCGTCGGACCGGCTAAGGCCGGACACGTCGACGCCGGACACCTTCGACCCCGGTGGAAATTTGCTCCACCTGGAGATGTCCTGTGCCAGGTAGTAGCCGCCCAGCCCCAGCACGCACAGCAGGAGGAAGACAGCGGCGAGGTACAGCGTGACTCTGGTGGTCGAGTTCGCGGCGGCCCAGGCCTTGAGGCGCGTCCCGGTCCCCGCTGTCACCTCCGGTGCCGCCGCCACCGGGGCGGCTATGGTTTCCGAACCCAATCCGTGCTCCTGAACTGAATCGCCGGCCGACTCCATGATACGGGTTTGGACGGCCGGGGAGGCGTTCTTGCTCCCGTGCCGTTCGAAATGTAATTCACGAAGCACCGGGAAGTATCCTGCATGCCGTCCCGGCGCATGGTGCAGACTCGGCGGTGCCGCCGGCGCGGAGGCGGCAGGGGGGCGGGCGAACCCGGGAGGGAGAACGTGGTGGCTCGAAGGAAACAGGTTGTCTTCACGCTGGACGAGAGCGCGCTTATCTGGCTCCGCCGGATAATCACCGACCGCGACGAAGCCGAGGCGCTGAAGTTCGTCCTGGAGGTCCTCGGGCCCGGGGTGAACGAGTCGGAGCACCCTCCGGGGATCATCAAGGGCATCTAGCGTGGGACACCTTCCGGCGGGCGGCTCGGAGAGTCCCGGCAGCGCCGGGTACGCCGCAAACGGCGCCGCGGGCGCCGCCGTTTCGCCGGGGGTGATTCAGCCGCACAGCTCCTTCAGAGACATGAGCCGCCGGGCGTTCTCGGGCCGGGCAAGGTGCGGACATTCCTCGACCCCGGCCTTGCCCTCAGACAGCCTGGTGGCGAAGGCCATGCACGTCGGCACGCCGCACTCCCTGCAGTTGGTGCCGGGGAGGAGCTTCAGCAGGTCGAGGACCCTGGGCTTCTCCCAGGAGTCGTAGCTGGGCTCGATGTTCTCCCTGTCGTCCCAGATGCGGTTTATCTTGCCGACCATCGCGCGAGCCAGCGCCAGCGCCTCCGACCTCTCGGTGATGTTGCTTATGAGGATCTCACGCGGCCTGAGAGCGTACTTGCGCCCGCCCTCCCTGAAGACGAGCGCCGGCAGGCCCGGCACGAACTCGCCCTTCTCCACCGTGGCGTTCACGTACGGGATGGCCTCGCTGATGTCCGCCGACAGGGCCACCTTCGCTACGTAGATAGGGGACTCCAGGTCGCATTCGGGCGAAGCGACCTCGACCTCGTAGTCTTCGACAAGCATGATCACCAGCTCCCGGTAGTACGCGGTTCAGGGCGTGCCACCCGCCCGGCACGGGCACCGTGACGGTGGATTCCACCGGCGCGGGGCGGCCAACCCGCCTGTTCCAATGGTTGCCGAACCGGGGCTCCCTGTAAAGGTCCGTGTCCGTGCGGCAGGAGGGGAGGCGCGCCCGACGCTCACGCCGCCCGTTCCGTCGCCCCTTCCGCGGGCGAGGCCCCGGCTTCTTTTCCGCCGGCGTAGCGCCGGACGAAGTACTTCCTCGCCTCGTCCGCGACCAGCGGGAACGGGATCATGGCGAACATGAACAGCCACACCCGGATGTCCACCGGCGTGAAGCCGAAGAAGTGAGGAAACGGGGGAACGTAGATGAAGGCGACCAGGACGACCAGCTCGGAGAGGACGCCCCACAGGTAGGCCTTGTTGGTGAAGAAACCCACCTTGAAGATGGATTCGCGCTCGGTCCTGCACGCGAACCCGTTCCCGATCTGCGTGGTGACGATGGTGTGGTGGCAGGCCGTCGTCGCCATCACGTAGACGGAACTGAAAGACGCGGCCATCGCCGCTATCCCCATGGACGGCCTCCACCCGGCCATGAGATACACGAGGAAGTAAGCCGCGATGGAGCAGACGCCCTCGATCGGACCCAGGAAACCGTAGGCCCGCAGGATCAGTTTCCAGTTCAACAGGCTCTTCTTCTGCGACCTCGGTGGTCTATTCATGATGCCCGGCTCGGGAGCCTCGGTGCCCAGGGCGAGGGCCGGGATGAGGTCCGTGCCGACGTCGACGGCCAGGACCTGCATGACCGTGAGAGGGAGCGGCACCCCCAGCAGCACGAACAGCAGGAACGGGAACAGTTCGGGGATGTTGCTGGCGAGGAGGTAGGTCACGAAGCGCCCTATGTTGTCGTAGACGGCCCTGCCCTCCTCGACGGCGTTCACGATGGAGGCGAAGTTGTCGTCGGTGAGTATCATTTCCGCGGCGTCTTTCGCGACGTCCGTCCCGGTTATTCCCATGGCCACGCCGATATCGGCGGCTTTCAGGGCGGGGGCGTCGTTCACCCCGTCGCCGGTCATGGCCACGATCTCCCCCTGGCTCTTCAGGGCGAGCGCTATCCTCATCTTGTGTTCGGGAGCGACGCGGGCGAAGATGACTTCGGGCTCCGCCAGGGTCTCCACGAGCTGGCCGTCCGACATCGCCTCTATCTCCTGGCCGGTGACCACACGTACCTGCCTGCCGCCGACAAGTCCGATGCGCCTGGCGATGGACTCGGCCGTGACCCCGTAGTCCCCGGTAATCATGATCACCCTTATGCCCGCGGTCCGGCACTCGTCTATGGCCTGCTCCACCTCGGGCCTCGGCGGGTCCATCATCGCAGCCAGTCCCACGAAGGTGAGGTCCCTCTCCAGCTCGTCCGCATCGTAGTGCTTCTGTTCGCCGTCCATCTCGCGGTAGGCGAAGCCGAGCACCCTCAGCGCCTGCGTCGCGTAGGCGTCGTTCACCTCCGCGACGCGTTCCCTGTCCGCTTCGGTGAGCACCCGGACGCCGTGTGGCTCCCAGATCCTGGTGCAGAGCCCGAGGACCTCCATGGGGGCTCCCTTGACCAGGGCCTCCACGCCCGTGTCCAGCTTGTGAACGGTGGCCATGCGTTTGCGCCGGGAGTCGAAGGGGAGTTCGTACCGCCTGAGAAACACCCGCAGCTCGGATTGGTAGTCGTACTTGAATTTTTCCGCGGTGACCAGCAGGGCCGCTTCGGTCGGGTCGCCGATGATGTCCCAGTGCCCGCCGGCGGCCTCCGGCGGCACCAGCCTCGAGTTGTTGCAGAACGCGGCTATGCGGAGCAGCTTGAGCATTGCGGCGTTGTCGGACTCGGTCAGGGGTTTCCCCCCGGACAGGAACTCCCCCTCGGGGGCGTAGCCGACGCCGCCCACCTGGATATCGCGCCCGGCTACCCACGCTTCGCGCACGGTCATCTCGTTGGTCGTAAGCGTCCCGGTCTTGTCGGTGCAGATGACCGTGGTGCAGCCGAGGGTTTCCACCGACGAGAGTTTTTTGATGAGGGCGTGCCTCTTCGCCATCCGCTGGGTGGCCATCGCCAGGGCGAGGGTCACCGTCGGGAGCATGCCCTCGGGCACAAGGGCGACGATTATCCCCATGCCGAACATGAGGGCCGCCGGCTTGTCCATGTCCTTGGCGAAGGCGCCGAGGATGAAGAAGAGCACTCCGACGCTGACGGCGATGCCCCCCAGTATCTTGGTGATCTTCCCCATCTCTTTCTGCAGGGGGCTGAGTTCCTCTCTGACCTCCTGGGTCAGGTTGGCGATCTTGCCGATCTCGGTGTCCATGCCGGTCGAGTAAACGACCGCCCGGCCGCTGCCCGTGGCCACGCTGGTGCCGGCGAACACGAGGTTCGACAGGTCCGCCAGCGCGGCTTTTTCGACGTGCATCGCCTCGGAGCGCCGCGACTGGGGCTCGGATTCGCCGGTCAGGGCGGAGTTGTTCACACGCATCTCGTTGACCTGCACCAGGCGCCCGTCGGCGCTGATGCTGTTGCCGGCTTCGAGCACCATGAGGTCCCCGCGCACGAGGCCCTCGGCCTCGATCTCCCGCTCCTCGCCATCCCGCACGACGCGCACCTTTCTGGGGAGGATCTTCTGCAGGGTCTCGATCGCCCGCTCCGCCTTGTACTCCTGCCAGAAAGAGAAGACAGCGTTGAAAACGATGACCGCTATGCAGGCGTATCCGAGCTGGGGCATCCGCGCGATGAAGGAGAGCGCCGCGGCGAACCATAGCATGATGGCGAAAAAGTGGATGAAATTGTAGAGGAACTTGCGCCACATCGGGGTGCCGCGCTTCCTCTCGAGGACGTTGGGACCCTCAGTGCTGAGGCGGTGGGCGGCCTCGTCGTCCCGCAGCCCCCCGGGGGTCGAGCCCATGAGCTCGAAGACCCCATCTTCCGGGGTCGTGTAGACCGCTTCTTCCATGCCGGCCCTCTGGCTTGCTCCTGGCAGTGCCCTGCCGAGCGGACGGGTTCAACTCATTTGAACGGTCACCGGGCGCCGCTCAGCGGGCGCGCTCTCGTCCCATCGACGAGTGCGGCATCGCGGCTTTCTCCGGCAACGCATCCGGCCGCCACGGGACCGGGCGCGCCGCGTTCCACCGCGACAAATCATGTGGGCAGATTATACGCAGGACCCTCCCATGTCCAGCCTCTTTTTTCCAACAGACAGCCCTCCCGGCGCGAGTGGCGCGCCGCCGCGCCGCTACCGGACGATGGACCTCCAGTCTCCTCCCGCGGCAAGCGGAACCGGCACGGGACCCGGCGCGCCTGATAGAATCCGGTACGACCGAAGAGGTGTTCTCTGGAACGGCGAGACGGTGCACCCCGCGCGCGTGCTCCCGGCCCCGGCTGTCTCCGGGGCGGGCAGGGCGGGGCATCGTTAGAAGGGAGGGGCCATCATGGATTACCAGGCTATCGTTTACGAGACCGAGGGCGAGGTGGGCATCCTCACTTACAACCGTCCGAAGATGGTCAACGCGATAAACAGGAAGATGCTGGAGGAACTGCACGATTTCTGGCAGGCGAGGCAGAGGGACTTCGCCACCAGGGTCATCATCGTCACCGGCTCCGGAGAGAAAGGTTTCTGCAGCGGGCTCGACATGAAGTCGGCCATGGAGTTCGCCCCGGAGGGAGGGCCGACGGGCGCCAGCATCTGGGAGGGCCAGATCCACTTCTCCGGCATCATCCGCCTGATGCGCTCGTGCCCCCAGCCGATAATAGCCGCCGTCCACGGCCCGGCGATGGGAGCGGGTCTTTCCTTCGCCCTCGCCGCCGACGTGAGGCTGGCGAGCGAGGACGCCTTCTTCTGCGCCCAGTAGAAGAATAAGGTTTTGGTACTGGTCTGTTTCTCCTTCAGTTTGTTCACTCCACGAGGGTTTCAGGGTAGTACAATGTCTTTGCCGACTGTTTGCACGAACTGGGGAGGCAACTCTGTGCGAGTACAGGGGCTATCGAAGAAGTCCAAGGGTGCGATTATAGAAAGCGAACTCAACGCTATCGCTGCGTTGGTTAAAGCGTTCCATGCCAAGAACGACCCCTTGAAGTCTGAACTTGAGTCGACCAGCAAGAAGGTAGCCGACGCGTGTTCGGTCGTGAAGCGTTCTTGGAGCGGGTCTTTCGCAGGTTGGCACGGGAATATGTACTTCCTCGACTTCCAACCCCCGGCCTTTCACGAACGTTTCAGTTCACAGTGGGGTGGACTAGACGGGGTTCCTTCGGGCTGGTACGAACGAAAACCGGAGGACGTGAAGAGCCGACTCGAAGAACTTGTCGGGAATTCATTTTCCTTTGACGACTTCGAGAAGAAGATTAAACAATTCAGGACTGAAGCCGAAAACCTGAAGGACGACGTGTTGGTTGCGTTGTCGGATATTCCAAGTAAGTCATTTACGGATACCGAACAGGGAATACTATCTGAACTCAACAGCCTTACTCTTGGCGAGAAAAGGGGTGCACTCGTTTACAACGGGCTTCCCGGTCATATCATTACCAGTGACATAGAGGCAGCGGCAGAAGGGACCTGCGTCCCTGCGTGGCTGTACTACAACGCAATAGGACAGGAAGCAGAAAGTCTTTGTGTCGCTGTTGATACTTTCCTTCGGTTGAGCGAAAGGATTTCAAGGCAGATGGACGGGAAGGTTATCAGGAAAACGGACCCGTCGGACTTGCACCCCGTTGTTACGGAGAAGTGCTTTCAACTTTATCTGGACGGGCATTACCCGGAAGCAGCGGAGAAGAGCTTCAAGATTGTTAAGGACAGGTTGCGAGCTTTAACAGGCACAGAGAAAGCACACGAAGCATTTGGAGCGGGGTTGCACATCAACGGGGCTGCTGCTCCAAACGTGGACGGCGATTTCAACGAAGCCGTGAAGTTCCTAACATATGCAATACACTACTTCAAGAACGAGAAGGGTCATACGGCAGACGGGAACATCAGCGACCCTGTACGTGCTTATCAATATCTTGCTATGAGCAGTTTGGCTATGTCCTTTTTGGACGATACGGATATAAGAACTCCCCCGAAGAAGGAAAAGGGGAAGCCCGTTCCGTGAGAAAATATCTAGCGTGGTTGAACAAACGCTATCGTAATTCCTACTGGACGGAAACCCACCCCCACCCCCACGCCAGCACTCGAATGATGTTGCCCCGTTTCTGTTGACACCCTAGTTTGTGACGGCACCGACTGCCGCC
>CAZEJS010000007.1:0-94335 GCA_964512645.1 uncultured Acidimicrobiales bacterium
AGGCGGTATGATGTGTTTCCATTGGGATAGCCGCCTACTGGGTCTTTACACGAACTTATTGCTCTTTCGAATTGCGAAGCCCCGCCCGCTGTTCTATCATCGACTCGTGCGGTCCGGCCCCTCGGACCGCATTGCCTTGACCCGCTGAACCTCGGGACGTCGATTGGTCGCTCACACGCCCATCCTGAAGGACAGATACGAAGCCATCGTGATAGGAGCGGGCCTCGGCGGCCTGTCCGCCGCGGCGGTGCTCGCGCACGAAGGCCTTGACGTAGTGGTGCTCGAGCGCGCCGCCGCACCCGGGGGCTGCTGCTCCTCTTTCAGGGTCAGCGATTTCATCTTCGACGCGGCGGCCTCGTCGCTGCCCGGCTTCGGCGAAGTGGGCTACCACGTGCTGCGCTCTCTGTTCGATTTCGTCGGGCAGCAGGTGGACCTCATCCCCCGGGACAGCGCCTATACGCTCCATTTCGGCGAGAACCAGGTCGAGTTCCACCGCGACCGTCACGCCTTCACCGCGGAACTCGGGGCGATATTCCCGCAACAGGCAGGCGGCATCCTCTCTTTCATGCGGGACCTCGATGAGATATACCATGCGGTCCTGGACTGCGGTGGGCCTCCGAGGCCTCGCTCGGAGGATACGGCCCTGCAGAGGACGGGCCTGCTGGCCAGGCACTCGGTGAGCGCGGTACGCCTGGGGAAGTACGCCCGGATGAGCGCCGAGAAGCTGCTCGAGAAACACGTCGATGACCCCGCGGTCAAGGCGTTCTTCGACGCCGACCTCGGCTTCACCACGGGCTACAGGCTGTCTCGACTCACCGCGGCACAGGCCGCGCTGGCGGTGATAGACCGTCACATCGGCGGCACCCACCAGGCTATCGGTTCGGCCCAGCAGATACCCGACAGGCTGGAGAAGAGCATCCTCGACGCCGGGGGCAGGGTGGAGTACCGGATGCCGGTCGCGCGCGTCCTCGAGGAGGGCGGTCGCGCCGTTGGGGTCGAGCTGGAGGGCGGGGGGACCATCGCGGCCGACGTCGTCGTCGCCAACACCTCCGCCGGCGCGTTGTTGACGCGTCTCATGCCCGAGGGGTTCCGGGGCGGAGAACAGGAGGCGTGGGCGGAATCGCTCGCGAGGGGCGATTCGGTTTTCGGCATCTACCTGGGAGTGCCCGAAGCGTCGGTGCCCGAAGGCTTCAACCCGGACACCGTGCTGGTGGAGGACCCCGAGCGGGAGCCTAACCGGTTTATCTCGGTGACCGTCCCCTCGCTGCTGGACCCCAACCTCTCCCCCGAGGGTTACCACTCGGTTACCGTCCACGCGGCCGTGGACGCCGCCGGATGGCCGTCCCCCTCTGACGCGGAGCACGGGTCGGAGGATTACGAGGAGAGGAAACGGGCGTGCGCGGCGGAGATAATGGAGCGGCTGCGGCCGTTGGCGCCGCAGATTGGCGCCGAACCCGCCGTATGGAGACTCGCCAGCCCCGCCACCTTCGAGCGCCGGCTCGCCCGGGAGTCAGGCTCCTGGGCCGCCGCCGCGCCGGCGGACGGCCTCGTCCCAGTGAGCCTGCCGGGGGCGGTGACCGGCCTGCGCGGTCTCTTCCTGGCCGGCGACTCGACCTACTTCGGCCGCGGCGTCGCCCAGGCCGCGGGATCCGGAGTAAACGCCGCTACGGCCGCGCTGAAGTACCTCTCGATAAGGATCCCCAGGTTCGGACGCTCCACAGGAAGTTTCGTCATCGAGACGGTGCCCGTCAGGCCCCAGATCTCCGGCCAGTCGGTGGTCGATTCCGTCTCCGCTGTCCTCGAATCGCACCGGTGCATGCGATGCGAGGACGCGCCGTGCGCCGCCGCGTGCCCGGCCTCGGTTGATATCCCGAACATGATAAGGAGGGTCGCCTGCAGCGACTTCGCAGGCGCGGCGAGCCTGGTGAGAGAAGTGAACCCGCTCGGCGAGGCGTGCGGGCTGGTCTGCCCCGCTTCGACACTGTGCGAGGCCGCCTGCAGGCGCCGGGAGACAGACTCGGCGGTCAGGATCGCCCAGCTCGAAGCGTTCGCCTGCGGCGTCTGCCCGGGGCCGGAAGGCTGGCCCGCGCCGTACAAAGGGCAGAGGCGCGACAGGATCGCGGTCATAGGTTCCGGCCCGGCGGGGATCTCCTGCGCCCTCTATCTCTCGCTGCAGGGCTTCAACGTCGAGATATTCGAGGGCGGCACCGAGGCCGGCGGCCTGCCGGCGTACGCGATGACCTCGGCAAGGTTGAACAGGCAAATCCTCGAGCGAGAGATCGAAGGGTCGATGGCGTCCGGCGTTGAATTCCGCGGGAACACCGTTTTCGGCGAGGACATCGACTTCGAGTCGCTTCTGCGCGAAGGGTACAGGGCGGTCTTCCTGGCCTGCGGCCTCCAGTCGGTGAAGGCGCCCCAGGTCAGGGGCACCGAACTGCCGGGCGTCATCGACGCGCTCGCTTTCCTCGGCGCGGCCAGGCGGAAGGTGAAGCGGGAGTTCGACCCGCGGGTCGCGGTGATCGGCGAGAGCCCCCTGGCGCTGGACACTGCGATCCTGGTCAAAGAAATGGGCGCGGAGGCGGCTTACCTGGTCATGCAGTGTCCGATGGAAGACTCCGGCCTGCTCGACGCGCGGGTGGCGGCCGCCGCCGACGCGGGAGTTACCTTTGTGCCCGGCCGCAAGATCGTGGAGATCGCCGGGGAAGGGCGGGTGGAAGCGCTGAAGACCCGCGCCGGTCCCACGGCACCATCCGGCGAAGAAGGCCCCGTGGAGGTCCCGCCGGTCATCGAGCTCGGCGCGGTGATCCTGGCGCGCGAACGCGAGATAGACCCCGCACTGGCCGGTTTCCTCTCGGGCTACCTCCGGCTCGGCGAATCCGGTCTGGTGCAGGTGAACTCGAAGATGATGACATCGAGGCACGGAGTGTTCGCCGGTGGCGACCTGGTGCGCGGCCCCGGCGTTATCGCGCAGGCCTGCGCGGACGGCAGGGCCGCCGCTCTGGCCATCGCGGATTACCTCGGCGCGCCAACGGCGGCCCTGGGTCCCTCTCCCCGGGCGGACGCATCCGCCGGAGCGACCGGGAAGTCGTTCTTCGACAGGCCCGCCGCCTCCTGAGCCGGCTTCCCTCGCGGTGAGCGCCGGACTCCATGTTCAGCCCGACAGTGGAGCGGTTCGTTACAGGGGGCGGGCCGCATATAATAAGCGCATGAAGAAATTCACACTGGCGGTCGTGGCCGCGCTGTCGCTGACGCTGACTTCCACCGGGTGCGGCGGCGGGGTCAAGACTCCGGAAACCGACTACGCGGCGGCCAGGACGGTCGTTCGAGCGCTCGCGGCGGAAAAAGCGCTCGACGGGGTGGCTGTGGATGCGCTTGCCGCCGCCACCGCCGGCTCCGTCCCCCTCCAGCAGAGCATGGATGCGCTCAGCGCTCAGACCGGGGAACTCCTGGCGCTGATCGAGGAGGTGGCGGCGCTGCCGAGAGCGCGCGACTCCCATCTCGCCAGCGCCCAGGAACGCCTGAAGACCTACCTGCGCGAACGGGTGTTCCAGATCGAGTCGGCGCTGGGGGCCGCGAGTCCCCAGGAAGCGCAGGCGGCTTACGGCAGCGCGAAGGCGACCCTGGACATGGTCCGCGACGACGTTCGGGGGATGCTCTTCGCTTACGACCCTAAGCTGAAGAAGGGCGTTCCCTGAGGCCCGCGGGCCCGCGCGCGCACCCGCATCGCGCTCCCGGGGTTCGCGCCGCGAGCTTCCGGCGGCACCGGCGCCGCATGGTCGCCGGCGGAACGGGGCGTTGCGGTCTCTAAATATGGACGACCGGTTCTTGCCACTTGTTTTTTGATATACTTAGGCGATTTCCAGCCGGGGCCGCGCCGTACGCGGTCATAGGAATCACACACGAGTCTTTGTTAACGCAGGGCATTGAGAGAAGGAAGGAAGGGAGGATATGGAGATTCTCGACAAGAAACGCAGGGTGTTCGTCCTCGGCGGTGGCATCTCCAAGTTCGCGGCGGAGCGCGTCGACGGCAACATGCGCGACTGGATGAACGAAGCCGTCATCGAGGCTCTCGAAGACTCCGGGACCCGCATCGAGGACATCGAGCACAGTACGACCAGCTACTTCAGCGACCACTTCGACAAGCAGTTGAAGGCCGGCGCCATCTTTCACGATAACATCGGGATGTGCCCCAAGCCCAACGTGCGCGTCGAAGGCGGAGGCGGGACCGGCGGCCTGGCGATCCGCAACGCGTACGCCTACATCATGTCGGGCCTGTGCGACTCGATGATCGTGTTCGGCGGCGAGAACATGGGGAGGCACGTCCCCTCGTCAGTCGCGCAGCAGTTCATCGCCCTGGCGTCGGACACCGACTGGGAGGTCCAGGTCGCCGGGTTCTACATCGCCTACTACGCGATGATGATGACCGCTCACATGGACACCTACGGCACCAAGGAAGAGCAGTTCGCGACCATCAGCGTCAAGAACCACCGCAACGCGATGACCAACCCCAAGGCGCACTATCCCATGGACATCACCGTCGAGGACGTGATGAACTCGAAGATGATCACCTACCCGTACAAGCTCCTCGACAACTGCCTCCTCTCCGACGGCGCGGCGTGCCTCGTCTTCTCCACCGCCGAGTGGGCCGAGAAGCACGCGAAGTCCTGGGGCGCCAAGCCCACCATCGAACTGGTCGGCACCGGCTGCGGGACCGACTTCATGCGGATGGCCGACAGGCCCTTCCCCGACCCGGGTATCACCCACTTCCGCGGAAAGCAGTTCGGCTCACAGCAGGCGTACAAGATGGCGGGCATCAAGCACCCCCGCGAGGACCTCGACTGCTACGAGGTCCACGACGCCTACTCCGGCGTGGAGCTCGTCAGCTACGAGGACCTGGGCCTCTGCAAGCCGGGCGAGAGCGGCAAGCTGGCCGAGAAGGGCGTGTTCGACCTCGGCGGCGACCTGCCCACCAACACCTCGGGCGGGCTCATCGGGTTCGGGCACCCGGTCGGCGCCACCGGGCTCGCGCAGGGCATTGAGGTTCTGCGCCAGCTCCGCCAGGAGGTCGACCCCAGGCGCCAGGTGGAGCTCAACTCCAAGCGCGGGGCCATGGACTCCCACGGCGGGACGGGCACTTTCTGCGCGATCAATGTTTTCGAGAGGAGGGACTGATATGGGTCTCGAGCAGATCAACACACTCATGGAGGTCTTCACGGCCGATGACCCCATGCCGTTCATGCACCCCGAGGGAGACCCGTGGAAGGATTTCCGCGAGGTCATGCGCCTCGAGTGGAAGGTGGACTTCACCTACAAGCACGTCCTCGGGAAGTACTCCAGGTTCTTCATCGAGCTGGCCAACAAGAAGTTCGTCACCACCGAGTGCCCGGGCTGCGGCAAGGTATGGGGCATTCCGCGCCCGGTCTGCGCCGACTGCCTCACCGTCACCAGGTGGAAGGAACTGCCGGGCACCGGCACCCTCGTCGGCTACTCCGTTTCGCAGTTCGTCCCGGCTTTCATGAAGGTCGATATACCGTACGTGCTCTCGGTGGTAACGCTGGACGGCGCGGACACTCCCTTCACTCACCAGCTCCAGAACTACGGAGCGGTCGAGGACATCAAGGTGGGCATGCCGGTGAAGGTCGCCTACACCGACGAGAACGTGGACCATCCGCTGCTGCTGATGCACTTCGAGCCGGCGTAACGGCCAACGATCCGCTATCGAACGAAGGCGGGGCCTGAGCCCCGCCTTCTTCATTGGCCGTTCACTTGCCACTTCGCGTTCCTCCCGGCGGGCCCGACACCTGCGGCATGCCGAACGGGCGGGAAGCTAAGTGGCAAGTGAAGTGAACGAACCTTCTTCAGCGGGAGTAGCCGATGGAGCAGGTCCCGCCGGAGCGGCCGTTCCAGTAGACCGCGCGTTCCACGCTGACGGGAAGGCTCGCCGCAACCCTGATAGAGAGGTTTCCCTGGTAGTAATCGTTCAACCTCAGGGTCCTGCGCGCTCCCGCGGCTACCTTCACCGCGGCGATCCGCTTCTCCCCGCCCGAGGTCATCGCGTGTACGGTCACCGAGGACTCCGAGGCGCCGGGGTTCTGGAGGAGCAGCCAGGTCTCGAAGCCGTACGCCGTGCACCCCTCGGGCAGGAAAACCTCCCTGGCCGCGGCCGTCATGCCCACGGTGGCGTGGCCGGCCCTCCCCCCGGGCACCGCCCAGAGCATCGTCCGTTCGGCGACCACGGGCGCGTCGGAGCGGACCGCGCAGGCGACGTCCGCGCCGTCAACAACGTCGTTCAGCCTTACCGTCCGCCGCGCGCCGGCGGGAACGCTCACCGAGCGCCGTACCCGCCCCCGGTCCCCCGGCCCGGTGGTCATGAGGTCAAGCTTCACTTTCGCCGCCCCGGGCCCCGGGTTCATCAGCAGCACCCACGTCTCGAACCCCGAGTGGGTCGCCCCCTCCGCGAAGTACCACTCCTTCGAAGGGAGCTTCACCCCGTTCGAGCACGCCCCGCCGCGGCGGGCGTCCCAGTACATGGAGCGCTCCACCACCACAGGGTGGTCCGAAGTGACCTTCGTCGAGACGTCACCCGATCGAACCGTATCGTTCACCAGCACCGTCGTCCGCGAGCGCGGCTCGAGTGCCAGCGACGGCCCGGCCACGGGCCCGTCCGGGGTGACGTAAGTGAGCGATGCCCCCGTCCGGGTCGCCCCGGGATTCAGGATCTCCACCCAGGTCTCGAACCCGTCGGAAGTATGCCCGTCCGCGAGGTACCACTCGGTGGAACCGGTCGCGGTGCCGATCGCGTCGTGCCCCTCGGCGCGCTCTCCCCAGTACATCGCCCGCTCCACGTAAACGGGCAGGTCGGAGCCGACGCGTACCCCGGCGTTCATCGCCCAGGCGTCGGCGCTGGCGTTGACCGTAAAGCGGGAACGCGCGGGAACCCTCACCGGGTCCTTGTTTATCCCGCCCCCGTCGGCAAGGTAAGTGATGCGCACGGTGGCGTCACGGTCGCCGGGGTTCGCCACCAGGATCCAGGTCTCGAACCCGTAAGCGGTGCACCCTTCCGCGAGGTAGTACTCGAACGGGGTGGCCGGCGGCTCCTCCGGCGACCAGCCCTTGTAGACGTTCATCCGAGATTCGTCGGTGGTAACCTGCCTGCCCCCCGCCAGGAGCACGTCGCGGGTGTTGAAGAGCATCTGGTGGAAGAAGTTGTGGTTGTTCGCCGCGTCGAGGCTGTCGGGGTCGTGCCGCCCGTTGCCGCTCACGGGCATGAGAACGTACTTGCCGCAGTAATAGTCGAGAGCGACGGGGTCACGGCTGGCGATGAGCCTGTCCAGCCTCACGGCCCTGTCATAAGGAGCGTTGGGCCCGCCCGCCGGGGTCACCCAGATGCAGTCGGAGATATTGAGGTCGGGGTACCTGGCCCGCAGCATCAGGTGCCCGAAGAACCCGGTCTTCATCGGCTCGTGCGGCGGCTCCTGTGAAAGCCTCCAGAGGTCCTGCACCCCCATGAAGTGCTTGATGGCGTTGGTGACGCCGGCCAGCCCGTGGTCCTTGAGCACCGGCACGTTCAGGAACTTCAGCCGCCCGTTGTCGTACTCCGACCCGTTCCACACGCCGTGGCGCAGGGATACCCGGGTGCCGTAGGCGGTGGTGAACTTGGGGTACCCCACCTCCACCTCGGCCATGTAGACGTAGCCGTCGCGGCCGTCCCCCGAGTTGTATTCGTCCACGCGGTGTGTCTGAACGGCGGTCCAGTCGTAAACGGAGACCCGGTGGTGGCCGGCGAACATGTTGGCCACGTCGTTGAACGACTGGCCCCGGTCCTGCGCGTTGCAGGCGTCGGGGTTCCGGTTGTCCGGCCTGTTGTCCATGTAAGAGTCCCACTGCCCGTTCTCGACGATCACCACCTCCCCGGTGAAACCGTCCGGGTGGTGGACGATGGCGTTCACCAGGCCTTTCACCACGTCGGTGTTCGTCCCGCCGCGCCACTTCCACTCGCCGTTGACCTTGATCAGGACGACGTCGTTCTTCCCTATGAGGCCCGCCGGCCCGGCAGCCGCGCCGGTGCCCGGGGACTGGAAGAAATCCAGTCCGTTGCCGCTCATCACCTGCAGCAGGTAATCGACGCCGTGCTCCGAGGCCGGGGGCACGTTCTCGGCGATGAAGATGTCGGAGGCCCCTGCGGTGGTGGAGCGGAGTTCGGGGAGGCGAAGCGCCGCGGCCGCCGCCGTCATTTCGGGCATGGACCGTCCGCCCCGTCCACCCCCGCCATAGAAGGTCAGCACGATCGCGACCGCAACCGCAAGCGCGGCGGCAACCTCGACCAGCCGCAGGGCCGAGCGGGCACGCGGCGCCGCGCCGCGCCGCTCCATGACCGCTCTCGGAAGGCGGGCCGCGACCGGCGCCGCGGCGCCGCCCAGGAGCACGGTCACGTTTGCCAGGGCGGCGCGCTGGCAGGGGTAGTTGATGCGCGAGGGCTTGCGCCCGGTGCGGACTATCAACCAGATCAGCGACAGCAGCGCCAGGACGGTCGCGTTCCCGTAAATGCCCCTGCGCATCACCGCGCTCAGGCGCGCGACCGCCCGGGCCGGCCACCGCCGCGGGCCCGGCGCCTCGCCGGCGGGAAAGGAGCCTCCGGTGTCGGTTCCCTCGTGGCTGTGATCCATTCTCGTGCCCTTTCGCCCGGCGCCCCGGCGCCCGCCGCCGTGGGCTCGAGCCGCGGCTTCCAGGCTATAGCGTCTCCCGCGGGCAGAACATGCGAAAGGTCAAATCCTGCCCTTCCTCATCAGCCTGCCCCGGAACCTCAGCAGCTTCTCCATGGCGCGGTCCGCAACCAGCGGTCCGTGCCCGCAGCAGACCATCCACGCTCCCCAGCCCTCGACCTCGTCCACGAGACGCGCGGCCGAGCGGGCCGCCAGGTCGAAATCGACCGAAAACCCGATGGTGGGCAGGGTGAGGAAGTGGTAGGTGTTTATGATGCTGTCCCCGGTGAACAGGATGCCTTTCTCCTCCCAGTAGAATGCGCCGCTCCCCGGCGTGTGCCCCGGGCAGTGGATCGCCCTCAAGCCGCCCAGGATGGGCAACACGTCGCCGTCCGAGCACGCGACGTCCACCTCGACGGGAGGCACCCTGGTCAGGGTGTCCGCGGCTTTCGGCACCAGGGACGCCGCCCCTCCCAGCAGGCCCTTCCTGTAGACACTGGAGATCGAATCGTCTCCCTGCAGGTACGGGACGTCGCCAGCAAGCGCGTACACTTTAGCGTGGGACAGCCGTTTGAGGGCGGCGGCCGACCCCGCGTGGTCGACATGGAAGTGGGTAATGACGATGTGGCCGACCTCGACCGGCGAGCGGCCCAGGCTCTTGATCCTGTCCACCAGGAGCCGGTAATCCTGGGGCATGCCCGCGTCGACGAGGACGAGCTCCTCGCCGGCGTCGATTATATACACGTTGCCCGTCCCGTAGCCTTTCACCTTGCTGACGGGATCTGCGCTCATCATGCTCCCTCCATAATCCGGGGCCGGACCCGGTGATTCTAACACGGGCCCCCCGGAACCGGGCGGGCGCCCAGGGCCCTGCAGACGAAGGCGGGCTCATCCACCGCCACCACGTAAGGCCTTTTCGCGCCCTGAAAAACAAGCCTCACCGCGGGCCCGTTCCTGGTGCCGTAAGCTACCGAGCCGTCCGGCCCCCTGCGGACGCCGTATCCCGGGTAGTCGGCGAACGCTATCCGGTACGGCTCGCAGCTCAGCAGGTCCGCGCGGTCGAAGCGCCTTGTGAAGAACCCGAAGCCGAAAGAGACCGACGCCGGGGTGATCCTGAATCTGAACCTGACGGAGCCGGCTACCACGACGACCATCAGCGCCAGGAGTACGGCCATCGGCACCGCCACGCCGTACCGGCGCACCGCCAGGGCCCCGGCGACAACGGCCGCGTACAGCCCCAGGAGAGCCGCGGCCAGCCCGATGTAGACAATGCCCATGAAATGGCTCTCGGAATAGTCCCCGTCGCCGGTTCCCGGTCTTGCGCCCCCGCTCGAGCCCGGGTGCTCATCCGGGGCGCCGCCGTCAACCGGCATCGCCGCGGGAGGCGCCGGAGAGAAACGATTCCACCGCCGCGTTGAAAACGTCGGGCCGGTCCAACTGGGGCACGTGGGCCGCATCAGGGACGGCAACGAGGAACGATCCGGTTATCAGGCGGTTCATCCTCTGCCCTATCTTGAGCGGCAGTGCCTTGTCCTGCTGGCCCCAGACTACGAGGACCGGCACGGCTATCTGCCCCAGGCGGTCGTCGTAACGGACCGCCAGGGCGGTGCGCGCGGTCTGAAGGTAAGTGTCCATGTACTCCCGGAGGTCGGGCCTGGCCGCGGTGTCGATGGCCTCCTGGAGCAACGGCCGGGTGTACTCGTTAAGGTTGTAGATCCCCGCCACGCGGTAGGCGAACCGGAAACGGACCAGGTAAGAGACCAGGAACAACAAGGCCTTCTTGACCCAGCGATCGGGCAGGCGCATGACCGCCACCTTCAGAAGCTCAGGGAAGCTGTTGGTGCCCGCTGCGTCCACAAGAACGACGTTTTCCACAAGCCCGGGGTGCTCGAGCGCAAGGTGAAGGGCCAGCGTTCCCCCGAAGGAATTGCCTATCACGATCGCTCTGTCTATCCCCAGGCTGCCCAGAAGCTCCAGTATGACGCCCGCGAAAGAGGGCACGTCGCAGCCGCACGCCGACGGGACGGACTTGCCGAACCCCGGCAGGTCCAGGGCCACGACCCTGTGCGTCCTCTTGAAGTGCTCGATCGTCGGCGCCCAGTTGCATATCGAGCCGCCCAGTCCGTGCACCATCAGCACGGCCGGGCCCGTGCCCTCGTCTACGTAGCAGACGCGGCCGCCGCCGATCATCCGGTACCTCTCCTGCTGAAGATAAACGGTCATCCGGCCTCCTCGGGCCGCCACCCGGCCCGCGCCCGTCAGTCGAAGGTGCCCAGGCGCTTGTGCCTGCTCACTTCCCTGCCGACGCCGTCCACCGGCTTGTCGACGTCGTGGAAGCAGGCGCCGGGCTTCTCGGCCTCCTTCACCTTGGGGTAGATCACGCGCCTGACGAAATCCAGCGCCATCGGCTCGTCATCGTCAACCACGATGCGCTCCAGTTCCATGCGTTCGCTCTCGCCGAACGACACCGCCCATACTCGTCCCATTCACGACCTCCACAAAATATGTCCAGGCTAGATTCTACTGCAACCGGGTTCCGGACGGGCGGGCCCCGGGGAGTGCGACGCGATGGTCATATCCGGGGGATGCTCCCCGGCGAACCTGCGCATGCACCCCGACGCCGTTGAACCGGTGAAGAGCTTCTACGAGACCGTCAGGCCGCTGGCGGCGATCTGCCATGCACCCCGGTTGCTGTCGGCCGCGGGGCCGCTCCAGAGAGGGCGGATCACCGGGTACCGGAAGACCCGCGAAGAGACGCCGGAAGCCGGCGCCGACCGGCGCGACGCCACCGCGGTGTCGGACGGCAGACTCGTCACTTCCGGAGGCCCGTCCGGCATGGGCAAGCTAACCGCGGCCTCAGAGGCCGCCTCGACCGGGGCGCGTAAGCCTCCGGCATCTGATAATATTCTTCGCGGCGGCCCGCCCCGGACGCGCGCGGCCCGCCCCGGACGCGACCGCCCGAGAGGTACCACCTGTTTTGAGACTCAGACGACGGACGGACCTGGTGCTGCTGCACCCGCCCAGCGTGTACGACTTCCGTGACGCGCTGATCGTGCCGAGCCCGATAGCGGACCTGGTCCCTTCGGGGCCGTTCTTCGAGATGTACCCCATAGGCTTCTCTTTCCTGGGGGAGTACCTGGAGAGGCACGGCATAAAAGTCAGGGTAGTCAACCTGGCGGCGCGGATGCTCTCCGAGCCGCGCCTGGACGTCGAAAAACTGATAGGCGGGCTGGCGCCCCGGGCGTTCGGCATCGGCCTCCACTGGCTGCCCCACGCCCACGGGGCCGTCGAGATCGCCAGGATATGCAAGCGGGAGCACCCCGGGGTGCCGGTGATAATGGGCGGCTACTCCGCCAGCGCCTTCCACGAGGAACTGCTGGAGCTTCCCGAGGTTGATTTCGTCATCAGGGGAGACTCCGGAGAAGAGCCGCTCAGGCAGCTCATGGAATCGCTCCGAGGCGGCTGGCCGGAGCTGCGAAAGATACCCAACCTCTCCTGGCGCGATGGCGGCCGCACGGTGTCCAACCCGATGGAATTCGTGCCGCGCGACCTGTCCCACCTCGGCGACAACTACCGCTTCATGGTCCGCTCCGCGGTCAGGCACCTGGACCCCCGGGGCATCAAGGCCTTCAAAGACTGGTGGTCGTACCCGGTGAGCGCCGTGCTCACCGTGAAAGGGTGCACCAACAACTGCGCGTTCTGCGGGGGCTCGGCAAGGGCCATGAGCGCCTGCTTCGGCCGGAAGGGCCTGGCGCTGAGAAGCCCCGCGGACGTCGCCGCCGACGTGGGCCGCCTCTGCTCCATCACCCGTGCCCCGGTGTTCGTCATCGGCGACCTCCTCCAGCCCGGCGAGGAGTACGGCAGGGAAGTCCTGGAGCGCCTGGCTCGCCTCGCCCCCCCCAACCACATCGTCCTGGAGCTCTTCCGCCCCCCGCCGGCGTGGTTCTTCGAGAAAGCTTCCGCGCTGCCGCGCTACGACCTGGAGATTTCCCCGGAAACGCACGACGATGACCTGAGGAGACTGGCGGGCAAGCCGTACACCCGCGAAGCGCTCGAGGAGTGCATAGCAGGCGCCCTGAACACCGGCTGCGGGAAGTTCGACGTATTCTTCATGATTGGCATCGAAGGGCAGAACAGGGCCTCGGTGATGGAGACCGTAGCCTACTGCGGGGAGCTGCTGGAGCGCTTCGGACGGCGCCTCAACCCGCTCATCGGTCCCCTTGCCCCTTTCCTGGACCCCGGGAGCATCGCCCGCGAGGAGGCTGCCCGTCACGGTTACACCGTGCTCCTCCACAGCCTGGAGGAACACCGGCGCGCGCTGCTCGAGCCTCACTGGCGCGACCTTCTCGGCTACGAGACCGATTGGATGAGCCGCCAGGAGATAGTGGACGTCACTTACGAAGCCCTGCTCGAGCTGAACCGGCAAAAGTCAATGCGGTCTCAGGTCACACCCCGGTATGCTATGCTGATGGACCGTTTCCTGAGAGACGGCATGGCGCTGCTGGAGAGGCTGGACGCGGTCGACGGCATCGCCGACGCGAACCTGAGGGAAGCCGAGGTCGTCTCGATCAAGAGGGAAGCGCGGGGGCTGATGAGACGCTCCGGCATCGTGAAAGACGAGCTGCTCTGGCCCATCGAAGGCGGAAGGTTCAGGCTTGGTGGCATCGCCAGGATGCTCCTGGGCGGGGGTCGGGACCGATGAGCGATAGCGACAGAAAGCGGACGCCAGCAAGGGCTCTTATCGAAATGCTGCGCCCTGCGGAAACCTGCCGGCCCGATTCTGCGCCGGAGGCCAGGCCCTCCCTGTACGCACTGGCGGCCGGCATCGCGGTCATCGTCGCGGCGGCCCTCTCGCTGACCCTCGCTTTCGCCAACTTCATTTACGTCCAGGCTGCGCACTCGGGCCCTTCGGGCTCTTCGGGATACAGGGTTGTCCTGTCGGAGGCCGCCGCGGGGCACATGAAGCCGATCATCGAGGAGTTCATCAAGGAGGCCGGGAAAGGCCTTGCCTTCCTGGCGCCGGACGGCGACCCCGACGTGTACATAGGAGAGGAGCCCAGGAAGGGCTACGACTCGGTGCGCGTTACCGGGCGGCCCGCGGTGGGGCTCACCGCGGGAAATATCCACAAGGTGCTGGAACCCGTACGCGAGTACTGGTTCTCCTTCAAGAGGACCGGGATTCTACTCAAGCAGCAGAACCCCGACATAGTAGCCCTCGAGGAGTTCATCCGGTCCTATTTCTCCGAGCCCTCGTCGTCCACGGTTACCGCCGTCGGCGACATCATACCGGCGCGCCACGTGGCCGAGGCCATGGCGAAACACGGCACCCGCTACCCGTTCGCCCCGGCCGTGCCCCTGGTGAAAGACAGCGAAATAACCTTCGGCAACCTCGAGTGCCCTCTCACGGACAGGGTGGAAATCCCCTACGAGGGGATGACCTTCGCGGCGCCCGCAAAGACGGTCGAAGGCCTCAAGCTGCTGGGCCTGGACGTGGTGACGCTGGCGAACAACCACAGCACCAACTTCGGCAGGGAAGCGTTCACGGACACCCTGAAGGTCCTCGAGGAGAACGGCATCAAGTACGCGGGGGGCGGCCGCGACTACTCCGAGGCCCACAGGCCCGCGATAATCGAATCAAAGGGCGTGAAGTTCGCCTTCCTCTCGTACAACAGCATCGAGGGCAGCATCGACGCCACGGCCTCGGAGCCGGGCGTCGCCTGGATAAGGATGCTTCCGTTCAACCCCGACAGCCCCGAGGACATCGCCATGGTGGAGAGGGACATCAGGAGCGCCAGGCAACAGGCTGACGTGGTCATCCCCTGTTTCCACTGGAGCGAGGAGTACCGGTACCACCCCAACGCGTCGATGGTCATCCTCGCCCACAGGGCCTGCGACGCCGGCGCGGACATGGTCATCGGGCAGCACCCCCACTCGGTGCAGTCGATAGAGTGGTACAAGGGCAAGCTCATCGCCTACAGCCTGGGCAACTTCATCTTCGACCAGAGGTACGTCGAGATCGAGGGGAAGCAGGTTGGCGAACAGACCAGGAAAGGCTTCGCGCTGCGGTGCGACTTCAGGCGCGGCGCACTGGTATCGATGGAGATGCTCCCCTACCGCATCGACGACAACTGCCGGACGATACCGCTCAGGGGCAGCAAAGCGCAGGCCCTCCTGGACAAGGTGATGAAGATCAGCGGCTGGAAACTCCAGGGCGAATCAATCCACTGACGGCGGGGCCTCGCCGTTCACCCCGGGCCGGCCGTTCCATCCGTTCCCGCCCGGCGCGAGCGCAGCGCCTTGAGGGCTTCGAACCACAGCACCCCCAGGCAGCCGGCCCCGATGGAGGCGAGCAGCCCGGCGGCGCACGGCGCGCCGAACTGGAACAGTCTGGCCAACGGGGGCACGTACAGGACGGCCCCCAGGAAGACCACCGTTCCGCCCACGACGTACCACAGCGCCCTGTTGGGCGTCCGCATCGTGCTGCGGATCGTACTCGACCAGGACCTGTTGGTCATGATCAAACCCAGGTTGGCGACCACCAGGGTCGTGAAGGTCATCGCCCGGGCCGCGTTCTCCGCAAGCCCCGACGCCCGGGCCGCCAGGAACACCGCAAGGACGGTCGCCAGGGCGGTGACTCCCTGGAGAACGCTGATGACCAGCGTGCGCCTGCTGAACAGCGGCTCGTCGATGGGTCGGGGCGGCCGGGACATGACCTCGGCCTCCTCCGGCTCGGCCTCGAACACCACCGAGGACGCCGGGTCTATTATGAGCTCCAGGAAGGCGATCTGCATTGGCAGCAGCACCAGCGGCATCTTGAAGAGGACCGGTATCAGTGACATGCCTGCGATGGGCACGTGTACGGCGATGATGTAGGCCATGGCCCTCTTGAGGTTGTCGTAGATGCGCCTGCCCATCCGTACCGCGGCAACGACCGACGAAAAGTCGTCGTCGAGCAGAACCAGGTCCGCGGCCTCCCTGGCGACATCGGTCCCCCTGCCGCCCATCGCGATGCCTATGTCGGCGGCTTTGAGCGCCGGGGCGTCGTTGACCCCATCTCCGGTCATCGCGACCGTCTCGCCGTTCGACTGGAGGGCGCGTACTATCCGCAGCTTCTGTTCGGGGACAACCCGGGCGAAGACACGGATGTCGCCGATTCGCTCTTCGAGCTCGCCGTCGGACAACGAGTCCAGCTCGGCGCCGGTCATGACGCTGTCCGGCGGGTCGAGCCCCACCTGGCGGGCGATGTTCACCGCGGTTCCCGGGTAGTCGCCGGTGATCATGACCACGCCGATGCCCGCGGCCGCGCACTCGCTGATGGCTTCGGGCACGCCGGTCCGTACCGGGTCGGCGAGCCCCAGCAGGCCCAGAAACCTGAACGCGAATTCGTGCTGGTCCGACGGCATCTCTCCGGGTGCGAACGGGGCGTGCGCCACCGCCAGCACGCGAAGCCCGTCGGCGGCCATCTCCCGGGTGGCGTCGATGATCCACGCCCGGTCGGCCTCGCTCAGGTGGCAGAGGTCCATGACCGCCTCGGGCGCCCCTTTGGCCGCGATCAGGACCTCGTCTCCGCCCGGAGAGCGCCACACGTGCGAGAGGGCGAGCAGACTTCCGGACAGCGGGTACTCCCTGAGCAGCTCCCAGTCTGCGTGCAGGTGCTCGGTCGCGAAGAGCTTGCGCTCTCCCAGGCGCTTCATCGCCCTCTCTACCGGATCGAACGGGTCCCTCTGGCTGGCGAGGATGAAGAACTCGACCAGCCGGTGAAATTCCTCCGGCAGGGGCTCTCCCCGATGGCCCGCCAGGTCGTAGCTCCTGCCGTCTACGGCCAGCCTGCTGACCGACATCCGGTTGTACGTCAGGGTGCCGGTCTTGTCCACGCACAGCACCGTGGCCGACCCCAGCGTCTCCACCGCGGGCACCCGCCTCGTCAGAACCTCTTTCCTGGAAATCCTCCAGGCCCCGGCGGTCAGGAAGACGGTCAGCACCACCGGGAACTCCTCCGGCAGCAGGGCCATCGCCAGGGTCAGGCCCGCCAGGAGCCCGGTCAGCCAGCTGTCGGGCTCGTCCCTGGTCAGCCCGTATACGATTATGACCACCGCACAGAGGAGCGCGCCGAAGACCGCGATGTTGCGCACCGCCCGCCGCGTCTCTCTCTGAAGCCGGCTGTCCCCCTGCCCAACCTCTTCGAGCGCCTTGCCGATGCGGCCGATCTCGGTGGCCGCTCCGACGGCCGTCACCTTCGCGACTCCGCGGCCTCGCACGACCAGGGTCCCCGACCAGGCGAAAGGCAGGCCGTCACCGCCGGGCCTGGTCTCAGGGGGCCCGGCGTCCATCCCGCACCCGGACTTGCCCACCGGCTCCGATTCGCCGGTCAGGAGAGATTCGTCGATGAGAAGCGCGCTGCAGGAGACCAGGGTGACGTCCGCCGGGACCCTGTCGCCTTCCTCCAGCAGCAGGATGTCTCCGCGAACCACGTCCCTTCCCGCGATCCGCTTCTGCTCGCCGTCCCTGATGACGTTCGCCCGGGGGCTGGACAGGTCGCGCAGGGCCTCCAGGGCCCGTTCGGTCCTGCGTTCCTGGTAGAACTCGATACCGATGACCACGGCGACAAAGACGAGTAGCACCGCGGCCTGCTTCCTGTCCCCCAGGGCGAAGTAGACGATGCCCACCGCCAGCAGGAGGAGCAACATCGGCTCTTTCACGACATCGAGCGCGATGGCGAGCATCCGGCGCCGGCGCGAGGAGGGAAGCTCGTTGAAGCCGTCCTCCGCCAGCCTCCTTGCCGCCTCCTCCTCCGAGAGGCCGTTCACCCCCCGTATCTCAAGCTCGACTCCCATCCGGGGCCTCCGGGTTCCGCCGGCGCGCGGGTACCGGAGACGACTGGGCGTGCCCGGTCTCCTCCGCGCCGGGACGAGGGGGCGCTCCGCCGCGTGACGCCGCATGCCCCTCGCGGTCACCAGCTATTCTAAGGCCGCTCCGGACCCCTCGCCAGCGGTCCCCGGCCGGGCGGCGCACACCTCCGTGAACACCCGCATGAAGTTGCCGCCAAGCACCCCGCGCACTTCGTCGGGGTCGTAGCCGCGATCGAGAAACGCCTGGGTCAGGGCAGGCATCGCCGCCGCGTCGGGAAGGTCCGGGGGGGTGCTGATGAGCCCGTCCCAGTCCGAACCGAGCGCCACGTGCCCGGCGCCGACGAGCCCGCGGACGTGGTCCGCGTGATCGACGATGTCGGACAGCCCGGCGCCGTGCCCGCGGGGCGTCAGCCACCCGGAGGCGTAAATGACCCCGACGACCCCGCCGGTGGCGGCCACGTTCCTGATGTCCGAGTCCGTGAGGTTGCGGAAGGTGGGCCGGAGCGCGGCGCAGGCGCCGTGACTGACGATTACCGGCACCCGCGATCGCATGCACGTCCACTCGATGATGTCGGTGTGGACGTGGGCGAGGTCGATCATCATGCCCAGCGAGGTCATCAGGTCCAGCGCCTCCGCGAGCCGGCCCCCGGGGCGCGCCGTCGCCCGGAACGGGTCCGCGGACGATACCGCGAAGGCGTTGGACGTGAAGTGCGCCAGCGTGACGTACCTCGCCCCCAACCCGTAGAACTCCTCGATGGCCTCCAGGCCGCCGGAAAGCATGTGCATGCCCTCGATGCCGAAAAGCACCGCGATCCTGCCCTCCCCCCGGGCGCGGCGGATATCACCAGGGGACCCGGCGAGCGCGAGCTCCCGGGAGCCCTTCGCCAGCACCCCGCGAGCGTACTGGATGCTGGCCCTGGCCCGTTTCCTCGCTCCCGCGGGGAACGGGTGGGTGACGATGCCGCAGCACACCGCGTCGACTCCCCCCTCCCGGAGGCGGGGGACGTCCGCGTGGAGCAGCCAGGGCTGCCATCCACGCGGGGGCCTGTGCCTCTTGCGGAAGTCTCTTCGCATGACCTTCGCGGCCATGAGGCTGTCGGCGTGCATGTCGACGACCAGCGAGCTCTCGTGGAGGGCCCTGGCCTCTTCGCTTATACGCGGGGCGGTCGTGCCTGTCATGTCCCTTCCTCCTCGAGCGACGCCGGAGACTGCCCGGTTCGGCCCCCGGGCGAACCGGGCCTCCCCGGGAGGTTGCACTGCGCTCCTATCGTATAATAACTGGCGATGCCCTCGAGGCAGCGAGAAAGGAGCGTTTCGATGATCGAACTTGAATGTCTTCAGAACGTGGAGGGCACCAAGAACGAACACGACCTGGTGTTCTTCGGGCTGAGCACCTGCCCCCATTGCAGGCACGCCAGGGAATGGCTCGATTCTAACGACATGGCCTACCGGTACGTCTACCTCGACCTGCTGGAAGGTGCCGAGCAGAAACAGGTCCTCGAGGAGTGCGAGAAGTACAACCCCAGGAGGACCTTTCCCACACTGGTCATCGACGATGGAGACGTCCTGGTGGGATTCAAGGAAGACGACTACAGGGGCAAGCTGCTGTGAGCGCCGCGGAGGAGATGCTGTCGAAGCTCACCGAAGAGGCCGAGGCCGGGGGATACCACATCAACCCTGATCCGGCCTTCGCCCTGGAGCTGGCGGAAGGCATCGCAACCAACGTCGGGAGGTACGGCTACCCTCTGTGCCCGTGCCGGCTCTCGGGAGGAAGCCGCGATGCGGACCTCGACATCCTGTGCCCGTGCGACTACCGCGACGACGACCTCACCGAGTATGATACCTGTTACTGAAGGCTGTACGTCTCCAGGCGTGTCCTGGAGGGGGAAGCGGAAGTAGAGTCGATACCGGAGAGACGCGAGGAGCGCGCTGTCATGTCTCAGAAGGAGGATGCCGGCCCCGCCCCGGGCGAAGGCGTGCGGGTCTGGCGGTGCAGGGTCTGCGGCTACCTCTGCGCCCGCAAGAACCCCCCGGAAACCTGCCCTATCTGCAAGGTGGGCAAGGAGCGGTTCGAGACGTTCCGCCTGGACTGAAGACTCCAACGAGTCCGGGCTGCGCTCCGGGAAGGGGGTCCTGCTTGGAAGAGCTGGTAGTAATCGGCGGCGTAGCCGCGGGAACCACGGCGGCGACCCGGGCGCGCAGGTGCTGCCCCGACGCCAGAATCACCGTCTTCGAAGAGGGGCCTTACGCCGCGTACTCGGCGTGAGGGATGCCGTATTTCATCGGCGGCGTGACCGCCGACCACAACCGGCTCATCGCCAGGCGGCCCGAGGAATTCAAGAGCCTCAACGGGGTCGAACTGCTCACGGGCCACCGGGTGGTATCGATCGACGCGCAAGGCCACAGAGTGCGCGTGGCGGACCTGGGCCGAGCCCGCGAGTTCGACGTCCCTTACTCCAGGCTGCTCATCTCAACCGGCGCCCGCGCCTTCGTGCCCCCGGTGGAAGGCGCCGGCCTCGAAGGGGTCTTCACGCTCCGGAGGCTCGACGACTCCGTCCGGCTCAAGGCGTTCGTCAGTTCGCGGCGTCCGGCAACGGCGGTGGTGGTGGGGTCCGGTCCGGTGGGCCTGGAGATGTGCGAGTCGTTCCGGCGGCTCGGTCTCGAAGTCACGCTTGTAGAGATGGCGCCCAGGATAGCCCCGACCCTTGACCCGGCGATATCCGAGAAGGTCCTCTCGCACCTCGAGGAGAACGGGGTGAAGTGCCTGCCCGGACAGGCGATGGAGGCCATCGAGGGCTCTGACGGCGCGGTCCGGCGGGTCCTGCTCCCCTCCGGCGCGGTCGAAGCCGACGCGGTCCTTCTGGCCATAGGCGTGCGCCCGGTCACGGAGCTCGCCCGGAACGCGGGCGCCGAACTCGGGGCGGGAGGCGCCGTGAAGGTGGACGGCGGCATGCGCACCAGCGTCGAAGACATCTTCGCGGCGGGCGATTGCGCCACAACCACCAACTCGATAACCGGCGAGGAGGCGTGGCTCCCCCTGGGCTCCACATCCAGAAAACAGGGGCGGGCCGCGGCCGACTGCATGTTCGGCGGGCACGGGGATTTCCCCGGGGTGCTGGGCACCTCCGTGGTCAAGTGCTTCGACATGACCGTGGGACGAACCGGCCTCGGCGAGCGGGAGGCCGAGCGCGCCGGATTCGAGCCGGTGTCGCTGGAGATGGACGCAGAGTCGCTGCACGACTTCTACCCCGGCGGCGGCGCCATGTACCTCAAGCTGACGGCCGACCGGCCCGGCGGCAGGGTGCTTGGCTGCCAGATGGCCGGGGACCTGCGGGCGGCCGTGGAGAAGCGCGTGGACGTGTTCTCGGTGGCCATCGGCGCTTCGATGACGGTGGACGAGATGCGCTACCTCGACCTCGCCTACGCGCCCCCGTACTCCACCACCCTCGACGTTCCCATCGTCGCCGCCAACGTGTTGGCCGGAAAGATCTCCGGCAGAGAATGCTCCTGCGACTGGCACGGGATGGAATGAACGCCTTCCGCGACGGGCCCGTGCGACGCGCCCCCGGGCCTGCGGTGCCGGGCTCTCGCCCGGAGGAGGGAGAAGCTTCGCCAGTTGAGCGTGCGGGGCGGTACGCACCTGCCGCCCCCCGCGCATTGCCGGCCTTCGGAAGTGATCTTCCCCGATGAACGTCTTTTCCCTGATGCCCCTGGTCGCGCTCGGTGTCAACCTGGCGGTGGGGCTGTACGTGCTTTCGCGGGGGCCGCGGATGCTCCTCAACCGGATGTTCTTCGCCTTCATGACCGCGGCCGTCGTATGGTCCCTGGGGGAGCTGATCATGCGGGCGTCCCCCACCGTCGAGGCGGCCACATGGGGGGCCATGGTGGGGTCGCTGGGCTGGTGCGCCGCCGGCGGCCTTTTCGTGCTGTTCGTCCTGGCTCTCACCGAGAGGACGGAGTGGCTGGAGAGGCGCTGGTTCCTGGCGGCGCTGTTCCTCCCGGGCCTCGCGTTGATCTTCCTCACCTGGACCACCGACCTGGTGTTCAAGGGGTTCGAGACCAGCTACTGGGGATACCGGGAGATCCCCGGGGCCCTGCGCCCGGTATCCACCGCCTACGTCGCGACGCTTTTCGTGGCCGGGGTCTTTCTCGCGTACCGGTTCTGGGCCACAACCCCCTCGAAGCGCAAGCGGACGTGGGCCCTCTACGTGATGGCGGCCGCCGCCATACCCCTCGTCGTAGGACTCATCACGGACGTCATCTTCCCTCTCGCCGGCAGGAGGGTGGTGGAGATGCCGATGTTCGCCAGCGCCTTGATCGGCCCGATCATAGGGTACGCCGTCGCAAACCGGAACCTGATGTCCACCGTCGCCGGCTCGCTGGGCGCCAATCTCCTCGCCCAGATCGACGACGCTGTGATAATCGCCGACGCAAGAGGCATGATCGAGGAGGTTAACCCGGCCGCGTCGAGACTCACCGGCTACCCGGAGTCCGAGCTCCTGGCCTCGCCTATCGACCGTCTGTTCGTCGAGAGCCCGGGGCAGGAGGCCCCCGTGGGAATCCGGGACGATGATGAGCGGCTCGACTGGAGCCTGTGCGCCAGGCGCACCGGTGAAGTCATCCCGGTCACACCAGGAGCGCGAGCGAAGTCCGCAGGAGGCGGGGACGCCTGGTCGGTACGGTCACCGTCCTGCACGACATGGAGGAAGCCTTCCGCCTGCTCGAGGTCGAGCGCGAGATCAAGGTGGCAAGCCAACGGGCTTCGCGCGAGAGGGAGAGGTCCGAACGGACAGAGCACAGGCTGGAGGAGTTCCGGAAGCTCACCCGCTTTCTGGAAAGCGTCATAGAGAACATCGCCGAGCCCCTCTTCATCCAGGACGCCTCCTGCCGGTACGTCTTCGCCAACGAGGCTTTCCGAAATCTCGCCGGCTACTCACACACGGAGATAGTCGGCCGGGCCGATCGCGAGCTGTACTGGCACGAGCACGCCGGGGAGTTCTCCGAAAGCGTGAGGCGGGTCTTCGAAACGGGCGAGAGCGCGGAGTTCCCGGAGATGAGCCTCATCGACCGGGAAGGAGCGCCCCACGTGACCCGCACCGTCGCCGCCCCGATGAAGAACGAGGCCGGCGAAGTGGAGTTCGTCGTCGGCATCACCAGGGACATCACCGAGAAGCGCAGGCTCGAGGAGGCCCGCCTGGACTTCATCCGCATCGCCGCCCACGAGCTGCGGACTCCGTTGACCTCGCTCAAGCTCGGTTTCGAGCTGCTGGCCCGCGAGACCCGGGGGACCCTCAACCCCGAGCAGCAGCGCTCGCTGGACATCCTGTCGCTCTCCATCGAGAGGCTCAGCCGGCTTGCCCGGAACCTCCTCGATCTTGCCAGCATGGACGCGGGCCTGGTGACCCTCGACGTGCGCCCCCTGGACGTCGAAGAGCTGTTCCAGGAGGCCAGGGCGGTGTTCTGGAGCGCCGTGGCCGACAAGGGGCTCGAGCTGCGGGTGGAAGTGCCCGAGGGGCTGGGGCGCGCCTCGGGAGACCCGGCAAGGCTCTCCCAGGTCATCTACAACCTGGTCTCCAACGCGGTCAAGTTCACCGACAGCGGCGCGATCACCATGAGCGCCCGCCGGCGCGACGACGGGGAGATCGAGATCAGCGTCAGCGACACCGGCCAGGGCATACCCGCCGGCTCCAGGGAGTCGGTCTTCTCCAGGTTCTACAAGGCCCGCAGCGCCCGGACGGCGCGGGAGGGCACCGGGCTGGGGCTGTCCATATCCAAGGCCATAGTCGAGGCGCACGGCGGGCGGATATGGGTCGAGAGCGCCCCGGGGCGGGGCTCGACGTTCACCTTCACCGTGCCGGTCGAGGGGGGCGACTAGCTCGAACTCATCCGGTCCCGTCCTTCCGCGGGCTCCGGTTCGTCAAGGCGCCGGAGCTCTCGGAGGCACTGGCGGGCGGGCGCCGGCGGGGACCGCCGGGGCGCCCGGGGCACCGGGTTCGGTCACGCCATCGAGGCGAACCTCTCGCGGTACTGCTCCGGGGTGGCCATCAGCCTGAAGGTCGCCTGCGCCTGCGCCACCATCTTGCCGCTCGCGTCGAGCACCTTGAGGTCCATCGCCTTGTCGGCTTTGCCGAATATCCTGAACTCATCGACCAGGGCTTCCGCCTCGCCTCTGTTGCACCTCGCGGTGCAACGCAGCTCCCCTTCCGGCATCGCGGTGAACCTGATGTTGAGGACGGTGTTGAGCACCATGAAATCCATCGGGTCCAGGTAGTTGAAAATCGCCATGCCCCCGGCCGTCTCCGCAAGGGCGCAGACCGCGCCCGCGTGCACGAACCCGAACGCGTTGAGGTTGGACGGTTCGTCCTCGAGGATCATGGTGATGTTCCCGTCCTCCCCTATCCTGGTCAGCCTCAGCCCGGAGCGGCCGGCGAACGGGCAGGCCTGCTCCACCATCTTCACCATCAACTCAGCCTCCATGTCGAGGCACCCCCTTCCGTCCACGGCAGTACGTCGCAGGTCAATCTTACTATTAACCACCGGCGCTGTTCCCCCTTCGCGCCGCGCGGGGCCGGAGGAAGGGCAAATGCCGTGTCATATGCGCAATGTATCATCGTTCATGCGGCAGCCTGGCGGGTTTCGGGGGGAGGCACACCGGGCGCGCGGCATCTCGCCGACCCTGAAACCTCCCCCCGTTACCGCAGTACCCTTCCCGGGCGTCATGGCCCTGGAGAACGGAGCGACCATGGACGATGTGGAAAAGGTGCGGGGAGCGATAATGGGACACCTGGTGGGAGATGCCCTCGGGGTCCCCTACGAGTTCAAGGCCGCCGGTGACCTCCCCGCGGAGATCTCTTTCACCGGCGGAGGCAGCCACGGCCAGCCTCCGGGAACATACAGCGACGACGGCGCGATGGTGCTGTGCGCGATCGCCAGCCTGCTCGAGAAAGGGGGCTTCGACCCCGCCGACATGGCGCGGCGTTTCGTGGCGTGGATGGACCGGGGCTACATGGCGGCCGGAGGCGTCGTCTTCGATTACGGTCGCGGTACCGCCCGGGCTATATCCAGGCTGCGCTCCGGCGTCGACCCGCTGTGCGCGGGCCTTTCGGGCGAGTTCGACAACGGGAACGGATCGCTGATGAGGATCGCGCCGGTCTCCCTGTGGACCTGCGCCTGGCCGCTGGAGCACCAGGTGCGCGCGTCTCACGACTGCTCCCGAATCACCCACGCCCACCCGAGGTCCATGGTGTCCTGCGCGCTCTACAGCGTGCTCGTCAGGCGTATTGCGTCGGGAGACCCCCCGGAGGCGGCATGGGACGCCGCGGCCGGCGAACTCCGGAGACTGTATTCGCTCAGTGGAAGGTGGGAGACCGGTTGCGCCTCCGAACTCGAACTCATCGTGTCGTTCAGGGGCGCGTCGGGTACAGGCTACGTCGTCGACACCCTCCGTTCCGCGCTGGCCTGCCTCTTCGGTGGAGACGACTACCCCTCGGTCGCCAGGGCGGCCGTAAGGCTCGGGGGCGACACCGACACAACCGCCGGCGTCGCGGGAGCGCTCGCGGGGTTGATATACGGCGATTCGTCCATACCGCTGGAGTGGAAGAGGGGACTCCGGCTCGATGACGACGCGCGCGCGATGCTGGAGGAGTTCGCGTGCTCATGCCGCCTGGCGTGAGGGCTCCGGGCTGCCGACGCCACCCGCCCCGGGAGTGTACGCCACCGCTCGAGTCCAGCCGCATGCCCGGCGGCGCGGGAGGCCCCTGGAGGGCACCGCCTTCAAGCGGGGCCCCCGTCAGACGCCGGGCGGGTGCGTCACCATGAGGAGAACGGCCTTCTCGTCGGTGACGTTCTCCCAGCCGTGCGTCTTCTCGCCCGGGAAGTACACGCAGTCGCCCTCGCGGAGGTGGTAGGAGGTCCCCTCGAGCTCGAACTTCAGTTCTCCCCGCACTACAAAGGCGAACTCCTCGCCGCCGTGCTCCAGGGGCTCGACGTAACGAGCCCTGGGTTGAAACGTGGCCACCAGGGGCTCCATGTTGTTGGAGTCGTCCTCCACAAGCAGCTCGAGCGTGATGTTCTCCGAACTGGACAGGATCTTTCGCTCCTCCTTGCGGAAGGCGATCTTCCTGCCGGAGGGCGCGGCGAACACGTCAGAGAGCGTTACGCCGTAGAAGCCGAGGAGCTTGACGAGGTTACGGATGGTGATGCTGGTCTTGCCGTTCTCCAGCTTGCTGAGGAAAGAGAGGGAGAAGCCCGTTTCCTCGGAGACTCTGCGGATGGAATAAGCCCGTTCTTTTCTCAGGTCCTTGAGTATCTTGCCGACATCTTCCATTGTCTCTTCCTGTCAGCCTGGTTTCATAATAATCTAACATATCGCACTTCATGTCGCCAATTGTTCCACTATCATATTCGTCGAGATGCGCTTGCCCGCAACAACGACACTACCGAAGATCCCGGGCCGGACCGTGCGCGCCGGTGTGCATTCGGCGTCCCACCGCGGCCGGTGCCCCGGGGCGATGCCTTCCGCCGCGCCCCGGCCGAAACGAGCGCCGTAGTGGAAGTACGGGGGAAGCGAACGACCCCTGTTCAGAAATCCTCGTGCTCGGGGAGGATGAAGTACTTGACGTCTCTGGCGTACCGCTTGAGCTCTCCCCTGAAGTCGGGGTGCGCGATGCTTATCAGGGCCTGCGCCCTCTCGCGGACGCTCTTGCCCTTGAGGCACACCACGCCGTATTCGGTGGCGACGTACATCACGTCGGTCCTGGTGAGCGTCACCACCGCACCGGGATCCAGGGTAGGCACTATCTTCGAGACGGTCTCACCGGTCTGGTAATGCTTGGCCGTCGAATGGGTGGCGATGAAGGCCCTGCCGCCCTTCGACATCCACGCTCCGCGGGTGAAATCCACCTGACCGCCGGTGGCGGTGTACTGGTACGGACCGAACGATTCCGAGCAGCACTGGCCGGTTATGTCGATCTGCAGGGTGGCGTTGACCGAGACCATGTTGTCGTTCCTGGCCACGTTCACCGGGTCGTTGTTGATGCTTATCGGCTGGAAGTAGACGTGGGGGTTGTCGTCCAGCCACTCGTACAGCTCGGCGGACCCGGCGGCGAAGAAGGAGTTGAACTGGTAGGGGAAGTACGACTTCCTGGCGTTGGTGATGACCCCGGCCTGGGCGAGCTTCATTATCGCGTCCGGGATCATCTCGGTGTAACAGCCCAGGTCATTCTTCTCCATCAGGCACTCGCCGATGGCGTTGGGGAGGGCGCCGATCCCGAGCTGGATGGTATCCCCGTCCTTGATGTACCCGGCGATCTCCCTGGCGATGATCCTGTCGACCTCGGTGATGGGGTCCGGCGGCAGCGCCACAACCGGGGCGTTGTTCTCGGTGACGCACTTTACCCTGGGGTCGGAGATGTGATAGAAGTTCATCCCGTTGATGCGCGGCTGGTGCTCGTTGACCTCTAAGATGAGCTCGTCAACCCACTTGAAAGTGTCCAGGAAGTTCCCCGAGACTCCGGCGCTCATGTAGCCGTGCTCGTCCATCGGGCTCACCTGGGTGAACACCTTGGTATATCCCCCGTACTCGCCCGCAAGCCTGGGGATTTCCGAGAAGTGGAACGGCGTGTGGACGCTGATCCCCTCCTGCAGCGCCTTGCGGTCGAGTACCGTGGCGTAACAGTTGTCGAACTGGATGTGCTTCATCATCTCCTGGTTCAGTATCCTGTACATCGGGGCGAGCATTATCAGCCCCGCCACCTGTACGCCGTGCAGCTCTTCGGCCCTGTCGAATATCGCGTCGAGGAGCGCGGCGGGCGCGCTGGAGCCGCTCCCGCAGAATATGCGGTCGCCGTCCCGGACGGTCTTCGCGGCTTCGGCGACAGTCGTCAACTTGGTCTTGTAAATCTCCTGCCAGCGGTTCATCGATGCCCTCCTGTCTCCCGGTAAGTGATGTTGACCCACGGTATCAGAACCACTATCCGTGCAATGATACAGCGTGGGGTCGGGGAGCGCAATTACCGCGCGAACGCCTTCTCGAGGAACGCCCCGAGCTCTTCGTTGAACTCCGCGCGGTTCTCGAACATCGCGCAGTGACCGGCGCCGTCGAAGACCCTCATCCTGCAGTCGGGAAGCAGGTCTGCGGTCCTCCTGTTGGAACCGACGTCCGTCAGCTTGTCTCTCTCGCCCAGGAGTAGGGCCACCGGCACGTCCACCCCGGGCAGGCTCTGCCGGAACTCGTAATCCAGGCACGCCTTCGCCGCGAGCGGAACGGAGGGCGCAGGGGTCCCGAACACCATCTCCCTCATGTGTTCGACGTGCTCGCCCCTGGGACGCCTCCCGAAAGCCCCCCAGCGCACCACCATGTATGCCATGGACGAGTCCTTGAGCGCGTCTTTCAGCGCACCGGCGACCCGGTTGCGCCGGCCCAGTACGCTCAGCAGGCCCGACAGCGGCGCCGGGTAAAAGCGCTTCACCAGGCTCCCGAATATGAGCCCGTCCGCCAGGTCGATGCCGGTAGAGTCGATGATGGCCAACCCTTTGAGCGCCCCTTTCCGCTTGTGCGCGAAGCGCTCGAACCACTTGAAGGCGGTGAAGCCGCCGAGGCTGTAGCCGGCCACCACGAACGACTCCGGGTTCACGAAATCTACCGCCGCCTCCAGGTCCTCGGCAAGGCGGTCCGGGTGGTAGTCGAGCGAGGCGGGCACGGCGCTGCCGCCGTGGCCGCGCAGCTCGAGGGTATAGACGCGGTAACGACCGCGGAACGCCTCCTGCTGGAAGCGGAAGACGCTCTCGTTGCACGTCCACCCGTGCACGAAGAACAGGGCGTCGGGACCGGAGCCGCACGCCGTCATGTGCAGCCTGGTGCCGTCCGCGCTGCTGAGCTCGATGTGCTCCAGGTCGGGCGCCGGTCCCGGCACCGGGTCGCCGTCCCTGCGCGCGTCCAGGCGCCTTACCACCGCCGGCGCCAGGAGGAGGGCCAGCGCGGCACCCCCCGCCCACGAAAGAGCCCGGGTCCTTCTCCGTTCAGACATAAACGCCTCCTTGGTCTCTGCCGTCGGGCTCCCGGTCCGTGACCAGGACCGAGGCCTCGGGGTCGAACGGGTTCTGCCTCAGGGCCAGGGAATACAGGTACGGGTAGGCGGCGCTCAGGTGCCTCATGTACGAGAGCCACTGGCCGGTCAGCCTCCGGTACGCTCGTTCGCAGTCCCCCGCCAGATGGGCCATGTCCGTCGCGGGAAGAGCGGTGAACCGCCGGCGGCTCTCCAGCTCTTCGGCAAGGTGGAACACCGCCCAGAGCACGTCGGAAAATGTCTCGTGTTCGAGCAGGAGCGGGTTTTCCAGCAGGCGGACGAGGAAATCCCTCCTGGCGATCAGCGTGGCCTTAAGCCCCTCGAGGGAGGGGGCGTCCGGATCCACCCGGAACCCGAGCCCGGCGGCCTCGGCCTCGAGCTTCCTGTAATCGGATTCCGCGAGCCTCCGCACGGCGCGCAGGACCCGCTGCTTATCCTCTCGCTCGGGATCGAGGGCGTTCAGCTCCCCCAGCAGCCTGGTTCCAACCTCGCTGAAGAAAGCGCCGATGACCATGTTCTGCTTTTCCATCGCCGCGCGCCGGTCCCTCTCGGAGAGCAGGCTGTCTATCACCAGCGTTACCAGCAGCACGCTCAGCGGGAGGAAGGCGAGGTCCCCGAGCAGGTAGATGAAGATGTGGCGCGCGTCGTGAAACACCGCGTAGTGCAGCGCGTACACCGCCGCCGACACGGCCAGCAGCACCGCCGGTATCCAGATGTGCCAGGACCTCCTGTTCACGCGCTCATCCCCCCGGGCGTTTCACCGGCAGCCCCGGCGCCTGCGGGAGCCTGTCGCCCGGCTCTCCTGTAAGGGCACCCCTCCCGCCCGCAGACGGTGCAGGGAACTTTGAGCGGCAGCGATTCGGCCGCCAGCGAAACGCTGGACACAGACTTGACCGGGACCATCAGGTAGCTCGGGGTCAGACGCACCCCTATCGCTCCGGCGTCCAGGGCGGCGAACACCACGTCCTGTCCCTCGAGCACCCAGTCGCAGTACCCGGGGCTGACCCTCACGGAAGCTTCGAGCCCCCCGGCCGCGAGCTCGCCGGTCCAGTCCCGCTCCACCAGGTCGGCCACGATCTCCGCAAGCTCCGAGCCCACCGCGTCGAGAACGTACCTGTCCAGGAGCGAATCCATCCCCCGGATTTCTTCGTCGAGCGTACCGCCCGCCGTGACCAGCATGTACACGGCCACCAGGCGCCCGCCCGCGGCCTTCTCCGCCAGGCGGGCGAACATGGGGCTGTGGATGTCACCCTCGCGGGTGGAAACGGCGCGGCCGTCGAACCCCAGTACGTCCGACAGCGCGTAGGCGCCCACGGGCTTCGAGCTCTCCAGCGCGATGCCCATCGCCCTGTCGAGCGCCCTGAGCGTCTCGGGGTTGGCGCGACCGGTGCCGCCCGTCAGGGCGTCGAGCGCCCGGGCCATCAGGCTTTCCTCGAAAGATGAATCAACTGCGGGCCAGACCTTGTTCATCGCACCCACCGGTATTCGGAGTCCTTGACGATTCATAATCGTACTCGTTTTCCCCCCCGGGCGCACCGCGCTTGCACCGAAGCGGTGCTCCTCATCTATTATTACGGCAGAGACCAATTCCAACGGCACGGGCCGATTCCGCGGAGGTGAGCATATTGAAGAAGACATGGAGCGCTAAGGCGGCCGGGCTTACGGATACGCTCGGGCTGACTTACAGGCCGGTGGCGGTCACTTTCAGCAACGACGAGATAGAGGCTGTGAAGCCGCGGAAGGCGTGGATCTGCGGGGCGCTCAAGCGGGCCGCCCTGGCCGGGGAAGCGTTCGTCCTCGACGGGGAGTCCTCGGCCTGCCCCGGCGGTTCCTGGCACTGCGGCCTCTCGGAGCCCCCCGCAGGACCGGCCAGGCGGGCGTTGCAGCAGTTCCTCACCAGGGGCGAGAAGCTGACCGCGTCCATAACTTCGTTTCACAGGATGCAGGGCCTCGGTTCGCCGCCTCCAACCGGCCTCGCCGAGCGAATTTACATCGGACCGCTGGCGGAGGCGCCGGTCCGCCCGGACCTGGTGGTGTTCCTGTGCACCGCGGATGAGGCGTGCAGGCTGGTGACGCTCGACCATTACTGGGACGGGGTCCCCATCCACGCCGAGCTAACCGGCTCGCTTTGCCACGCCGCCGTCGGCTACCCGATAGCGACCGGGCGCACGAACCTGACGCTGGGGGACTGGACCGCCCGGCGGACGCAGAAGTACCCCCCCGACGTGATGATTCTCTCTGTGCCTTACGAGAGGATGGACAACCTGGAGGCCGCCGTGCCGGAATGCTCGGCGGGCACCGCGGAGGTGGAGACGCCCCCGGGGTTCAGGGCTCCGGCCGCCGGGGACTGAGCCGCTCGGGCCCGAAACCCCGCCGCTCCAGCCACCCGGCCATCGCCTTCGTCGATTCCGCAGGCACGGTATGGGTACAGCAGTGTCCCCCGCCTTCCACCAGGACCAGCTCGGCGTCCCTGATGCGTCCTGCCAGTTGGACCGCGCTCTCGGGGCCCACCAGCCTGTCCTCGGTGCCCCTCAACACGAGCGCCGGCACGTCTATCCTGCTGAGAAGATCGGTGTAGCGCCCCTTCGCAACCGCTATGAACCTGTCCAGGAACGCCGCCGGGCCACATTCGGCCCCGTGCTCGAACAGGTAATCGATGAGCCTCTCGTTGCCCGGTGACGGGTCCATCACGAACCCGCGGTGCCGCCCGACCCAGCGCAGCAGGCCGCGGCGGCGGCTGTCGGACAGGAACGGGAGAAACGCGAGCTGGTGCGCAAGCGTCGCCACGGTGAAGGCGTTGAACCCGAAACCTCCCCTCCTGCCCCTGTCCATGGTGTTGCACAGCACGATGCCCGCCACCCGCTCAGGGTTGTGGATCGCCATGTGCTGGGCGACCATGCCGCCCATCGACTCCCCGACCACCACCGCGCTCTCTATGCCCAGCTCGTCCATGATCCCCACGGTGCAGGCGGCGTACTCAGCGATGGTGCTCCGCAGCGAGGGGCGGCGCACCGCGAGGTCGCAGGATACGACGCGGTAGGAGGAGGCAAGCTCTTCCACCTGGGGGCGCCAGAACTCGCGCGAGCCTTCCATTCCCGGCATCATTACCAGTGGAAACCCCTCACCGGCATCTATATAGCGGGCCTTTCTCGAAGTGACCGACATCGCTTCCTCCTTCCTCCACCGGCCCGATGAATACGACATCAGAACGAACCGTGGCGGGCGCGCTCCGCCGTGCTTCATTGCCGCACCCGGCGGCTTGGCTTATAATCGTATCCCTTCGCCGGGCGAGGGCGCTAACTCATCGGGGACAACAACCGGAGCCGTACGCAGGGCGCGCCGCGCCCGGGTGGGTTACCCACTGGCTGCGACAGGTTGAAGTGATGCCGAAGGACGACAGTGGCCGTAAGGCCCGGAACGTACCGGCGGCGGTCGACAAGCGCGTACCGCCGCCGTTTCTCGCTCGGCGCGGCGGCAGGATGGCGCCCGGGCGCTGGTGGAGAGGGCTGACCCCGAAAGGAAAGCTGGGGCTATCGGCGTCTCTGCTGCTGGCGGTGGCGCTCGTCATCGCCCTGTCCGCCGGCCTGACCGGCGACCCGGCGCGGCGCGCCGAACCCCCGGTGCCGAAGCCGGTGTCGCTATCCTCCATCCCCGCCGGCAGTGCCCGGATGGAGATGGCCGCGCTGGCGGCGGGGCTCGCCTTCACCCTGCGGGAGGTCTCCAGGACCTCCCTGGAGCTGCGGGAGGAACTCGACTCCACTTACGGCGGGTCGCCAGGCGCCTCCGGCGCCTCGCCCGGCGGGAGGCGGACGTCGTTCCCGCCGCGCGGTGAGGCTGCCGGCCGTCTCCTGGCTTCGCTGGAGGTCCTTGCCGACGGCTCCGACGGCGCCGTCCCGTCCACCGGCGACTCGCCGCGCTCCGTCGCGGCGGCGCGTTACCTGGAGCGCTACCGCCGTTACGCCGGACGCCTCGCCTCCATCAGGGCCGCGCTGGAGGAAGTTCCCGCTGCCACCCGGCCCGGCCGGTCGGCAAGATCGGCGCTGGCGGGAGCGGCCGACGAACTCCTGAGGGATGTCTCCGCGGTGGCCGACGGTCTCGAGCGCCTCGGGGACGACCCCGGGCAGGACCGGGAGATCGCGCTGGGGATATCGGCCGCCCTGGGGCGCCTGGCGTCCTCGGAGGCCAGGGTGCTGCAACTCCTGGAAGAACTGGGCGGCGGGGGCCCCCACGATTGAGCCGCGGGCGCGGGGAGCGCGCCAGGCCCCTCCGGGAGGTCAGCGACCGCCGCTCCGGACCTTCTTTATCAGCCTGTCGAAATAGAGGTCCACGAAGCGGGGCGAAATCCCGTTGAGGCGGTACAGGAGGCGGGTGTCGAACCCTCCTATCACCATGAATCGGCCTTTCTTGAACCCCCGCATGAACACCGCGGCGATCTCGTCGGCGGTCATCAGCCCCGCGCTTTCCGCCAGCGCGTCGCACTCGGGCGGCCTGGTGATCAGCTCCTGGGCGTGCCCCGGGGTATCCACGTCCGGCGGACACAGGACGGTCACCTGGAGACCCCGGTCCTTCAGCTCCTGCCGCACCGCTTCGGCGAGAGAAAGAACCGCGGCCTTGGTGGGCGAGTAGCTCGAGTACCCGAAAATGCCCTTGATGCCCGCCGCCGAAGAGACGAACACCACCGCACTGGTGCGGTTCGCCAGGAGGTACGGCAGCGCGGCCTTGGTGGTGAAGACCGACCCGAGGTAGTTGGTGCGGTCGGTCCTCTCGAACACCTCGGCGTCCTGGGTCTCGAAGTAGTCCGGTATGTAGATGCCGGCGTTGTTCACCACCACGTCGATGCCGCCGTTCTCCGCGGCGATGCTCTCGACCACGCCGGTGATCCCCCGCATGTCGCCGACGTCACCGGGATAACCCCGTACCGAGCGGCCCGGGCTGGCGTGCTTCTCCAGGCCGTCCGCCGCGGCGCGGAGCCTCTCCGCGTTCCTCGCCACTAGGAAGACGTTCGAGCCTTCGGCGAGAAAGGCCCGGGCTATCGCCTCCCCAATCCCGCACGAGGCGCCGGTTACCACGACATTCCTGCCGTCAAGGTCCTTCATCTCTCCTCCGTTCCGGCCGCGTAACCGCCTGGCTGCAGTCTACACTCTGAAACCCCCCAGATTATATTCCAGAGGGGCGCCGGCGGCGCGGCGTATCGCCGCCCAACGGCCGCTGTCCCAGGATACCGGAAGACGTTCGTTGATGGTTGGAAGGAGGACTCTTCGGTGAATTGGCTCCCCGCCGTAAAAGACGCGTACAGACCGTATTCCGAACAGAAAATGGGCGAGAAGCGGCGTTTGCTGCAAACAGTATTCTCGAACTGCGCCTGGGCAGACGGAAAACAGGCTCCCATGTATCAAAGACCCTTTGATTCACTCGTAATAACCAACCTGGTCTTCCGGGTGAACGTAGAAGCGGAAGAGGAAGTATCTGGCTTCCGTCCGAGTTGGCTCCCCATCGTGGACGTATTTCGAACTTTTCTTACCGGTGATGATATCTCTTTGGCGGACGTCGACCAACTGCTGTCTTCAGCTACCTCATGATAGACATTCGGCATTATCCCATCGGCAGGATTCCTCACTACGCCCTCGATCCTCGAGTCGTAATATAGCAATAGGGGTTTGGGTCGGAGAACCGACACAATCTTTTGTACGCGGATGGAAGAATGGATAAACGTGCGTTAATCGGTCCTCTTCCACCTGGCGCCGCGACCACGCCCGGTCAACGTCACACGGCCATCAGCTTTCATCTGTTGCAATACCCTCTTGATGAGCTGTTCGCTGACCGACGGCAGTTTCGCCCTGATGTCCGAGAGGGAGAACTCCCCCTCCGTCTGTGTTATCGCTTCACGAGCCAATTCCGTCTTACCGCCTCCAGCTTTTCTCGACTCAACGGCTTCGGAGAACTCGCGGTAGGCGCTTTTCACAACGGACAGGAAGAAGTTCCACCACGGAACGATGTCGTGAACTGAATCATGCCAGCCCTGAGAACTGTCGTGGAGACTGCTATAGTAACGCTCCCGCCTTTCTTCGATCAATCTCTCCAGACTGACATACCTCGCTACGGCGAATCCGTTTCTTTCCAGGAGCAGCGTTGTCATTAGGCGCGAGACCCTCCCGTTTCCATCCCTGAAGGGATGTATGCAGAGAAAGTCGAGCAGAAATGCGCCGATGAGCAGAAGTTCCGGAAGGTGTCCCTTCAGATGCGCCTCATCGTAATCTCTGCACAGTCCTTTGATGGCTCCTGGGGTCTCTTTCGCGCTGGTCGGCACGAAACGAACGATCCGTTCGCCATCCGGTCTGATCTCAATGATCTCGTTGTCCCTGGTCTTCCACTCACCGGCGTCGCCTGACATGCCGCCCTGAGCGAATGTGTGCAGCTTCAGAATAGTCTTCGGGGACACCTCGATGGGTGAACGGCTCGTGAATATCCAGTCCAGCGCCTTCTTGTATCCGGAGATCTCCTCCTCAGGTCTGTCCTGCGGACGCGCTCGCCCCAGGACCAGAGGGCGGAGACGACTTGCGTCGACGGTAACACCCTCAATCCTGTTGGAGGATTCCACACTCTGAACGATTGCCTGGTCCCGCAGCGCCTTGAGCACCTCGGGCTTCTGCCTCGTCCAGAGGTCCTGCTTGCCGCGCGCTTCCATGCACGAGGCGAGGAGCCAACTGGTCTCCAGAGGCATCGACATTTCGGCCAATCGTTGGTCTCCGAATGAGGGCATCACTCCTCCTTGTAGGTGTAGCTTAATAATAGCTTATTAATGGCTAATTAGCCATATGCATTGGGTTGGCAAGACAGTGGATGATTGACTTTCTGTACGCTCTGATATCGGAGGACCGACCCGTTTTAACCCCCACAGGCTTGAGGGGACTGTCAGGCTTAAGGGAATCCCCAGCTACAGCGCGCTGAGGAACTCCTCGACCGAGACACCGGCCTGACGAAGGATGCCACGAATCGTACCGATCGCGAGTTCACTATGCAGAGGGACGACGCAGCCAACTGCACCGCTGGCGGTGGTCTTCTTCAGTACGACGTGGCTGCCACGTTGACGAATCTGGACGAATCCCAGCTTCTCCAGGGCCTTGACGGCATCGCTGCCCGAAACCCGGCGAAGTCTAGGCATGTGTTATCTCGAAAGTGGTTACGAGAGGATGGGCCGTCTCCGGGGAAGGGAACTCCTCAAGGTAAAGCTCCGTCGCTTCCTTCAGATTGAGGATTGCCTCGTCTATTGACTTGCCCTGACTTACCGTACCGACCTCGGGGCATTCGGCGACATACAGGTCGTCGTCTTTGAACAACACAGCTGTGAAAGTCCTTGCTGTCATTATTGTTACCTCCTTCAATTCATTCTACGTCACTGTAATGACAGAGGACAGGGAAGGGTAGTTGAGTCCACAAGCCGCAGTCCTTTCCCTCTCTCCAGGACGAGGTTCGGCTCAAGACTACACCCTTGTGGTTTGGTCTGTCATGCTCCCGGAAGCAAGCCCGTAGGGCGAAGCGACGGGAGCATGATCGAATCCGTTTTCAGGCAGGCGTCACCCCCTCTCGCTCTGCCGGCGATCGCCGGCCGGCGATTCTCTCCTGTCCGTTATTCGATTCTTGTAAAGGCGGAGCCGTCAGGCGTTCGTCGGCCCGCCGGCAGGAGCCGGCTCGTCGTGGGGCCACCTCTGCGTGATGAGAGAGGACGCCTGCCCGGCGAGACCCGCCTCGTCCAGCCTCCCCGTCATCTTCATGAAGCCCCGGGAGAACTCGTCGTCGAGAGGCGACCATTCCTCGAGATGGCCCATGTCAAGGTAGCGCCGATCCCAGTCCTCTGATTGCTCCATGGCGAGGGTAGCGACGAGCCTCCAACATGAAGCCTCGTTGGGGAAGATCCTCACGACGCGCGTCCTTCTGCGTATCTCCTCGTTGAACCTCTCGAGAGCGTTGGTTGTCCTCAGGCGTACCCTGTGGGCCCCGGGGAAGCAGAAGACGGCGAGGCAGTCGACAATCTCCTCGTCCAGAGGCATAGGCTTTTTCTTGGCCATCTCGCTCTCCTTTCGTTTGAGGCCAATAGGGATATCAACCTCAATCTTGGAGAGCGATGGCCTTTCAGGTCAAAGTGACCGCGGCGTCAGGAGGGGAATTTACAGAGCTTGGTGGACTCAATCGTATCTGGCTTCCGTCCGATTTGGCTCCCCGGGCAGGACTCGAACCTGCAACACACTGGTTAACAGCCAGTTGCTCTACCGATTGAGCTACCGGGGAGCGTTGATCCGTAGCAACGAAGTCCAATTATAGTGAAGCCCGCCCCCGGGCGCAAAACCAACGCTCCCGCGGGGGAGCCCCGGGCCGTGGCTTCAGGCCTCGGGCGCGCTCTCCGGGGGCTCCCCTTCACCGGCGGGGATGCCCGGGGACCTGCCTTCGGCCATGGCCGCCGCGCACTTGTCGGCGTACGGGCACCACTCCATGCAGCCGAGGTCCAGCCGGGGGTTGGGGAACCGGAAGCCGCAGCCGGGACATTTCCTGGAGACGTCGTCCTTGAAGAACTCCACCGGCCCTCCGCAGACCGGGCACTCGGTCTCGAAGATGTCCTCCGGCTTCCAGAACAGGGTGTTCTGTCCCGGGCAGATGATATCCATCAGCCACCACCTCCCGGGGCCACCGTCTCCTCCAGGATGTCGCCTTTCATCCCCACCTTGGTGAAGGTAAGCGGTATGTCCTTGCCGGATTCCTTGAGCGACTCGTGCACCAGGTGCACCAGCCCGAAGCAGCAGGGGACCTCCATGTAGACCACTTCCAGCGACCTGATGTCGTTCTGGATGAAGATCTGGGCGAGCTTCTTCCTGTAGAAATCGAAGCTGTCGAGCTTGGGGCAGCCGATCACCAGCGTCCTGCCGCGGAGAAACCGCTCGTGGAAGTCCGCGAAAGTGAACGGCACGCAATCGGCGGCGATAAGGAGGTGCGCCCCGTCGAAGTACGGCGCCTTGACCGGCGCCAGCTTGAGCTGCACCGGCCAGTTTGTGAGCCGCGACGGCACATCCGTGGGAGCGCCGGGCTCGCCCTCGAGGTCCACCAGCTCGCACCTCGCTATCGACCGCGGAGCGGAGCCCGCGCACGACGACGCCTTCTGCGCCGCCACGTGCGCCTCGGCCGCCGCCTGATCGAACTCGGAAGCCTCCCGCTCCTCGATGGTTATCGCGTCCTGCGGGCACTCCCCGATGCAGGCGCCCAGGCCGTCGCAGTAAGTCTCGCTGACCAGCTTCGCCTTGCCCCCGACTATCTCGATCGCGCCCTCGGCGCAGGCCTCGGCGCATTGGCCGCAGCCGTCGCATTTCTCCTCGTCGATCCTGATGATGTTTCGTACTGCCAAGCCGCCCTCCCGGTCAGCTCCCGTCTCGTCAATCCTCCGGCGAGAACTCGTCCTTGTCCGCCCCGCACACCGGGCACACCCAGTCGTCGGGCAGGTCCTCGAACGCGGTGCCCGGCTCTATGCCCCCGTCCGGGTCGCCCTCGGCGGGGTCGTACACATAACCGCAGATCCCACAGACGTACTTCTTCATCGATAGCTCCTTTCGACGACGCCTTCGGCCGGCGTCACTGCCCGCCCGCGCCACCCCGGTAGGTCGGGGCTTTCGCGGGCGTCTCTCCCTGGTAGGTCGGGGCGGCGGCGGGCGCCCTCCCCTTCATCTTGTGATACGCGGCGTAGGTCATCGGCTCCTCGTCGCCGAGGACCCTGCCGCTGGTCACGTCCGCGGCGAACAACGTATGCGTGCCGGCGTCCAGGCTGTCGAACACCTCGGCCTCGAAGACGGACACCGCGTTGGCGGTGACCAGCGGGCATCCGCTGTTCCCCTCCACCGTCTCGATGTCCGCCAGCTTGTCCACCTCACGACCGGTCCTGAACCCGAACAGGCCGATGAACTTCAGCGGGGCGCCCGCCGACAGCACTGATATCCCCAGCAGGCCGCTCTTCTCTATGAACTCGTGGGTGTAATTCTCCTTGTTTATCGCCACGGCGACGCGCGGGGGCGTGGCCGCGACCTGGAACACCGTGTTGGCTATCTGGGCGTTGGCCTTCCCCTCGAAGCAGGAGGCCACCACGTACAGCCCGTATGTGCAGCTCCAGAGGGCTTTCTGGTCCAGTTCAATCGTCACCGGAGATCACTTCCTTGAGCCTTTTCGCGACGGCCGAGCCCAGCCGCCTGCATTCGTCGACCGCCGCGTCGTCCGGCTTGAAGCGAACGCTCAGGGGCTCCGCGACGAGATCGACCTTCATCTCCTCGAGGTATTCTTTCACCTGTTGTGCGCCTTCACCGCTCCACCCGAAGGAACCGAAGGCCGCGCCCACGAGGTTGGCCGGCTTCAGACCCCGCGCGTAGGTCAGCACCTCCGCCACGCTGGGGTAGATGTTGTTGTTGATGGTGGGCGACCCTACCACCAGCGCCCCCGCCTCCAGCAGCTCGGTCATCACGGTGTTCCGGTCGCTGGACTTAAGCGGCAGGACCACCGTCCGTACGCCCTCCGCGGTCAGGCCCTCCTCCACCCCCCGCGCCATCATCCCGGTGCTTCCCCACATCGTATCGTAGGTCACCACGGCTTTCATCGTCGGCCGCTGCGCGCAGAACCTCCGGTACGTCTCGATCGGCCGGGTTACGTCCCTGCGCCATACCGGCCCGTGGTCCGGGGCGATTACCTCGATGGGCACGCCCAGTGCCTGCACCCTGTCGAGCAGCTTGTCGATTATCCGCGCGTAAGGAGTGAGGATGTTGGCGAAGTACTTGGTGTTCTCCTCCCGGATGACGCCGTCGTCTATCTCGTCGGCGAACCTCTCGCTGGAGGCGAGGTGCATCCCGAAGCCGTCCTGGGAGAACAGCAGCCGGTCGTCGGCCAGGTAGGTCATCATGCTGTCCGGCCAGTGGACCATCCTGGTCTCGATGAACGTGAGGTTCACTCCGCCCAGGTTGAGCGCCTGTCCGTCTTCCGCGGCCTCGATGGCGCCGGGGCCGAAATACCCCGCCAGGTCCTTCAGTCCCATCCGGGAGGCGAACACCTTCTCCGGGCGGACTTCTCCGATAACGTCGTAGAGGGCGCCGGAATGGTCCGGCTCAGAGTGGTTGGAGATGATGTACCTGATGTTAGAGGGGTCGGTCACCGAGGCGACCCGGGCCAGCAGCTCGTCCTTGAACGGCCTGAGCACCGTGTCTATCAGTATCACGTCGTCCGCGACGACCAGGTAAGCGTTGTATGTCGAACCCCTGGGGGTCCTGTAACCGTGGAAATCCCTGATGCCCCAGTCGATAGCCCCGACCCAGTAAACGTGCTCGCTTATCTTGACCGCCTTGAAACGTGAGTCCATCTTCCACCCCTCCCGGGCCCGCCTTCAGCGGCGCATGGCGAGCTCCCCGTCGAGCTTCTCCAGCTCCTCTTCGCGATCACCGGCCGCCTTTATCCTCTCGACGACGGCGGCGGCGGACTCCTCTTCCTCCTCCTGCTCGGCCACGTACCACTGCAGGAACTCGAAGGTTTCCTCGTCCTCGTCCTCCCGCGCCACGCCCACCAGCGAATCGATGAGGCCGGTGACCTTTCGCTCGTGCTCAAGGGCCGCCTCGAAAGGCTGCAGCGCTCCCTCCCACTCGCCGGGCGGCTCGTCAATCGGGTAGAGCTTCACCCTGCCTCCCGCTTCGACGACGTAATCGAAGAACTTCATGGCGTGCACCAGCTCTTCCAGTCGCTGGACGCGCATCCAGCTCGCGAAGCCGGGCATGCCTATCGACTCGTAGTACGCGGCCATCGAAAGGTAGAGATAGGCCGAGTACATCTCCGCGTTCAACTGCCTGTTGAGCGCCTCGCGCATCCTGTCGCTCAGCATAATTACCTCCCCGTGAGCGTTTCCTCCGCCCGTCGGGGGTATCTTTCGACGGGGCGAACCGCTGTCCTATCGCTCCGGCCACGCCGCTCGGCAACCTGCTGTGGCGGCTACCAGTTCTCCCCGAGCAGTTCGAAGTAATCGATCGGGTGCGCGCAGGCGGGGCACTTGTTCGGCGCTTCCTTGCCCTCGTGCAGGTACCCGCAGTTCAGGCAGCGCCACACCACCGGTTCTTCCCTCTTGAAGACCCTGCCCGAGTCCACGTTCCCCAGAAGGTCCAGGTAGCGCTTCTCGTGCTGCCTCTCGGCGACCATCACCGCCTCCCAGACCCGGGCTATCTCCTCGAAACCCTCCTGGCGGGCGACCTCGGCGAACCCCGGATACAACCGGGTCCATTCCATGTTCTCGCCGGCCGCGGCGGCCTCGAGGTTTTCCGCCGTGGTGCCGATTACGCCCGCGGGAAACTCCGCGCTCACCATGGCGTCGCCACCCTCGAGGAACTTGAAAAAACGCTTGGCGTGCTCCTTCTCCTGGTTGGCTGTTTCCTCGAAGATCGCAGCGATCTGAACGTACCCGTCTTTGCGCGCCTGGCTGGCGAAGTACGTGTAGCGGTTTCTCGCCTGGGACTCGCCCGCGAACGACGCCATCAGGTTCTTCTCCGTCTGCGAGCCTTTCAGTTCTGCCATTGCTCTCCTCCTTAATACCCCTGGCGGACCTCCGGGAACTGTTTATCACACGGTCCGCTTGCTAACCTTGTCATTTCTCAATCCCGTTGATGAACTCTCCAAGGGAAAGTCCCTCCCGGATGCCCAGCCGCGTCAGGCAGAAATCGTATCGCACGGGGTCCCCGGGGGCAAACCGGCGGAAGCCCGCGGTTATCTGGAGAACGGTCCGGAGGTCCGCCTGCTTCCGGGAGGTCAGGCCCAGTGCCAGCCCGGCGCTGTGCATGTGCGTGTCCAGCGGGACCAGGAGCAGCGAGGGATCGACGCCGGTCCACCCGCCGGGGTCGACATCGTCCCGGCGCACCATCCAGCGAAGGTACAGGTTCAGGCGCTTGCAGGCGCTGCCCGCGGCGGTCGAGGGCAGGGTGAACCCGCGGCAGCCGGGCGCCCCGGCCTCGATCTCGGATACGAAGCGCGCCATCGCGCCGGTGAGGTCGGCCACCCCCGGTTCAATCCCGCTGGCGAAGCAGGCGTTGAGCGAACCGTACCGGGCGATGACCCGGCGGACGCCTTCCAGCAGCGCCGCCATGTCGTCTCCGGAGGTGAAACGGTGCTTGAAGCCCTCGAAGGCGTCCCGGAGCGACCGATCCGTCGAGCCCAGCAGGAAATCCGCGGGCCGCGGCCCCAGCACGTCCAGCGCCCGCCCGGCGCTTTTCAGTATCTGGGCCACGCGTCCGTAGGCCAGGACGGAGGCCACCAGCCCGGCGATCTCCCGATCGCCCACCGCCGGATAGCGGTAAAGGAACTCCAGCGGGTCGGGGTGGACGTACTCTCGCCTGTTGTAACGCCGGTAAAGCTCCTCGAGGGCGCTTCCGGTCCCGCTGTCTATCTAGTCCTCCTCGAGCCCGGCTATGTCCCCCTCGCTGAAGAGGAACCTCCCGGCGTGCTCGCTCAGCGCGGGGTCGCGCCTCCTCAGGTACTCCAGGAGCATCGAGGCGTGCTCCTTCTCCTCGTCGCGGTTGTGCTCGAGGATGGCGCGCAGCTCCTCGTCCCCGGTGGCCAGCACCCTCTGGTGATACCAGTCCACCGCCTGCAGCTCCTCTGTCAGCGAGACGAGCGCCCGGTGGTGGTCCCTTCCCTCCTCGGTGAGGATGTCGAAGGGCTCATGGTACGCTTCAGCGCACATCTTCTCCCTCCTCTCCAAAGCCCGGCGCACAACTGGACTTTGACGGCCGGCGCCCGTTCCCTTCCGGGGGAATCATCGTTCACCTTCAACTCCTAGAAAGATGCAGGGGCTGCGGGAACCCGGCAAAGAAGAAAAGACGCGGAAAGTGAACCGCGCCCCCCCCGGTGCCGGGCGCATCATTCCTCGATGTAATCGCGCAGGCGTCCGCTCCGGGATGGGTGCCGGAGCTTGGAGAGCGTCTTGGACTCGATCTGGCGGATGCGCTCGCGGGTGACGCCAAAGACGCGCCCCACCTCTTCGAGCGTCCTGGGCTGGCCGTCGAAGAGGCCGAACCGGAGCTGGATGACCCTTTTCTCGCGGGTGTTGAGGTCGTCCAGGACCTCCTCGAGCTGCTCCTGCAGGAGCTTGAAGGCCGCGGCGTCGACGGGCACCACCGCGCCGGAGTCCTCGATGAAGTCGCCCAGGTGGCTGTCCTCCTCTTCCCCTATCGGGGTTTCGAGGGAAACGGGCTCCTGGCTCACCTTGAGTATCTCCCGGACCTTCTCGGGGGTGAGCTCCATCTCATCGGCTATCTCCTCCGGGAGTGGCTCTCGCCCGAGGTCCTGGAGGAGCTGACGCTGGACCCTCACCAGCTTGTTGATGGTCTCCACCATGTGGACGGGGATCCTGATGGTCCTGGCCTGGTCGGCGATGGCGCGGGTGATGGCCTGCCTGATCCACCAGGTGGCATAGGTGCTGAACTTGTACCCCTTGCCGTGATCGAATTTTTCGACGGCGCGGATGAGGCCGAGGTTTCCCTCCTGTATGAGGTCGAGGAACAGCATCCCCCGGCCCACGTACCTCTTGGCGATGCTCACCACCAGCCTGAGGTTCGCCTCGACGAGCTTGCGCTTGGCCTCGAGCCCGTCCGCCTCGATATCCTGCAACTCCTCGAGCTCCCGGGCGCTGAGTTTCTCCTCGGCGGCGAGCCTGGCACTGGCGGCCTCTCCCGCCTCGATGCGCTTCGCCAGGGAAACCTCCTGCTCGGCGGTGAGCAGCGGTACCTTCCCTATCTCCTTGAGATACATCCGCACCGGGTCGTTGGTGACCGGCTGCACCGACAGGTCCAGCTCGCCAGCGGACTTCCCTCGCTTCCCGCGGGCCTCTTCCTCCTCCATCTCCTCTTTGATCTCGTCCACCGCTTCGTCGGTGATCTCGATCCCCATGTCGGATAGAAGCACGAAAACACTGTCCACCTGGTCGGGGGTAAGCTCAACGGTCTTGAGCCTCTCCACGATCTCGTCCGTGGAGAGCCCTCCCCGCTCCTTGCCCCAGGCGGCAAGCTCCCGCACTTCTTCTATGTCGAGGTCCTTGAAATCATCGGCCATCGCCAGGTATTCACCACCTTGTCGGTCTTCGCCCCGCCACGATAACGCCGTGGTTCAACCGTGATCGTAAGGGATTTGGTCGCGGATCAACTGCTGAAGCTCCAGCAACTGCCCGCAGAGAGCATCGTACTTCTTCGGTTCGAGCCTCTTGTTCGTGTTCCTTATGTCGGCCTCTACCTTCTGCTTGCGTCGCTTCAGAAACACCAGCATGAGCCTGTCGAAAACGCGGCCCTCTTCTCCCTGGCCGCAATCCGGCGGCGACTCGACGAGGAGCTCCAGCAGACGCCGCCGCACGTCCTCGTCCTCCGCGGTGTCGGCCCGCTGTCTCAAAAAAGCGTCATATTCAGTCTGGGAAACTTCTTCGTCACCTACCGGGAATTCCTTTAATATGGACAGTATTTTTTTATTGACCGGCTCCGCGAAGAAGCCGTCGTCCAGGTAGCGATGCTCGCGCAACGCCTCGACGCTGTGCGCCAGCACCCTGAGAGCCTCGGACTCGACTTTGTCCGACATCAGGCCGAGGCGCGCCTGGCCGGCGCCGTCGCGGGCACGCGCTCCCGGCGGCCGCAGTGCGTTTCTGGCGAACACCTGGACCGTCTCCTCCGGCATCTCCAGGCGCGAGGCCACTTTCCTGAGGAGCTCGTCCCGCGCCGGCCGCATCTCCGGTGAAGCCACTCGACTCAGCACCGGCGCGCAGGCCTGCAGGGCCTTCTGCCGGGCCACCGCGCTCGACGTGTCCATGGAGGCGATGATCCGTTCGACCGAGAAGTCGAGGATGGAGACGGCGCGCTCCTTGAGGTCGAGAAACGCCCCCGCTCCTCCCTTCTCGATAACGCTCGCGGGGTCCTCTCCGGGGGGAAGGGTTATCACCAGTATCTCCAGGCTGAAGCTGTTGAAGAACTCCAGGACGCGCTTCGCGGCCTCCACCCCCGCCCTGTCCGCGTCGAACGACAGGAAAATCCTGTCGGAAAACCGCGACAGGAGTTCCAGATGGCTCTCGGTGAGCGCCGTCCCGAGGGGAGCGACCACGGGCATTACGCCGGCCTGCCTCAGGGCCAGGAGGTCGGTGCAGCCTTCGACCACCACGGCTTCCCTGGCATCCTGGATGGCCTGGCGCGCCTGGTAGAACCCGTACAGGACCTTCCCCTTCCTGTAGACGGGGGATTCCGGCGAGTTGATGTACTTGGGGCCCTCTTCTTCCCCGGGCATCCGCCTCGCGCTGAACGCCACCACCCGGCCGCGGTGGTCCAGAATAGGAAACATTATCCTGTCGCGAAACAGGTCGTAAACGCCGCGCCCGTCCCGGGAGCGTCCGCCCTGCCGCTCCCGCGCCAGGCCGACGGTGGCCATCTCCCGCTCGTCGAACCCCTTCCTGGACAGGAAACCGCTGAGGTTGTCCCACCCGGGCGGGGCGAACCCGATCCTGTACTCCCCGGCGATCCCCGAGGAGAAGCCGCGCACCGCCAGGTACTCCCTGGCCGGCGCGCCGGCGGGCGTCTCCACCAGGTTGTAATGGAAAAAATCCGACGCTGTCTGGTTCAGCTTGAACAGCCGGTCTTTCTCCAGCCTCCCTTTGAGCTCGTCCGGGGAGGCGGCGTCGTAGGTGAGCCGGTAGCCGATCCTGTCCGCGAGCTTCTCGATCGCCTCGGCGAAACCGAGCCCGTCGATCTGCATCAGGAAGCTGACCACGTTGCCGCCGGCCTTGCAGCCGTGGCAGAAGAACACCTCCTTGGCGGGGTTCACGTAGAAAGAGGGGTCCTTCTCCTTGTGGAAGGGGCAGGGGCCCCGGTACTCACGGCCCGCCTTCTTCAGGGGCACGTACTCCGAGATGACCTGCACTATGTCCGTGCGCTCCCGCACGGCCTCTATGTCGGAGTCTCTGATCCTGCCGCCGGGGGACATCTTCTCCTGCTTTGCATCCGTCCGTCCTCAGGGGTATTCGACCGGCCCCGTCGCCCCACCTCGAGCGCGGGTCAGCCCTGCCGTCAATCCAGCGTCCAGGACCGCGGCAGGAAAAGCCGGTTGTAGCGCATCAGCGCGTAGCGGTCGGTCATGCCCGCCACGTAGTCGCAGACCCTCACCGCCGGCTCCTCGTCCTCACGGGGCCGGAAGTCCGCCGGGAGGTCATCCGGGTTCTCGATGTAATGCCCGGCGAGCGCCTTCAGCACCCTGACCGCCTTGTCCTCCTCGGTCTTGGCTATGGACCCGATGTAAACCCTCTCGAAGAGAAAGTCGCGCAGTTCCTCCATCAACGCCACCGTGCGCGCGCCCATCCTGACCGAGCCCGTGCCGGCGCTGTTCTCGACCGCGTCGTGAGCGAGGGCGTCGATCCTCGAGCGCGAGCTGTCGCCCAGGACACCGACTGGACCTCGCGGCAGGTCGCCGGGCTCGAGCAACCCCGCGCGCACCGCGTCGTCGATGTCGCTGTTGATGTAGGCGATCCGGTCGGACATGCGGACGACCTGGCCCTCCATGGTCGCCGGGAGCGTGTCGCCGGTATGGTTCAGGATGCCGTCGCGGACCTCCCAGGTGAGGTTCAGGCCCGTGCCGCCGTTCTCCAGGACCTCCACGACCCGCAGGCTCTGGACGTTGTGCCTGAAGGGAACCGGCAGGAACGCCGACAGGGCGTTCTCCCCAATGTGCCCGAAAGGCGTGTGCCCCAGGTCGTGACCGAGCGCTATGGCTTCGGTCAAATCCTCGTTCAGGGCCAGTGCCCTGGAGATGGTACGGGCGACCTGCGCCACCTCCATGGTGTGCGTCAGCCGCGTACGGTAGTGGTCCCCTTCCGGCGCCAGGAAGACGTGCGTCTTGTGCTTGAGCCTCCGGAAGGACTTGGAGTGTATTATGCGGTCGCGGTCGCGCTGGTAGTCGGTCCGTATCGAGCAGGGCTCCTCGGGGCGCTCCCTTCCCCTGGTCTCCACGGCGAGCGCGGCCCCGGGAGACAGCATCTCCCTCTCCGCCTCCTCTATTCTCTCCCTCACATCCATCCGGCGTCGTTCACTCTCCACGTTCTTTTTCACTTCCGCCCCGGAATCCGGGATGGCGCCGAGCCTTCGCCGCGCCAGGCCGGCGCCGCCCTACCCGCTTGTCGCCAACGCGCACGCGGGACACGGGAAGCGCAGGACGAGGGCGCGCTGAGCCGCGCCACCCGCGGCGGCCGGGGCGCTAGCCCCGCACGGCTTCGACGAGGCCCTCGGCAAGGGCCACGGCGCGCCGGAGGGCGGCTTCGTCTTCGTCCGCGGGGCGTTGAGCACAGAGGCCCTGATGCCCGGGACCGGTCTCCGCGGAAGAATCGCCGACTATACGCATTCCGTGCACCAGGAGGATATCCTGTATCGCCCGCACCGTCGTCTCCTGCCCGCCGAACCTCGCGGCCCCCACCGCCAGGGCCGCCGCGGGCTTGTTGGTGAGCGCTTTCTCGCCCCTGAGGTTGCGGCTCTTATCCCAGAACGATTTCAACTGGCCGCTGACCGTCCCGAAGTAGACGGGGCTGCCGACCACCAGGGCATCGGCGTCCCGCAGCAGGTCGTACGCTTCCGCGAGCGGGGCCGCCATGTGGCAGGTTTCGGGGCACGGGGTGGCGCAGGCCACGCAGTACGGCTCCTCCTGCCCCTCCAGCGCGTCCATCACCTGGATGATACCGGTCCGGGCGCCCAGTTCGGCGCACCTCTTGAGCACGGCGTCGATCAGGGTATAGGTGCTGCCGGCCCGTTGCGGCGAGCCGTTCACTCCCACTATGAGCATCGTCATCCTCCCGTCAGCTCAGGCCGGCTTCTCCTCTATGGCGGCCTGCGCGGCCGCGAGCCTGGCGATAGGCACCCGGAACGGCGAGCACGACACGTAGCTCAGCCCGATCCTGTGACAGAATTTGACCGAGGTCGGCTCACCTCCGTGCTCCCCGCAGATGCCGAGCTTGATCTCCGGCCTGGTCTTCCGACCGCGTTCGATGCCGATTCTCATGAGATCTCCGACACCCTCCTGGTCCAGGCGCTGGAACGGGTCGATCGGATAGATGTCCGCCTCCACGTACGCCGGCATGAACCCTTTGACGTCGTCCCTGGAAATACCGTATGTCGTCTGCGTAAGGTCGTTCGTCCCGAAGGAGAAGAACTCCGCGTCCTCCGCGATCCTGTCGGCCACCAGGCACGCCCTTGGAAGCTCGATCATCGTTCCCACGGTGTAGGACACCCGGGACTTCTCGGCGCTGAGAACCTCCCCGGCCGCCTTGACCGCGAGTTCTCTCATCACCGACATCTCCTTGGTCGATCCCACCAGCGGAATCATGATCTCCGGCTTTGTCTCCACACCCTCGGCGGCAACCTCGCACGCCGCACCGATGATCGCCCTGACCTGCATGTCGTATATCTCCGGGTATGTCACACCGAGACGGCACCCGCGATGCCCGAGCATCGGGTTGGCCTCTTTCAGCTTCCGGTTGCGCTCCTCGACCTCCTCGACGCTCACGCCCAGCTCGCGGGCCACGTCGGCGATATCCTCCGCCTTGTGGGGCAGAAACTCGTGCAGCGGCGGGTCCAGCAGCCTTATCGTCACCGGTCTCGAGCCCATCGCCCGGAAAATCCCCGCGAAGTCCTCCTTCTGCATCGGGAAGATCCTGGCCAGCGCATCTTCACGGCCTTCCACGGAGTCGCTGAGTATCATCTGTCTCATCGCGAGGATCCGGTCGCCCCCGAAGAACATGTGCTCTGTACGGCACAGCCCTATCCCCTCGGCGCCGAAAGCCACCGCCTGCTGGGCCTGCCCGGGAGTGTCCGCGTTGGTCCTGACGTTCATCCGTCTGAGCTCGTCCGCCCAGCCGAGAAGCTTCTCGAAATGCCGGCAGACCTGCGAATCCTCCGCCCGGAGAGTCCCCGTTAGGAGCACCTGCTCGACCTCGGAAGGCATGGTTTCGATCCTGCCCAGGTAGACCTCCCCGGCGGTCCCGTCTATCGACATCCAATCGCCTTCCTTGACCTCCACCACTGACCTGTCGGGCTTCTGGATCCTGACTGTCTTCGACTCGTAATCTATCTCCAGCGCGGCGCACCCCACGATGCATACCTTGCCCATCTGCCTGGCGACCAGCGCGGCGTGGGAGGTCGCCCCGCCGAACTGGGTAAGGAACCCCTCGGCGGCGTCCATCCCCTTGATGTCCTCGGGGCTGGTCTCGTGCCTGACCAGCAGAAGCCTGGCTTCAGGGTCCGAGGTCTTGATGTCGTGAGCGTCCTGGGCGAAGAGTACGACCCTGCCGGTGGCCGCGCCGGGGCCCGCTTTGGTCCCTGTCGCCACCATCCGCCCCTCGCCCTTGGCCTTCTCCTTGTCCTCGTTGTCGAAGATCGGCCGCAGGAGGTCGTTGAGCCCCTCGGGGTCGACCCTCATCACGGCCTCCTCGGGGGTGATTATTCCCTCGTCGACCAGGTCGATCGCGATCCTGACCGCCGCGAAGCCGGTGCGCTTGCCGGTGCGTGTCTGCAGCATCCAGAGCTTCTCGTCCTCGATGGTGAACTCGAAATCCTGCATGTCGCGGTAGTGGCCGTCAAGGATGTCCCGTATTCGCAGCAGCTCCCGGTATGCCCCGGGGAGATACTCCTCGAGCCTGGAGAGCCTCTGCGGCGTACGGATGCCCGCCACCACGTCCTCGCCCTGCGCGTTCATCAGGAACTCTCCGTAGACTTCGTTCTCGCCGGTGGCGGGGTTCCGGGTGAACCCGACCCCGGTGCCAGAGCGCTCCCCGGTGTTGCCGAACACCATCGCCTGCACGTTGACCGCGGTCCCCCACTCGGCCGGTATGTCGTACTTCCGGCGGTAGGCGACGGCCCGCTCGTTGTTCCATGAGTCGAAAACGGCGACGATCGCTCCTCGAAGCTGCTCCTGGGGGTCCTGCGGAAAATCCACTCCCTTGCGCTTATTGATCTCGGCCTTGAACCTGGCCACCATGTCGACGAGGTCGTCCGGGGAAAGCTCGTTGTCGAGCTCGACGCCGGCCTCCTTCTTCTTCTCCTCCAGGATGGCGTCGAACGGGTCCCGCTCCTCCTTGGCCTCGGGCTTCATCCCCAGCACTACGTCGCCGTACATCGCGATGAAGCGACGGTAGGAGTCGTAGGCGAACCTCGGGTTCCCGGTCCTGGCGGCAAGCCCCTCCACCGACTCATCGTTGAGGCCGAGGTTGAGGATCGTGTCCATCATGCCGGGCATGCTCGCGCGGGCGCCGGAACGCACCGAGACCAGGAGGGGGTCGGCCGGGTCCCCCAGCCTCTTGCCCATCTTCTTCTCCAGCACGGCGAGGTGCTCGTCGATCTGTTCCGCGAGCCCGAAAGGATACTCACACGCGTCAAGGTATCCCATGCATGTCTTCGTGGTTATGGTAAAACCGGGGGGCACCGGAATCCCCATGGAGGTCATCTCGGCGAGGTTGGCCCCCTTGCCCCCCAGGAGGTCTTTCATGTCCCGGTTTCCCTCTTCGAAGTCGTACACGTACTTCTCGCCCATCAGTGCCCCCCTTGGTCATCGAGACTTCAGTGCCTGCTTACCTCCGTCGAAGGTATCTTCCCGGTCTTCGTCAACGAGCCGCCGGGGCGTCAATCCCCCGTCAGCCTGGAAAAGTCCGCCGCAAGGCCGAACAGGGCGTCCAGCCTCGCCAGCAGCGAGAGCCGGCTTTCACGAAGCGCCTGGTCCTCGGCCATTATCAACACCTCGTCGAAAAGCCTGTCCACCGGCTCGCACAACACCTCCAGGGCGTCGAGCACGCCGGCGAAATCCAGCGTGGACAGCGCCTCGTCAACGGCGGCCTGCGCCTCGTCGAACGCGCTCAGCAACGCGCGCTCGGCAGGCTCCACCAGCAGGCCGTCGTCCGACCGCCCCGCCCGTTGGCCTTTCGAGAGATTGTGACAGCGATCGAACGACTTGTGCAGGGCGTTCAACTGGCCGGTCTCGCGCGACCTCGCCAGCGCGTCGAGGCGTCTCTGGGCCAGGAGCGGGACCCCCCAGTCCAGGGCGAGCACAGCCTCCACGAGATCGTACCGGTATCCGCGCTCGGTGAAAAACCCCCTCATCCTGGCGGTGAAGAAATCGCAGAAAGCTCCTTCAGCCTCGTCCGTCCAGCGGAACCCTCGCGCTTCGGCCTCCAGCAGTGAGGCGGACTCCCTCACCAGGGGCGGCACCCCGAAGGCGAAGCCGTGGTCTATCGTTATCATCGCCACTCCCAGCGCCTGCCTCCTGAGAGCGTACGGGTCCTCGGAGCCCGTCGGCACGTGCCCAAGGCCGAAAGATGCCGCCAGGTTGTCCACCTTCTCGGCGATGGACAGGAGCGCGCCCTCGGTGGTCCCGGGCAGCGAGTCCCCCAGGCGCCTCGGCATGTACTGCTCCCCTATCGCCCTTGACACCCGTTTCCCCTCGCCGTTCTCGGCCGCGTAAATAGCGCCCACCGTACCCTGCAGGTCGGGGAACTCCGTGACCATGTGGGTCACCAGGTCGCACTTGGCGAGAGTAGCGGCCCTTTCGACCGCCCGGCTCATCTCCTCGTCGGCGCCGAGCCTTTCGCACTCCTTGCGGACCAGGCGGGCGAGCCGCGAAGACTTCTCGGCCATGCTCCCCAGCTCCGACTGGTAGACCACGTGCTCCAGGTCGGCGAGACGCGCGGCGAGGGGTACCTTGAGGTCCTCATCAAAGAAGAACTCGGCGTCCGCCAGGCGCGCCGCGAGCACCCGCTCGTGGCCCCTGCGGATAGTATCCTCCATGGCCGGGTCGCCGTTGTGCACCGCCACGAAAGCCGCCTCGAGCTCGCCGGAGGAGCTCTCCACCGGGAAGTACCGCTGGTGGGACTCCATGGCGTGCACCAGCACCTCGCGTGGCAGCCTGAGGTACCTCTCATCGAACTTCCCCAGGAGAACCCCAGGCCATTCGACGAGCTGGGCGACCTCCTCCAGGACGGCATCGTCGAGCAGAGGCACCGCTCCGGCGGCCGCGCAAACCCGCTCGCAGCCGCGGATGATGTCTTCCAGCCGCACGCGGTGATCGGCGACGACGAACGCCTCCCTGAGCGTACGTTCGTACGCGCTTGGAGTGGATATCCTCACCGGTCCCTTTCCCAGGTACCGGTGCCCGTATGTCACGTCGGACGACTTGAGGCCCGCGTACTCGAACTCGAGGACGCTATCCCGGAAGAGGGCCGCCAGCCAGCGCACGGGCCGGCTGAACCGCTCTTCGCGGCTCCCCCACCTCATCGATTTCTTGAAGCGCAGGGACACGACCAGTCGGAGCAGCAGGCCGGGCAGGAGTTCCTCAGTCTCTTCCCCCTCGGTCTCGGTAACCGCGAAGACATACTCACCCCTGTCCGTATCCTCCACCCTCAGTTCGTCGGCCTCGATGCCCTGTGTCCTCGCGAAGCCCAACGCCGCCTGCGTCCAACCGCCTTCGGAGCGCGCCGCGGACAGCGGGGGCCCTTTCTTGCGGGTCACCTGGGCTGATGCCCTGTCCGCCACTCCCCTTACCGTCACCGCCAGGCGCCGCGGGGTGGCATACGTCCAGTACTCCTCGTACGACAGCCGGGCCTTCTCAAAAAGCGCGGGGACGAGCGAATCGATCTGCGCCAGTACGTCGTAGACGGCTGAGGAAGGCAGTTCTTCCGTCCCTATTTCCAGCAGGAGGTCAGGCACCGGGCTTCACCCCCCAGGCCCCCGCCTCGAGAAGCGGGTAGCCCGCGGCTTCCCGCCATTCCAGGAACCTCTGGGAGCATCCCCTGGCGAGCGCCCTCACCCTGGCGATGAAGGCGGTGCGCTCGGTCACGCTGATCGCCCCCCGCGCGTCCAGCAGGTTGAAGACGTGCGAGCACTTGAGGCAGGCGTCGTAGGCGGGGTGGAGCAGCCCCCCGGCGATGAGCGATGCGCTCTCGGCCTCGAAGTCCGAGAAGAGCTTGTAGAGGACGGCGGTGTCCGCTTCCTCGAACGCGTACTTCGACCATTCCACCTCCGGCTGCCGGAACAGCTCGCCGTATGTCACCGCTTCGTTCCAGGCCACGTCGAAGATGTCGTCGACGTTCTGGACGTACATGCCGATACGCTCGAGCCCGTAGGTTATCTCCGCCGAAACCGGCCGGCAGTCGAAGCCGCCGACCTGCTGGAAATAAGTGAACTGGGTGATCTCCATCCCGTCCAGCCAGACCTCCCAACCCAGCCCCCAGGCCCCCAGTGTCGGCGACTCCCAGTCGTCCTCCACGAAGCGGATGTCGTGCTCCCCCGGGTCAATTCCCAGGCCGTACAGGCTCTCGAGGTAGAGGTCGATTATGTCGGGTGGCGACGGCTTGGCGATAACCTGGAACTGGAAATGCCTGCCAACCCTGTTGGGGTTCTCGCCGTACCTCCCGTCGGCGGGCCGCCGGGAAGGCTGCACGTACGCCGTCCGCCAGGGCTCCGGTCCCAGGCAGCGCAGCAGCGTCGCGGGATGGAACGTCCCCGCGCCGACTTCGAGGTCGTAGGACTGCGCCAGTACGTGCCCCCGGCTCGACCAGTACTCCTCGAGCGACAATATTATCTGTTGGAGCGTCAGCGGCATCGCGCACCCGTCTTCAGATGATCAACCGTGCTACAAACGGATAAAGGCCGAAGCCAATCACCCCGGCCAGCAACGAGTATTCTAATCCCTTGCGCCAGTAAAGGTAACCCAGCATCGCCGATATCGTCAGGGTCAGGAAGGCCGCACCCACCAGCGCCGTGGCCGGCTTCTCGCCGGCCCCGGAGCTTATCCAGTAGATGTAGCCGAACTGCAGCACGCAGGAGGCCGCCAGGCCCAGCCAGTGCGGCTCGAGCCTGATGCGGTCGTGGTACCTCGCGAACAGCCAGACCAGCGCGGTGAACACCAGGAAGGTGAACAGTATCTGGTTGCTGATGGCTATGTTGATGTAGGAGAGCGACAGCTTCCACGCCGGCGTCCTCCTGAACTCGGAGGACTTGATGAACCCGAGGGATTTGCCGATGAGGCTCGATATGACCGGCAGAACCAGCACGACGACCCCGGCGGGAATACCCCAGACAAGGAGGTCCCGCAGGTCCGAAGGCCCGGCCTCCTTCAGCGCCAGCCTGTCCAGCAGGGGAGTCTGGAGGTCGGTCCTCCTCTGTATGTTCAGCGCGAGGAACGAGAAGATCGCCCCCTGGGCCAGCATGAACAGCGCCTGGTAAAGAAGGAAGTCGCCGAACGTCGGCTTCTTGGGCAGAACCGGTTTTTCTTTCTCGTGGGCTTTGCGCTGCGCCGCAGTGGGGTACTTCTCCTCGAATTTCTTGAGCTGCGCCGGGTACTCCTTTTTGAGCTTGTTGAAAGAGGCGTTGGCATCCTGTATGGCCAGCGGGTACTGGCAGAGCGCCGCGGCGGCGATGACGACAACGAGGACGAGGTACACGCTCATCTCCACGGAACCGCGCTTGATCAGGTTGAACTGCGCGGGCTCGATTCGCGCTTCCGCTTTCGAAGGGGCAGCCGCCGCCTTGCCGCTCCGCTCCTTCACCGGGGCAACCGCCGCGTCCCCGGTCCGGGCGGAAGTCCTTGCGGTTTTTCCGGCTTTCCCCGCCTTCGCAGGCTCCGGTTCCACCCTCTTGCCTTTGGCGTAGGTGGAACGCCTGGCGCCCGGCAGCGGTTTTTTCTTCTTTTTTTTCTTGGCCATTGGCAGTGCCCGCCTCGAATTGTTTTCCGCCTATTCTATAATAGTTGTCGCAGGGCGGCCCGCCCGCGAAAAGCGGTCAGGGCGCGCCCCGGACCCGCGGCCCTGGAAGGGGGGACGATGTTCGACTTTCTCATGACCCGCGAACAGAAGGAACTCCAGGAGGAGGTGCGCGATTTCACCCGCTCCATCGACAGGCAGTACCTGCTGGACATGGACGCCGAAAAGATCCAGTTCCCCAGGGAGATCCTCGACGAGGCGGCCAGACGCAACCTGCTGGGGCTGCGCTTCCCCGAGGAGTACGGCGGCAGGGGCCTCGGGTGGGTGGAGGAGTGCATCGCAATCGAAGAGGTGGCCACCCTGGGAATACCGCCCGCCTGCCTGTATTCGCTGGTCTCGATCGTGGGCGAGTGCACCAACCAGTTCGGGAGCGAGGAACAGAAGCTCAAATACCTCAAACCCACCTGCCAGGCGAAGAAGTACTGCTCCGAAGCGCTGACCGAACCCCGGGGCGGCTCTGATTTCTTCGGCGCCACCACCACCGCGAAAAGAGAAGGCGACCACTACGTGCTGCACGGCCAGAAACGGTTCATCGTCGGCGCCGAAGGCTCGGATTATTTCATGGCGTACGCCAAGACAGACCCCGACGGGCCCCCCAGGGACAGCCTCTCGTGCTTCCTGGTGGACAGGACCGACGACGTCGAGGTGAAACACGTCTACGGCCTGATGGGCGCGAGGGGCGGCGGCACCGGCAGGGTACTCTTCCGCGACGCGAAGGTGCCCGCGGAGAACATCGTTGGCGGCGAGGGCATGGGGGGCAAGATCTTCTACCGCATGATGATCCCCGAGCGGCTGACATCGGCGGCCGGCTCGCTCGGCGGGGCGCGCGCGGCCATCGAAGTCGCCGCGCGGTACAGCACCAGGCGAAAGGCGTTCGGCCAGCCGATAAAGAACTTCCAGGCGGTTTCCTTCAAGATCGCCGAGGCGCAGACCGAGCTGGACGCCGCCCGGGCGCTGGTGTACGCCACGGCCGCGGCCATAGACAGCGGGAAAGTGGAGGCGGGGCGGCTGCGCAGGATGGTCTCCGAGTCCAAAAAGTTCGCCACCGAGATGGCCTGGCACGTGGTCAACCACGCCATGCAGGCGATGGGCGGCATCGCCTACACCAACGTTTACCCCATCGAGCGGGCGCTCCGCGATACCCGCCTCATCATGATCTGGACCGGCACCAACGAGATCATGAACCTGATAATCCAGCACGAGCTGTACAAGGAGCTGGGGGCCGGCGTCAAGTCGGCGGGTCGCGACACCGAGTTCGACGCCCCGGAGGCTTTCAACGACGAGGAAAAGATATTCGAGTAGGCGCCTCCGGGCGGGCCCTGCGGGCTCGCTCCACCGCACGCCCCGAGGACCGCGCCGGGCCCTGGCCCCGGGCCGCTTGCCGTCGCTCCCGGCTCACCTGGCGGGCAGGGGGTTGACTTTTTCCGGCGCCGTCAGCTTGAGCTTCTCGTTGAAGTTGTTGAACAACACGTTCTGCAGGAGCACTACCTTGTCCCCCGCCTCCGCGTAGCCGAGCTTGATAAGCTCTTCGTTCGCGCGTATCTGAATATTCACCGATTCCTGCTTGAAGAAGGAGTTGGCCTTGAGCACGTAGATATCGAGGACGACCTTGGCCTCCACCAGCTCGTCGACCGTCCGGATCTGGTTGCCGCTCGGGTCCTTCAACAGGTCGGTTATGACCGGCAGCTTCACGAACTCCTTCATGTCCGGCTCGGCCCGGATGTGGTAGCACGCCTCTCCGTCGACCTTGGTATCGCCCAGCTTCTTGATCGATTTGAAGGATTTGATGTACTGCGATATGGAGAGCACGGAGGTGGCCGGGACGGTCTCCTGGGCCGACTCCGGCACTTCGTACCAGTTGCCCGCGATCTGCCAGTACTGCTTGTCGCCGACCTGCAGCTTGGTGACGGGTATGCCGGGCGAGAGCTCGGTCTTGATCTGCGAATCCTTGGTGCGCAGGTCGATGTATCCCTCGGACTTCTGGACGAACACCTGCTTCTGCACCTTGCCCTGCTGGATAGGGGCGCGCGGGAGCTTCTGGGTGGTTTCCGCCACGAAATGCACCGTCATCAGGTCCTTGGCGGCCCTTGTGGCGTCCTTCAGTATCTGCTCCGCGCCGGGCCCGAAACAGCCGGGCAGCGTCACCAGGAGCGCCAGCGCCAGGGGCACGAGCAGCAGGAGGACCAGCGGTTTTTTCATCGGTCACCTCACTGTGAGTCTGCGGAATTGGTTTCGCGGCATCCGCTCCGGCATATGCGGTGATTATAACGCTGCGGCATGGCGCGAGATACCCCGCCCGACAGGTGTTGCAACCGCCGTTGTCGTAGAATACTTCGGGCGGCGTCCGCCGCCCGCGCGCACGGCAGGCGGCTATCGAGCGGAACGGTTTCACGTGGACGGATATACAGGCAAGCTCCTGAACCTCAACCTGAGCGACGGCTCGGGGAAGGAATTCATCGTTCCCGAGGAGGTCGTACAGAAATACGTCGGCGGGAGGGGACTCGGTTCCTGGCTCCTCTACAAGGGCCTCGAACCCCATGTGGACCCCCTCTCGGCGGAGAACGTGCTGCTCCTTATGACCGGGCCCCTGACCGGCCTGGGCATCCCGTCGCTCAACCACACCATGGTCTGCACCAAGTCCCCGCTCACCGGGACGCTCCTGACCTCGTCCATAGCCGGGGATTTCGCGGGCAAGCTCAAGTCGTGCGGCTATGACGGGGTAATCCTCAGGGGGCGTTCGCCGAGGCCGGTGATCGTCGACATCACCGAAGGACGCTGGAAGATACGGGACGCCGGCAAACTCTGGGGCGCCAACGTTATTCGCACCCAGGAGCTCCTGGAGAGCAGGGTGGCCAGCGTCGTCTGCATAGGACCGGCGGGCGAGAACACGGTTCGCTACGCGACCATCGTTTCGGGCGAGCACACCGCCCAGAGAGGCGGGGCCGGCGCGGTGTTGGGGTCGAAACGGGTGAAGGCCATCAGGGTCGGGGGTGCGTTCGAGGCCACGGTCTTCGACAGGGACCGCATGGAAGGGCCGGTCGGGACCATCAAGGAGAGGCTCAAGGTCGTCGAGCGCTACCCCAGGTACGGCACCGCCGGCAACCTGGAAATCGCCAACGAGAAAGGCGTGCTGCCGGCGAGGAACTTTTCGTCGGGCACGTTCGAGAGCGCGATGAAGATCAGCGGTGAGGCGCTCAGGTCGCAGATACGGCGCAAGGGAGAGGCCTGCCAGGGCTGTCCGGTGGACTGCACAACCGAGATGAAGCTTGCCACCGGCGCCGGCACGCTGCGCGTCAAGGGCCCCGGCTACCAGCCCCTGGTGATGCTTGGCAGCAACCTCCTCATAGACGACCTGGAGTGCATCACCAGGAACAACTACCTGTGCTACCTGCTGGGCATGGACCCCATTAGCGCCGGTGGGACCATCGCCTTCGCGATGGAGCTGGCCGAGCGCGCCCGGATGGACCTGCCGCTGCACTTCGGGAGCGGCGCGGAGATAGGACCTCTCCTGAACCTGATAGCCCAGCGAAAAGGCCCGGGCGACGAGCTTGCCGACGGCGCCACGAGCCTGATGCTCAAGTACGGCTACTCCGACCTGGCCATGTCGGTCAAGGGGATGGAGATGCCCGGGTACGACCCGCGAGGATGCTGGGGCCAGGGCCTCGCGTACGCCACCTGCCCAACGGGCGCGAGCCACATGGGCTCTATGATGGTCTCGGCGGAATCGCTGGGCAGGCCCGTTGCCGTACCGGGGCCCCGGAGCCCGGGCAAAGTCAAGCTCACGATCTTCTCACAGAACATGTACGCGGGCCTGGACTGCCTGGTGGCCTGCCACAAGGCGGGGTTCTGCCTGCTGACCGTACCGGAATGGATAGCCCGCCTGCCCTCCTGGATGATCGGTTTCTTCGCCGGCCGGATGCCCGGCCCCTCGGCGAGAGTAGTAGACATCGGCCCGTACCACAGGGCGCTCTCGTTCGCCACGGGTATCCAGTACACCCGTGGCGCGCTCTTGAGGGTCGGGGAGCGCACGTTCAACCTGGAGAGGCTGTTCAACCTGCGCGAAGGCCTCACCAGCAAGGACGACAGCCTTCCCCTGCGTTTCGTCGGGGAGCCGCTCCGCGATGGCCCGTCGAGCGGCAAGGTCGTGCCGCTGACCAAGATGCTGCTCAAGTACTACCGGCTTCGCGGCTGGAACGAGGTCGGGATACCGACGATCGCCCACCTCAAACGCCTCGCCATCGACGAGCGCCCGACCGGCGTCGGCCTCTCCTGACCTCGACGGGGGCGCCCCGGTGAGAGGCGCCGTCTTCAGAGGGCGCCGAACTTGCGGGTGCGCCGGTTATACTCGACAACGGCATCTTCGAGGTCCGCCGTGCGAAAATCCGGCCAGAGGGTATCGGTGACGTAAAGCTCCGCGTAGGCCAGCTCCCAGAGCAGGAAGTTGCTTATGCGCATCTCCCCGGCGGTCCTCACCATCAAGTCGTAATCGGTCACGTCGGGGAGGTACAGGTGCCGGCCCACCGTCTTCTCGTTGATGCTTCCCGGCTTCAGCCGGCCCGAGGCGACGTCGGCGGCTATCGCCCTGACGGCATCGACGATCTCCGCCCGCCCGCCGTAGTTGAAGGCGACATTGAGCTTCATCCCGGTGTTCCCGCCGGTGATCTCCTCGGACTCTCCCATCTTGCGTGCCAGGGACCTGTGGACTCGGTTGCGCCTGCCGATGAACCGGATCTTCACGTTGTGCTCGTCGAACAGGGCGACCCTCCTGTCGAGCAGGTCCCTGTTGAAGTTCATCAGGAAACGCACCTCGTCCGCGGGGCGCTTCCAGTTCTCCGTGGAGAAGGCGTACAGGGTCAGGGCCTCGATCCCCATCTCCGAGGCTCCCACCACAACGTCGGTCACCGCCTTCTCGCCCTCACGGTGCCCTTCAATACGGGGCAGGTCCCTCCGCGTGGCCCAGCGGCCGTTCCCGTCCATGATGATCGCCACATTTCGCGGCACGTCCATCCCCTTCAGCCTGGAACTCATCTCAACCTCCGCTTCTAGAAGACCTCACGGCAGCTCCCGCCGGACCCGGTGCGTGCGAAACTCCCTTTCCATCCAGTGCTCCAGGACCTTTCCCATGAGCACCCCCGCTTCCCCGGACACCGATTCGTCGATTTCCGGCGGCCATTCCCCCAGCGCGTGCTCCGACATCCATTCCAGCGCCCGGGCGCAACCGTCGCCGACCATTATGAGCCCGCCCCGACCGGCCGCGCCGCACGAGCGGCAGGAGGAGCATACCAGGCCGCCCAGCGGCAGAGAGAACCAGGTCGCGCCCTCCGGCGGGGCGCCGCAACCGGCACACCGCGCGACCATCAGCTCGAACCCGGCGTGAGCCATCACCTTGAAACCGAAGAACGCCGCGGCGAAAGGGGCGTCCGCGGGGCGGTCTTTCAACAGTTGGAGGCCGAGCAGGACGAGGTCGTACAACCCGGGGTCCGGCTGGTGCTCGGCCGCCAGGGTGTCGGCCAGCTCCGCCATCGACGATGCCGTCACGAAGAGGCCCAGGTCGTCCCGGAGCTCCTGGAACGAGGTCACGATCTCGGCCTGCTTGACGACGTCCATGCTGCGCCCCCGGTGGAGGTGGAGCCTCGCGCGGGTGAGCGGCTCCAGCCGCGCGCCGAACCTGCTGGTCGTTTTCCGCACGCCCTTGCCCACCGCCGAACGTTTCCCGTGTTCCCTGGTGAGCAGGCGCAGGATCTTGTCCGATTCGCCGAGCCTGTAACTGCGCAGGACGATGCCCTCGTCGTGGTAATCGGGTCTTTCCCGCCCTGTACGCGCGCTCACATCTTCCCGCGGGGTCCCGGGGGCGCGCTCGCGTGCGGGTTTACCTCGAGCCAAGGAACTCCTCGATTATTTCCGGCCCGGCACTGGTGCCGATCCTGTTCGCCCCGGCCTCGATCATGTCGCGCGTCTCCTTCCAGGTGCGAATCCCGCCCGCGGCCTTCACGCCCATCTCTCTGCCGACCACAGAACGCATCAGCCGCACGTCCTCGACGGTCGCTCCGCCGGGCCCGAGGCCCGTAGCCGTCTTGACGAAGTCGAGCCCCGATTCCATGGCCATCCGGCAGGCCTCCCGCTTCCCCTCGCCGTCCAGGTAAGGGGTTTCCAGGATCAGCTTGACGACGACGGGGCCACGGAGGGTGGTCCTCTCCCACTCGCGCACCGAAGCCACGACGGCCTCGAGGTCTTCCTGTACGATGTCCCATTCGCCGGAAACCGCGGCGGATACGTTCATCACCACATCGATTTCCGTCGCCCCCTCGTCGAGCGCGGTTACGGCCTCGGCGGCCTTGACCTCGGGGGTAGCGTACCCGAAAGGAAACGACACCGGCACGCCAATCCCGACGTTCGACGATCCGAGCAGGCCCTCGGCCAGGGGTGCGTAACACGGCGGCACGAAGATGTTCCTGAACCCGTATTCGCGGGCGCGGGCCATGAACGCCGAATAATCGCCGATAGAGGCTTCCGGTCTGAGCAGAGTGTAATCGATCATCATCGCCACCTGCTCGACCGACAGCTCGTCGGGGTCGGCGGGTCCGGCTTTGACCGCCCCGGGGTCCCGCCCGGCGGTTTCCTCTCCGTCCATCCAGGTTCCTCCCGTTCCGCGAAAGCTCTATATGAGCAACGTTCCTATCGCCAGGTATATAGCCAGGCTGAGCACGTCCATCGTCGTCCCCAGCAGCGGCCCGGATACGACCCGGGGGTCCCGCCTCAACACCTTGAGCGTCACCGGGAAGGCGCATCCTACGAAGACGGCGGCCACTACCGCCAGCGCCAGCGAGAGGCCAAGGGTCACGCCGACGGAAGCCGGCTGGCCGAAGGCGAAGGCGATGCCCGCCACTACCCCGCCGGTGGCGATGCCGACCATTACGCCCCAGGCAACCTCCCCGGCGACGGCGCGCAGCGTCGACCCCTTCATCCTCTCTCCCGTGGACAGCCAGCGCCCCATGATCGTCGAGGACTGCACCGCGATGTTCCCACCCATCGTAACCAGCAGCGGAATGAAGAAGACCAGCACGATGAACCGGGTGAAATGCGGCGAATAGAGCTTCAGAAGCCCTCCGGCGACAAGCACTTCGACCACGACGGCCGTCATGAACCACGGCAGCCTGCGGCCCAGGTCCGAGAAGAGGCCGCCGGCTGCGGGCTCCTCCTCCAACCCGGTAGCCCCGGCGAACCGGAGCATGTCTTCCTCGGCCTCGTCGCCGAACACGTCAGTGACGTCATCGACGGTGACGATGCCCAGCATCTTCCTGTTCTCGTCCACCACCGGCACGGCCAGGAGGTCGTACTTGCTGATGGCCTCGGCAACCTCCTCCTGGTTCTCGTCCGGGAGCACGGAGATGACTTCCCTGGTCACCATGTCTCCCACCCGGCGGTCTCCCGGGGAGATGATCAACTCCCGGAGCGAGAGGACGCCGTGAATCAGCCCCTCCTCGGAGACCGCGTACACGTAGTAGATGGTCTCCACCTCGGGGGACACCCCGCGGAGGAATTCGATCGCCTCGTCGGCGGTGGCCTCCGGCGACACCGCGATGTAGTCGGTCGTCATCAGGCCGCCGGCGGTATCGTCCTCGTACGCCAGGAGCTCCTCCAGCTCGCCGGCGTCCTCCCGCCCAAAGAGCTTGAGCATCCGCTCGCGCCGGGCGCGGGGTATGTCGCCCAGGAGGTCCACGGCCTCGTCCACCGGCATGCTCGCAAGGAGCTCGCGCAACTCCCCGGTCCGCAGGCGCGCCGCCACGACTACCTGGTGGGACTCGTCCATCTCCAGCAGCATCCGCGCGGCCTGGGCGGGGTCCATCCCCACCAGGAGTTCGACCTCGTCGTCCACACCGAGGCGGGATAGTATCTCGGCCCCGTCGGCGGCGTGGAGGTTGCCCACGGTCGTCTTCGCCCGCTCCAGATCGCCGCGCTCGAGCATGTCGCGCACGGCTTCCAGGATCACCCTGTTGCGCTCTTCCATGGTTAGATTGTAATACGAACGTCCGGCGGCCCGTGGGTTGCCGCCGCCGGGAGCGAAGAGCGTCCGGCGGGCTCAGGTGTAATCGAGGCGCTTGATGAACTCGAGGTTCTTCGACCAGTCCTTCTCTACTTTGACCCGCAGGTCGAGAAATACCTTGTTGCCCAGCAGGGGCTCGATCTCCCTGCGGGCGCGGGAGCCGATCTCCTTGACCGTTCGCCCTCCCTTCCCGACAATGATGCCTTTCTGGGATTCGCGCTCCACGTAGATGACCGCCTCCACGTCGACAAGGTCGTCGCGCCCCTCCCTGGACCTCACGTCCTCGACCAGCACCGCGACGCTGTGCGGCACCTCTTCGCGGGTAAGCTGGAGGGCCTTCTCGCGGATCAGCTCGGCGGTGAGGACGCGCTCCGGCTGGTCGCTCACCACGTTCTCCGGGAAGTACCGCGGTCCGGCAGGAAGGAAACTCTTGAGCAGCCCCACCAGGGTGTCCACGCCGGTGCCGGCCTTGGAAGATACCGGCACCACCTCGGAGAAATCGAACATGTGCCCGACGACATCGAGCTGCGACATCACGCGCGCCGGCTCGAGCAGGTCGATCTTGTTCACCACCGCGACGGCCGGGGTGTCGACCTTCTGGAGTTCGCCGGCGATGAAGACGTCACCGCTGCCTATCGTCTGCGCCCCGTCGAGGACGAACACCGTCACGTCAACGTCTCGCAGCGTTGAAAGCACCATGGCGTTGAGCCGCTCTCCCAGCGCGTCCCGGGGCTTGTGGAACCCCGGGGTATCGACGAAGATCATCTGCTCGGTCGACGACGTCAGGACCGCTTTGATCCGGTTGCGGGTCGTCTGCGGCTTGTCCGAGGTGATCGCCAGCTTACGCCCGGCCAGCGTGTTCAGCAGCGTCGACTTGCCCACGTTGGGCCTGCCCACCAGGCTGATGAACCCCGAACGGTACTCCTGGTCTTCGTCCATCAGAGCTCTTCGCCTCCCAGAGCGTTCGGGGGGACCCGCCTCCCCGGTCACGTCCCCTGCGGAAATCTCCGCATGCCTATATTGAGAAGGAGCCCGACGCACAAGAAGTTCACAACGAGCGACGTCCCCCCGTAACTCATGAACGGCAGGGGCACTCCCGTTATCGGCATGATGCCCATCGCCATGCCCACATTGACCAGTATCTGGAAAAAGAGCATCACCACGATACCGACGGCCACCATCATGCCGAACGGCTCGCGCGCCGTCATCGCTATTTTCAGGGCCCTCCAGAGCAGCACCGCGAAGAGCCCGAGGAGGATCGCCCCGCCGATGAAGCCGAGCTCCTCTCCCACCACCGAGAAGATGAAGTCGGTGTGGTGCTCGGGAATGAACTTCAGGTTGGTCTGGGTCCCCCGGAAGAGGCCCTTCCCTATCAACTGCCCCGAGCCTATGGCGATCTTCGACTGCAGCAGGTTGTAACCGCTGTGCAGGGGGTCCATGTCCGGGTTAACGAACACGACCAGCCGGTTCAACTGGTACGACTTCAGAAGCCTGAGCCCTATCGCGGCTACTACCGCCAGCACCGTACCGGCGCCCAGCGCCGCCATCTGCTTCCACTTCGCCCCGCCGACCAGCAGCATGCCCACCATCACCACGAACACCGAGAGCGCCACCCCCAGGTCCGGCTCCAGGAAGATGAAGAACACCGCGGCGATCCCTATCCCCAGCGCCTGCAGGAAATCCTTGTTCGATTCAAGTTCCATGTGCCTGTCCGCGATGAAGGTGGCCAGCATCAGGATGACCGACACCTTGGCGATCTCCGAGGGCTGCATCGGGAAGAAACCCAGCGGGATCCACCTGTGTGCCCCGTTGATCGCCGGAAACGCCAGGACGACGACAAGCAGGAGCATCGAGACCGCGTAGACTGCCTTCGAATACGGCATGAGCTTTCTGTAGTCGAAGCCCGCGCCCAGCAGCATCACTGCTACGGCCAGTATCAGGAACATCCCCTGCTTCTTGAGGTAGTACGTCGAAGGGATATCGGCCCTGGTGGCGCTGAAGATCATCAGGACCCCGAAGACGCCCAGGGTCAGCGCCGAGAAGAGCAGCAGCTTGTCCATCTTCCGGAAAGGGAGCCGTTTCACGATCTCACTGGGGGCGCTCGTGCGCACCAGCCCCGGAGAGAACTCCGCCGTGCCCCTTCTTTCGTTCATCATGCGACCACCGGCCTAATCGCCCACGCTCGGCTGGATCTCGCCCTGGGGCGGCAGGTTGAACAGCCGCTCGAAGATGCGGCGGGCCACCGGCGCGGCCGTCTCGCCGCCGTGTCCGCCCTGCTCGATGGCCACCGCCACGACGTACTTCGGGTCACCGGCGGGGGCGAACCCGACGAACCATGCCGTCGACTGCTTTCCCGCGATCTCGCTGGTGCCCGTCTTGCCGGCAACGGGTATCTGCGCCACGGGAAACCCCTGGAAGGTGGCCGCGGCGGTGCCTTTGCCCTGGACCACCCCGGTGAGCGCCTGGACGACCCCCGAGAGCATCTGCGGGTTCAACGAGATCTCCGCCGACGTCTCCACTTCCGCCTTGCCGGTGACCCTGCCGTCATCGTCCCGCAACTGCCTCATAACGTGCGGCCTCACGAACTTCCCGCCGTTTGCCAGGCCGGCGTACAGGTAGGCGATCTGCAGCGGGGTGGTCAGGATGTCGCCCTGGCCGATAGCCATGTTGACGGTGTCGCCCGGGTACCAGGTCTGGTAGTCGGGATTGTCCCTGTTGAACTCCTTTTTCCATTCCGGGTTGGGGATCCGGCCGTTCATCTCGCTGGTGAGGTCTATGCCCGTCTTGTGGCCGAGCTGGAACTCGCGCGCCCATTCCCACAGCGGCCTGCCCTGGCCTGTTCCCTGCCTCGCGTAGAACTGGTACCCGATGGTGTAGAAAACGATGTCGCAGGACTGAACTATGCCGTTGAACAGGTCCAGCCTGTGGTGCGTGCTCCAGCAGTATTTCGGGTAATCCTTGAAGGCGCCGGCGGTGAAGACGTGGTTGCACTCGAACGGCGAGTTCAGCAGGACCATCTGGTCCTCCAGCGCGCCCAGCGCGGTAACCACCTTGAAGGTGGACCCCGGTGGCAGTTCGCTCATTATCGCGCGGTTGTTCATCGGAAACTGGTTCTTGGGGTCGTTGAGGGCCTTCCAGTCCTTCTCGCTAATCCCGCCGACGAAATCGTTGAGGTTGAAGGTCGGGTAGCTGCTCATCGCGATGATCTCCCCGTTCCGGGGGTCCATCACCACCGCCGCCGCTCCCGTGGCCTGGTACTTGCTCGGGCTTTCAGGGTCCTGCCTCGCCCGTGCCGCGTCGACCCCTGTCTTGAGAGCGGCTTCTACGAGCGTCTGCACATCCAGGTCGATTGATGTGACCAGGTTCGCTCCGCTCCGTGCCTCCACCTTCGATATCTCGTTTATCGAGTTGCCGCTGGCGTCAACCTCGAGCTTCTTCTTTCCCACCTTGCCCCGGAGCTGCTCGTCGTAAGTCCTCTCGACGCCGGAGAGCCCGATCTGATCGCCGGCCTGGTAGCCCTTCTTCCTGCTCTCCTTCAGGATCTCCGGGCTGATCTCGCCGAGGTAGCCGACCACGTGCGCGGCCAGGCTCCCGTAAGGGTACTCGCGCACGGGCTGCGTATCCGCGATGACCCCCGGGAACTCCCTCTTGTGCTCGTCTATGTAGGTGATGTACTCCTCCCCCACGTCACTGGCTATCATCACGGCCCTCCTGTTGGGGGCCTGGGATTTCTCGATCTTGGTGGCTATCTCCTTCTCGCCGATGCCCAGCAGCTTCGAGAGGTGTCTGATGACCAGCGTCCGCTTTTCGCCCATCTCCGCGGGTATCACCGAGATCGTCAGCGCGGGCCTGTTCTTCACGATGACCCTGCCGTGGCGGTCCAGTATCTTGCCCCTGGGCGCCTCTATCGATATCTCGCGTATCCTGTTGCCCTCGGCCTTCTTGCGGTAGTCGTTTCCGCTGACGATCTGCATGAACCACAGCCTCGCGAACAACACCGCGAACGCGGCGATGATGACGATGCCGAGTATCGCTATGCGCCGCTGCAGGTTCTCCTGCGCGGCGTCGGAGCGCTTGTACGACGTCTCGTCCGGCCTGAGCCTCAGGCCCGCCCTCTTCAGGAATCTCATGGAATCACCACCGCCCGCGCTCACGTCCTGCCGGGCTTCGACAGCACGGAGGACTCCTCCTTCTGCGGGAACTTGAACCTGCGCATGAACGGGTACACGACCAGAACGGCAAGGACGTTGTAGAGCGAGGCGGCAAACACCGCGCCAAGCCTGAACGGGGGCAGCGGCTCCTGCCCGAGCATCACCAGCACTCCCTGGTGCATGGACATCTCGAAGATGGTCGCCAGGAACACCAGGGCCACCGGCAGCAGAATGGAATACGTCATGAAGAAATCCTTCATCATGCCCGCGATGAACGCCGCCAGCGTCTTCGTCAGCGCGCTCATGCCCATGACGGAGGGGCTGGCTATTCCCTGGAGCATGCCGCCGGCGAAGCCCACCACGGCGCCGGCAACGGGGCCCTCCTGTACGGCTACCACCACGGCCACGACCAGGAGCAGGTCCGGCTGGACGCCGAACAGCTTGAACTGCGGGAACACCGCGATCTGGAGCACGAACGCCAGAACAACGGCGAGTCCTATGAAGATCTCCCTGTTCCTGCTCACTGGGCCTCTCTGAGAATAGTCGATTCCGGTTCGGGCGTAATAATGATCAACACCTGGTTGAGCTTGGAGAACCTGACGAAAGGCTTGACCTCGACGTACCTGGTCATGCCCCCCGAGCGCTTGATGATCCTGCTGATCCTGCCCACGGCGATGCCGGCCGGGCAGGTGCCCCCCAGGCCGCTGGTCTCCATGATGTCGCCCGTCTTGAGATCGGCGTCTTCCTTCATCGGGGTGAAGCGGATCGTCTCGGCGTTCTTCCCGTCCACTATCCCCGTCTCCCTGGAGCGCTGTGCCCTGGTACCGATGGACGAGCGCGAGTCGGTGATGAGCTGGACGACGGCGCTGCGGGACCCCACGGATATGACCCTGCCCACCAGCCCGGCGTCGGTCACGACGGACATGTACTTCTTGACGCCGCTGGAGCCCCCGCGGTTTATGATCATGATCCGCTCCCAGTTGTTTGGAGACTGGGCTACGATCTCCGCTCCGACCGTCTCGAGCTCCACCTGGCTTTCGCTGAACTTCAGCAGGCGCTTCAGCTCCTGGACCTCCAGTTCCAGTTCCTTGGCGTCTATCTGCTTCTTTCGCAGATCGGCCACCTGTCTCTGCAGGTCGGCATTGTCCCTCGAGAGCGTCGGCAGGTGGAACACGTTTATCACCCCGTCCTTGATGGGGCGGAAGATCTTCGCGAAGACGTTGGAGACCGGCGAGACAAGGTCCAGGAAGAAGTTCTGTACCTTGTGCAGCGGGCCCTGGTCGCTCTCGCGTACGTAGAATGTAACCACCGCAACGCACACGATGATTATTATTATGAGGATGAGGCGGTTCCTGTTGCTTCTGGGCGCGGCTGGCATGGCTTATCGGCGGGCCCTTACTGGCCCGCGGACGAAATCAGCACCTTCTTCATGATGTCGAACTCCTCCAGGCACTTGCCCGAGCCCATGGCCACGCACAGCAGTGGATCCTTGGCGATGTGGACGGGCATGCCCGTCTCGTTGCGGATGCGCTCTTCCAGTCCCCTGAGGAGCGCCCCGCCTCCCGCAAGGATGATCCCTTCGTCCATGATGTCGCTCGCCAGTTCGGGGGGGGTCCTGTCCAGCGCGTCCTTCACCGTCTGGACTACCTGGCTCACGGGCTCCTCGATCGACTGACCGACCTCGTCAGCGGTGACGACAACCGTCTTGGGGAGCCCCGAGGCGAGGTCCCTCCCCTTGATCTCGTCTTCGAGCTCGTCATCCGCGACCATCTCGAACGCGGACCCTATCTTGAGCTTCAGCGCCTCGGCGGTACGCTCCCCGATCATCAGCTGGTAGTCTCGCTTGATGTAGTTGATGATCGCCTCGTCCATCTCGTCTCCGCCGACCCTGAGGGACTGGCTGGTGACGATGCCCCCCAGGGAGATGACGGCCACCTCGGTCGTTCCTCCACCAATATCGACGACCATGTTCCCGATTGGTTCATGTATCGGCAGCCCGGCGCCGATGGCGGCCGCCATCGGCTCCTCGATGATGAAAGCCGCGCGGGCGCCGGCCTGGATGGTGGCCTCCTCGACGGCCCTCTGCTCGACGCCGGTGATGCCGCTCGGCACGGCCACAACCACACGCGGCCTCGCCAGGGAACGGCGCTGGTGCACCTTCTGGATGAAGTAGCGGAGCATCTTCTCGGTGACGTCGAAATCGGCGATGACCCCGTCCTTCAGAGGCCGGATGGCCACTATGTGGGCGGGGGTTCGCCCCACCATCCTCTTGGCCTCCTCGCCGACGGCGATAATGGCGTTGGTGATCGTGTTGACCGCGACGACCGAGGGCTCGTTGAGGACGATGCCCTCGCCCTTCACGTACACGAGGGTGTTGGCGGTCCCCAGGTCAACGGCCATGTCCTTGCCGAAAGACCCGGCCCCCAGCATCCTGGATATAAACGACAAACCGGGTAATCTCCTGTCCCGTCCGCGCGGCCGTTGCCGCGCGCCTGCGGCTGCTTCGATTCAAACACTGATTATGCACATATGGCAGCCTAAGTCACTCGCTCATATTAACACAATTATACTATATTAACGATACATTACATATTCAACAAGCGCCGGGACGTCGGACGCACGGTCAACGGCCGCTTTCCGGGAAGAAGAGCTCGATCTCCCTCGCGGCGCTGTTCGCCGAATCGGACCCGTGCACCATGTTGTGGGTTACGCTGGTCGCGTACGCCCCCCGGATGGAACCCGGCGTGGCGTCGAGCGGGTTGGTCGCCCCCATCAGGAACCTCAAGTTCTCGATCGCGTTTTCACCCCTGATTATCGCCACCACGGACATTCCGCTGGTAATGTACTCGATCAGGTCGTCGTAGAAATCTTTGCCCTTGTGCTCGCCGTAATGCTTCTCCGCGAGCGCCCGGTCGATGGTTACACCTTCGATGCGGTCGATCTTGTATCCCTTGCGCTCCACCCGCGTGAGTATTTCGCCGACGAGCCCCCTGGATACGCCGTCGGGCTTGATTATGAGCAGCGTGCTCTCCACTCCCATGTTTCCCCCTTACCTTTCCTGCCTCATCTCGCGCCCGGCCTTCTGCCGTTTGAAGAAAATGCGCGCCTCCGAGACCGTGAAGAGCGATCCGGTTACGCAGACCATCCCCTGTCTTCCCGCCAGCGAAATTGCTTTCTTCAACGCCCGGGGAAACTCCTGCTCGACCAGGTGTTCTATCCTCTCCATCCTGCAGTAGCTCGCCAGCCTGCCGGCGGACACCGAGCGCTCGTTCCTGTTCTCGGTGAGGACCAGCTCGTCGGCGACCTTCCCGAGTATCCTGAGCATGCCCCGGGCGTCCTTGTCGGCGAGGATAGAGGCGACCACGACCAGGCGGTCGTAGTCGAACTCGGTGGCGAGCGCGCTGGCGAGCCGGTCCATCCCCAGCACGTTGTGCGCCCCGTCGGCGACCACCAGCGGCCTCTCCGAAAGGATGTCCAGCCTCCCCGGGACGGCGCTGGTTTCCAGCGCCCGCCTGAACGCCGCCTCGTCGGTCCTCTGCCTGGGATCCGTGTAGACCTGGCATGCCGCGATCGCGCACGCGGCGTTGATCGCCTGGTGCTTGCCCAGCAGGGGGAGCTTGATGTCCTTGAACTCCCTGCCCTCGATGCCCCTGACGGAAATGAACTGCGCCGGAGGCTCCCCGCTCACGCGGTAAGGCAACTGGTAGTCAAGCCGGAAATCCCTGCCGAAGACTTTCATCTCCGCCCCTGCCTCGTGGCACTTCTCGGACAGAATCATCAGAATTTCACGGGCGACCTCGGCGGTTATGACCAGGGCGCCCTCGTTTATGATGCCGGCCTTCTCCACCGCTATCTTTTCGCGGGTGTCCCCCAGTTCGTTCACGTGGTCCAGCTCGACGTTCGTTATGACCGCCACCTCTGAATCGACCACATTGGTGGAATCCCACCTGCCGCCCATTCCCACCTCGAGCACCGCGACGTCCACCCTCTCCTGCCGGAAGTAGTAGTAAGCCATCGCGGTCAGAAGTTCGAAATACGTCAAACGCTCCCCGAGCGCACGCTCGGCCTCCTCGACGAGCGGGGCTATCTCGGTCATCACCTCGCCGAACCTGGTGGCGGTTATGAGCTTCCCGCCGATGGAGATGCGCTCCCTCACGGTCTCCAGGTGCGGGGAGGTAAACAGCCCCGCGTGGAATCCGCACGCCCGGAGGATGGACGCGGCCATGCCGGAGACGCTTGTCTTGCCGTTGGTTCCGGTGACCTGGATGGAGTCGAACTCGTCCTGCGGCCTGCCCATCAGCTCGCACACCGCGGTAATCCTGTCCAGGGTGGGCTTCATTCCCAGCACCACCCTGCTGTCCAGGTAATCCACCGCCTCGGAGTATTTCAATGCCTGCCCCCGCGCGCCGCCCGCCGGCGCTCCATCATGCCTGGTCCTTCAGCGCCCTGACCTGCTCCTCGAGCCGTGCCCGCTTCTCCGTGAGCTCCCGCTGTTTCTCGCGCTCCTTCTCGACGACCGCCGGGGGGGCCTTGGAGACGAACCCGGCGCTGGCGAGCTTGGCCACCGTCCGCTCGAGGTCCCGCTCGACCCCGGCCAGCCTGCGGGCCAGCCTGTCTATCTCCTCTCCGACGTCCACGCCGCTCGCCCAGGACAGGTACGCCTCCATCCCCCGGGCAACGACCCTCATCCCGAAACCACCCTCCGGGGGCGACACCGCGAAGTCCGCCTTTCCCAGCCCGGCCAGGACCGTGAGGTCACCCAGGCGTTCTTCGAGCACCCGCCTGACCTCGCCGTCCTCGCACACCAGCACCGCGTCGACCTTCCCCGAGGGCGGGATGGCGTGCTCGGAGCGCGCCGCCCTGATCCCCACGATCGCCGACTGGAGGATCTCGATATCGCGCTCGGCCTCCTCGTCCACCTGGTAGGCGTCCGCGCCGGGCCACGGCGCGACCATGATCGATTCGCCGGTCCCCGGAAGCCTCTGCCACAGTTCCTCGGTCACGAAAGGCATGTACGGGTGGAGGAGCCTCAGCGCGCACTCGAGCACGGCGTGGCTGACGGCGCGCGCCGCGGCGGTCTCCCCGGGAGTGCCCCTGTAGAACCTCGCCTTGGCCAGCTCCAGGTACCAGTCGCAGAAGTCGCCCCAGAAGAACTGGTAGAGCGCCTTTCCGGCAACGCTGAAGTTGTAGGAGTCCATGCCCTCGTCAACCTTCGCCACCAGCCCGGCGAGCCTGCTTAGTATCCACCGGTCCGCCAGGTCCAGCTCCCCGGGGATGCCCGATGGCTCGAACCCCTCCAGGTTGCTGATCACCAGTCTCGCGGCGTTCCATATCTTGTTGACGAAGTTGCGGTTGCCCTCTATGCGCTCCTCGGCGAGGTTGATGTCGCGGCCGGGAACCGCGATGGACCCCAGGGTGAAGCGCAGCGCGTCGGTGCCGTAGACCTCGATCACGTCCAGCGGATCGATGACGTTGCCGCTGGACTTGGACATTTTCTTGCCCTCGAAGTCCCTCACCAGGGCGGTCACGAAGACGTCCCGGAACGGCACGTCTCCCATGAACTTCAGCCCGAGCATTATCATCCGCGCTACCCAGAAGAAGATGATGTCGAAAGCGGTGGTGAGCACCGAGGTCGGGTAGAACCTCTCCAGGGTCGCCGTGGCCTCCGGCCAGCCCATGGTCGAGAAAGGCCACAGGCCGGAGGAGAACCAGGTGTCCAGCACGTCCTCGTCCTGGCGCAGGTCCGTGGAGCCGCAGGGGCAGGCCCGGGGCGGCTCGATTTCCACCACCTGCTCCCCGCAGGCGTCGCAGTACCAGACCGGTATCCGGTGGCCCCACCAGAGCTGCCTGGAGATGCACCAGTCCCGTATGTTCTCCATCCAATCGAAATAGACTTTCGCCCAGCGCTCCGGGGTGAACGCAATCCTGCCGTCGCGCACCGCCTCGATGGCCGGCCTGGCGAGCGGCTCCATCTTCACGAACCACTGGGTCGAGAGGTAAGGCTCCACCTCGGTGTGGCAGCGGTAGCAGTGGCCCACCGCGTGCGGGTGCTCCTCTTCCCTGACAAGCAGGCCCCGCGCGGCGAGGTCTCTGATCACGGCCTCGCGCGCCTCGTACCTGTCCATTCCCTCGTACGCCCCCCCGTTCCGGTTGATGGTCCCGTCGGGATCGAAGATGTTCACCTGATCGAGGCCGTGCCGCAGCCCTATCTCGTAGTCGTTGGGGTCGTGCGCCGGGGTCACCTTGACCGCGCCGGTACCGAACGCCGGGTCCACGAAGCCGTCGGAGACAACGGGGATCCGCCGGCCGGTCAGCGGAAGGTCCAGCGTCCTGCTCGTCACGCCGGCGTACCTCTCGTCGGCCGGGTTAACGGCGACGGCGGTGTCGCCCAGCATCGTCTCCGGCCGCGTTGTGGCCACGACGACCTCGCCGGTGCCGTCGCTGTACGGGTAGCGTATGTACCACAGGCGGCCCGTCTTGTCCTCGTGCTCGACCTCTATGTCGGAAAGCGCGGTGTGGCACCTGACGCACCAGTTGATGATGTACTTGCCCCGGTAGATAAGGCCCTCGTCGTACAGCTCCTTGAAGACCGTGCGCACCGCGAGCGAGCACCCCTCGTCCATGGTGAAACGCTCGCGCTCCCAGTCGCAGGAGCACCCCAGGCGCTTGAGCTGGCGGATGATGGTCCCGCCGTACTCCTCCTTCCACTCCCACACCCGCGCTACGAACGCTTCCCGTCCCATCCTGTGGCGGTCGGTGCCCTCCTCCTCTATGCGGCGTTCGACCACGTTCTGAGTGGCGATCCCCGCGTGGTCCGTGCCCGGCATCCAGAGCACCTCGTGACCCTGCATCCTGCGCCTGCGGGCGATGATGTCCTGCAGAGTATTGTTGAGCGCGTGGCCCATGTGGAGGACGCCGGTCACGTTGGGCGGCGGTATCACCTGCGAGAAAGGAGGCCTGTCCGCGGAAGGGTCGGCGTGAAAGTACCCCCGTTCCTCCCACACCGCGTACCAGCGGTCTTCCACCGCCGACGGGTCGTACCTGGACGGGAGCTCGAAATCCTTCTTGTCGTCGGGCAAGCCTGTTCACCACCTTGGTCACGGACTGCCACAGATTCTACATTAACTCCGCGCGAGGGGGCACGGAGTGAGCGTCCCTGCCGGCGGGGTGCCGCCTCGCTGCGGCGGTTATGGTAGAATCTCCCCTGTCTCGAGCGGAGGTCCCTGGATGACTCTTTCGATCGTACTCATATGCTGCCTGCCGGCAGGTCTCATCCTGCTGGTCTTCCTGGCGATCGGCGCCGCGGCGGCAAGGACCTACCGGACGGGAAGGCGCGCTCTCTCCGACTTCAAGCCGTACGTTGACGACCTGTCGAAACAGGCCTCCCGGGCGCAGCACCTCGCCTCGGGGTTCGCCGGCAGGACCGAAGGGGTCGCCAGGACCTTCGAGGAGATCGGAGGCCGGTGGGCTTTCATCACGAATACGATCTCCGAAACGGCCAACTCTCCGGCCGTGAGGTTCGCCGACCTGGCGGGAAGGTTCGCGAACAGGCGCTAGGCGCAGGCAAAGGCCCGGCGCGGAGCAAGGTCCGACCCTCAGGCGGTCTCTTCCTCTTCCTCCTCCTTGCCGGACCGGGGCTCCGAGCGGGAGGTCAGGAGCGTCGGCTTGAAGTCCTCCGAGACGACCTCCCTGGTCACCACGCATTTGACGATGTCGGAGCGCGACGGCAGGTCGAACATGGTGCCAAGCAACGCTTCCTCTATGATCGCCCGCAGGCCCCTCGCGCCGGTGGAGCGTTCCAGTGCCTTGTCGGCTATCTCCTCGAGCGCGCCGTCGGTGAAGATCAGTTCCACGCCGTCGAACTCGAAGAACTTGCGGTACTGCTTCACCAGGGCGTTCTTGGGCTTGACCAGGATATCGGTCAGGTGTTCCCGGGTGAGCGTGTGGAGCGTGGTGACGACCGGGAGCCTCCCGACGAACTCCGGTATGAGCCCGAATTTCAGCAGGTCCTCCGGCATGACCTCGGCCAGGATGCTGCCCAGGTCGATCTCGTCCTTGGATTTGACTTCCGCCCCGAAACCCACACCCTTCTTGCCTACGCGCTCCTCGATGATGTCCTCCACGCCGGAGAACGCCCCGCCGCAGATGAACAGGATGTTGGTGGTGTCGATCTGGAGAAACTCCTGGTGAGGGTGCTTGCGGCCGCCCTGCGGCGGCACGCTGGCGACAGTGCCTTCGAGTATCTTCAGGAGCGCCTGCTGCACGCCCTCCCCGGATACGTCACGGGTGATGCTGGGGCTCTCGCTCTTGCGGGCGATCTTGTCTATCTCGTCGATGTAGATGATGCCTGTCTCGGCCTTCTTCACGTCGAGGTCCGCGGCCTGGATCAGCTTGAGCAGGATATTCTCGACGTCCTCGCCCACGTACCCCGCCTCGGTCAGGCTGGTGGCGTCGGCGATCGCGAAGGGGACGTTCAGCAGGCGGGCCAGCGTCTGGGCGAGCAGCGTCTTGCCGCAGCCGGTCGGGCCGATAAGCATGATGTTGCTCTTCTGCAGCTCGACGTCGTCGGTGGACGTAGCCCCTACCTGGATGCGCTTGTAGTGGTTGTAGACCGCCACGGAGAGGACGGTCTTGGCCCTCTCCTGCCCGATGACGTACTCGTCGAGGAAGGAGTAGATCTCCCTGGGCCGGGGAAGGTCGCAGAGCTGGATCTCCGGGCTCTCCGTGAGCTCCTCGGCGATGATCTCGTTGCACAGCTCTATGCACTCGTCGCATATGTACACGCCGGGGCCCGCTATGAGCTTCTTGACGTGCCTCTGGGTCTTGCCGCAGAACGAGCACTTCAAAAGGTCGCTACCGTCAGAGAACTTCGCCACTTGCTACCTCCGCTCGGCGCCCCGCCGTCCGCTCATTCGACCGGGTCCACCCTCCTCTGGTGGACCTTGTCGATGATACCGTACTCCCTGGCCTGCTCCGGCACCATGATGAAATCACGGTCGGTGTCGTCGTGTATCCTCTCGACGGACTGGCCGGTGTGATTCGCCAGTATCTCGTCCAGCATCTGCCGCGTCCGCAGGATCTCCTTGGCGTGGATGTCGATGTCTATCGCCTGGCCCTGCGTGCCCCCGCTCGGCTGGTGCAGCAGTATGCGCGAATGCGGGGTCGCGAACCGCTTGCCTTTGGCGCCGGCCGCCAGCAGCACCGCCGCGCCGCTGGCCGCCTGGCCTATGCAGAGCGTGGATATATCGCACCGTACGTACTGCATGGTGTCGTAGATGGCGAGCGTACTCGTCACCACGCCCCCCGGCGAGTTTATGTAGAGGTTGATGTCCTTCTCCGGGTTCTCGCTCTCCAGGAACAGCAGTTGCGCCATCACCAGGTTCGCAAGGTGGTCTTCGATCTCCTGGCCGATGAACACGATGCGCTCCTTGAGGAGCCTGGAGTAGATGTCGAACTGGCGCTCGCCACGGGGCGTCTGCTCGACGACTATGGGCACCAGTTGTGACCTTGTATCGCTCATTGCTCCTCCGGCTTCTCGCGGGTGCCCGCCGCACCCTCTCCGGCCGCCTCGGCGGCGGCTTCTCCAACCGCCGGCGCTTCCCCGACCGGTTCCGCCTGACCGGCCGCCTCCGGCGCCGACCCGCTCTCAACGACAACCTCGTCCGCTCCGGCCGCCGCCCCGCCTTCCGCCGGCGGCTCCAGCAGAACCCCCTCCGGGGGTCCTTCACCCTTGATGACGGCGCTTTCGACCACCAGGTCGATAGCCCTGGAGAGTCTCATGTTGGCCTTGACGCTGTCGATCCTGTCGTGCTTGCGCGCCTCGGAGAGCGCCTTGTCCGGGTCGCCCCCCATCGTCCGCGCGGTCTCGCGAACGTACTCTTCCGCGTCCTCGTCGCTGATCTCGATGTTCTCGGCGGTCGCGATGGCATCGAGCGTGAGCTCCGCCTTCATGCCCCGGGTTACCTTTTCCCTGATAGCTTTCTCTAACTCCTGCCGCGTTCCCTTCAGCGCTGAAAGGTAGTCGTCCAGGGTCATGTCCCGCTGCGCGAGCTCCCCGGCAAGCTCCTCGATCTCGGCGTTCACCTGGCGCTCGACCATCGATTCCGGCAGGTCGATCTCGGTCTCTTCCACGACCTTCTGGACCGCCTGCTCGCGGAGCTGCCGCTCTCCCGCGGACTTCTTGATGGTGTTGATGCGCTCGCGCAGGTCCGCCTTGAACTCCTCCAGCGTATCGAAGCTGCTGACCTCTTTCGCGAGGTCGTCGTCCACCGGCGGCAGCACCTTGCGCTTGATCTCTTTGACTATTGTGCGGAACGTGGCCGGCTTGCCCGCCAGGCTCGGCTCGCCGTAATCGGCCGGGAAGTCGATGACGACGTCGATTATGTCGCCCTTCCGGGCGCCCACCAACTGCTCGTCGTAGCCCGGGAGGAAATCCTCGGCCCCGATCTCCAGCATCCGGTCGGTGCCCGCCTTGCCCTCCAGGGGAACGCCGTCGCTGAAGACCTTGAAGTCGAACATCACGTAATCGCCCTTCTCGGCCGGGCGGGACTCCACCACTTCCAGCGTAGCGAAGCGGTCGCGCGCCTCGTCCAGCGCCTCGTCCACGTCCTCGTCGTTGACCTCGGTGTCCGGCGCCTCGAGCTCCAGGCCCCTGTAACCGGAGACCTCCACCTCCGGCCTGACGTCCACCTTCGCCTCGAAGACGACCGTTCCGTCCTCCCCGGCCTCGATGAGGTTGATCTCCGGGTCGCATACCGGGTTGATCCCCGAGTCGATGATCCCCATCACGTACAGCGTGGGAAGCCCGTTCCTCACCGCCTCCGCCCGGACGTACCCGGCGCCCAGGTGGCTGTCTATAACCTTCCTGGGCACCTTGCCCTTGCGGAAACCGGGGACCTTCATCTTCTGGCCGAGGTCCCTGTACGTCTGCTCCACTATCCCGGCAAGGTCCTCCGGACCCGCCTCCACCTTCAGTGTAACCTGGTGCCCTTCCCGGCCTGTCACTTCCGTCTTCAGGTTTCTCTCCTTCCCTCCGGCTCACGACCCCGCACGTCCCGGCCCGGCGACCTTCTCCCGGGGAAAACAATCGCACACACTCGGTGTGCTTGGTCGGTGCTCTTCTCCTGTTAACCGCGGCCGGGGCGTTTCCTTCCAATCCGGGAGCGCTTCCCCCGGGCTTACCCGGAGGCTGGCCCCCGGCGGCGGATGCTCCCCTCCTGGTGCGAGAGGGGGGACTCGAACCCCCACGGTTCAAAGAACCACGGGGTCCTAAGCCCCGCGCGTCTACCAGTTCCGCCACTCTCGCACGACCCGCGGCCCTCGATGATTGTAACACAGGGCCCCCGGCCGGACGCCGACGGACTGCGAGGCCCGGTCCGCCCGCCCTGAAGCCCGCGGGGCCCAGGCGCGCCACCGCCGTCAAGCGTAATTGTCACACCCCGGATACTTTGCTAAACTGCAGTTTGTTTTCACCGACGGGCCGTTAGCTCAGCAGGCAGAGCAGGGGACTCTTAATCCCAAGGTCGCAGGTTCGATTCCTGCACGGCCCACCATGCTCCTCGAACGCATCTCAACATCCTCAACAGCAAAGCAGCCTTACGTACTTCCGTTCAGGCTTGTTGATTGCCGACAACCGCAGGCCGATCAGGATGACTGCTGAGATGAAGTGCCATCCTTGAAATAGCTGCCTCTTGTGCTTGTGGTCCCATAAAAACATAGCATTTCCGGTCGTTGAAGAACGTACCGGGTGAAACAAGTGACATTCCCCGGCAACTATCCGGAGCAAGTCCCCGGGGGAAGGTCATCGACGGCAAGAAAACGTTGGTAAACACCGAAGCGATGAGAGCGGCCGGCACAGATACCACCCCACGCTCGCCATCACCACCGACGGTCCCGGACGAGTTCTTCAGTAGGCGCTCAAACAGAGAGGCGAGAAGAAGAAAGCGACCCGGGAGACTAGACGGGATCCAAGAGGTGGAGGGCGCCGTCCGGCAAGCGCTCAGTTGTTACAAATCGCCCCTTCTCCTTTTCAATAGGGATACTCTTCCCAGGAATGCTTCGTCGGCGTACGCCAGTGTCTCCGGAACAGCCAGTATGCCTGTTGCAGCACCAGTACGAGGGGATAGCCGATCAGTGCAAGAATCACGTGGCTCACGGGAAACATCTCGTAGAATCTCGTTGAATCAAAGCCCGACAGCAATGCAAGAATGAACAGGCCCGCGGCCCCTCCGGTTACCAGGAACCTGAGCCAACCACCGGGTCTCCTGTCGATATAAGCAGGGCAAAGGAAATAATCAATCGACCAGACAAGTCTCATGCGAACAGTCGGTTTGATCCCTGGCCCGCCTGGCTGCTTGTCCATGGTCACTCCGGTCAGAACACCTCGCCCTTCAAGCCGGTCAGAAAAGATAAGCAGACGTAGCACACGATCCCGGCCCACCGTTTGCTCAAAGAAATCTTCTCAGCCGGTCCTTGACGGAGTGGGGCAGCAGGGACGCAAACCACCTGCCGGCGCGGGAGCGCCTTGCGAAGGCAAGGAGCGTCAGCGGGCCGTGCGCCGCACCATCCAATTCGGCCCGGAGACGGGCGATCTCTCCCTCACGGGCCGCCGCTGCCCGCTCGGCTTCCAGGATCATCCCGCGCCTCTCCTCGGAGCACCGGTTGGAGTTCTCGAGGGCGTTCAGCACGTTGCCAAGCTCGATGTGCAGCGATGCCACGTACTGGGTGGCCCGGAATATGCGGTCGTTCTCGTCGATGTCCTGAGGGGTAACGTGCTTGATGCTTTGCAGCGCGTCGCCGGCTCGGATGCGCACGGTCAGCGGGTAGGGACCTGCGTCGCCTTTCCAGCCGGAGACGCCCGGCTCCTCGTCGACCGTTATCTCGACGGGTGTGCTGCCGACCTCGATCTCGCCGCCGGTCCTTATGCAGCAACCGCCCTCGGTGTGGTCCCAGTGAAAACTGAACAGGTCCAGCGACACGAAACCTCCGTTCCCGCCTTCCGCGCGTCAAACGAGATTATAACCCTTGACCGCCTCGAGCCGCGGCAGAACCAGGAAGGCTCCGGGGCACGGTCGATGTTGAAAGCCGCACGCGGATAACGTTAGAATCCCTCAGGACGCTCGGGAGCGCGAACGGGGGGAGAAGACTGGAGATGGCCGAAGTCCCTTATATACCCGGAGCAGGCGATCACTCCTACGGGAACATCACCCGCCTGCCCCACCACGCGCTCATCAAGATCGGCAAGTTCTGCTCGATCGGTGACGACGTGGAGTTCAACACCATCGGCGACCACAATATCGACTGGATGGCCTCTTACCCGTTCCACAACATAGCCTACTGGGAGGCGTCGAAGCCGCTGGAGCCGCACCGCCGCTCGATGGAGATCACGGTGGGCAACGACGTATGGATCGGCTACGGCGCGAGGATCCTCCACGGCGTCACTATCGGCGACGGGGCCGTGGTGGGCGCTTACGCGGTCGTCGCCAGGGACGTCAGGCCGTACGCCGTGGTGGTAGGGAACCCCGCGAAGGAGGTCAAGCGCCGGTTCAGCGACGACGTCGTCGATTCCCTGCTGGAGATCAAGTGGTGGGACTGGCCCGACGAGAAGATCAAGGCGAACCTCGACGTCCTTCTGAGCCCCGACATCGACCGCCTGCGCGAGCTGCACAGGCAATGACCTGACCGCCGGGCGGTCTCTCCCGCCGCGTGAACCGCCATGGCCCCGGGCGCCGTCCCCCGCCGGAGACCGGCGCGTCACCGCCCGGTTTCCAGGAAACCCCCGGCTTTTCACCGCTCCGGGCTCAAGGACCGCCCGGTGTTTTGACGATAATCCCTCTGGAGGCCGGTTCGCCGGCGACTGTCGGGCCTCTTTCCGTCCCCGGGCGCCCGACTTTGCCGCAGGGAGGTGGAGCGGGACCATGGGCGATGCATCCGATGAGGTCAAGGCAACACTCGAGTGCTCTTCAGCGCCGGGAGCAACCCTTTCCGTGGGAAACGGCGACATCGTGGGCCGCGAGGGGGACGTGGACCTCACCGGGCTCAAGGACGCCGAATACCTCTCGCGCCGGCACGCCCGCTTTCACCTCAGGAAGGGCGTATGGTTCGTTGAGAACCTGAGCACCAAGAGCTTCACCTACGTCAACGGCGTCCAGGTCGAAGCGGGGACCGAGGTGGAGATAAAAACCGGAGACCGGGTGACCCTGGGGATCATCCGCTGCACCTTCCGGGAGCCCCGGGACTAGGCCGTCCTTTCACCGCGCCGGCCCGCCGGGAGCGGCGCCCCCTCGCTCCAGGAACCCCGCTTTCTCCAGGGCCGCCTCCACCGCAATGGAAGCCGGGCAGTCGGGAAGCTCGAAGAAAGGCAGCAGGCCGGCGTCGTACTCCCTCACCGTGTCGTCCTCGGGCACCGACCCCAGCACGCCGAGCGCCGTGGAAGCGCGGACCCTCTCGGCCTCGGACACATCGCGCACCCGGTTGACCAGCAGGCCAGACCCTTCTCCGGAGACCATCGTCCGGGCCACCTCTTTGATGGTCTCCGCCACCTTGACCGCCTTCGCCGAGGTGTCGGACACCAGCAGGAGGAAATCGACGCTGCCCATGACCTTGCGGTTCACCTGCTCGATGCCCGCCTCGGCGTCGATGAGCACCCTGTCGAACAGGCCTCCAAGCCCCCGGATGGCGTCCTTGAGTATCACGTTGACCTTGCAGTAGCAGCCGACGTCCTCCGGGCGCCCGATGGCCAGGAAGGCGAGGTTCCCGCGCTCGGCCAGGGCCTCCGACACCAGGTAATCGATGGAGACGGCAAGGTCCTTCTCGTCCCTCGCCCTGGCCTTGATCTCCCCGATTATCTCCTTGCGCACGTCGTTCAGCGTCCGGGGGGGCTCGATCCCCAGCGCCAGCGCCAGCCCGCCTGAAGGGTCGGCGTCGATCACCAGCGACCTGCCGGGCAGTCTCGACAGGGCCCTGGCCCCGATGGCCGATACCGTCGTCTTGCCGACGCCGCCTTTTCCGCATACCGCGAGGAGCATGTTCATCCCGCCCTGTCTTCGGCCAGCCTGTTGCGCATCTTCTTCAGGTCCATCACCGTGTCGCAGACGTCCTGGTACTCGCAGGTCTCGCAGTCGAAGTTCTGTTCCTGGTACATCTTCATCATCGCGTCCACCAGCCGCTGAGCCCCGGACGCGACGTCGGCGAGCAGCGCCACATCCTCCGCCGAAGAGGTCACGAACAGCGCCGCGGCGGCGGTCACGCCATCCACCTCCTCGAGGGCCCGGGTGTACGCTCCCCCGAGGTCCGCGAGAGACAGGCCGGAGGCGAGCGCCTCTTTCGACACCTTGCACCATACGGTCTGCCTGCTGGGCATGGTCCGGACGGAAAGACCCTCGAGGCGCGTGTCGTACACGGCGTCCCTCAGGTCACGGTAGGAGTCGTATTCGTCGTCGAACCGCCCCCACGCTACGAGCACCTGGGCGAAAGGCAGCCCCGCCCCTTCCGCCCCGGCAAGGTCGGGCCCGACGAGCGAGACCCCACAGTCTCCGGGGGGCGCCTCCTCGCCCCACAACAGCATCGACACCGAGGCGAGGCCGGGGTTGCCGAACTCGAGGGCGGTATCCTCGTTCAGCACCAGGCTGCGACCCGGAGGCCAGGGCTCCCGCGTGCGGGTTTCCAGCCCCTTCAGCGAGCCTGCCGCCTTCCACCGTTCCACCAGCCGGTGGACCGCCGTCAACTGCTCGTCGAACATGCCCATAGCAACCATCCGGGGTAACGGAGCCGGCCGAGCCGGTGCTTCAGTCGATATCGTCCAGGCCCGCCAGCAGCGCCGCCCCTATGCAGGCCGCCAGCCTGGGGTCGTGCGGAAACACCTGGAAGGCGCCCTCCAGGCGGGAGTTGATGCGCTCCGAGACCGAGGAGAACCTCGCCACCCCGCCGGTGAGCGTGTAGCAGTCCCCGGCGGCGAAACGCCGCGCCTGGGCCGAGACGATGCTGGCGACCGAGTCGCACAGCCCCGACACGATGTCGGCCGGCTCTTCCCCGGCGTTCACGTGGGTTATGACCTCGCTCTCGGCGAAGACGCCGCACTGGCTGCTTATCGATACCGGGGCGCCCGAGCCGGCCACGGCGTCGTCGATCTCGTCGATTCCCACCCCGATCGCGCCGCTCATGACCTCGAGAAAGCGTCCCGAGCCCGAGGCGCACTTGTCGTTGCGCATGAAGTTCACCACGTCCCCGTCCTCGTCCAGGAGGATCGAGGTTATGCTCTGCCCGCCCACGTCAACGACCATGTTGATATCGGGGAGGTAGTACGCCGCGGCGGCGGCGACACAGGTGACCTCGTCCTCGAGGAGGTCGGCCCCGCCGGCCAGCTCCGCCCCGCTGCCGGTGCACGCCACCGCGCCCAGCCCGGCGCGCTCCAGCCCGGCATCCCGGAGCACCCCGTCCACGAGTCCGCTTATCTCACCGGCCACGTTACCGGTCGTCGGCATGATCGCGCTGGCCGCCAGGCGGTCGCCGTCCAGCACGACCACCTTGGTGAGCAGGTTGCCGATATCGATGCCCAGCGTCTTCATCTGCCGTCACCCGACCTCCGGGCCATGACCGCGGCCCCGTACGCGCCTATGAGCTGCGGGTCGATGCTCGGGGCGAGCATCCGCAGGCCCAGCATCTTCTCCAGCTCCGAGCGGACCGCTATGTTCTTGGCCACGCCGCCCGTCATCATGACCTCCTTCTCTGCCCCCACCCTGCGCACCAGCGCCATCACCCTGTCGGCCATGGACCGGGTGATGCCCGAGGCCAGGTCGCTTCTGTCCATGCCTTTCTGCAGGTAGTGCAGGACCTCCGTCTCCGCGAAGATGCTGCACCTGGCGCTGAGCTCTATCCTGCCCCGCGCCTTCAGCGCGAGCGGCCCCAGCTCCTTGAAGTCGATACCGAGCGTCCTGCTCATGACCTCGAGGAACCGGCCCGTGCCCGCGGCGCACTTGTCGTTCATCACGAAGTTCTCCAGCTCCCCGGAGGGGTCCACCCTGATAACCTTGGCGTCCTGGCCGCCGATGTCGATGATGGTGCGCACCTGCGGCACGAGGGCGTGCGCGCCGGTGCCGTGGCAGGAGATCTCGCTCATGTTGGCCTGGGCGAGGCCCTCCTCCTGTATACGGTCCCGCCCGTACCCCGTGCTCACGCAGTAAGTTATGTCCTTCCAGCGGAGGTTGCTGGCCTCCAGGAGCTCCCCCATGACCGCGCGGGCCGAGTCGAGGGGGTTGGGCTTGACCCTGATGCTGTGCGACAGCAACCTCACCCCTATCGACTTGAGCATCGGGGTGTGACCGTCCTCGATGAGTATCGCCTGCGCCGTGAGCGAGCCCACGTCTATCCCCGCAAATGGCATAAGCACTCCGTTTCAGTCGGTGTCCTCAGCGGCCTGTTTCCCGGCCGCGGCTTTCCTGGCTTTCGCGGCGCGCGGCTTCGCGCCGCCTTTCTTTTTCTTCACCACGACGTTTTTCACGAACTGGTCGATGTCTTCCTGCAGGGCGCTCATGGGGGTCATGCCGCTGAGCCAGGCGTCCCCCTGAAGCGATAGTGTCGGGGCGCCGGCCCGTTCCATGAGCTCACGCGAGACGATGGAAATGACGCTCCAGGTCTGCTTGCACGCGTGGTGCCCGCAGTATATCGCACAGTCGGCGTCCATCTCCTTCAACATGTGGACCGAGTCGTCGATCCACGCCAGCGACATGGAGTTCGCCCCCATCTGCCTGGTCATGGGAAACGTCCTGGCCGCCTCGCAGATGCCGTCGAGCATCTCCTCCTTGCTCCCCGTGGGAATCGGCGTCGGGAAGAACATGTCGAGAACGTCGAACATGTAGGAGTACCCCTGCTCCTCCATCCAGTTGAAGAGGCCGCCGTAATCTATGTAGTAGCCGACGTACAGCCAGCCGCACCTCGCTATCTCCTCGGCCGCGGGATACTCGCCGGCGGCGAGCCGCCTGGCGGATTCCTCGACCATGACCTCGAGGCAGTCGATCGCCTCCTGCCTCCCCCACATGGTGAAACGGCTTCCGTAGATGAAGAACGAGAAAAGGTTCGGCACCGGGCAGGGCCTGTTCTTCTTCAGTTCCCAGAGCTGGTAGTGGAGCTCCGCGGCCCTGTTGCACTTCGTTACCACCTCGCGCAGGCGCTCCTCCCGGAGCTCCTCGCCGACGAACTCCTCGAGGTCGTGGACCAGGCGGTAGAAGTTCTTCCGGAACTGCTCGACGCCCCGCTCGCCGTCCTCGACCGGTTTCTCGAGCACGAACTGCGGCACGCCCAGGTAGTTCGCGACGAACTCGTGTATCTTCGAGTTCGCGTCGCAGGAGCCGGCGGTGCTGGAGATTATGGCGTCCGCCTCGAAATCGTCCTCGGCCAGCATCGAGCCCAGCTCTATGGTGCTCGACGAGCAGAGGTGGTCGGGTATCCCCAGGCCCATAGCGTAATCCCAGTACCTGTGCGCCTTGCCCTCGGTCGCTCCGGCCCCCAGGGACGAGAGCACTTCGCTGGTGAGAGGCACGGCCCCCTCGAAGGCGTGGATCAGCTCGGGCACGAAGTTGAACGGGACGAAAATCACCTTCTTACCCGCGGCCTTCGCTTCCTTCGCGTCCCGCATCCACCTGGCGATCATCTTCAGGTAGGAGATGCTGGCGCGCCTGACCCTTCTCGAGAGGAAGCCCTCGAGGGTTTCCGCGACGTCCGGCGGCATCAGCGCAATGACCCCCCGGACCTCCTCGTCACTGAGGAAGCCGGGTATGGCCTCTATCATCTCCATCATCTGGAACACCCTGTCGAACAGCCCTTCGGGCACGCGGGGCGCTCCCGCATCTGTCGGCATCTTTTCTCCACTCGCGGCGGTGGATCCCCGCCGCGCTACCTGCTTCTTCTGACTTTCTTCCTGCCGGAACGCTTGGGCGCCACGACGTTCTTGATGAACTCGTCGATCTGCTGCTGGATGACGCTCATGGGGGTCGTCCTCTTCAGCCACGAGTCCGCCTGCAGTACCAACAGCGGGACCCCCTGGCGCTTCATGAGCTCCTCGCGGAGTATCGAGGCGGAGCTCCAGGTCTGCTTGCAGGCGTGGTGGCCGGGGTAGATAGCGCAATCCGCGCCGAGCTCCTTGGTCGCCAGGATGACGTCGTCGCTCCACCCCATCGCCATCGACGGCGCCCCCATCTGCTTGGTCATCGGCATGTTGCTCGACTCGTCGGCCATGCCGTCGAGCATCGAGTCCATGGTCGACGTGTCTATAGGCTGCGGGAAGAGCATGTTGAGCCCGTCGCCCAGGTACGAATAACCGCTTTCGTCCATCCAGTTGAACATGCCCGCGAAGTCGAAGTAGAAGGAGGTGTAAGTGAGCACGCACCTGGCGACCTCGCGCTCGGCGGGGTACTCGCCGTCCCTGAGCCGCCGCTTGGAGATCTCCACCATGACCCGCAGCATCTCCTCGCCCACGTCGGTGGCCCACATGGAGAACCGGCACCCGTAAGTGTAAAGCGCGAAAAGCGCCGGCACCGGGTGGGGGACCGCCTTGTGCAGCTCCCAGAGCTCCAGGTAGTACTCCGTGCACCTGTTGTGGCATTCGATGACCGGGCGCAACTTCTCCTCGGTCATCTCCTCGTCCAGGAAGCGTTCCAGCGACCTCACAAGCGTACGGTAGTTCCTGTAGTACTGCTGCCTGCCGCGCTCGGTGCCGTCCACCGGCTTCTCCAGCGGGAACAGGGGGATGTCGTGGTAGCGGGCCACGAACTCGTGGGTCTTGGAGTTGATGTCGCACGACCCCACCGCGGCGGAAACGATCGCCTGGGGCTGGAAATCGTCGCTCCCCAGCATCGACCCTATCTCAATGGAGTTCGCCGAGCAGATGTGGTCGGGAAGCCCGAGCCCCAGCGCCATGTCGTAGTAGCGCTCGCCCTGGCCTTCCAGCGCCACCACCCCCAGGGTCGACAGGATCTCGCTGGTGACCGGAAAGGCGTTGTCGAAGGCGTGGAGCAGCTCGGGGGGGAAACAGAACGGCACCAGGACGGCCTTCTTCCCCAGCTCCATCGCCGTGCGGGCATCCTCCAGCCACCGCGCCAGCATCTTCATGAACGCCAGGCTTCCCTCGCGCACCCTGGGAATCATCATCGCGCCCAGCGAGCCGGCGGCGTCGGGTGGCAGGACGTGCAGGAGCCCTTCGATCTCCTCGTCGCTCATTTCGTCCGGCAGCCTGTCGATGACCTTGAACAGCTCGCTCACACGGTCGAACATCCCCACGCTGCCGCGGGCTGCCGCATCATTCATCGCCTACCTCCGATCCTTTCCAGGAACGCCTGCACGCGCGTCCTGATCCGTCCGATGTCGGCCTTCGAACCGTACTCCTTCTCGAGCTGGAGCACCGGGATATCGCGTTTCTCCAGGTCCAGGCGGAGCTGGACGTTATCCACCCCGTGCACGTCGCAGAACTTGTTGTGCATCAGCACGACGCCGTCCACGGCCGCGCCCTCTATCGACCCGAGGACGAAATCCCTGCGGCGGGGATAGTCCTCGTACATCCTCGGGCAGAGGAGGTCTCTCAGGTACGCCGCGGCCAGGGCCTTCACGGGATCGCCCGACGGGGCGATAGGGCTGTAGAAAGCCCGGGCGCCGTAGCAGAGCGCATCGGTCACGATGACGCCCCCCACGTCCTCTATCTCGCGGATGAGCTCCAGCTCGTCACTGGCCGCGCCGGCGAGCATCAGGCGCGCCCGGTACCCTGTCACCCCGGGGGCGTCCCTGCGCTCCTCTATCGCCGCGTCGGCAAGCTCGAGATACCTCTCCGGCGGCACCGCGGAGGCGAGCAGGAAGAGGGAGAGGGACTCCGCACCGGTGAAGGCCGGCGTTTCCCCCTTGCGCATGTCGTAGATCGTGCGGAGGCGCTCGCGTATCGCCTCCTGGCGAGAGATGGCCTTGTTCAGCGCCTCGTCGGTTATCTCCACGTCGAACCCCTGCTGGACCGCCTCCCTGAAGAGCGTTACCTCCTCCTCGAAGTAGGAGACCGCGTCGTCGGTGACCTGGTGGGGGACCTTCACGTAATGGAAGAACGGGGAGGGTTTCGTGTACTCCCAGTTCTCGAACATGCCGCGCAAATGATCGCAGCCGTTGGTCTCGATCATCCCGTCGAGGAAGTCGTAGGTCCCGTCGAGCCCGAGCTGCAGGCAGGACCTGCAGAAAGAGCAGTTGAAGCGCGCCAGGTGGGCGTCCGCTATGTCGGTCCGGGAGTTACCCAGCGCCCGAACCCTGTAAGGGAGGATGCCCGCGGCGTCGATGATCTCCACCGGGGTAGCCACACACGCGTACCCGAGGACCTTCTTCCCGGCGTCTTTCCACTCACGGACGCAGTCGTTCTCGACCGACTCGGAGAGCCTTATGACCTCATCCATCATGTCGCGCACCACCTTGGTCGTCTTTCCCAGGGGCCCCCTACGAAGGACCCTCTTCCGGTCACCGCCTGTATGACCACGTTTCCCGCCGCCCTGCCGGAATCCGTCCCGGCGCCGTCACCGGTTCGCCAGAGCCCGAGCGGCCAGCCGCACCATGCGCCAGAGGGCCGAGGCGCCGAGCCGGGCGAGCATCTTCACCCGTTCGCCGGACGAGAGCACCGCCTCCAGCATCCCGTGGAGGACCACCCGTACGGCCCTGTCCAGCTCCCCGGTGTCGACCACGGCCAGCACCCCGGACAGGTAATCCATTATCGCGCCTGGCCTGGCCGCGGGAGAGGCGTTGAACTTCGCCAGGGCGTCGTTTATGCGCCTGCCCACCTCTTCGGGCTCGAGCGCCTGCCTTACGCCCTGGTTCTCCAGCAGCGCCTCTTTAAAGTCCGTGGCCGCCGCGGAGAGACACAGTTCCAGCCTCTCGGTGTTTATCCCCCGCAGGGCGCCCGCGAGCAGGCGCCTGTTCAGGTCGGGGTTGTTCTCTCTCAAGCGGATAGCGAGCGTCACCGCCGAATCGACGGCCCGCCCGATCTCGACGGTGTCCGCCGCGGCCAGCTCCTCGCCCACGCTGACGAGCAGTTCGTCCGGCCAGGCGGCCATCTCTCCCAGCGCGCCCGACAGCGCCTGCGCGACTACCCCCTGCAGCCTCGCGCCCATTCCGGTCGTGAGCACCACCATCTCCGGATCGCGGGCAACCAGCTCCACCATTACGCCGCTCATGACCTCGAGTTCCTCGGCCAGCGCGACCACGGCCCCCGTCGCCTCCGTGTAATCGACGTTCTCCAGCACCCTCTTCATGAAGTCCGCGAACACCGCGCGCAGCCGGGGCTCCTCGCCGCCGAGCACGCGGTCGCCGGCGTGGACGTCCATCACCAGGCTGGAGACGGCGGTAAGCAGTCCTCCCAGCTCCTCGGCGTCGAGCGCGCTCAACGTATTCAGCAGGGCGCTCGCCAGTACCTCGGACGGAAGGTTGAGCTCCTTCAGCACCACGGATACGATCCGCAGAATGCTGTTGGCCAGCGGCGGTATCGCGCCGACGATATTGGCGATCACAACCGGGTTGGCCATCATCGCCTCGATCGAGCGCGCCGTCGACGCGGTGAAATAGTCGAGGGCGACCGTCAGCGCCTCGCGCCCCTTGCCGAAATCGGTTTCCCTGAAAACGGTGTCTATCTGGGGATAGAGGGTCTCGAGCAGGTCCGGTCTTTCCCGGTGAACTCTGACCGCGAGCTCGGACCAGGCGTTGGCCGCGGCGGCTATCTGCGAGCCGTCCACCCTCGAAAGGTATCCCTCCAGCACCTCGGAGCGCTCCTCGGGGCTGAGCCCGTGCAGGTACTCACAAATAATTCTTATCACCCGGGCGATTGCCATATCGATATCCAGCGCCGACAGTACGGTCCGGCGCGTGAGCTCGGGATCCGCGGAGAAGGCGAGCTCCAGGGACTCGGGCTCCAGCCCCGCCAGGAACCGGCGGACGGCCTCCCGCGTGGCTCCGGCCTGCGCCTCGACGCCGCTTTCGGTCTTCTTGTCACTCAAGTCCCATCACCTCTCATCCCTCGCTTCTCCCGCCGCCCGGCAGGACCGTTCAAAAACCGGACCGCGGCGGAATACCCCCAGAGGGCCAGCGAGCGCAGGACGGCCAGGGCCGCCCGGCCCACCTCTCGCCCGTCGACCGCGACCATCGAATCCCTGACGAAATGCGGGTTCTCTTTCGCGGCGCCGTTGATCGCCCTCGCCAGAGCGTTCACCGTTCCGCCGAACAGTCCCGTGGCCCTACGCGACAGGCCGACCTTCACCGCCAGGGGACCGTACACCGCGGGCAGTTCGAAAAACGGCTCCCGCGCGACGCCGCCCACCAGCCGGTCGAGGAAGGCGTCCAGCAGGGGATCCGGGAACCCGTTGAGCTGCCTGCCCAGCTCCAGCGCCGCCTCAACCAGGTAATTCACCACTTCGGGGAGGCTGCTCGCCAGGCTCAAAGTAAGCTCCGGGTCCTCCCAGAGGATGGCGCGCACCGCCTCGCGGGCTCCGTCCGGATCCAGGGCAACCATGTTCGTCCTGATGATCTCGAGAAACGCGGGCGTGCGGATTATCTCGCGCATCACGCGGGCGCCGGCGCGCGGGCCGTCCGGCTGTTCACGGCATCCCTGGTGTCCTTCCGGCATCACGGCTCATCCTCTCCGTCCGCTGAGCCCCCGGCCTCCGCCCGGGCCAGCGCCTCGCGCCCCGCCGCTACCAGCGGAGCCGCAACCTCCCGCATGAACTCCGGGTTGCCGCGCGCCACGGCACGCAGGCCTCGGGCCAGACCTTCGACCAGGCTTTTCGTTCCAGACCCTTCCTCCGCGGCCCGGGCCCCCAGTTGGGACGCGATCGACTCCATCGCCGAAACCAGGACGTCGGGGAGCGGCACGACCTCACCACTCGCCCCATCACCCGCCGGCGGAGGTCCGGACGTTTCCGGCCCCGCACCCCCCGGGGCCGTCCGGGACGTGCCGGACGGGCCGGTACCCGGAGCGGCCGGCAGTTTCACCAGAAGGGCCAGCGCCTGTCCCGCGACACGCCCGAGACCCCGGGTATCGATGTCCTCCACCAGCGCTCTGATCAACTGATCGAGGACCTCCGGCGGGAACGCCCCGGCCCGGAAGAGCGCCTCTTCGAGTCCGGCGATGGCGGTGTTGACGAGCGCCGGCACCGCGCTGAGCAGGCTCAAGAAAAATTCCGGGTCCTCGAACATCAGGGTGCGCGCCAGCAGCGCCCCGTTCTCGGGGTCGAGATCTCGCAGCAGGATACGCACGCTCTCCTTGAAACGCGGTGTGCGCAGGAGCTCGCGCAGGACCCTTCCGGCGCCCTCCACCGGGCCTGTCTTCAGGGCCGCTTTCTCTGCCGTCACAGCGTCTCACACCCGTAGAACCAGCGGGCGACCTCCATCTGGCAGAGCTGCTTGCCGCCCATCCACAACTGGACGATCTTGAGGTCGCGCCAGTGTTTCTCGAGGTCCCAGAGGCGGTCGCTGCCGTACACGCCCATCAGGTTCATGGCCTTCTTCAACGCCTCCACTCCCCGGTCGCAAGCGAAGTATTTGTAGGCCCTCCCCTTGGCCACGACCTCGTCCGACCATCGCTCGCCGTACAGGTCCGGCCTGTCTATCATCCTGCCGAGCTGGTAAGCGAGCACCCTGACCACTTCGGTCTCGGCGGCGAGATCGGCGAGCACGCCCGCGACGTCGTCGTTCTCTTTCAGCGGCCTGCCGCGGTACATCTTCCCCTCGCAGAACCGGCTCAGTATCTCGAAGACGTTGAGCATCACCCCGCTCACGAACGCGGTGCTGCCGAGGTTGCCGAAGGAGATGACCTCCTTGAAGTATTTGGCGTCTTCACCGGGGCCGCAGGCGCGGTACCAGGAGGGAACCCGGCAGTTGTCGAACCAGATGTCGCCGTTCTTGTCGGCGGCCATCCCCGCCTTCTGGTAAGCCCCGCCCTGCGTGCAGCCCGGGGTGTCCGCGGGGACGAAGATAAACGCGAAATCGTCGAGGTCGCGCGAGCCGGGGCTGGTGGTGGCGACGACCCCGAACAGGTCGGCCACGCCGCCGGAGTTGGTGGGCCAGAGCTTGTGGCCGTTGATGACCCACTCGTCGCCGTCCAGGACGGCCGTGGTCTGGATGGTGCTTCCCCCTACGACCTCCATGTTCTCGATGTCCGCCCCTCCCTGCGGCTCGGTCATGGCGTTCGCGGCGAACTTCGGGTCCGACGACTCACAGAACATCGGCGCGAACTCCTCGCAGAGCCTGCGGTTCACGTGCGGCTCGCTGCAGATCATCAGCAGGGGCCAGAAAACCACACCGAAGGCGACCGCCATCCCCGAATCGGCCCTGGCGATCTCCTCGAAAGCCCTGCAGGCTACCGTACCCAGGTACCCGGAGTGCCCAAACCCCCAGCCGCCGAGATCCTCGGGAAACAGCATGCGCTGAAGCCCCAGTCCGCCCATGAGGCTCCGGAAAGCCGGCTCGATCAGGCGGTGCTCCTCCCAATCCTCGTCGAACTCGCGCCTGTACGGCATTACCTCGCGGTCGGCCCAGCCGCGCACGATCTCGCCCAGGTGTCTGTCCACCGGCGCCAGGTAATCCACCGGCCTCGTGAAATCGTCGATGGTCCGCATGTCGCTCCCCCTCGTGCCGCCGTCTCCGGCGCTACAGTTTCCTGAGGTCGAAGTAATGCCTTGCCATGTCCGTGAAGGCGACCGTCTCCGGCGCCACAGTCGACTCGAGCGTCTTGACATCGCGCCAGTACCGCTCCAGGTTCCATTCCGTCGCGTACCCCGCCGAACCCATCAGCTCCATCGTGTTGTCCATCGCCTCCATCGCCGAACGGGTGACCGTCTTGAAGGCCGCGCCGGCCGTCGCGAAGAGCGATGGGGCGCCGGCGGGGCCGTACCTCGCCGGGTCCCCGAGCAGTCTCGCCGTCCCGTACGCCAACAACCTGCTGGTGCCCATCCTCTCTCCGATCCTCCCCAGGAGCGCCGCGACCAGCGGGTTCTCCTTGAAGACCTGCCCCCTGCCCTTGATGACGCGGGTGTCCACCCACTCCTTGACTATCTCGTAAGTGGCCATGAGCGCTCCGCAGGTGACCGCCGAGCAGAGCACGTAGTAGCGCGACAGCACCGCTCTGAACGCTTCGGTCCCCTCGGCTATGAGACAGGGAGCCGGGACGGAAACGTCCCGCAACGTGACGTCGGCGTTGAGGCTCGCCGCCAGGCCGGTCTTCCTGAACGGCTCGCCGACCTCGACCCCCTGGAGATCGCAAGGCACCAGGAACAGGCCCGGCTCGCCTCCGGGCAGCGCCGCCGCTACCGTAAGAGCCGAGGCGAGGGCGCCCGAGCACTGAGGCCGTGCGGCTTCGGCGGAAAGCACCCACGAACCGTCCCCCGGAACGGCTCGGGCCTGGTAATCGAGGCCGGACCACGACGGTCCGCCGGGGGCGCCCGGACCGGCGTAGGAGGGAAGGACCAGCGGGAAGAACGCAACTTCGTCCCCGCACGCGAGCGAAGCCGCCTTCTCCAGGGCGGACGGGTCCGCGGAACCGAGCGCGAACTGCGCCGAGCACCCGTTCGCCAGGACGAACCCGGCGCCCACGTCGCCGCGGGCGACCTGTTCCAGCAGGGCGGTGAGGGTCATGACGGCCGAAGGCTCGTCGAGACCGCCCCCGCCGTACTCCTCCGGCAGGAGCATGCCCTGCAGGCCGATATCGACGAAGAGCTTCCGCATCGCGGGCATCAGCAGGGTGTCGAACTCCTCGCGGCGCTCAAGCCTCTGCGCCATGACCTCCGAGTCCGCCCATTCGCGGACCGTCGAGGCCGCCTGGAGGTCCATATCCTGCAACCACTCCGTCGGTACCGGGAACAGCTCCTGGTAGTCCATGTCACCTCCGCAGTCCTCGTGCCCATCGCCCGCCCGGGCGGCCCGGCGTTCAGATGTCCGCCCCCGCCATCGAGGCCACGGGCCTCAGGCCGTTTATCTGCATGTCGACTATCTCGCGCGAAACCTCGCTGACGTCGTATTCCGACGTCCCCGTGCTTATGTTTCGCGCCGTGTGGACGAGGCCCGCCACGATGAACTCAGCGGCGCGCCTCCTGCTGACCTGCCTGAGAAAGCCGATCCGGATCCCGACTTCGATCAGCTTCTCGAACTCGTCAGTCAGTTGAGCCTGGAAGGCGCGGAACATCCCGGTCGTCTCGTCGTCGATGACCAGGAAATCGTTGAAGAAGACGCGGGTGACGCCCCGGTTGGTTTCCACGAAAGTGAATAGCTCGGCAAGGAAACCGCTGAGCGACTCGAGAACGTATTTCTCAGCCGGCGGGGCGCCAGCTTTCGAGAACTCCACAACGAGCCTTTCGACCCCGGCGTTGGTGGCTTTGCGTATCTCGTCCATCAGGCTTCCGCAGAGGTTCATGAAGACGTCACGCTTGCCGGAGAAGTAGACGTAGAAAGTGGAACGGGCCACCTTCGCCTCCTGGAGGATGTCTTCCACGGTGGCGCCGTGGTAGCCCAGGCGCGGAAACACCGTTGCGGCGGCCTCGACGATCAAGTCGCTTTTGTTGCAGGTACCCATGCTCATCCGCCAGTGCATACAAACACGTATGTTCGATATTTAAGTACACAGGGGCACGCGCAGTCAAGAGGGCGAATTGACCGAGTTGACTTAATAATTAATGTATCCCAAACGGATTCGTTGCCTCAAAAACAAAACGTATCCCAAG
>CAZEJS010000008.1:0-31844 GCA_964512645.1 uncultured Acidimicrobiales bacterium
CAAGGTGGAGAGCGACCAGGAGGTCATCCCCGAGCGAGCGATGTACCGCAACGACAGAAGAGAGGGCCACGACTCGATCGGCACCACCACCCCTGCCTCCACCTTCTACCTGGCAGAAGGGACCACGGCCTGGGGCTTCACCACCTATGTGTTGATACAGAATCCCAACGACAAGGCCGCGCGGATCACGCTGACTTACATGACCCCGACGGGCCCGCACAAGCAGTCCCCGATCGAGATGCCTCCCAACTCCCGCAGGACGGTAAGGGTGAACGACCAGCTTCCAGACACGGATTTCTCCACCATGGTGAGCTCGGACGTCCCGGTGATCGCCGAGCGCGCCATGTACTGGAACTCACCCGCGGGAGAGGCCTGCCACGACTCGATCGGGCTGTCCGAGGCCCACGCCGCCTTCTACCTGCCCGACGGGCAGACCTCAAGCGGACGAGAGACCTGGACGCTCGTACAGAACCCGGGGAAGGCCCCCGTACAGGTGGAGATCTCCTACATGACCCCCACCGGCAAGGGTAACGTGGTGTTCTCCGACACCATCCCGGGGAACTCCCGCAAGACCTACAACATGGCGGACAGGCTCTCGGACTCCCGGGCGTCGGTGATGGTGCGCAGCAAGGACCCCTCGAAGAAGATAATGGTCGAGCGCGCCATGTACTGGGACAACCGGGGAGCCGGGACCGACACCATCGGGGGGTTCTCGGACTGATGCCGGCATATTCGTACGTGATCGCCCCGCTTCCGGGGGCCTGCCGTGGTTGCTGATATCATGTACGGGTCATGGACGGCAGGCACGGAAAAAACCTCTTCAGAATAACCGGCGGGACACCGCTCCTGGTGCTGGTCTGCGCTGTAGTGCTGGTGGACTCGGTAGGGTACGGCGTGGTGGTGCCGATCATCCCGCTGTACGCCGAAAAGCTCGGCGTCGGAGACTTCGCCATCGGTTTCCTCTTCGCGGCGTACGCGATCGCCCTCTTCGTCGCGGCCATCCCGTTCGGCATCCTCTCGGACAGGCTGGGGCGCAAGCCGTTCGTGCTCTTCGGGATGTTCGCCATGGCCGGGGCGTTCGTTTTCTACGCCCTGGCGAACTCGTATCCCATGCTGGTCTTCGCCCGCGCCCTCGACGGTTTGACCGCCGCCGCCACCTGGAGCGCGGCGCTTGCCCTTCTCGGAGACCGCTTCGAGGGCGGCGAAATGGGGACGAAGATGGGTTGGGCGATGGCCGCGGCGGCCGTCGGCGGTATTGCCGGGCCGCTGGTGGGAGGAATACTGTCGGATAGCCTTGGCCACAGGTCTCCTTTTTACGCCATCGGGATCGTATGCCTGCTCGGAGGGCTGGCGGCGGTTTTCCTCGAGGACCCGCCCCGGAAGGAACGCACCTCTTCACTGACCTGGAAAGCGCTCAAGCCCGTCTACACCAGCAGGAACCTGATGATCGCATGCGTCGTGACTCTTATAACCACAATGGGCCTGGGACTGCTCGAGCCCACCATGCCGCTTTACCTCAAGAACAAGTTCCATCTGGGCACTACGGGCATCGGCATGATCTTCGGGGTAACGATGCTCTTCTACGCCACGGCAAGCCCGCTCGCCGGCAGGCTCTCCGACGCGGTCGGGAGGAAAAAGCCTATCGTGGCGGGCCTGGCGGCAACGGCCGTCATCGCGCCTTTCGTCGCCATCTTCAAGAACATCGTCGCTGTCTACGTGATGATGGGCCTGTTCGGCGCCGCCATTGCGTTCTTCGGAACCCCGTCGTTCCCCCTTGTGACAGACGCCCTCTCCAGGGCAAGCGACCCTGGCGAGGCCAGCCTGTTCGGCGCCGCGTTCGGGCTTCTGAACGTCTGCTGGAGCCTCGGATATACACTGGGCCCTCTCCTGGGCGGCTCCCTCATGGGTTGGGCGGGTCTGCTGGCGGCGCTGCTCGCATATTCCGTGCTGCTGGCGGGCCTGGCCGTAACGGTCTGGTTCTTGCTGCCGGAGGCGTAGGATCCGGTCACTTGAGATATTTCTCCTGGAATTCCAGCACTACCATGCTCAAGCGCTCGTCAAGCCGCGCGAGGGTTTCGTCCTCGATATCCCCGGGGACTCCGCCGTAGAAGGCCTGCGCCATGCCCCCGGCCATGCAGGCTATGGTGTCGCTGTCGCCCCCTATCGACACGGCCTTCCTGATCGCGTCCTCGAAGTCGCGCGACTCGAGGAACGCGATGATGGCTTGCGGTACCGAACCCTGGCACGAGATGTCGGTGAACTCGCGAGCGTACCAGCTCCTTATGCTTTCAAGGGGCTCGCTGAGATCATACCCGAAGGCGTCCTCGATGAAATCCCTTATCTCCCCGGCGCCGCTGCCCCGCCGTGCGAGAAAGATGGCAGCCGCTACCGCCTGAGCGCCCTTGACGCCTTCCGGATGGTCGTGGGTGACCGCCGCGCTCTCGGCGGCGACTTCCAGCACCTCTTCGATGGAGTCGAACGCGAAGCCGATGGGGCTGACCCTCATCGCCGAACCGTTGCCCCACGATCCGTAAGGACCGGCGCGCGGCCGGCGCGCCCACTTGGAGAAAGCGCCGCCGTAGCCGGCGTGCGGGTAGTACTCGAAATACTCCTTGAGCTTCCGGGCAAACGGGGTCCGGTGGATCAGGGCGTCGGCGATCGCCACCGTGAGGACACTGTCGTCGGTGAAGCGGCTCGACGGCCCGAAAAGAGGGAAGGACGTGGTCCTGATGTTGCGGCTGCGCCCTTCGTACGGCGAGCCTATGATGTCACCCGCGATAGCGCCAATCATGAGGTGCCTCCGTTGCCGTTCGATTCTCAGCATATACCAGGGGTGTGACATCCCGGGAGCGCAATGTCCGTGTTCGGCATTGCGTGCAGTTCCTCGAGCCCGGCGACCGCCCCGGCGCGAAGAAATCCTGGTGCGGGGAGAGGGATTCCAACCCTCACGCCTTTCGGCAGCCCGTTTTAAGCGGGCCGTGTCTAGCATTCCACCATCCCCGCTGGCGAGGCCTGCGCCCTCCACCGACGGCTTGCACGTTCCTGCGCGGTCAATCTCCCGCGGCGGTCCGCACACGAGAGCCGCGGGTCCCCGGCGGCGCCGTTCAAGCTGCCGCCGTCGGCGTGGTGCAGTCCCAATGATATCCCCTTGCCGTCAGGTTCGGTAGAACCGCGCCTTCCACGCGCCTGCTCCTCCAGTTCCCTGATCGGGGAACACGCCCGGCCCTAAGGCGTGGGGCCAGGCGGTGCGCGCTCCAGGGAGGACGCGCGGCGCGGCTGTGCGGTTGACGGGGAGCCTCCGGCCCCTCTCGCGGACGGGTCAGCGCCGGTGGTACAGGTTGATCAACAGGCCGTCCAGAATATCTTTTTCGCTGACGAGGACCTCGTCGAGCCCCGCGAGGTCCATCACCACCCGCAGCACAGCGGCGCCGCCCACGATAATGTCGGCGCGCCCCGGCTCGAGCCCCATTATCTCGCGGCGTTCCGCCAGGGGCGCGCTTGCCAGCCTTACGAACATCTCTTCGACCTGCCGGCGCGTAAGCCGCGAGTGATGTATGCGCCGCGTCTCGTACTCCTTCAGCCCCAGGTTGATTCCCGAGAGGGTGGTGACCGTCCCCGCGAGGCCGACCGCAAGCACCGGCTTCTTCTCCCGCAGCAGCATCTCCAGCGAGGGCTTGAGCCTGGCCACCACGTGGGATTCCATGCGCCCCACCGACACGGGTGACGGGGGGTCCGACGTCTTCAGGAACCGCTCGGTCATCCTTACGCACCCGACGTCCGCGCTCCCGGCCAGAAGCCCCGCGAGAGCGGGCGCTCCGTTCTCGCCCGTGACCGGCCAGTCGCCGAGCACCATCTCCGTGCTCCCGCCGCCGATGTCGAATACCAGCACCGGGCCGGCGCCGTCCGGCACCTCTCCCTCGAGGTCCGACGCCGCCCCGAGATAGCTGAGCCTTGCCTCCTCATCCCCGTCCAGGATCACCGGCCTCGTCCCGAGTAGCGCTTCCGCGCCGTCCAGGAACTCCGCTCCATTGTCGCAATCGCGAAGGGCGCTGGTCGCGGCGGCGGTTATCCCGGCAGGCCCCAGCGGGCGCATCACCGCGGCGAAGCCCTCCAGCGCGGTCCTCGTCCTGTTTACCGCCGCGGGCGCCAGGTGATGCGTTGCGTCAACGCCTTCGCCGAGCCTGGTGATGACCATCCTCCGGTCAACCGTCCCGGTCTTTCTCCCGTCGCAGTCGGCGACGAGGAGCCTGGTCGAATTGGTGCCCAGGTCAAGTGACGCAAGGCGCAGGGGGCCGCTCACACCAGACACCGCCTTCCTCCTCGAGCATCTCCACGCACAGCTCACCCGGCACGGACCTGATCCCACGGCGCCGGGACTCCGTCGCGCCCCCGGCCTCAGTGTCCCCGCTGCGACGGTCGCCTTGCAGCGCGAGGTGACACGCCAGATGCGCGTGGAGGCACTTCATCGAGCCTATGCGCCCGTAAGCCGCCCCCCTGGATGCCACGCGATTCGCGAGCTCTTCCCCCCCGCTGGCCTCGGCTATCCGCCGCTGCACGGAAGCGAGTGCCCTCTCCTGTCGGATGAACTCCTCACGGAGCGCCTCGTCAGCGTGCAGGCGCATGCCGACCCGCGCTATCTCGCCCCTGCTCTCGAGCCTGCCAACGCCCGTAGAGGCGTTCGGACAGGTCAGCCAGAGCAGCGGGGGCACGGCCCCGCCGGATCCCGCGAACGGCAGAGTCAAGAGGACGGCGGGCGCTCCGTGGGGGCATCGCCTCGCGATGAGCACCTCCCCGAGAAAAGGCTTGCCGAGCTGCCTCCTGACCACCACCCGGTCGCGTTCACCCGCTTCCTCGAGAAAGGGGAACAGCTCCAGTGGCGTGCCGGCGGCGTCGCGCATCCCGGCGCCCGCTTTCACTGGTATATCAACGTGATGCCCGCGACCTTCCACTTGCCAGACTCCCTCACCAGGGTCGCGTCTACCCTGCTCTTGTTGCCGTCCTCGTAGCTGATCGTCCCCGAAACCGCGGCGCTGTCGCCGTCCGCCGTGTAAGCCGGGAAGCTGTAGGCGGCGACCTCCCGGAAAAGGGGCTCGTTCTTGCGGACGTTATCGGTGAACTCCTCGAGAGGCGCAAGCGCCCCGAGGTTCTTCGACTGGTCCCGGTACGCGGCTTCGTAACGCCTCGAGCGGAGGTGCTCGAGGTGTTCCTGCAGGACGATTGCCGGGTTCCGCACGTCCGGGAGTGCCTTGAAGGTGCCCGTTGAGAAGAGGGTGGAAAGGTCTACGTCCGGTTCCGGGATCGCGTCACGCGTGTCGTAAGCCAGCTTGTAGATCCCCACCGCCGCCGCGAACGCTATGACGGCCACACATGCCGCCAGTATCCCGAGGAAGAACCGCCTGTTCTTTCGTGTGGTATCCCGTGTGGCCCTGTCGGAACCGGCAGCGGCCTTCCCGGTGGTTGGAGCGGTTGACGCCAAAGTGCAGGATCACTCCCAGAAAGAGTCCGGGTCCTGCGCTTGCTCCTTCCCTTTTCTCTCTACGTCCTCCTCGAAAAAGAACGAGTTGTCGTCGGCCTTTCCCCGGGTCGAGGTCGGGGGCGTAGCTTCCTCTACGGTCACCCCTTCGTCCTCCTCCCCGGAGAGGTCCACGTCCTGTGGAGGCGCCGGAGGAGCCTCGTCGGTTCCGTCCCAGGCGGGAGAGGCCTCCGACTCTTCGCTGATCCCACCTTCCCACGACGGCTGCGCCTGTGGCCCGGCGCCCTCACCGGAGGGCACTTCATCGAACGGCCAATCCGCCGCCCCGGCAGGCTCTTCGGGCGGGGGAACGGCTGCTGGTTCGCCATCTTCCCGTCGCTCACCCATCAACTCCTGGTATTCGGGCGGCAACTTGAAGTCATCGGGGCTGGTCGCCTCCGGGCGGACCTGCTCCATAATCCCTTCGCTGTCGAACGGCCTGTCCTCATCGACCGTCTGAGATGGGCCCGGCTCGAACGGCGGTGGCGCCACTTCCGGCGGGGGAGTCGCATCGACCGCCTCGATCTCCCACGGGGCGAGCTCCGGTGGCGCCTGCTCGAGCCCCCCCGGCTGGCCCTCCATAGCGGGGATGGTCGGCTCCACGTAAGGCGGTGGCGGCTCTCCCAACCCACCAGGGGCTTCCATGCCCACCTCGGCAACAGGTGGAGGGGCCATCTCCTCGAACGCCGGTGGCGCCTCTGGAGGCGGCGGAGGCTCGTAGGCCGGGGGCGCCTCGAACGCCGGTGGTGCTTCGCTCACCGGCGGCGCCTGCTCGAACGTTGGCGGCGCCTGCTCGAACGTTGGAGGCGCTTCAACCGCCGGGGGCTCGTAGGCCGGGGGCGCCTCGAACGCCGGGGCCTGGACCTGGTCCACGGTAGGAACCTCGGTATACGGCGGCGGCTGCTCCATGGCGGGAGGCGGCCCTGGATATTCACCCGGCGCGACCGGCGGTCCCACGACCGGCGGAGGCGCTGCAGGCGGCGCCTCGAACGCCGGCGGGGGCGCCATCTGCGGTGGCGCCATCTGCGGTGGCGGGGGCATCATGCCGCCCGGGGGCACCTCGCCCTTCTTCGGCTTTTTCTCTTTCCTGGGAGGCTTCTCCCTGGCGGCCTTGGGCGGCTTCTCTTTCCTGGGGGGACGTTCTTTCTTTTCCCTGGGGGGTTTCTGTTTGCGTCCCTTGCCGGCGGGTTCCACTACCTGTACGGGGCGCCCGAACTCGTCGAGGGCCGGCGGGCCACACTCCACGGTTCCGGCGGGTACAGGCTCCGATGGCACCTGAACCGCAGGCCCCTGCGGGGCAATCCCCAGCCCCGGCGGGGGCGGGACCATCTGTGGGGGCGCGACCGGCGGTCCCGCTGCCGGGGGCGCCTCGAACGCCGGCGGGGGCGCCATCTGCGGTGGCGCCATCTGCGGTGGCGGGGGCATCATGCCGCCCGGGGGCACCTCGCCCTTCTTCGGCTTTTTCTCTTTCCTGGGAGGCTTCTCCCTGGCGGCCTTGGGCGGCTTCTCTTTCCTGGGGGGACGTTCTTTCTTTTCCCTGGGGGGTTTCTGTTTGCGTCCCTTGCCGGCGGGTTCCACTACCTGTACGGGGCGCCCGAACTCGTCGAGGACACCGCCCGGTACCAGCGGCGGCGGCTGCTCCATGGCGGGAGGCGGCCCTGGATATTCACCCGGCGCGACCGGCGGTCCCGCGACCGGCGGTGGCGCTGCAGGCGGCGCCTCGAATATCGGCGGGGGCGCCATCTGCGGTGGCGGGGCCGGGGAGGCGTCGAGCACCTGGGGGTGCTTCGCCTCTTCAATCGCCCCGGGCGCGGGCTCGAGCCCCTCCGCCATCAACTCTTCGAAATCCGCCGTTGGTGCCGCGACGATGGGCCCGGGCGGTAACTGTGTCGGCTGAAGGTGCGGTGGTGCGGTGGCGGCTTCCCTCACTTCTAAGCCCGCGGGCGGCGGCGGGCCATCCTGGGGCACCGGTGGAGTGACGGCAGGTGGAGCGACGGGCGGAGGCCCCGCCTCCTCGAACGCCGGGACTTCGGGATGCACGGTGGCCATCCCCGGAGAGGGCGGCGGACCACCCGCTGGAAGCTCTGCCGGCATGACAGGCGCCTGGGCGACGGCCTCGCCGGGCGGGGGCGCCACCCCCGGCGGCTCGGGCGCGGCTATCTCGGGAGGCGTCTGCTCGCCCTTCTTGCGCTTTTTCTCCCTGGGCTGCTTCACGGGCCTCTGCTGCCGTGGGCTCTTGCCTACCTCCGTGCCCATCGAGGCGGCTATCCTCGCCACTTCCGCCTCGTGGCACGCGGGACAGCTCAGGACGTCATTGGTCTCGACGATGCACTGAGGGCATATGCCTTTGTCGCACTCCAGGCATTTGCCTATTGTCTGCTGGCCGGGATGCCGTTCACATTCCACTTCGCTCTCTCCCGCGTCTCATGGCAACGTGTTTCGTCAAGGCATTGAACACAAAGCTATCATACAGGTACCCCACCGGCGCCGGGCGCCATCAGCCTCGCGCCCATGCCGCGGCACCCTCGTTCCGGCGTACGCGGCCAGTAGCGCTCGTCTTCTATCCTGCCGGCCCCGCAACGCCCGCCGAGTCATAATTGTAGCACGGCGCCGCGCGAGCGCGGTCATAACCGGGGCGCCTTCACTGCCCGTCGACGTGTCGCTCCGCGCCGCAGTGGAGCATCTGCCGCACCCTTTCCCAGGCTTCGTCAATCGACTGCAGCGCCTTGAGCCTGTACCGCACCTCAGGCCCCTTGGAATCGGTCGTAACGAGAATCAGGACTTCGCCCGGCGCGACCAGCCTCTGGCGCCTGGCCTCCTGCTCGATGTACTCCATGGACCGTGCCTGGACCATCTCTCCCTGGAGCGACTTCGTCGTCTTGCGCTCGCGGGTGAGCTCTCGTTTCATCGCCCTGAGCCTTGATTGTGCTTCCAGGTTGCTGGCCACCGGGCTTGCCGACAGCGCAATGAAAACCGCCACCAGTATCGCCGGCACCACCGTTTTCGGTGAGACGACCTTTCGCGTCCGCTCCCGGCCGCTCGCCGCGGGAACCGCCGCCTTCTTGCGGGCGCGAGGGCTCGTCGCCCCGGCTGCCTGGCGCTTCCGGCCGGACGCGCCTCCGTCCCCTTTCGCCCCGAGCGCGCGTTTTTGCCCGGGGCGACCTGCGCTCTTCCGCGCCGGCGTCTCCTGCGCGGCCCGCGCCTTTTTCGCGGCTTTGAGGCGGCGCGTCTCGACCCTCCCGCGGTCCCTGTCTCGCGGCGCGGCGGGCTCTCGGGCCGGGGCCGTGCACTCCCGCGCCTCGCGGCGGCTGACTCTCTTTTTGCTGGTTACGCCCTTGACGCGCTTGAGCTTCCTGGCCACCTCTCAGCCCGCCTTTACGGTGTGCACGTGAACCATGTTCGTCTTGCTGCTCTCTTCCCCGATGAAACCGCCGGCGATGACTATTACGTCCCCGGCCCTCACAAGGCCGGTTTTCCTGCAGGCGGAAGACAGCTCGCTGACCATGCCGTCGACGTTCTCGTTCAGTTCCATCACCAGCCCGCGCACCCCCCACAGCACGGACGTGGCGCGGATCACCGCCGGATCGGGCCCCACCGCGATCACCTGCGCCTCGGGCCTCCCCCGCGCAACCAGCCTCGCGGTGTAACCGCTCCTGGTAACGGTGACGATCGCTTTTGCGCCGAGGTCGTGGGCGATCTTGCAAGCCGCGAACCCTATCGCGTCCGCGGGACTCCTGTGCGCCCACCCGCTGCGCTCTTCCAGCAGGCGCCCGTAATCCAGCTCCTGCTCGGTTCGGGCGGCTATCCTCACCATCATCTCCACCGCCTGCACCGGGTAGTGCCCGATCGCCGTCTCCGCGCTGAGCATGACGGCGTCTGTTCCGTCGAGTATGGCGTTGGCCACGTCGCTGGCCTCCGCCCTGGTCGGCCTGGGTTTCTCGACCATCGACTCGAGCATCTGGGTGGCGGTGACCACCGGCACCGCTGCCCGCTGGGCGCGGGAGATGATGTCCTTCTGTATCAGCGGGACATCCTCCGTGGGCATCTCCACGCCGAGGTCGCCCCTGGCGACCATCAGGCCCTGCGCCACCGCCAGTATCTCGTCGATGTTGTCGACGGCTTCGGACTTCTCGATCTTGGCCATCACCGGCACGGAGCCGCCGGCGCGCTCGATCGCCTCCGTCACTTCCTCGAGGTCGGAGGGCGTCCTTACGAACGACTGGGCTACCCAGTCGATTCCCTCCTCCAGGCATGCCTCCAGGTGGCGCCTGTCCCGGGCGGTGAACGTGTTCAGCGCCAGTGCGGAGTCCGGGAAGTTCATTCCCTTGCCCTGAAGCAGTACGCCCCCCTCGACTACCTCGCACACGATGTCGCTATCCTCTATGGAGCGCACAACCATCCTGATCAGGCCATCGTCCACGAAGACCCTGTCGCCAACCGCGAGGTCACCGGGAAGCCCCTGGTACTCGACCGACACCCGGCTTTCGTCTCCGCGCTTCTGCGCCGTGGTAAGGGTGAACGTCTGCCCGCCGTGAAGCTCCACGCCGGAACCCCGTATCGAGCCCACCCGCAGCCTGGGCCCCTGCAGGTCGAGCATCACGCTTATCCTCTTGCCCGCGATTTCGCCGGCGCGGCGCGCCGTGCGCACGTAGGCCACCAGTTCGTCCACGTCGGCATGCCCGCTGTTCAATCGAGCGACGTCCATTCCCGCAAGCGCCATCCTGCTCACCGTCTCGGCATCGTTCGAAGACGGGCCCAGCGTGCCTACGACTCTGGTCTTGATGCTCTTCCGTTCCGTGCTCACCGCAACACCATCCCGCTACCCCCGTTGGCGGCCGCTCCTTCGTCCCTTGGCCGCCCGCCAGAGCCTCTCCTGCTCATCGAGGCCCAGCGTCCCCAGGTCCCGCCCGGAGCGCGAGGCTTCCTCTTCCATCGCCGCGTACCGCCCGGCGAACTCGGACGCCGACAGGCGCAGGGCCCTCTCGGGATCCACCCCCAGGTGGCGCGACAGGTTGACCAGCGTGAAAAACACGTCCCCGATCTCCCTCTCGACTTCCCGCTGGTCGCCCGAGTTCCTGGCCTCTTCGAGCTCACATACTTCTTCATCGAGCTTGGACAGGACCCCTTCAGCGTCCGGCCAGTCGAACCCGTCGCGCGCGGCGTGTTTCTGTACCTTCAGCGACGCCATGACCGCGGGCATGCCCGTTGGCATCACCATCCGTCCGCCCTTGCCTTCCTTCTCCCGCTTGATGCGTTCCCAGTTCGCCGCGACCTGGCCGGCCGTATCCGCGCTGTCCTCTCCGAATATGTGGGGGTGTCTCCTCTCGAGCTTCTCGGAGATCCCGTCGACCACATCCCCGAGGTCGAACCTTCCGTTCTCCTCGGCGATCCTTGCATGGAACACTACCTGGAGCAGCAGGTCGCCGAGCTCCTCGGAGACGTGGTCCCAGTCCTCCGAGTCGATGGCCTCCACGGTCTCGTACGCCTCCTCCAGCATGTGCCTGGAGAGGGTTTCCGGCGTCTGCTCCAGGTCCCACGGGCATCCGTCGGGAGACCTGAGCCTGGCCATCACTTTGGCCAGCGTCTCGAACTTCTTCCCCAGCCCGCCGGGTATCTCCACTCCTTCGAGCGCGGCGTCCAACGACGCCGGGGGAGGACTTCCACCGTCCGCGGTCCCCTGAGCGCACCTATCCCGCTTCTTTCCGCCAGCAGGCGAGTTGCCCAAGCCCATCACGCTCCCCGCGTCCGGTTCAACGACCGGTCACTATGCCCAGCCTCGCGTCCCAGCGGCCCAGGCCGCCGGTGTCAATAACCGCGTTCGCGTAGACCGTTCGGAGCCAGTCGCCGAAAGCCTCTTCCTTCTTCTTCGTCTCGAGCTTGTTCAGCGCTTCCCGCCAGACCTCGGAGAAAGGCGGGGTGCTGCTTTCGCGCCTCTCGATCACCTTGATGATGTGATATCCGTCGCTCGCGGCGACGGGCCCGCTTACCTGGCCGGATTTCAGGGCGAACGCGGCGCCCTCGAAAGCCGGGTCCATGCTGCCCTCTTCTATCCAGCCCAGGTCTCCGCCGTTCGCCCGGGAGGCCCTGTCGCGGGAAACCTCCTTCGCCAGCAGGGAGAAGTCCTTCCCTGCCCGGAGTTCGTCCGCCACGGTTTCGGCCTCCCCCTTGGTGTCGACGAGTATGTGCGCCACGTGCACGAGCAGGCTCCGCGTGAAGAGGTCCTTGTTGGTCAGATAGAACGACTCGGCCTCGTCCCTGTCCGCGGTGACCTTCTCGCACGCCCTGCGCCCCAGTTCGGCGACGAGCAGTTGCGCCCTCACCTTCTTCTCGTAATCCTCCTCGGTCAAGCCCTGCTCCCGGAGAATCCTGTCGAAGCTCTCGGGCCCGGCCTTGCGGCGCTCGACCTCAACTGTCTGCTTGACCTCGTCCGGCGCGAGCGCCACCCCGAGCTTCCTCGCCTGCTGCTCCATGAGTATGCCGCGTATCATCTCCGTGGCGACCTCGCGCTTCGTGCTCGAGGAAAGCTTACCGGCCCGCGGTCCCTCGAGCTCCTTCGGGTTGGTCCGCTTGACCACGGCGAGCCTCCTGGCCACCTCCGCCTCGAACCGGGCCCTGCTGACCCCCTGGCCGTTGACCTTGAGCGCGTCGCTCGAGCACCCCGCGACCAGGCATGCCGCCAGGAAGCCGGCGGCGGCGAGCGCGGCGGCTTTCCGCGCCGCCGGAGGGCGGTTGCCGCGGGCGGCTGTCGGTCTTTTTCCAGGGCTTCCAGAATGCATGCGGGGCTTCACATCCACGCCGGGCACGGCCTGCCAGCTTCTGCGCCGGCGGTCACAGCCGGGCCCGTGCGACTTTGATTGTATCATCAATAATCTTATTTAACCACAATAACAACACTTCTTGCCTGTTTTTAACTTCTGCTAACTTCAGGTTCAGGTACAGAGTGCGCGACGCCGGGTCGAAGTACGACCCTCCGTCCTCGACGAGGTCCTCCACCTCGACGTAGTTCCGCGCCCTCCTGGCGGCGTCATCCTCTCCTTCGAAGAACTTGAGCTCGAGCTCGCCGCCTTTGACGGTCACGGATTCCATCCCCGCCAGGGCGGCCTTCACCTTCAGACGCTCGACGTCTATCATCTGCTTCACGGGCGCGGGCAACGGGCCGAACCTGTCCTCGAGTTCTCCCGCGAGCTCGCCCGGCGTTCCGGCCCGGGCCGCGATTATAAGCCTCCTGTACTCCTCGACCCTCGTTTCTTCGTCGGCGATGTAGTCGTCGGGGATATAGGCGTCCACCGGCAGTTCCACGACGGACCCCCGGGTCGCGGGCTGCGCCTCGCCTTTGAGCACATCCACCGCTTCCTTGAGCAGCTCGCAGTAGAGTTCGAAACCCACCGCCTCTATCTGGCCGCTCTGCTCCGCTCCCAGCAGGCTCCCGGCGCCCCTGATTTCCAGGTCCCTGAGCGCGACGCGCATCCCCGAACCCAGAGGGGTCATCTCGCTTATCGTCGCCAGGCGCGCCACGGCGGTGTCGGTGAGCGTCTCCCTTGCGGGATAGAACATGTAGGCGTAGGCCCTCTTGATCGACCTGCCCACCCGGCCGCGGATCTGGTACAACTGGGCGAGACCCAGCATGTCCGCACGGTCGACGATCAGGGTGTTGACGTTGGGCAGGTCGAGGCCGCTTTCGATTATCGTCGTGCAGACCAGCATCCCGTGCAGGCCATCCGCGAACTCGAGCATGACCCTCTCGAGTTCATCCTCGCGCATCTGGCCGTGCCCGACCGCCACCGAGACTCCCCCGAACTCGCGCCTGAGGCCCTCGGCGACACGCTCTATGCTCTCAACCCTGTTGTGCACGTAGAAGACCTGCCCGCCGCGGGCCAGCTCGTAGCGGACCGCGTGGCGCACCAGGGCCATGTCGAGCTCGCCTACGTACGTGGCTACCGACTGGCGGTCCTCCGGGGGAGTGTCGATGATGCTGATGTCCCTGACTCCCGAAAGCGACATCTGGAGCGTTCGCGGTATCGGGGTGGCGGAAAGCGTAAGGGTATCGACGTTTCGCTGGAGCTTCCTGAGCCTTTCTTTGTGAACCACGCCGAAACGCTGCTCTTCGTCCACCACCAGCAGCCCCAGGTTCTTGAAGGCGACGTCGTCCTGGAGCATCCGGTGTGTCCCGATGACGATGTCCGTCTCCCCGCGACGTACCCTGTCCGCCACGGCCTGCTGGTCTCCGCGGGTCAGGAAACGCGAAAGCATGTCCACCTTGACGGGGAACGGGGCGAACCTCTCGCGAAACGTCTCGAAGTGCTGGCGGGCCAGGACCGTCGTTGGCACCAGGATTGCGACCTGCCTGGAGTCGAGGACCGCCTTCATCGCGGCCCGGACCGCGACCTCCGTCTTGCCGTAGCCTACGTCGCCGCAGACCAGACGGTCCATGGCGATTTCTGACTGCATGTCCTGCTTGACCTCGCGCACCGCCCTCGCCTGGTCCGGGGTGTCCTCGTAGGGGAACGCCGCCTCTATCTCGTTCTGCCAGGTGGAGTCCGCGGAGAACGCGAACCCGTGGGTGCTCTTTCTCTCCATGTAAAGACCGAGGAGCTCGCGGGCGGTCTTCTCCGCCGAGCGGCGGGCCGCCCTGCGGGAGCGGGCCCACTCCCGGGCACGGAGGCGGTGCACCACCGGGTTCTCCGCGCCCACGTACCTCTGGACCTTGTCGAGCTGCGCGGTAGGGACGTAAAGCCTGTCCCCGCCGGCGTACTCCAGGAGGAGGTACTCACGTCTCACCCCCATGACTTCTCGCGATGTCAGCCCGCGGTAGATACCGATGCCCTGGTCCACGTGCACCGCGTAGCCCCCGACCTCCAGCTCGGCGTAGCTGGTGACCGGCGTGCCGCTGGAGACGCGGTGGGGTTTCCGTGCCCTCGCGCGCCTGCCCACCAGGTCCGCCGACGTATAGACGGCGAGCTTCAGTTCCGGCACCTCGAAGCCCCGGCTCAGGGTCCCCACACCCGCGCGCGGCGGACGCCCGGCCTGCCCGGAGTCGTGCCAGAGTTCCAGTGCGCGCTCTACCTGCCCTTTGCCGTCCAGGAGCAGGTAAACGTCGGCGGCGGACGCCCGGCCTGACCACGCCCTGGCCGCCGCCTCGAGGTCGCCCCTGAACTCTCGCGCGGCCGCTCCGGGGAACGCGGGCGCGCCGGGGGCTCCTCCCATTGTGTCGAGCGCCACGACCTCTCCCCACTGCGGGAGGACGCCCTCACCGGGGAGCTCGAGGCCCGTTTCCGCGGCGAACTCCGTCGCCCCGGCCTCGATGACGACCGGGTCGACGGCGAGGACCCTGGCCCCTTCCAGGGGCGCCCGCCGGCGTTCACCCGCCTCACTCTGCCAGGCCCCTGATCGGTCAGAAGCGGGGAACACCTCTACCGTATCGACCGGTGCGCCGGACCTCTGCGACACGACGTTGAACTCCCTGATCGACTCGATCCTGTCGCCCAGCAGTTCTATCCGCACCGGCCTGTCGGCCGTGGACGGGAAAACGTCGAGGATGCCTCCGCGCAGGGCGAACCGCCCCCACCCGTCGACCGTGTACTCGCGCTCGTATCCCCCGTCCACCAGGAGCCGGAGAACGCGCGGGAGGTCGAGCTCGTCTCCCGTGGCGAAGTTGAGCGGCCACGGCTCCGGGAGCCTTTGCGGCACACCTCCCGCAAGCGCCTCCACCCCGACGACCGCGACGTTTCCCTGGCAGAGGGCCCGGGCCGCCTTGAGCCTGGCTCCTACAACCTCGTCGTAAGGGCGCAGCCAGTCGCCGCCAGGGCCGGCGCCCGGCAGGTGGAAAGCCTCGCCGGGGATGAAGCAGTCGATGTCGCCGGCGAGCGTGGCGGCGCCGGCGGCCGACGCCACCACCAGCGGGCCTCCCAGCGCCCGGTACAACACGGCTGCAAGCAGGGGCACCATTACCGGGGTCGTCGCCACGCGCGCTCCGGGCCCCGACTCCACCGCGCGGACGGCGTCACGCGTTCGCTCCCACTCCATTGCCTTCTCGAGCAACTCGCGGGCGATGTCCATCTCTTCTCCAGGAACGCCGAATCGGCCTCGGCGCCAACGGCCCAGGCCTGGTATATATCACATGATCATGGTAGCAGAACGGCAGGGGGCGCCGCGTGGCCTCCGCGGGTGGAGGCGGGCACGGGGAAGCGTCCCGCCGGGCGTCGAGACCGACCGCCGCGGGAACGGGGACCTCAAGGGAGTGTTGCTCCTGCCGGCGCTAGGGCAGGTCGGACCCGAGGATCATCACGTTCGACCAGGCGCATCCTCCGTATCCGGTGCAGATGGCCTTGTCCACCTTGCCCACCTGCCTGTCTCCGGCGCGGCCCATCACCTGCCAGGCCGCTTCGCCAACGCGGATCATGGCCGTTGCGCCGATCGGGTTGGTGGCTATGACCCCCCCGGACGGGTTGACCGGCAGTATGCCGTCCATGTGGGTGGCGCCGGTCCTGACCAGCTTGGGCGCCTCGCCCCTGTCGCAGAACCACAGGGAGTCGAGCCACTTCACGCCGCACGTGGAACACGGCATGTAGAGCTCCGCGACGTCGAAGTCCTTGAGCGGATTGGTGATGCCGGCGTGCTTGTACGCCTCGAGAGACGCCTCCTCGAGCGTGTGGAGTCTCGTCCACTCCAGGTCACCCAGGTGGGTGAAGTCGTGGCGAACGACCGAAGCGTGCACCCAGGCGGGCCTGTCGCAGAGCTTCCTGGCCATGTGCTCGGAGGCGAAGATGACCGCGCATGCGCCGTCGGACCGCGGGCACATGTCGAGGAACTTCACCGGGTAGGCGAGCATGGGCGAGTTCATCACGTCCTCTACGGTCACGGCCATCCTGTTGTGGGCGTACGGGTTGTTGAGGGCGTTATTGCGGTCGCGGGCCGCCACTATCGCGGCGTCCTCCTCGGTAGCCCCGTAGGCCGCCATGTACATCGAGTACTCCGTGGCCAGGGGCCCGATCGCCCCGGCAAAGGCGTCCCTTTCCAGCACGGGGTGGGCGCACGTGGCGATGGCCGCGGTGGTGTCCGACTCGGAGTTCTTCTCCCACCCGACGGCGAGAACCATGTCGAAAAGCCCCGAAGCCACGTGGTAATAGGCGCTCGCGGCGACGGTGTTCCCGGTGGTGCCCCCCGTGGTGAGCTTGAAGACAGGCTTCATGAACGAGCCGAGCCCGTCCGTCGCCCAGGTGTCCACGTAGTTGACGTTCTCGAAGTGGTCCATGTTGCCGATTACGCAAGCGTCTATATCGCCCTTCGAGACCTGCGCGTCGTCGAAGGCGCGCGTCACCGCCTCGGCGATGAGCTCAGTGCCGGAAGCGTCGAGACGCTTCGAGGCGTGATGGGTCTGCCCTACCCCGATAATCGCAACTCGCCTGCCCATGTCACCTTCCCTCTCGTCCGGAACGTCGGAATGTCGAGCTTCGTAATTCTACATCAGAAAGACGGCGGTCGTTCAGCCGGCGCCGCTCTGCGGTTGTTCCTCAGGAACCCACGAACGGCCCCGGTCCGCCCCGGCTGCTCCTTGCCCCCTGTTGCGGATGCTTCTCTCTGAATATAATAATGGGACATTCATCAGTCGACCGCGGGGGCGTTTGCAACTCGGTTAGCGGGAGGCGGGCAACAGATGGCAAAATTCAAGACCTGCAAGACATGTGGGGTTCCTCTTCCGGTCGGCAAGGGCCACGTCTGGAACCCTAACGGGACCATGGTGCAGCGCAACGACCGCGGCCACCGCATGATCTTTTTCGACAGCGACGGTCTCAACGCGCTCTTCTCCAACATCGAGGCCCTGATCGGCGTCCCTATCGAGAAGATCGTGATAGAGGGCAAAGCGCGGGCCACGGAAGCCTACATAAGCACGCTCCTCCGGGGGGCCAAGGGGCGGCTCGCGAAGGTCATAGGGCTCGAGCGGGTCATCCGAAGGGTGGTCGAACAGGGAAGGCTTCTTGGATACGGGGACATCCGCGTCGTCGATTTCGACTGGGACAAGGCGTTCATGAACTGCGACATCACCGACCCCTACTCCCTGGCGCTTTTCTGCGGCGACCTGAAGGGCTCCCTGCAGGCCATCAGGAAGCTCGAGGGGAAGATAGAGTACGAACAGACCGGGCCAACCTCTTACCGCATCAGGAACTCGCGGCTCGAGGGCGCGACCGGCCTCGAGGAGCGCCTGGCATACGAGGAGCCGCCCACAAAACCCGGAGCCATCACCTATCACAGGTGTCCAACCTGCAGGGCCCCGCTGGAGATCTCACGCTTTCAGTGGGATTTCGACCGGGGCACCATAACCCAGGAAGGCACCGGCACGCGCTACGCGGTCTTCGGCTCGACGGGCCTTCAGATCATCATGGAGGAGCTGGAGAACGAACTCGGGGAGACAATCCCGGCAACAGTCGTAGAGGCCCAGCGCATGCACGCTGCGGAGATAATGAACCCCGGGTGGAAGTCCGTCGGCCGAGACGACATCAGCAACTGGCTCGCCTTCCAGGGGCTCGGAAATCTCGTCGATCTGGACGAGAAGGGCGGGGGAGGCTACTCCGTCAGAATAGAGAACCCGGCCATTCCCCTTCTGCTCGTCGGGACCGTCGCCGCCCTGTTCGAACTCGTCAGCGGCTCCAGGGCTAACGTCGACTGGGAGATAGCCCCTGACGGCGACCTCTCGGTCTCGGTAATACCCGCCGGGTGAGACGTGGGGCCGCGCCTTCTGCGCCCCACGGGAGTCGAGAGACGCGAAAATCGGAAATAGAAGTGGAAAGCGAACGACCCCTCTACGAGAACGACCCCCTCTCCGGGATCACTTGCCGACGTTGTTTTCTTTGAAGTAGCGTTCGGCCTGTTTCTGGGCGTTCAAGCATTCTTGAAGCTTCCCGATCGATTCGCTGGTAAGGCTGGTGATGTCCGCGGCGGCCTTCTGCTGCTCGGGGATCGACTTCCCGGCCGCTATCGTCTGCAGCAGGTTCTCGTACCCTTTCACCAGCGGCCGGAGGTAAGCGGTGCTGTATTCACGCCAGTTCTTGATGGCCGCCCTCTTGAGCTTGACGTAATCCTTGACCTTCTCTTCCACGTTCAACTCGAGTATCGCCGCGTTGCGGTCGAACCACTCCTTCAGCGCCTGGTCGAGCGCGTCCAGGTCCGCCTGTCTCGCCTGGAGGAGCTGCTGGGCCTGGGCGACCGTGGTTGCGTTGGCCCCGTTGCCCTCGAAGATGTTCTGCCAGTCCGTGGGAAGCGCCTTGAGCCTGGCAATGACCGCCTCGGCTTCCTGCTGGCGCGCGTTCGCCTTCTCGAGTTCTTTGTTCGCCTCGTCGGTCTGCAGGCCGCACCCGGCCGCCAGCGTCACGGCCAGGATTGTGGCCACGAATGCGACAACGATCGTGCGCAGTCCTGAACTCCTACCTTCCAAGCTTCCTCTCCTTGAAATACGCGTTCGCTTTCTTGTGCAGGTCGTACGCCTTCCTGGCACGCTCCCTGGACTCCTTCTCCAGGACATCGATCCGTTTCTCGGCCATCAGCGCGTCTTTCAGGATCGCGCCCTCGAGCAGGTCGTCCATAGCCTGCAACCTGAGGTCCATTGCCTCCAGCTCGATCTCGAGGAACCCCTGCTGTTCCTCCAGCGCCGCCAGCTTCATGCCTGCCCAGGTCTTCAAGTCCTCGCCGGCGTCGAGGCCCTTGATCCCGGCGATGGCTTCCATGGCGGCCTTGACCTCCGCCAGGGCCTTCTCCTCGCGCCCGCGGGCATTCTCCAGCATCCCCTTTACGCTGAGGGCCGCTTCGCTCCCGGCCTTGCTGGAGACGACTTCCCGCCACCGGGCATCGAACCCGGCGAGGCCTTTGATCTCGTCAGCAGCTTTCGCGAGATGCCTGTTCGATTCCCGTATCAGGTCCTGCGCCTGCCTGTCCGTCCGGCCGCATCCCGCGGCCGTCAGCGAGGCCGCTGCCAGCAGCGCGGCGAGCAGCGCGGCGCCCGCAGCCGGCCCCCTGCGGTGGCGGTCAACCGCCATCCTTCGCTCCAGTCGCCACCCCGATGGCTTCCTCGGCCGCCGGGCCCACGCCCTCGCCCGCCACGCAGTCGCGGCCCCCGGCGGCCGGACTGAGCACGTAATCGGCGGGGTCGACGCCGTCCGGGGGTCTGCCCACCCCGATCCGAATCCTGTAGAACCCGTTATCGCCGGTCTCCTGCACGATAGAGGCGAGCCCGCGGTGGCCGGCCGTCCCTCCGCCCAGCTTGACGCGCACCTCCCCCGGCGGCAGGTCTATGTCATCGTGGAGGACGAGCACCCTGCCGTGCTCCAGCTTGTAGCGCTCCATGGTCCTGGAGACGGCGCGCCCGCTCAGGTTCATATACGTCTCGGGTATGAGCACGAGAAACCTCCTGCCCCGTGAGCTGACCAGCGAGAGCCGGCCGTCCGGCCATTTCCCGGTGGCTATCACCTCCGAGCGCGCGATGACGGCCTCCGCGGCCATCCGGCCGTAGTTGTGCCGGGTCCTGGAGTATTTGCGCCCGGGGTTCCCGAGGCCTACAACGAGGCCGATAACGGCATCGGGATCGGGGGAGCCGAGAAACGGGACCCCACGCTGGAGCGAGCGCTTCCGACCCGCCTTATTCTTCGCCGCCTTCCGCAGGGGGAGCCTCCTCGGCAGATGCAACCTCCTCCTTGGCTTCAGCAGCCTCTTCCTCGGCCACCCCTTCTTCTTCGGCCAGCCGCGGCGCGAGGATGGTCAGGATGACGTCATCCGGCTCCGTCAGGATCGTGACGCTCTCCGGAACTTCCAGGTCCGCCACGGACCGGTGATCGCCGATGGCGGCCTCGAGGATGTCGACGTACAACCTGTCGGGGACCTCGGTGGGCAGGCACTCCACCTCGACCTCCCAGAGGTTGTGCTGGAGCGCTCCTCCCGCCTTGAGGCCGACCGAATCCTCCTCGCCCTTGAGGGCGATAGGCACCTTCATGGTCACCTTGGTGTCGCGGGCGACCTTCAGGAAGTCAACGTGGAGGAGCTTCTCCTTGAGGGGGTGCTTCTGCATCTCCTTGATCATGACCAGATGGTTGTCCTTCTGTTTCCCGTCGATGACCTGCAGGTCCAGCAGCACGTTGGCTCCCGCTTTGCTGCCCAGGACCTCGTTCATGTCGTCCTTCATCACGGTAAGACTGGTGGGCTCGCTCCCCCTGCCGTACATCACGGCGGGGATCTCGCCCCTGGCCCTGGCCTTGCGGGCCGCTCCCTTCCCGGTCTCTTCCCTCTTCATTGCCTTGAGCTTGTACTCCAAGTCGGTTCACCACTCTCGATCTAGCTCTGGTTGTCTGCTCCCGCGATCTCGCTTACCGACTCCTCCTTGAACACCGCGGTTATGGTGTTCGCGAGCAGCGGCGCTATCGACAGCACGGTTATTTTATCAATCTTCTTCTCCGGTGGCACCGGGAGGGTGTTGGTGACGACCAGCTCCTTGATATCCGACAGCTCGATGCGCTCGACCGCGGAACCGGACAGTATCGGGTGCGTCACGCACGCGTAGATGTCGAGGGCCCCGGCCGCCTTCAGCGCAGCCGCCGCCTCGACCATGGTCCCGGCGGTGTCCACCATGTCGTCGATGAGTATCGCGTTCTTCCCCTCGACCTCGCCGATCACGTTCATTATCTCGGCCACGTTCTTCTCCGGGCGCCGCTTGTGCATGATGGCCATTGGCACCCTGAGCTTGTCCGAGAACCTCTTGGCGACCTTGACCCTTCCCGCGTCGGGAGAGACGACCACCAGTTCCTTCAGGTTCTTCTGCACGATGTAGCTGGCCAGCAGGGGCATTGCCGTTATGTGGTCAAGGGGGAAGTCGAAGAACCCCTGGATCTGGCCCGCGTGCAGGTCGAGGGAAAGCACCCTGTTGGCGCCCGCGGCGGTGATGATGTCCGCCACCAGGTGCGCGCTGATGGGCTCCCGCGCCAGCGTCTTCTTGTCCTGGCGGGAGTAGCCGTAATACGGCATGACCGCGGTAATCCTCTTGGCCGACGCCCTCTTGAGCGCGTCGATCATCAACAGGAGTTCCATTATGTTGTCGTTCACGGGCTCCGAGCACGTCTGAATCACGAAAGCGTCGACCCCCCGGACGCTGTCGAGGAACCGGACGTAGATCTCCCCGTTCGAGAACCGGGACATCTCCACGCCCCCCAGCGTCACCCCGATGCCGGTCGCCACCTCCTCACCGAGCTCGCCGTGCGACGAACCCGCGAACACCATCAGCCTCTTCCGGGTTACCTCCCTCAATGCCGTACCTCCTGCTGTCTTCGTCGAATGTTCCGATCTCCCGGAGCGGTCACTCCCGCGCGCGCCTGTTCCCTTTCCCGCCGCCCTTCCAGCCCGGGACGTTCTTCTGCCTGGTCCTCTCGATGGCCAGGCTTCCGTCGGGAACGTCCTCGGTAATGACCGAGCCGGCGCCGGTCGACGCGTCGTTTCCTACGTTGACCGGGGCAACCAGCATCGTATCGCTTCCGATGAACGCGCGGTCGCCGATGGTGGTCCGGTGCTTTTTCTCTCCATCGTAGTTGCAGGTAATGCTCCCCGCGCCGACGTTGGCCTGCTCCCCTATCGTTGTGTCTCCCACGTAGGACAGGTGGGGGACCTTGCTCCCGCGCCCGACCGTCGTCTCTTTCATCTCCACGAAGGAGCCGGCCTTGGAGCCCTCCCCGAGCACCGTACCGGGCCGGAGCCGCGAGAACGGGCCGACGTCCGCCTCCTTCCCTATGGAACAGCCGTCCAGCACCGAGAACCGCACCTGCGCGCCTTCATCGACCGTGGAGTCTTTGATCGAGGTGCACGGTCCAACGGCGCAGGCCTCGCCGATCCTGGTGTCGCCGGAGAGGAACACCATGGGCATCAACACCGTTCCAGCTCCCACCCGCACGCCGTAGTCCACGTATGTGGCGGCGGGGTCGACCAGGGTGACGCCCCGCTCCATCAGGGAATCGTTGATGCGTTTCCTCATCGCCGCGGCGGTCGCGGCGAGCTGTATCCGGTCGTTCACCCCGGAAACCTCCTCGGCCCCTCCCCCGACCGCCGCGACGGGCAGGCCCTTCTCCGCGAAGGCGCTGATCACGTCGGTGAGGTAGTACTCGCCCTGGGCGTTATCGTTGCCGAGGCGCTTCAGCCCTTCTTCGAGGGCCGTCCTGTCGAACACGTAGGTGCAACTGTTCACCTCGGTGATGGCGCGCTGCTCCTCGGTGGCGTCGGCCTCTTCGACGATCGCCCTGACGTTTCCGTCGGCGCCCCTGATGATCCGCCCGTACCCGGCGGGTTCGTCAAGCTCGGCGCTGAGGAGGGAGGCGACCGCGCCCCGGCGCCGCGCCTCTATCAGCATTCCGAGGGTCTCCGTCCGGACGAGCGGGGCGTCTCCCGGGAGCACCAGGACCTCGGTGAAGGACGGGCCCATCTCCTCGAGGGCAACCATCACCGCGTGCCCGGTCCCCTTCTGCTCTTCCTGGAGCGCGAACCGCGGTCCTTCGCCGGCTGCGGCCCGGACCTCGTCGGCCCCGTTGCCTACCACTACGGTCGTCTCGCCCGCTTTCAACTCCCTGGAAGCCTCGAGCACGTACCCGATCAGCGGGAGGCCGCATATCTCGTGCAGGACCTTGGGGAGCCCGGACTTCATCCGTTTGCCAAGGCCCGCGGCGAGTATCACCACAGCGAGACTCTCGTTTCCGTTCACTCTTGCTCCTCTGTCCGGCCCCGGGGAAGGACTCCGGGGCGCGCCCCCTCAAAGAGCGCGCCCGCGCCAGGCCTGGCTGGGGCGGCAGGATTCGAACCTGCGAATGGCGGCTCCAAAGGCCGCTGCCTTACCACTTGGCGACGCCCCAGCGTTCTACGTCCGTCACGCCTCCACCTCCGCGCCCCTGGGGGCGAAGCTGGTGATTATGGTTATCGGAGCGGCCTTGCCGAGCTCCCAGGCCACTTCGGCGGCTTTCTCCATGCTGGGGACCAGCGCGAACACCGTTGCCCCGCTTCCCGTCATCATCGACGCCAGCGCCCCGCTTCGCAGGGCGGCCTCCTTGAATTCGCGCACCGTGCCCGCGGCGACGGTGGCCCTTTCCAGGCTGTTGCGCATGTTCGGGTACACGCTTTCGAACTCGTGCCTGCCGATGCCTTCCAGCATCGCCGCGAGAGCCCGGTCCATCTCGCCGTCGGCGCGCCCCGCGCCGCTCGAGGCCAGCGCGTCGAACCTGTCGTACACTTCACGGGTCGACGTCTCCTGGGTGACGGCGGCCAGCACCAACTGGAACGGCGGCAACCCCTCGAGGGGCTCGACCTTTTCTCCCGCGCCCGTCGCGCGCGCGGTGCCACCGGTGATGCAGAACGGAACGTCCGAGCCGACTCTTCCGCCGATCTCCAGAAGCGTCTCCGTGGGCATCTCCAGCTCGTAGATATGGTTCATCGCCAGGAGCGTTGCCGCCGCGTCCGCGCTCCCCCCGCCGAGCCCCGCGCCTATCGGGATGCGCTTGTTTATCAGGACGTCGACGCCGCCCGGGCCCATCACCCCGGCGTGCTCCTCGAACGCCTCCACCGCCCGGCACACGATGTTGTCCGGGCCCATCGGCACGCCCGGGTCGTTGCAGCGGATTGTCACCCTTCCGTCTCTGCCGCTGGTCCTTCGGAAGTACAGTTCGTCCGCGAGCTCGATGGACTGCATGACGGTGTCCACCTCGTGAAAACCGTCATCGCGCCGTTCGCCGACCTTCAGGAACAGGTTGATCTTGGCGCGGGCAACCGCCTTGGCCCCCAGCATCCGCTGCCTCCAGGTAGCGCGTACCGTGCGTGTCTCTGATAAACATACCAAAAAAAGGGGGCCGCTGCCCCCGCAGCGGCCCCTGTCTTTTACCGCTCCGGGCGGCTCACGGCCCGTGGTTCTCGAGCACCTTCTCCGCGCATTGCATGCCCGACAGCGCCGCGCTGTTGAGGGCCAGCCCGCGGCCGCGGTAGGTGTCGCCGGCGAAGTACAGGCCCTTCACGCCCGGCGCGACGACGTCGGGCTTGAACGCTCCCACCTGCCCCGGCTTGCGCGCGAGCCCGTCGCAGCCTATGCACTTGTAGGAGAACTTCCATTCGACCTTCTCTTCGATCCCCGGGAACATCTCGCAGATGTCGATCCACATCGACGCGAGCAGCCTTTCCAGTTCGAACTTGTCGAATATCTGGTCCGGCTCGACGACGCAGTCGGTCTGCATTATCGACTTGCCCTCCGGCGCGACGCCCGGGTCGAACGCCGTGGGGACGAACGCCTGGAAGGGGACCCCGGTGTGGTCGAGCTTGAACGCCGACAGGAAGTTGGGCTTGTCGTAGACGGGCTCGTTGAGCGCTATGGTGTAGCCGATGAGCCCGGTGGTCTCGTACTTCAGGTCCTCGAACCGTTTGATCCACCAGTCGGGGAGGACCGCGGTCTCCGGGTTCATGTCGAGGATCGCGTCGAGACTCCAGAGCGGCAGCGCGCACACCACGACCGGCGCTTCTATCATGGTCAAGTCGTCCATGTAGAACCAGCCGGTGTAGGGGGAGAGGCTCTTCTTCTTCAGCGCGACCCCCTTCACGGCGGCACCATCGAAGAGCACCGAATCGACCTCGGTGTCGAGCATCAGAGTCCCTCCCGCCTCCTCGAACGCCTGGCGCTGGGGCTCTATGATGCCTAGCATTCCCCCCTTGGGATAGGCGGCGGTGAGGAAGTTCTTTTTCTTCCTCAGGTTGTCGCGCGCTATGTAGAGGATCTCCCCGGCGGACATCTCGTACTCGTCGGAGACGGTCGTCATGATCATGCCGTTGACGTTGAACAGCTCCTTGGTGACGGCTGAGCCGGTGCTGGCGTCGAGCCAGTCCCCCCAGGACAGCAGGTCGGTCGCCTCGATCTCGGCGTCGTCCATGCGCGCCACCAGCTTCATCATGCGCTTGATCTCTTCGATGTCCTCCGGCGCGGCCATTATCATCTCTTGAAGGGTGTTCCACTTGCCGCCGCGGTATATCTCGACGGTATCCGAGAACTTCGCCCACTCCACGTCTTTGCCGACCGCCTTCACGATGTCATGGCTCGAAGAGGCGTCCCCGAGCTCCGCCATGTGCAACCCGATATCGAGCCTCCAGCCGCCCTCGAGGTCGTAGCTCTGCATGCGGCCGCCCGCCCTCGGGTCCTTCTCGACGCACGCGGTCTTCATCCCCGCGCGCTGGAGCAGGCCCGCGACACCGAGCCCCGCGATGCCGGCCCCGACAACAACAGCGTCAAACTTCTCCGCCACTGATCTGCCCTCCATGGACTAGATGAACAGGTACTCGTCCTGAGCGACAGGTTATCCAGTTTCGATACACAGTGCAAACGGCAAGTGGACAGCGCGCGGAGAACCCGGAGTTAAAAAGTGGAAAGGAAAATGGGAAAATGAACGACGGCTTCCGACGGCTTCCGGCTCAGAGGAGGTCTCCCCCCGCGGAGAAGGATAGGGGCTCGCCGTCCGTGACTACCTCCAGGCCCTCGACCGCCCGTAGCTCCGGCAGAAGAGCCTCGGAAGCCGCGAACTCCTCCAGGCGCCGGGTGTTCCTGATGCGCACCACTCTCGCCTCTTCCGGAGCGAGGCCGGCGAGGCTCTCCATGACCATCTCCACCGCCTCCTTCTCGGTGTCCGCGGCGATGGGTACCCTGGCCCTGTGTAGCGCTCCCGAGGTCAACACGTTCCTGCGGGTGGCGGCCCAGTCTATCCCTCCGGCCAGCGCGGCGGTGGTGATGTCGGCGTGCCCGATGCCGGTGGCGTTGCCGCGCGAACCAGCGGTCAGGCGGAGCACCACCAGCCGGCGGGTCTCGAAGCGCGGCCCGGCGGCCGCCTCGATGCCCCTGCCGGTGACGTGAGGGTCCATTCCCACTCCGGAGATATCCTTTCCCATCTCCTCGACCAGGAGGACGTCCGCCCCCGCGAGAGGTATCCGCGGCCACATCGACGCCGCCTTTTCGAGGAGCGCCGGCTCCGAGGAAGCCACCGCTTCCCCGGGCATGAAGTGCACCTCCGAGAGCCTCCCGTTCCCGTCCTCCAGGAGCGCAACGGCGGTGACCGGAGGGAGCTCCCGCAGCGAAAGCGCGGCCGCTTCTTCGATGAGGTGGCCGGCGCCGAAGCCGTGGGCATGCAGGGCCCGGGCCCCCGGGGCTTTCCCGAGCCCGACCGCCAGCATCTTGGAGAGCCCGCTCTGCACCCTGCCGGAGTACCCGGTGTGGAGCCCCACCCGGTTGACCAGGACCACCCCGTCCGCTTCAACGGCGGACCTCGCGGCGAACACCTCGGCCCCGCCCGGGGTCCTCCCCAGGCGGACGGTGTCCATCGACGCGTCCACGGGCGCGCCGACCGAGGCGGCCGTTACCCCCAGCGACTCCAGGACGTACTCCTGGCCCCTCTCGGTAGCGCCGCCGTGCGACCCCATGGCGGGCACGATGAACGGCTCCGCTCCCGCGCCGCGGAGCCTGCGCACCGCCCCTGCCACGACGTCCGGCAGGCGGTCTATCTTCCGGCTGCCCACGGCTACGGCGACACGGGGCCCTCCGAGGCCCTCAAGGAATTCCGCGGCGCCGAATCCGCTCTCCAGCGCCGCTTCGAGGTCCTCCAGCGGCCGGCTCACGAGGCTCTGCTTCACCCGGTACATCTTCGGGAACTGCATGGCCTCAATATTAGCACCAACCGCCCGGGCGTCAGCGGGCGCGGTCCGGCCGTGCGGCCGCCGCGTGCTTCCCCGCTCCTCCTGCTGCCCCCGCGGAAGCGCCTACCTGAACGCGCCCTCCCCGACCTTGCCGGTGAATATCGGTTCGTAGAAGAGCCTTCGCGCCTCGGGGTAGTTGTCGAAGCTCATCCTGATCTGCTCGTTGAGCGCCATCCCGTGCTGACGGTAGACCAGCCAGGGAGGAAGGCCGTCCCTCAAGGCTACCGCCTTTACCATCAACTGGCCGAGGGTGAGAGTGACGTCGCCGCCGATCTTACGCTTGAAGCCGGCCTCCTCCTCGTAGGCGTCCCAGGCGTCCTCGCTGAAATCGGGCAGGATGCCCGTCCGCCTGGCCTCCTCGATGTCCATGGCCATCATCATGCGCTCGATCTCGAACACGTTGCTTATCGCGCCGAGCGGCTTTCCGACAAGGCCGAGCCTCTCGACGATGTCGGCCACTATCCCGATGCCCTCCTCGGGGCCGACCAGCCTGGTCTCGTTCTCGCCGCGCGAGAGCCCGCCGGGTATCGGCGAGACTATCTCGATGCCGTTGGAGAGCCTCATCGCCGAAGTCAGCCCGTACTTCCCGGCGCCGAGGGTCGAGGGGTAGGCGAGGATGGACTCGATCGTCACGTCGCCGCCCACGCCCGCGGTGATGGAAGCGCCGGTGCGCCAGTCCTCCGCGGCCTTCTGCATGTAGTAGTAGAGACCCGCCCGGTTCGCCAGGAACACCCCGCCAAGCTTGGCCAGGACCACCCGGCCGTCCGGCTGGTACGAGGCGGCGAGGGTCGCCGTGACCTCCAGCGGGTCGGGAAGGGTGTCCGGCTGGGTGGACCTGTGCGATACGACGGTGTTTTTCCCGGAGCTGTGGAAGAGCTCCATGTACATCCACGCCTGCGAGAAGCTGCCGACCTGGTTCAGCTTGACCAGCCCGGCGTTGCAGACGCCCTCCCTCAGCGCGTCATAGGCGATGGTGGGGTTGGTGACGAGCACGTCGTCGCCTATCACGAGCACCCTGTCGCCTATGCGCTCGTTCAGCTTCTGCCAGAAGCGCCACTGGGTGCGCGGGGCGGCGAACGGATCCTCGAAGGCGAGCTGGTGGCCCCACTCGTAGAAGAGGTCAACGTACCTGTCCACGAGCTCGTCGCCGCTCATCTTCTGTCCCTGCCAGGTGTACAGGTGCGCCTCCGCGTCGAACATGTCGTCCGAGTCGGCCGCGTTGTCTATGCCCAGGAACATGTTGTCGCCGTAGTTGTAGCCCATCTCGACGCCGGCCTTCGCGGCCGCCTCCATCAGCAGGCGGATCGCCGCCTCGTCGCCGCCCCCGTAGCCGTTGAAGGAACAGCCGCCCTCGTTCTCGCGCCCGCCCCCGGATACGCCTTTCCGCGAAAGGATCTCGGCCACGACCTGGTTCTGCAGCTTCGGCAGGACCTTGAGAGTCCCGAAGAAGCCCCTCTCGTCGAGCGGTACATCTTCCCCGGTCCTGGGGAAGAGGATGATCCACTTCTCCTGGGCCACCAGGTCGGGGGAGGTGTTGCCCTTGTTGCCCTCGGCGTCGACGTACTCGGTGTGCTTGCCTCCCTGTATGGCGTTGTGAGCGCCCTCGGGCAGGTACACCGCCATTTCCTTGAACCGGGGGTCGTCGCCGCCGTAGACGGCGAAGTTCCTGGCCTCTCCCACCAGCCTGCCGAAGTTCTCCTTCGCCCTGCGGTCGACCTCGTCGCGGCCGGCGTCGACAGGCATCGTGCCGGCGGCTGCCTGCGCGGCGAGCTTCGCCTCGATCTTCTTCTTCTCGCGGAACCTGTAAAGGGCGTTGGCGTCCTGGTGGCGCCCGAAAAAGGCGATTACGCCGAGGGCCAGTATCTTGGGGGTCAGCTCGCCGAACCAGCCCGGGATGGCGCCGGCGCCCTTTGTCGCCCTCCAGATAATGGAAGCCACGAACATGGCCAGCCCGGTCAGGCCGAATATGTAGGCGATGTACAGGTCCCAGCGCGGTCCGGCCGCCGAGACGTTGAGCGCGGGGGTGCCGTTCAGGCGGTAGCTCAGGCCCTCGCGGATGGTGGTGGGATACCTGCCGGTGGGGGCAACGAAAAACATCTTGACCAGCTCTATCCAGAACCCCGCCGTCCCGGTCCTGAACCTGACCGATCCGTCATCCCGCTTCTCCACGAGCCTGGCCCCGATGGTCTCCTGGACCGTCCGCTCGAGGTTGAAAGTTTTCGCCGCCTCCAGGACGTGCATACTCTGGTGCCCGCCGATCATGATGTAGGCGAAGGCCGCGGCTATCAGGGTGGAGACGCCGAACTCGAGTATGAAGCCCTTGATGCCCCAGCCTCCGCCGCCGGATATCCTCTCGGCGAACGCGGGGTAGAACATCCCCACCAGCACCTGTACGTGCAGGGCGACGGCGAAGTATCCCCACTTCACGAACTCGGACGTAGACCATGCCCCGTGGAAGATCCCCTCGCGCCAGCTCCTGGGCATGAAGAACGACACCGCCCGGTCGAACCGGGGGTTCCCGTTGGCGTACGAGCGCCGCTCGCGGGGGTCCTTTCCCGGGAGCCTGCTCCTGCCGGAACTCTTCGACCTCTCCATTCCGCCACTCACCCTTTCTGAGTGCCCCTGCGCTGAGCGCAGGGCGTGTCGCCGTCGATTAGTGTTTATTCAAGCCCGCGACGCTCGAACCTGCGCGAGGGCGCGCGGCGAGTGCCACCTCGTTGGGTTAATAAACCATTCCGAGCGCCAATATTCAACCGGGGCGGGGACTCCGCCGGCGTGGAACTTCGGTTCCAGGAGGTCGGCGGTTCATCATCCACCGCGGCCCGGGGGAGTCGCTGCTTCAGGGTGGCGGGTACCTGGCTGAACGTAATTGGAACGCTTGCCTGTCTGTCTTACGTGCTTTGGAAGAAGCTGTTAAGAAGCGGCCGAAGCAAAGATGGACCGGGCCCTGGTCTTTCAATCATGTTCGTTCTTCGAACTCGACGAGCCCGACGGTTTCTACCAGTGGGACATGTTCCGGGGTACTTGCATTCCTTGTCTCATAGTGTATAATGTTGTTAGTTAATAACTTAATTAAGCTATTTTATGGTGATGAATAAAACCAGCCTTACCAGAAGAGAATTGGCCATCCTGGAGAAGATCATCTCCGACCTTGGCTATATTGCCCATGCCTCAGATATTAACAAGCTTCTGGGGCAAGAGTACTCCCTTCAGGAGATCAGGCGGCAGACAAGCCTGCTTTCAAAGCGCGGATGGCTGGTCAGGATCAAGCGCGGCGTGTTCGCCGTGGCAGGCCTTGAGTCCCACGGCTTCGCCAACATCTCGCCCCTTGCTGTTTCGCAAATCCTGGTTCCCGAATCCTACGTCTCTTTCGAATTCGCTCTTGGCTACTACGGCCTGTTCGACCAACTGCTTTCAAAGCTTACCGCCGTAACCTCGGGAAATCCCAAGAAGTACACCTTCCAGGACATGACGTACGAATTCAAGAAGATCAAATCCGGCCTCTACTTTGGATTTGGAGAGATGGAAGTGAACAACATCAAGATCAACGTGGCTGAGCTTGAAAAGGCCTTCCTCGACTTCCTCTACTTCCGGATCGATACCTACAGCGTCGACCTGGTGCTGGAGAAGTTGAGGGTAGCCAGTGCCGATCTTGATTTGAAGAGACTGTTCTCTTATGCAGAGAAATACCCTGTCTCAGTCAAGCGCCGCCTGGGATATCTCATGGAGCTTGCGGCGATTCCTGCCGATGATCTCCACAAGGAGATCAAGTCACGCCGGGATTTCTCCAGGCTAACCAATCAATCGGACATATTTAACGCCAGGTGGCGCATCTACTATGAAGATCGGTTTTCTCTCTAAAGCCCAATTGTCCATCATCAACAAGAACAACTACCGTTATCCTTTGGCCGAAGTCGAGAAGGACTATTTCTTGGCGATCGTCTTGGAAATCCTCTATGCCTCGAGACTCGCTGACAGACTGGTCTTCAAGGGCGGTACCGCCCTTCATCATCTTTACCTCGACCAACTCAGGTTCTCTGAGGACCTGGACTTCGGCACCCTGGGAGAGGTCACCTTGTCAGACCTCGAGGAAGTCTTCTCCGGGTACGACTTCCTGGAGATCAAGAAGGTCTCGCCGTCTGATTTCTCCTTGAAGATCGACCGCTTGAAGTTCACTGGGCCCCTGGGCCAGCCCAATTCCATAAAGATCGACATCGACCTGGCCCAGGATGTCCTTCTGCCCGCAGGAGACCTCACCTACCACAACATCTACAGGGTCCCGGTTAAAGTCAAAGGCATGGGCCTGATCGAAATCTGCGCCGAGAAAGTGCGGGCCGTCAACGAGCGCGCCCGCTACCGGGATTTCTACGACCTGCCCATGAGCTTCAAGAAAGAGCAAATCGAGCCCGAATCAGTTATCTCCACGCTCAAGAAGAAGGAACTCAGAAGACCACTCTTGGCAGCAAACATCGTGAAGAATCTTGAAATAGCCCAGGCCGCCAGGGATCGCGGACTGGAGAACCTGCTCTGCCGCGAAGAAATCGAGAAAGAAGAAATCAGGCAAGTGCTTGATAAGCTAATGTCTCTTCTTTGACCATGTCGGCCC
>CAZEJS010000008.1:31944-91848 GCA_964512645.1 uncultured Acidimicrobiales bacterium
GGGGGAGTCGCTGCTGCTTTGAGGTGGTGGTGGGCCTAGGTGGATTCGAACCACCCCGGGCGCCGGTGTCGGGGGAGGGGGATCAGGGCCGGGGGCTCTCCGGGGCGCGCATGGAGTTTCAAGCCGCGGGTCGTTCCCCCGCTGGAACCCTCGGCCTGCCGCGGCGCCCGGTGACCCCTTCGGCGGTTCATCATCCACCACGGCCCGGGGGAGTCGCTGCTGCTTTGAGGTGGTGGTGGGCCTAGGTGGATTCGAACCACCGACCTCGCCCTTATCAGGGGCGCGCTCTAACCAGGCTGAGCTATAGGCCCACAGGATTTGTAAGGTACCATTATCGGCAACGCCGGGCAAGGGTTTGCCGTGCGGCCGGGGTCGGTGCGGCTAGCCTTTGAGCACTCCCAGAGGACGGAGCCTGGCGACTTTCCTGGAGAGGCCCGCTCCTTCGCATACGTCGACAACCCTGTTGACATCCTTGTAGGCCTCCGGCGCTTCCTCGGCGAGCAGGCTCGGCTTGCCCGCCATCACCACTATCCCCTCCCGCTCCAGGCGCTCCGCGAGCTCATTTCCCCGCACGGTCTTCCTCGCTTTCGAGCGGCTCATGGTCCGCCCGGCGCCGTGGCAGGTGCTGCCGAAGCTCTCCTCCACCGACCGGTCCCCTCCCACGAGCACGTAGGAGCTCGTGCCCATGTCTCCGGGGATGAGCACCGGCTGCCCGACGGCCCCGTAGACTTCGGGCACTTCCGAGTGCCCGGCGGGGAACGAAGCCGTCGCGCCCTTCCTGTGGACACAGACCCTTCTCGGCCTTCCGTCCACCAGGTGGGTTTCCATTCTCGCGACATTGTGAGAGACGTCGAAGAGCAGTTCCATGCCCAGCGACCTCTCAGAGCCCCCGAAGTGCTTTTCGAAGGAGGTTCTCGTCCAGTGCGTGAGGGCCTGACGGTTGCCCAGCGCGTAATTGCAGGCGCACGCCATCGCGGCCATGTAGTCCGACGCCTCGGGCGCATCCAGGGGAGCGCAGGCGAGCTGCCTGTCGGGGAGCTCCAGCCCCAGGCGCTTCACCACGTGGTCCGTCACCTGGAGATAGTCGGTGCACACCTGGTGGCCCAGGCCGCGCGAGCCCGAATGTATCATCACGGTGACCTGTCCCTGGTGAAGGCCGAACGCCTGTGCCACCGCGGGGTCGAACACCCTGTCCACGGCCTGCACCTCCAGGAAGTGGTTACCCGACCCCAGCGTCCCCAACTGGCCGGCGCCGCGCTTCATGGCGTATTCGCTCACGCGCGCGGGATCCGCGTCGGGGTACACCCCGTGACTCTCGATGAACGCCAGGTCCTCCTCGCGGCCGTAACCCATCCCAACCAGCTCGCGCGCCCCGCCCTCGAGAACCTTCCTGAGCACCGGTTCGGGTGCGTGGATCCTTCCCCGCGTCCCCAGGCCCCTCGGTATGTCCGCGGCCAGCACCGCGACCAGGTCCTCAAGCCCCCCGGCGACGTCTTCTCGCGTAAGGTTCGTCTTCAGCAGCCTTACGCCGCAGGAGATGTCGAACCCCACGCCTCCCGGCGAAACGACGCCGCCGTCCTCGGCGAACGCGGCGACCCCGCCAATCGGGAAGCCGTATCCGCGGTGTATATCCGGCATCGCCAGGGAAGCCCCGCAGATGCCCGGGAGGGTCGCCACGTTGGCGACCTGCTCCAGCGCCCGGTCGCCGCTCGCGAGTTCGATGAGCTCCCCGTCGGCGAAGACGATGCCCGGCACCCGCATGCCGTCCTTCCACCCGAGGGGGATCTCCCACCTGTAGTCATCGATCTGCCTGAGGTCGTCTATTTCCATGACTCTGGTGTCTCACACGTCGAAGATGACCCGCGCGGACCACCCCTGCGGGCCGCGCCTCACCAGCATCTCGTGGTAGGTCACCGCCTTGATCTCCAGCCGGATGTCGTGCCTCTCCGGGTCGAGCGCCTCTCCGACGACGGTGGCCGCCAGGCCCGTCTCCGAGACCGCTTCGACGCGGACCTCCCCGAACGCCAGGCCTTCCGCTTCGGTGAAAAATATCAGCTCCCCGAGCCACCTGAACATCAGCTCTTCGACGTCGCCCGCCTCGAGCTCGATGCTTCTCTCCACCGCCGGGGACACCGCCCGTGGGTCCAGCAGGAGGGAGAGCATCGCCAGCGCGGCGCCCTCGAACAACCCGGCCAGGTCACCGGCCTCGACCTCGATGCCGATGTCCGCCGTGTGCTCGACCGTCCTGTACCGCAAGCCGCGCTCCTTCTCAGGCGAGCGGGAGCGTAAGGGTGAAGAGCGAGCCCACTCCCGGGTCGCTCGAAAGGCCGACTTCTCCTCCCATCGACTCGACCAGCTCCCTGGCGATATACAGCCCCAGCCCCGTTCCCGGGAAAGACCTGGTCTCGCTGCTGTCGATCTGGTAGAACCTCTCGAAGATCCGCTCCCGCAGCTCAGGCGGCACCCCGATGCCTTCGTCCCTGACGCCTATTTCCACCATCTCTCCGGCCTGTTTCGCCGAGATGGTTACGCGTCCTCCGTCCGGCGAGAACTTGAGCGCGTTGCGCACCAGGTTTCCGAGGGCCACCTCCGCCTTCTCCCGGTCGCCCAGCGCCATCAGCGGGGACCCGGGGATGTCGTACACGACCTCGTGCAGGCCCTCCACGCGCTCCTGCTCGTCGCCGACCTCCCTGCACAGCGCGGAGATATCGAACGGCTCCCGTGCCACCTCGAGGCGCCCTTCCTCGATGCGGGACATGTCCAGGATGTTCTCGATCAAATCTTCGAGGGCGATGGACTTCTTGAGCATGATCTCGATCGAGTCCCTCCTGGTCTCTTCGTCCACCTGGTCGTAGTGTTCAGAAAGCGTCCTGGCGAACCCTTCTATGACCGCCAGGGGAGAGCGGAGTTCGTGGGATACGGTGGAGACGAAGTCCGACTTCATGCGGTCCAGGACCGTCAGTTCCCTGTTCGCCGCCTCGAGCGCCTCCATGTGGCGCCTGGTCTCCTCGTAAAGCCTCGCGTTCTGTATCGCCACTCCCGCCTGTCGGCCTATCGCCTCCAGGAGGAGGATGTCCTCGGCGGAGAAGTCGCGGCCTTCTGACGGCCGCTCAAGCGCGAAAACGCCCACCACCTCATCGCCGGCTATCAGGGGCAGCGCCGCCGCGAAGTCGACGCCGGTGCGCTGCAGCACCTGGTCGGTGGCGACCAGCCGCCGCGTTTCTTCGTCAAGGGAGTGTTCGCCGCCGATGATTATCGTGCGCTTCTTCGAGACCACCGCCCCGCCGATCCCCTCGTCGATAAGGAGGTGGAGGTCGTCCAGAATGCCTGCGTCGAGGTTGCAGGAGGCGCCGAAAGCGAACGACTCCCTGCCCGGCTCCACAAGGCCGATGAGCGCCGAACGGGAGCCGACCGCGCGCGCGGCTTCGGCGACCGTCCTCTCCAGCAGCGTCTGGAGCTCCAGCTCCGCGGAGATGCCCTGGGCGCTGCGGTAGAGCAGGGACAGCCTCTCGTGCTCCGCCGCGAGCTGCCGGTAGATGAGCGCGTTCTCTATAGACACGCCGATCTCAGCGCCGGCGGCGTCGTAGAAAGCCAGGTCGCGTTCTTCGAACGTGCCCGCGACCCGTGATCCGAGGAGTATCACTCCAATCGACTTCTCGCCGCTGTAGAGAGGGATGAACAGCGCCTGCTCCATGCCCTTCTCGGCCAGGCCCCCGGCGAACGGAGGGACGGAAGCGGCGCCCGGCCCGCCGAGCTCGACCAGCAGCGACCCCTGCCACCTCGTCGAGAGCCACGTCACGAGGCTGTCCGTTCTATCCTCGTCCAGCCCCAGGCGGTCGGCGTCCGCCCTCGGGTCGACCACGATCACCGCCTGCTTTCTTCCAGGCCCCGGGGCCAGCAGGACCATTCCCGCGTCCGCCCTGCTCGCGCCGAGGGTGACCTTGAGTATCTCCTCGAGCGCGATGTCAACGTCGAGGGTGCTGGTGGACGCCCTGACTATCTCGTTGAGCGAGTGCAGCTGAGCGGAGCGGCGCTCGGTCTCCTCCTCGGCTTTCTTCCGCTCGCTGATGTCCCGAAGCGCGGATAGCGCGACCTCCTCCCCCCATATCCTGGTCATCCTGGAGGTCGCCTCCACCGGGAGGGTGCCCCCGTCCTTGCGGAGGAGCCGCGACTCGAACGTCAAGGCGTCCTCGCCGGACAAGGCCCCGGCCAGCCTCTCGTACCCCGGCCGCAGGCGCTCCGGCACCAGGTCCCTCACGTTCATCGTTTGGAGTTCGTCAAGTTCGCGTCCGGTGTAAGCCGTCGCCCTCTCGTTGGCGCTGATTATCGAACCGTCGATGGAATGCACGATGAACGCGTCGCCGGCGCTCGAAAAAAGGGTCGAATAGGCCTCGGCGGCCGCCTCGACCTCTCCTCTCATCCTCTTCTGCTCGGTGACGTCCTGCACGGTCACCAGCAGCTCCCCTGCTCCCTGCTCGGTCATGCCGAGGGCGGTCACGGTGATCTGCACGTCGATCAATGCGCCGTCGGCCCGCTTGAGCCTGTCCTCAAGGGAGAAGGTCCCGTCCTCCAGGAGCGCCCTGACCATGCGCCCCGCCATCTCCTCGAACCTCTCGGGCTCCGGCATCAGGGTCTCGAGGGTCCTGCCCTTCAGCTCGGCCAGGCTGTACCCCGAGAGCACTCCCATCCTGCTGTTGGCCCAGGTGACGACGCCATTGGAGAGCGCCACCAGCCCCTCGCCGATGTTCTCGGTTATCCTCGTGCGGAACTTCTCCGATTTCGCAAGCTCTTCGACGAAATCTTTCCGTTCCAGAGCCCGGGATACCGTAAGGGCCGTTTCCCTGAGCAGCTCGAGGTCGGGCTCGGACCACGTCATGCGCGCTCCCAGGGAGGCGTAGCCGAGCACCCCCCTGAAGGCGTCTCGCACGAACAGCGGGATGGCCGCGAATGACTCGATGCCGTACTCGTCCCGGAACCTGCCGGCCACGTCATCCGGGAGAGTCCCGGCGTCGGAGAAGATGACCTCTTCTCCCGAGCCGAGCTTCGAGAACAGGTACGGGTATTCCCCGATGCTGCGGCCGCGCAGCCCGGTGGTGAACGGCTCGGCGCCCCCGGACCACTCGAGGGACCTGGCTATCGTACTGCCGTCCTGCCCGATCTCCACGTGGAAAGCCGTGCTCCCTCCCAGCAGTACCGACAGGCTCTCGAGCGTGAAGAGTATCGCCCCGTCCATGTCTTCCGGGTCGACGAAGCGGGCGGTGATGTCGGCAAGCGTCTCCTCGACCTTGAGCCTCCGCTCGCGCTCTTCCTCTACCCGCCTCCGCTCGGTGACGTCGCGGACCACCAGGATCTCGATCGCGTTCTCTCCCGGCCAGCCGACCAGGCCAGAATTGACTTCCACGAAGAGGACGACGCCATCCTCGCGCAGGCACCGCAGCTCGTAGTTGGGGCGGCCCTTGCCGGTCTTGAAGTCGCGCGCGAGGTCCGCGCCGGCGTTCTCTCGATCGTCGGGGTGGACGAAGCTCAACACGTTCATGCCGGCAAGCCCGCCGGCCTCCACGCCGAGCGTGGACTCGGCCGCCCTGTTCGCGTACAGGACCTCCCCGGCCCTGTTGATCGAAACGATGGCGTCGTGGGAAGTCTCCACAATGGTTCGGTACTTCCCCTCCGATTCCGCGAGCTTCCGCTGCGCCAGCGTGCTGTCGGTGACGTCGGAGGCTATAAGCATCACGTTGGCGTCGGGGCCCGGCTCTCCGAGGATCACCGTCGTCGTCTCGAAGAACCTCTCTTCTCCCATCACCAGCGAGCGCACCGGGAACCTGGAGACGTTGCGGCCTGCCTCCCATTCGCGCACGAACTTCCTGCGCGTGGCGTCCATCTCGTCGGGGTGCACGAAGTCGTAGACGCTTCCCCCTGCCACCTCCCCGGCGGGCTTGCCGGCAAGCCTCGCCCCGGCGCTGTTCGCGAAGAGTATCGTGCCCCGGGGGCCGGCTATCATTATGGCGTCGCGCGAGGACTCCACGAGCGTCCGGTATCTCTCTTCCGACTGCTTCAGCGCCTGCTGGGCCTCGACCCTGTCGGTCACGTCGTTGGCGGCAACGACAGTGACCCTCTTCCCGCCTATGGTCATGGGCGTCTGCACGAGCTGGATGACCGCGACGCTGCCGTCGGCGCGCTCGAATTTCACGTCGTAACTCCGCGGCACGGTATCGTCACCCGCCAGTCGGCGGGCCACGTACCCTCGTATCCTCCGGCGGTCCTCCGGCAGCGCGTGCTCGAGGATGTCCTCGACGGTGGAAAACTCGGCGCTGTCGTGCCCGATTATCTGCCCGGCGTCCGCGTTGATGTACAGGACGTCCCGGCCGTCGTGGACTATGAAGCCCACGCCGCTGTTCTCCATTACGGTCCGGTAGCGCTCCTCCGATTCGCTGAGGTCCCGGAGCAGGGAAGCGTTGCGTATGGCTATCGAGGACTGCCTGGAGAACGTCTCGACGAGCTCTGTCTCGGCGCGGGTGAACTTCCTGCTGCGTCCGACCGTCGCCAGGTACACGGTCCCGATGAATCTCCCTTCGGCCACCAGCGGCACGTGCAAAGAAGACCGGACGCCCAAGTCCCGCGAGACGTATTCGGGCACCCTCTCGTCCGACGCCACGTCTTCCACCGCCACCGGCTCCAGGGTCCTGGCGACCTCCAGGGCCACCTTGTGCACCCTCAGCGGAGCGTCCGGCATGATCCCGCTCCCGACGGCCTCTGCCGGGTATCCCGCGGCCATCCTGATGCTCTCGGAGCCCTCGTCGAACAGGAAAATGCCGCAGACGTCCACCTCCAGGAGCCCGGCGATCTGCTTCGCCACTTCCTGGAGGGCGCCCGCCAGGTCGGTAGCCCCCGTCAGCGCCTGGTTGACCTTCAGCAGGGCGGTGGCTTCCATTACCCTCTTCTCCGCCCGCAGTCTCAGGAAAGCGTTCTCGGCGCCGAGCTCGATCGCGTCGGCGCAGGCCTTCAGCACCCCCATCCCCATCTCCTCCGGGGTGGGGTCCCCGCGGTAGCCGAGAACCACCAGCCCCAGGGGATGGCCCCCGGGGAACAGCGGTACCGCGACCATCCCGGAGTTTCGTTCCTCCCTGTTGGATTTCTCCACCTCGGCGTGGAGCCTGGTGCCCGGGCGGGCGACCTCTATCCTCCTGTTGTAGACAGCGGTTGCCGGGAAAACCCGCTCCGTTCCGCCGATCAGTTCGCCCGAGCCGCTTCCCTCGAACCCCAGCGCGGCCACCTTTCGCGCCTCGGTGGCGCCGCTCTCGAGGATGAAGGCCGCGCCGTTGGAGTAGGCCGGGAGCCGGAGAAACAGCTCCAGCGAACCCGCGAGCAGGTCCTCCAGGCCGGCGGCCGTTCCGGCGCGCGAGAGCACCGCGTTCACGATCTCCAGCTCCGCCGCCCTCTTCTCGGCTTCCTTCCTGGTGGCGAACCGCTCGGTGACATCCTGGCCGATGGCGATTCCTATGGACCCCTCTCCGCCGGCCGATGGCGTGTACGTCCAGGACACCATGACGCGCGAGCCGGACCTGGTGATAAGCGGTATCAGTGCGGGCTCCTGGGGCCTCGGCCCCTCGTGCGGCTCAGAGAAATAGCTCCTTGCCGTCTCGATCGCGTCGGCCGGAATCAGCATGTCGATCCCGCCGCCATCCAGGATCTCCCGCTCGCGGTACCCGGTCACTTCTTCCGCGACCCTGTTGACCAGTTCCACCCGGCCTCTCTCCCCGAAGCCGAGCACGATCGAGTTGATCGACTCGAGCAGGGCGCGGGATTTCTCCCTCTCCCTGGCGACCTCGCGCTTCAGGGTCGTCGCCTCGTGGACGTCCATGCCGACCATCACGACCACGTCCCGCCCCTGTCCCTTCATGTAGAAGTACAGCGTCTCGTGGTCGCGCCAACCTTCGCCGGTCCTTACGCGCATCTCGCGCCGGGCCCACCGCTTAGTGCGGACCACCTCTTCGAACGGGCAGTCACGGCACACCTCGCGGGAGCCCCTGATGCTCTGATGGCACTTGTGGCCGATTTCCACGGAGCCCCACAGCTTCACCGCGCGGTCGTTCATGTAGAGGATGTCTCTGTTGGTGGACAGCAGGACGACGGACGCGCCAACGGCGTTCACGAAGTCCTGGAAAAGATCGAGTGCCGGTGCCGGTGCCGGCGGTTCGTGTTTGTTGCGATCGAACATGGAATGCCCCCGCGCGTAGTGGTCTCAGGGGTCGCTGCGGCCCCGCGTCACGGGCCGTTCTCCTCCCCGCCCGCCGCCGGCCCTTCCTCGGGTTCGTCCTCGTCTTCTCCGGAGGAGTCGTCTCCGGCAACCACCAGGGCCACTGCGCTCACCCGATCGTTCTCCAGCACCCTCATCACCTTGACGCCCTGCGTCGCGCGACCGGTCCTGGGGATCCCGTTGACAGGCACCCTGATCACTATTCCCTCCTGGGAGACGACGAACAACTCCTGGTTGTCGCGCACGATCCTCGCGCCGGCGAGGACGCCCTTGATCTCGGTGAGCTTGATCGTGCGGACCCCCTTCCCGCCGCGTTTGTGCGTCGGGTAGAGCCCGGCCGAGGTGCGCTTCCCGAACCCGTTGGAGGTTATCACAAAAACGTCCGCGCCCTCCTTCAGCACTTCCATGGTGAGCACATGGTCGCCTTTGTTGAGGGTTATGCCTTTGACTCCGGCGGCCGGCCTTCCCATCGGCCTGCAGTCTTTCTCGCTGAACTTGATCGCCTGGCCTTGCTCCGTCACCAGCAGCATCTCTTCGCTGCCGTCGGTAAGCCGAGCCCTTATGAGCTCGTCACCCGGGAACAGCCTTAGTGCGATGATGCCGTCCTTGCGGGCGGTGTCGTAGAAGTCGAACCTGGTCTTCTTCACCAGGCCGTTCATGGTGGCCGTGACCAGGTACCTCTCCGGGCTGAACTCCTTGGTCGCGATCACCTCCACGATCTTCTCTCCCTGCTCGAGGGGGAGAAGGTTCACCATCGCCTTGCCCTTGCTCTGACGGCTGCCGGTGGGCAGTTCGTGTACTTTCAGGCGGTAGACCTTGCCGCGGTTGGAGAAGAAGAGGATGAAGTGGTGGGTGGTAGTGATAAACAGGTGCTCGACGAAATCGCCTTCCTTGAGGTCCATCCCGGTGACGCCCCTGCCGCCCCTCTTCTGCTTGCGGAACGTCGTGACCGGCACCCTTTTCGCGTATCCGGAGTGGGTTATGGTGATGACCATCTCCTCCTCGGCGATGAGGTCCTCTATCGAGAGGTCCTCCGCCGGACCGACTATTTCGGTGCGCCTGTCGTCGCCGTGCCTGTCCTTGAGCTCCAGCATCTCCTCCTTGATGATCCGCAGCACCTTCGCCGGGTCGTCGAGGATCGCTCTGTACTCGACGATCTTCGCCCGCAGGTCCTCCAGCTCGTCCTTGACCTTCTGCCGCTCCAGGCCCGTCAGGCGCTGCAGTCTCATGTCGAGGATCGCCTGGGCCTGCGCCTCCGAGAGGTCGAACCTCTTCATCAGCGCCGCGCGGGCGTCATCCACCGTCTTCGATTTCCTGATGAGGGCTATGGTCTCGTCGAGGTTGTCCAGGGCGACCAGGAGCCCCTCCAGGATATGCGCCCTTTCCTCCGCCTTGCGCAGGTCGAACCTGGTCCGCCGAACGACCACGTCCTGCCTGTGTTCCACCTGTTTCCTGATGAGCTGCTTGAGGGGCATTGTCCGGGGAACGCCGTCGTCCAGGGCGAGCAGTATGATGCCGAACGAGTTCTGCATCTGGGTGTGCTTGTAGAGCTGGTTGAGGACAACCTCCGGCTCGGCCTCTTTCTTCAGCTCCACCACGAGTCTCATTCCGCTGCGGTCCGACTCATCACGCAGGTCGGAGATGCCCACCAGTGTCTTCGCCTTCACCAGCTCGGCTATCTTCTCGGCCAGTTTGGACTTGTTCACCTGGTAAGGCAGTTCGGTCACCACCACTCGCTGGCGTCCGCCCTTGATCTCCTCGAAGTGCGCCCTGGCACGGACCTGGATAATTCCGCGACCGGTGCTGTACGCCTGGAATATCCCTTCCTTTCCCATGATGCGCCCGCCGGTGGGGAAGTCGGGGCCCCCTATGTGCCGCATGAGGTCTTCCAGGGTTATCTCCGGGTCCTCGATGTAGGCCACGGTCGCGTCCACGACCTCCGAGAGGTTGTGCGGGGGTATGTTCGTGGCCATGCCCACGGCGATGCCGCCGGCCCCGTTTACCAGGAGGTTGGGGAACTTGCCGGGAAGGACGACGGGTTCCTGCATGGACCCGTCGTAGTTCTCGGTGAAATCCACCGTTTCCTTCTTGATGTCCTCGAGAATCTCCAGCGCCGCCGGCGCCAGCCTGGCCTCCGTGTACCTCATCGCCGCCGCGGCGTCCCCGTCTACCGAACCGAAGTTGCCGTGTCCGTCGACCAGTTCGTACCGGTAGGAGAAATCCTGGGCCATCCTCACGAGCGTGTCGTAGATCGCCGCGTCCCCGTGAGGGTGATAGCGGCCCATCACGTCTCCGACGACTCGCGCGCACTTCCGGTGAGGCTGGTTGGGCGCGAGGCCCGATTCTCCCATGCTGTACAGTATCCGCCGGTGGACCGGCTTCAGGCCGTCCCTGGCGTCCGGCAGCGCCCTCTGCATGATCACGCTCATCGCGTACTCCAGGAAGGAGCGCTGCATCTCGTCCTCTAGCCCTACCGGTTCCACCCTGCCGCCGACAAGGTCGATCATCTGTACGCAATCCTTTCGGGGTCCGCCGTACGCATTTAGATCAGATGTCCAGGAACCTTACGTCCGCCGCGTGTTCCTGGATAAAAGTGCGCCTCGCTTCGACGTCGTTGCCCATCAGCGTGTCGAACACCATGTCCACGGCGACCGCGTCCTCGATGTTCACCTGGAGAAGGTTCCTCCTCTGCGGGTCCATTGTCGTCTCCCAGAGCTGTTCCGGGTTCATCTCCCCGAGGCCCTTGAACCTCTGCACCTGGGCTTTCTTGCCGTTGTTCTCTTTAATTACCCTCTCCATCTCGACGTCGTCGTAGGCGTAGAAGTGTTTCTTCCCTATCGTGAGCCTGTAGAGGGGGGGCTGGGCCACGTAGATGTAGCCCTCCTCTATCAGCTCCGGCATGTACCGGTAGAAGAACGTGAGCAGCAGCGTCCTGATATGCGCTCCGTCCACGTCGGCGTCCGTCATGATAATAGCCCGGTGGTACCTTGCCCTGGATATGTCGAACTCGTCCCTGACGTTCGTGCCCAGCGCCGTGATGATCGCCTGTATCTCCTGGGACGAGAAAACCCTGCTGGGTCCGGCCTTCTCGACGTTGAGTATCTTTCCCCTCAGCGGGAGGATCGCCTGGAAGCTGCGGTCTCTGGCCTGCTTCGCGGACCCCCCGGCGCTGTCCCCCTCGACCAGGTAGATTTCGCAGAGGGAGGGGTCCTTGATCGAGCAGTCGGCGAGCTTTCCCGGGAGGGAACTGCTCTCCAGGATGCTCTGCCTCCTCACCAGCTCCCTTGCCTGTCTCGCCGCGGAGCGGGCCCTCGAGGCGGTGAGCGCCTTGTTCACAATGTTCTTCGCGTCGGCGGGGTTCTCTTCGAGGAACTCGGCAAGCCTGGCGTTCACGGTCGATTCGACGAATCCCTTGATGTCGGGATTGCCCAGTTTCGTCTTGGTCTGGCCCTCGAACTGGGGCTCTTCCATCTTTACGCTCACCACGGCCACGAGTCCCTCGCGCACGTCCTCCCCAGAGAGGCTGTTGTCCTTCTCCTTGAGCAGGCCGCGGTTCTTCGCGTATTCGTTCAGGGTCCTTGTCAGGGCCGCCTTGAACCCCACCAGGTGGGAGCCACCCTCGTGGGTGTTGATGTTGTTGGTGAACGTGAAGATGCTGTCCAGGAAGCCGTTGTTGTACTGCAGCGCCACCTCGACCTCGGCGTCCTCCCTGGACCCTCTCATGTAGGTGACCCTCTTCTGGATTGTCTCTTTGGTGCCGTTGAGGAACAACACGAAGTCTACGATGCCGCCCTTGTACCGGTAGACGTCCTTGCGCGCCTGTTCCTCGCTCCTCCTGTCTTCCACTGTTATCTCGAGGCCGGCGTTGAGGTACGCCACCTCCCTGATCCTCTGGGCTATTGTCTCGTACCTGTACTCGGTCTCCTCGAAGATGCTGCCGTCGGCCTTGAACGTTATCGACGTGCCCGTCCCGTGGGACTTCCCGCACTTCTCCACCGGGCCCCGGGGCTTTCCCCGCTCGTACTCCTGCCTGAACACCGAGCCGTCCCTGCTGACCTCGACCACCAGCCATTCCGAGAGCGCGTTCACCACCGACAGCCCCACGCCGTGAAGGCCCCCTGCGACTTTGTAACCGCCGCCGCCGAACTTCCCCCCCGCGTGGAGCATCGTGAGCACTATCTCGAGCGCCGACTTCTTGAACCTCGCGATCTCTCCTACCGGTATTCCCCTGCCGTCGTCCGTCACCGTGACGGACCCGTCGGGGTTAAGGGTTATCGATATGTGTCCGCAGTGGCCCGCCATCGCCTCGTCGATGCTGTTGTCGGCCACCTCGTAGACCAGGTGGTGTAGACCCCTTGCGCCCGTCGACCCGACGTACATCCCGGGGCGCTTGCGGACGGCCTCCAGCCCGTCCAGCACTGTTATGCTCTTCGCGTCATAGGCCTGTTCCAGGTCCTTTTCTTCCAACTGATTCCACCTCTTCACAATAGCGGACAGGGGTTGGCGGATTTCGAGGTCTTCAAGGCTCGAGATATGATGGCTCGCGGGCAGAAATCATGTATTCATTATACCACCGGGAGGGTGCCGTTTCCGCAAGGCGCGGGCACGCGCGACCTCGCTCTGTCTACCCCCCCGCCCGTCTTCCCGCCCTGCTTGCCCTGACGAGCCTCTCCAGCGACTTCCGGGTCTCTTCGTCCTCGACGGAGTCCAGCTCCCTGGCCAGGCCTTCCACGATGGGCTGCGTCTCTCCGTCGCTTTCCCCGGTGCTTTCTTCCGCCACGGGCTCCGTTTCTGCGCCGCGTCTCACGCCCGCAGAGCGCACCCGGATCTTCCTTATCTTTCCCCCCCCGACTGATTCCTCGAGCCTGCCCATAAGGTCCCTCGTCGCCGTGGCGACCTCCGCCGCCCACGCGGGCCCTTCGGCGGATATTGTTAGTATGCCCCGGGCCAGCTTCGTGGGCTCGCTGTGAAGGGCCAGCCTCTCCCCGGCGAGATGCTCCCAGTGGATCCTTATCAAGTCCAGCTCGCGTCTCTTCCCGGCGGCAGTGGCGGGCAAGCTCGCCCTTGCGATAATGCTCCCCAGGCTCTCCGGCTTACCCAACCTCTACGCTTCCCCCTTCCACCAGGAGCAACCTGTCCAGTGATTTCTCTATTTGCTCCGGCAGCTCGGTAGCCGTCAGTATCGACTGCCCCGCTCGGTCCAGCAGTTGGAGAAGGTTCTTCCTGCGGTGCCCGTCCAGCTCGGAGAGAACGTCGTCGAGCAACAGCACCGGTTCCTTCCCCGTCTCCTCCTCCAGGTATCTCATCTGGGCTACCCTCAGGCAGAACGCTATCGTCCTCTGCTCGCCCTGGGAGGCCGACGTCCTGGCGCCCCTGCCTCCCAGTGTTATCTCCAGGTCGTCCCGGTGCGGCCCCACGAGCGTCGTCCTCGCCCTTTTTTCCTCCGCGGCACTGCCGGCGAGCGCGTCCCTCATCAGCTCTTCGACCGCACCCGCGTCTTCAGCCGCCCCGGCATGCAGGGCCCCCCGGTATTCCACCTCGAGGTCGCTATCCTCGCCAGATACCGCCATATATGCTTCTCTCAGTCTCCGGCCGATGCCTGCTACCATTTTGAGCCGCCCTGCTACCATCTCAGCTCCCGCTGAAACGAGGGCCTCGTCCCACGGCGCCAGGTCCTTCCGGAGGTCGGCCGATATTTCCCACCTCTTCAGAAGCGCGTTCCTCTGTCTCAACACGTGCCTGTACTGCTGAACCGTGGTCGCGGACAGAGGACCCAGCTCTTCCATCGTCTCGTCGAAGTAACCCCTTCTCCTGGCGGGTTCCCCTTTCACCAGGTACAGGTCGTCGGGCGCGAAGAGCACGCATTTCAACACTCCCCTGGCCCTGGCGGCGCCGCTGACCTTCCTGGCGTTGACCTCGATGGTCCTGCCCGTTTCTCCGAAGGCCGCTTTTATGTTGATCCTGTCTTCACCGTCGATGACCGTCCCGCGCACGGCGGCTTCGGTCTCTCCCTCGGTCAGCAGCTCTCTCATCCTCGGGGCGCGCGGAGACCTCAGGTGTGAAAGGAAGTAAACCGCCTCCAGGACGTTGCTCTTTCCCTGCGCGTTTCGGCCGACGATGGCGTTGCGGCCTTCCGCGAACTCTATGCGCTGGCGACGGTAGTTCCTGAAGTTGTTGAGCTCGAGTACGCTTAGTATCAACTGGCCACACTCATCGCGGCGCCCCGTTCGGCCATAGGTCGTCTTTTTCTCTTACTTCAGCCTCACGGGCATCAGGATGTAGTTGTATTTCTCGCTGTCTTCGGTCCTGACGAGCGCCGGCTTCTGCGGATCATCGAGCCTGATCTCCACTTTTTCACTCTCGACCCCGGCCAGCCCGTCCATCAGGTACGCGCCGTTGAAACCGATCTCCATCTCGTCGCCGCTGACCTCCGCCGGTATCTCTTCCCGGGAATCCCCTCCCTCGGGGCTCTCGGCGGTAACTTTCAGGTGGTCGCCGTACACCCCCACCCTCATGTTATGCCCGAAGATCAGCGCCCTCTTCACCACGGAAGTAAGCCCCTCTTTTTCTATCTTTATCGCAGTTTTCTCTCCCCTGGGGATGAGCTGCTTGTAATTGGGGAACTGCCCTTCTATCAGCCTGCTGCTTACACAGAGGTCCCCCGTCCTGAACATAACCTGCTTGTCCTGCATCTTCATCTCTACGTCAGAGTCTCTGGTCCCCGCGAGCCTGGCCACCTCGTTCAGGGTCTTGCTGGGTATTATGCAGTCCTCCCATTCGTTCACGTTCCCGGTTATGTCCGCCTCTTTCCATGCCAGCCGGTAGCTGTCCGTCGCCACCATTTTCACCGTGGAATCGCTTACGTTCTTCTCTACCAACGTTCCTGTGAGCACAGGCCTCTTCTCGTCATTGGACGACGCCCTGGATGTTTGCTGGACGGCGAGGATGAATTCTCCGCCGGACATCTTCACCACCGCTTCTCCTTCCCATGAAGGCACGTGGGGGAAATCCTCCGGCATCATTTCCCTTATGCGGTACTCTCCGGCGGAAGACCTTATGCTCAGGTGCTTTTCTCCGGTCTCGAGCTGCAGGGTCCCCGACGGCAGGTTTTTGACTATATCCCCGATCAGACGACCGGACACCACGGTCGACCCGCCTTCGGTAATTTCTGTTTCAAGGTCGGCGCGCACGCTCATTTCGAGGTCCGTGCTGCAGATCGTCAGCCTTCCTCCCTCGGCGGCGATCAACAGACCGGAGAGTATAGGCATGGTTACCCGGCTGGAAACACCCCTCAGCGCTGTCTGAACCAGATTGTTGAGCTTGTCCTTCTCACAGGAAACTATCATCCTCGCATTCCCCCTGATTTCCGTTGCCTCGGCTCACCGCAGAGAATTATATATCAGAAAAGCCGTGTTATTTCACTAGAACCGGATGCTCGAGAACGCTCTGGATATTCGCGGACATACCGAGAATGAGACTGTCCCCGCGACCTTTTTGAGAGCCCCATGGACGGATGGTTGGAAATCCGCACGAAAACATCGTCAGGAGCCTCCGGACCTCGCACAGTCAGAGGGAAGGGGGTCCAATTCGAATTTCCACCGAAGCCACTATGTCTTTACCTCTCCTTCATTCAATAAAAACAAGTAGCAGTAGTAGTAAGGAGTGTTGATTTGTGGAAAGAGGTTGGAAATCGGCTTGAATATGGGAAAAACAAAGGCCGGGAGTGGTGAAAAAGAGGTGCAGAAACTCAAGAGATTTCAACAGAGAGCGTCCCTGACGAAAAAAGGAGCGGGGACTGTTGTAGAAAGGATGTTGAAGAAGTCCATGTTTTCCACGCGAATCAACAGGAGAACGAAGAGATAATTAACGGAGTTTTCCACAGGCGGGGAAAACTCACACGGATTTGTTGATCATGTTGGTGAGCTCGGTGACTTCCTGGAAAGTCTCTCTCTTGGTCTTGATAAGCGACTCGATCTTGCGGCAGGAGTGGAGGACGGTAGTGTGGTCACGCCCGCCGAACTGGCCCCCGATGCCGATAAGGGTGGCGTCGGTCATCTCGCGGCAGAGGTACATTGCCACCTGCCGTGCGTGGACCAGGGGGCGTGACCGGCTCTTGCCGGTCAAATCGAGTACGGCGATGTCGTAGTAGTTGGCAACCAGGTTCTGGATGATCTCCGCGCTGGGGGCTTTCGAGTGGTGAGGCTCGGCGACCTGGTCCTTGAGCACGTCTTGAACCATTGCAAGGTCAATCCTGGTGCCGTAGAGGCGGGCGGAAGCGACAACCCTGTTCAGGAGCCCTTCCAGGGATCGGATGTTGTCCTTCACCTTAGACGCGATGAAAATCAGGGCGTCGTCGGGGATCTCGACATGTTCTTCGCGGGCCTTCAGGTGAAGGATTGCCAGCCTGGTTTCCAGGTCCGGGGGAGTGATGTCTATTCGCAGACCGCCCTCGAACCGCGAACGGATGCGGTCGGCAAGCTGGGGTATGTCGCTGGGGGGACGGTCGCTCGACAGAACGATATGGTTGTTCGACTCGTAGAGGAGGTTGAAGATATCAAAGAACTTGCCCTGGGTGGCATCCGTGGCCCCCAGCGCCTGTATGTCGTCGAATAGCACGATCTTGTTGCTGATGTACTTCTGGTCGAAGGAAGCCTTGTCCCGCTTCAGAGTTATAGTGGCGATGAACTCGTCTATGAAGGTGGAAGTCTGGACGTACTTGACCTTGATGTTCGGGGTCATCTTCTCGGCGTAGTCCTTGATGGCGTACAGGAGGTGGGTCTTCCCGAGGCCGGTGCCGCCGTAGATGAAGAGAGGGTTGTACTTGTCGCCGGGGAATTCGGCCACCATCAATGCGGCGTGATAGGCGAACTTGTTGGAATCGCCCACCACGAAGTTGTCGAATGTGTACTTCTTCGGGGGCTCAGGGTCCTGTCCCATGAGAAGGTTCGTGCTCTCCTGGTTAAGAGGAGTCCCCGCACGGAAGGCGATAGACTCAACCACCTCACCCGGGGTGGAGACGGTGACGACTACCCGGACCGGGCGCGAGAGGACCCTCGAGGCCGACTCGGTGATGATGTCCAGGTACTTATCGGAAATTATGTCTTTGGCGAAAGCGCTCGGGGCGCCGAGCGTGAGGGAGTCGCCGTCCAGGGCCATGGGGCGCAGGGGAGAGATGATCGAGGTGAACATGTACGAGGGAACGCGCCCTTTGACGTCGTTCAGGCACGAACTCCAGAGCTCCCCGACTTCCACCGGACTCTCCTCTTCCACTGCTGCCTGACGGTCCACTGAAGGCGCCCCCTTGTCCGTGCCGCACGATCGCTACTCGGTAGATCGCCAGGCGATACTACCGGCGCTTCAACAAATTATCCACATCAATGTGGAAAAAACCGGTCGCGGGCAGCCCCCTTTCCCCGTAAGGAGGCCTCCCGGCCGAGATATCAACAATTCGAGCCGGTTATCAACCGGGTTTTCCACATTTGTGGAAACTCCCCCCAGACACACGAAAGCCCAGGTCGTGGACCTGGGTCTTGGCGCGGTGGATTATAACAAGGTCCCGGCGCACAACGCAATACGTTTGTCGGCGACAACCGATAAATCTTGCGAATGGAAACGATAAGGCGAGCAGCTCAAGAAAGAAGCGACCCCGCGGCACAAATACGTCTCGCGCGCTCCGGGCGGCTCCGCCGAGGAAAACGCGACCGGCCTCGTTTCTTTGACATAGGTCGGCAGTCCAGTATAATTTAGCCTGCTTTTATAGCCGGTGCTTCTTCCAGAGGAATGCCAGTGAAAAGAACGTATCAGCCGAAAGTGCGAAAAAGAAAGAAAGAACACGGGTTCCGCAAGAGGATGAGCTCGAAGGCCGGCCGCAGGATCCTGAAGCGCAGAAGGGACAAGGGGAGGGCAAGGCTGACCGCTTAGCCGGCCACGCTATGCCTGGCAGCAAAGACCCACTCATCCGTTGGATAACCTCGCCGGTCGAGATCCGGTCTTTGAGAAAGTCGGGGAGCCTGGACCGGGGCGACCTCGTTTTCGTGTGGTCGAGCGGGCGTGGGGGACCGGCTGATGAGGCCTCGGTCGCGGTAGTGACGGGAAGAGGCTTCTCCGGGGCCGTTGCGAGGAATCTCGCCAAGAGGCGTCTCAGGGGGAGCGTCCTCCAGCTCAGAGGGCTCCTGGAGCCCGGGAGAAGCTACCTGATAGAGGCGAGAAAAGAGCTCGAGAGAGCGAATTACCAAAATTTGGTATTTGAGATAGAGCAGAAGCTCATAAGGGCGCGGAATTGGGAGAGGAAGAAGAAGGCGACGTCCTGCAGAAGCTGACGCTTCTCCTGGTGCGGGCATACAGGAAGTACGTTTCTCCCGCGCTGAAGCCCAGGTGCCGCTTCTACCCTTCATGCTCGGAGTATTTTGAACGGGCTGTGGTGAAGTACGGATTTTTCAAGGGCTCGGCGAAGGGAGTTTACAGGATAATGAGGTGTCACCCCTTCGCGGAGGGGGGATATGACCCTCCCTAGATCGGTCTGGTGTTGAGTTTGCATTTTGCGGCGATCCCGTTACTGGGACCCATAAGCGAGTTCTTCGCGAAGATACTCGAGTTTTTCAACAGATTCACCGGGAGCTTCGGGTGGAACGTCATACTCCTGACGGTGGCCTTCAGGGTCGTCATCCTCCCGCTGTCCATCAAGCAGACGAAATCCATGATTGCCATGCAGCGGCTCCAGCCCCAGCTCAAGGAGATCCAGAAGAAGTACAAGGACGACCGCGAGAAGCAGGGCCAGGAGATGATGAAGCTGTACAAGGAGAACAAGGTCAGCCCTCTCGGGGGCTGCCTTCCCCTTATACTGCAGTTGCCGATCCTCTTTGCCCTTTTCGAGGTGTTGAGAAATACCCCCGCGTACGTCCACTATAAGACAAGCTTCAGTTTCCTGGGAATCAGCAACCTCATAGCGACCGGCCAGGTGCTCTGGGCAGGCGGCAAGGTGCACATGTACGATGTCGCCCTCAAGAAGGTGGTACCGGTCAAGGTGGCCGGGGGCGAGTATGCGGCCGTCATCATGCTGATACTGCTCACGATCCTTACCGGGTACGTATCGTCGAAGATGATGACCAATGACCCCAAGCAGGCGAAGATGATGATGCTCATGCCGGTGATATTTGGCGTGTTCGCCTGGATTCTGCCGGCGGGGGTCACCATCTACATCGTCACCACCAACGTACTCATGGTGGCTCAACAGTACGTTCAGCTCGAGGCCGACGGTTTCTACGACGAAAAACGTGCCATGCGTCTCAAGACCGGAGAGCCGTTGAAGTGGCACGAACGATGGCGTTTCAAGTTCTATGACTACGGGTCCATCGCGCTCACGGCAGTGCGGATCAAGAAGCGGCCCGCGCAGGCGGAGAAGAAGACCGCGCCGGTCGGCGGGGAGGGAAAGGGCCCGGCGGGCCAGCAACGGAAGCCCGCGGCCAAGCCGCCCGCAGGTGAAAAGCCCGCCGGCAAGAAACCCGGGGGCAAGCCGCCCGCCGGGAAGAAGACCGCGGCCAAGGCGCCCGCCGGCAAGAAACCCGTACAGCAACCCCGGGACGCGGGCACTGGCAGTCAGGCCACGAAGAAGCAAAAAGCCGGAGCCCCGACGGAAAAGGACGCGGGAACAGGCGTGTCGCCGACGGAGCCCGGCAAGCCGCAAACCACCGGTCACGGGGGTTCAAGACAGTATCCTGCAAAAAAGAAGGGCTCTAAGAAGAAGTAGGCGTTGTTTGAAGTGATAGAGAGGTCGCCAGAATGAGAGAAAAAGCCTGGGAATACACGGGAAAGACCGTCGAAGAAGCAACCCAGATCGCCCTGGAGGAGCTGGGGCTGGAGCGCGACGATATTTACGTGGAAATCCTGGAGGAATCGCAGAAAGGCTTCCTGGGCCTGGGGAACAAAGGCGCCCGGATCAAGGTTGAGCTGATCGGCGAATGGGAGGTTCAGGGGAAGAAGTGGGAAGCGAAGAGCGAAGCGTTTCCCCCGGAAGGAGAATTGGAAGCCCCTGCAGAGGCTTCCGTTCCCGCGAGAGCTGCCCATGCGGAAGTGTACGGGGAAGAGGAAGATGCTTCCGTCCCGATGGAGTCGACGTTCAAGCCCATTGCGATGGTCAAGGAGATTCTGGGCATGATCGGCGTCGATGCAATGGTTGAAGGCAGAGAACGCGAAGACTCGGTCATTGTGGACATCTGGGGGGACGACGTCGCGATACTGATCGGGAAAGGCGGCTCGACCCTGGACGCACTGCAGTACCTGGTAAATATAAGCTGCAGGCGGACCGGCGAGGTCACCAAGAAGATAATCGTTGACGCCGAAGGATATCGAAAGCGCAGAAAGGCCAAGCTGGAAAAACAGGCGGCCAAGCTCGCGGACGATGTGAAGGCCAGGCGGAAGAGCATGGAGATGTTGCCGATGTCTGCCTCAGAGCGAAAGATCGTCCACATGGCGCTGAGGCAAGTCGGCGGCGTCTGGACTGACAGTTCCGGGGAAGAACCAAACAGGAGAGTAGTTGTCCACCCCGAAACCGAACGTTCCACGTGAAACACCGCACCTCTACCCCCCATCCTGAACGCGAAACGGTCCCTGGGACCGTTTCGTGCTTGCGCGGCCAGGCGTTTGCCGACGTCGTGAACGAGAAGATCGCAGCCGACCGTTGCGTGCGCGCGGCCAGGCGTTTCATTCATGAACGGGGCGCCGTGAGAAAAGACGCGGGACAGAGGCAACCACACTAGGCTGCTACGCGCCGCACCCGACCCCGTGAACGTCCAGAACGGCACTATTTCCCGCATTTCCCGATGGAAACGGAAGCTCAGCGCTGTTTCGAACGCAGAGGTTCTTCTCCATGGCGGGAGCTGCCAGCCCTTATGGTTCAAGAACGCCTGCGGGCAACGAGGCCCGTTTGCGTCACAGGCGGTAGAGACGGGGGCAGGGCAGGCTGGATCTCGTGTGAGAAACAAACGACTTGCCAGAATGTGACTTGCTGACTTGAGCGAAGATTGCGGAGGCGACGGTTATCCAGGCCTCAAATAAGAGGCAGAAAATGGGCTGGGCCAAAAAATGGGCCGGGGAGGAGCGAGTGCTCGAAAAGCGCCGGAATGCGGGACGCCGGGAACCAGGAGAGAGATCCGGGCCCTGTCAGTTTCCGTTCCGTGTCGTGAAATACGACGGCCCGGCAGGCAGAAGAAAAAGCGTTTTGGCCTGATAGGCACGCCCAGTGCCAAAAAAGCAACGACACTGGCAGGCGAGTCAAAAACGAAAGGCACTCTCGCCCGCCAATTGTGCACGGCGAGCGGTATCGTGGCGAACGCCCGCCAATGCCTGAGGCCTAAAGCTTAACATCAAGTATGGGGTGTTCGAAAAGTACACGTGCAGCTTGTTGGATGCTCCAACTGTTGCTGAAGGGGGCTCTTCAGCGGCGGCAGGCCCATCCAAGAAGTCCAGTGACAGGCTGAGAGAAGGACGCGCATGTGCAAAAGCCGGCCACGGGGACTGCGATCCTTCCTCGAATCTGTCCCCAAGATGACCAGGACGGGGGAGATCCGAGCTGGACTGCAGCGAGAATTGCTGGACCGAGCAGAGGCGCCTGTAGAAAAGATGTGGAAATGTGGATATTCCAGGAACGCTGTCTGGAGAAGTTAATGCTGCAGAAAAAGGCGCAATTCTCAAGGAATAGCTGGGCGATACCGAGACGGGAATGTGGAAAGTGAAGGTGTCGGGACAGCGTCGAGAGTCCGCAAACGAGGCGTTTTCCACAGATTTGTTGAAAAGAACTCGTGTTTCACGTGAAACGTCGGGGTTTGGGAAAAAACGACCAGGCGCGGGAAAGAACGCAAGTGGGCAGAAGGAACGATGAGGACGCAAGCTAAAAGAAAGCAAACCTCAGTTGTCAGGAGGAAGGTCATGTCCGGAGCGCTTGCTGCAAAAAACGCAGGAAAGAAGAAGCGGTGGGGCGTGTAGACGCGGGATGCCACGAATTGGAGTGAGGCGCAGGGGCTGCCTGGTCATCACCAGGAGGTCCGGGCCGGGGGGAGACGAAGTGATTGTCAAGTACGAGGCAAGGCGGCAATATTTAAGGTGGGGGTCCCCCGGGAAATGGAAGGAGCGGCATCGAGAATTACCAATTAATGGTAATTATGGGGTCGGCATGCGGTTCAGGTAGAAGCTGGAGCTATTGCTCACGCTGAAAGGAACGCCCGGACCGGGGTTTTCTCTGAGGAGATGACGTGAACGAGGAAATATTCGACTTGCTGCGATTCTACGGCTTGAGCTGGGGAGAGAAGAAGGCTGAGAGGCTGGACGGATACCGTGGTCTCCTGGAATCGAGGCGGAGATGGGGGTCTCTAGCTTCGGAGGGCATGCAAGGCAGATGGAAGACGGTTCTGGCAGAGTCGCTTGCGGCGGCGCAGGCGTGCGACTTGCCCGCGGGATCCCGGGCCGTTGATTTAGGCTCGGGAGGGGGGCTGCTGGGAATTCCGCTGGCGATAGTCAGACCGAACATGGACGTCTGCCTGGTGGAATCGCGATCGCGCAAGGCGGCTTTTCTGGCCGAAGCCGCCGGAGCGCTGGACCTCGAGAACGTGACGGTCAGAAATGTCAGAGCTCAGTCACTCCTCGGCGTTGAGATTTTCGACCTCGCGGTATCGAGAGCAGCGGGCAAGCTGGCGGAGACTGGACCGCTGGCATTGGGCCTCCTGAAGCGGGGAGGCAGGTACGTAGCGTTGAAGTCCTCGGCCCCCGCGCAGGAAGCGGAGGAAGCGCTGGAGGCTATCGAGGGAGCAGGCGGCCGCCTGGCGGGGTTTCGCCCGGTAGCGTTCCCGGCCGGCACCGGTGCCGGAGGAGGCGCCTCGCTTGTCCTCGTCGAGAAGTTGTAAGATACTGAGCGCCGGTCTCTCGGCCGAGGGAGAAGACGATTGGAAAACGCGGAACCGGCCGGCACCGCGCAGAAAGCGCGGGTAGTGGCGGTCACCAACCAGAAGGGCGGCGTCGGCAAGACGACGACGGCAATAAACCTGAGCGCCTGCCTGGCGGCCGGCGGGCAGAGGGTGTTGCTCGTGGACATGGACCCGCAGGGAAACGCGACCAGCGGCGTCGGCGTCGAGAAGGCGACGATCAAAGACTGCGTTTACGACGTGTTGCTGGGGGAGGCCGAGCCGGGTTCGGCGCTGCTCCGGGGCCCGCTGGAGGGCCTTGACGTCATGCCTTCGACCCTCGACCTGGCGGCGGCCGAGATCGAGCTGGCCGCCGAGCTCTCGCGCGAGAACCGGCTCAGGGCCGGACTGGCCCCACTCAGGGGTTCCTACGATTTCATCATAATCGACTGCCCGCCCGCGCTGGGCCTTCTGACTATTAACAGCCTCGCCGCGGCAGACGAGACGCTCATCCCCATCCAGTGCGAGTACTACGCGCTGGAAGGTCTGGTCTACCTGCTCCGGACGATCCAGCGGGTGAAGCTGCACGTGAACCCGGACCTCGTCGTAGCGGGGGTACTGCTGACGATGTTCGATACCCGCACCAGGCTCTCGAAAGACGTTGAAGCCGAGGTCCGCAGAGAGTACCCCCGGCTGACTTTTCAGACAGTGGTGCCGAGGGCGGTCAGGCTTTCCGAAGCGCCGGGGTTCGGCAAGCCGATAATCCTCTACGACCCGGCGTCCAAGGGGGCGTCCGCGTACACGGAGCTTGCGAAGGAAGTGGTGAAAAGTGGCCAGGAGAGGGCTGGGGAAAGGGCTTGACGTCCTCATAGGTTCGGCCGCCGCGACCGAGGGCAACCGGCTGGAAGACATCCCTGTCGGCGATATCCGGCCCAATCCCCGGCAGCCGCGCAAGAAGATCGACCGGGAGGCTCTCGACGAGATGGTCAGGTCGGTCGAGACGTTCGGCGTCGTTCAGCCGGTCATCGTCAGACCGGTTGGCACCGAGTACGAACTCATCGCGGGAGAGCGGAGGTGGAGGGCGGCACGGGAGGCGGGCCTGGAAACGGTCCCGGCGGTCGTCAGGCAGTCGACCGAGACGGACTCCCTGGAGATGGCGCTCATCGAGAACCTTCACAGGGCGGACCTGAACGGCATAGAGGAAGCCAACGCCTACCAGCAGCTCCTCGAGGATTTCGCCATAACCCACGAGGAGCTTTCGAAGAAGGTCGGCAGAAGTCGCGCCGCGGTCACCAACACACTCAGGCTCCTGCAACTGCCGGCCCGAATCCAGAAGGAAGTCATGGAGGAGAGGATCTCCACGGGTCACGCGAGGGCGCTGCTGGCGTTTCAGGAAAATCCCTCCCGGCAGGACTCCTTGTGTTCGAGGATAATCGCCGAGGGGCTCTCGGTGCGACAGGTCGAGGAGTTGTCCCAGGAGGGCCGGACCGTGCAGGAAGAATCTCCGGCCGCCGGAAGCGCACAGAGAGCCCAGCCGCCCGAGGAGGCCCTGGAGATGTTCGCCCGACTGCAGGAAGCGCTCGAGACGAGGGTCAAAGGCTCGGTCGGCAAGCGCAGGGGACGAGTGGTGATCGAATTCCGGAACATGCAGGACCTTCGCAGGATCTTCCAGTTGATCGTTCCCGGAGCCGGACAGGACGCGGGGGAAGCCTCAGAAGAGGACGCCGGGGGAGTTTCTAAAGAGGACGCGGGGGCCTGAAGGGCTTCCGGCATCAGACTGGCAGGCGGTACAGGGCCATGCGGGCCTGGAGGGCCACCCTCTCGTCGCTGTCGAGCGAAGTCGTGGCAAGCGCGTCTGCCGCCGATGAGTCGCCAATTGCCCCGAGCTCCCTGACGGCGAAAAACCTTTCCCCGGCGTCGTTCGAGGCGAGCATCTCCAGGAGGGCCGCGGCCATCGGTTTGGTGTCCTGCGGGCCCCCCAGGTACCGGGGCCGTGCGCCGATCATGGCAATGTCCACCGCCGGCTTCCCGCCGCGGCCGGGCCAGGCGAGCGCCAGGGAGACGGCAGCGGCGCGCCCCGGCGGGGTCCGCCCGTCTTCGGCGGCACAGAGGGCCTGTCGCGCCTTATCAGCCCTAACCCACGACAGCGCCCGGGCGGCGTTGATTTTCCAACGCTCGTCCCCTTCGCTCAGCGCTTCCAAAAGAACGTCGAGCGCGGTAACGTGGCCGGCGAGTCCCAGGGCGCAGGCGGAAGCCCAGCGGACGGGGGCGTATTCGTCCGCCAGCAGAAAGCCCAGCGCTGAGAGCGACTCCGCAGAACCGTTCTCCATGAGCGCGATCGAAGCAGCCGCCCGCAGGTGAACGTCGGCCTTCACGACAAGGGTCAGCAGAGGGACGGCGGAGGCGCCGCCCCCAGCCAGGAGGCGCAGCGCCGAAAGGGAGGGCACGTGGTCTCCCGCTTCGAGTACCCGCCCGAGAAGCGGGACGGCTTCATCAGGCGAGCCGGCCTCGATCAGCGCGGCAGCGCTCGCGAGCAGACGGAGGGCGCCGGCTTCTGTAGTCGGCATGGCTTCGGCTGCCGCGGCTCGCGCCGCACGGTCCATGCCCGTGAGCGCCTCGCGGGCGATCGCGGAGACGCCGACGCGGCGGGAAGAAAGAGCCTCCTTCAGGGCCGCGCTCCCCTCAGGGCCGCGCAAGGCAAGGCATGACGCCGCCGCCCGGCGGACGGTCTCCTGCGGCGGCTCGGTGAGCGCGCGGGAAAGCGCCGCGACGGGAAAGGAGCCGCCCAGCCGGTGGATGGCGACCGAGGCCGCCGACGCGGAGAAGTAGTCCCCGCCCGCAACGGCATGGTCCAGCAGGCGGCTGAAAGAACCCGCGTCGCAGGCGAACGACAGGGCGCCCAGCAGGGCGGCGCGCACGCGCGCGTCCCGCTCGAGCTCCAGCTCGTCGAGCAGCATCGATGCCACGGCGGCATCCTCGACCTGAAGGCAGCGCTCGGCCAGGATGCTCCCGGGCGTTGCCGAGCGAAGCTTCTCCAGCAGCGCCGGGGCCGCGTCCGGCAGTAAGCGGCGCAGCGCCCGCGCGGCCGCCCTCGATACCGTCCCGGAACCGTGATCCAGCAGGCCCGCCAGGCGCGGGAAGTCACGCTCGGAGGCGGCGCGGGCGACCCGGTCGAGCCCGTCCCTGACTCCCGCCATGCCGTCCCCGGCAATCGCTCTTCTTGCCACGACAACCTCCCCCGAGACCCTTCTGCGCCCGCGGAACGAATCATAACGGGTGGAGACTGCACCGGGGAAGGGCGGGGGGGGGGGGCGGAATGAAAGACGGCCGGGTGGCGTCCAGCGGAAAAGACCCAGCGGGGTCGAAACCCCGTGGCAGGTGATGCAGAGAGGAAATGTGCAAGCGTCAGGGACGAAGCTTCACGTGCGAAAAGTTCTCCGGGGCGCGGTTTCAGAGCCGGGAACATGACAGGCTTTCCCCCACGGGTGTAACCTTGGAACACGGCCTGTCAGGGAGAGGCGCCTTGTCACCGGGTGGGCCTGGGCTCCGGCTCCAAAGGATGGGAGAGCGATGGCTCGAGAGCATCAACGCGGAATGAGGCCCCCGGTCCCCATAGTGGTAGTGCTCTACCACCGTGAAGAAGAGGCAGGGAAGATGTTCCGCCAGCTCTCCAGGGTGACCGGCAACTACTCCCTGATAATCGTGAACAACGGGTTTGACGACCACGGGCTCGTCAAGGAGCTCGAGCCCCTCCATTACGTTGAGAACCTGGAAAATACCGGTGCCATCCGTGGCATCAACCAGGGTCTCGATCTCGCGGAGGGAAAATACGCAGCAGTCCTGCACAGCGACGTCCTCATCTACGACGAGGGCTGGCTGGACCACATCGTGGAGTTCATGGACAGGAGGCCGGACGTAGGGCTGGTGGGGCTTCAAGGCGCTCATACAGTGCGGGACGATGGACACTTCGAGTTCGAGACCAACATCGTCGATGACATGGGGCTATGCCCGGTGAGCCTGCGCCCGACCTGGCGCTTGACGGAGGCCGCGATGATCGACGGCGTCGGCTGGGTCATGCGCAACGACGGGACGCGCCTCGACGAGCGGTACGGCCTGATGCACTGCTACGACCTCGATCTCTCCCTTCAGTACTTACGCCGCGGGCTCAGGGTGTACGTGCTGGCGGCCGGATTTCACCACCTTATCCAGGAGCTGGGAGGCCCCGTTGAGATCAGCCGCTCGTCCCGGGGGCGCCCTGACTACCTTTGCCGGGTCGGCGGAGACGACGAACTTTACCACGAGAGGACAACCGAGCAGTTGAGGTCGAAGTGGGAGGGCATGCTGCCGGTTACCAGGGGCTTCAGGGACGAGGCTTACGGTTTTGCCCGGATGCTGGAGTTACGGGAGGACGTGGAGCGGATGGAGGAGGCCGTCGCGAAACTCCGGGAGGCGACGGGCGTGCTCCAGGAACAGGTCAGGCTGAAACGGCTCGAAGCAGGAGCGGCCACGAGGTACCTCCGAGAGATAGAAAGCTGCCGCGACCGCCAGAGGATGGAACTGCGCAAGGTGTCCGTCGAGGCGGAAGCCCTGAAGGGGCGGGCAAAGAGCTCCTTCCGCGGGTAACCGTCAACCGTCGTTGATCCTGTTCTCGAGGACCTCCAGGCGCGCCAGGATCTCGGAGGCGCTTGCCCGCTCGAGCTCGCCTTGCGCCCTCAGCTTCAGGACCTCTCCCTCGAGCTCGGCCAGGTACCCGGTCTTCTTCGCGAGCTCTTCCTCTAGCTTCAACGCGTATTCGTTTACCCGCTTGCTCTCCTCCAGCACCTGCCGTGTTTGATCGACCATGGCCGCCAGGCTGGCGTTTTCCTGCTCGAGCCTGGCCAGCTTCCTCTCCGCGTCCGCTTTCTCCCGCGAAAGCCGTTGGACCTGCCGGGCGTCACTGGCGGGAAACGCCTTCAGAACGTACTGAAAAGCGACGGCCTCCCAACTGGCGAACGCTTTGAGGACTTCTTCCATGTTGGCCAGTCCTAGCGGGTTGAGAGCGCTCTTGATATCGTTCCAGTTGATAACGGTCTCCGTCCAGTCGACCGCGTCCACGTAATAACCGCAGCACTCGAGCAGTTCGACGGCGCTCTTTCTGGTGAAGAACCGGAGGTGCGTTTCATCGAGGATTCCGGCGTCCATGTAGTCGAACTCGCCCAGCAGGAGCTTCAGCCTTATCGAAACGTGCGCGACGTTGGGGACCGAAACCAGTACATAGCCCCCCGGCGACAGGAGCTCTCTCGTCTGGACCAGGATGCCCCGGGGGTCCTTGAGGTGCTCAATGATGTCCCCGAACAGGCCCACGTCATATCTTTCGCCCCCCAGGGCGGTCGTGAGGTCGAGATCGTCGATATCGCCGACAACGACCCGGTCGCACACGGCTTTCGCTTTCTCCGCCGCGTCGGCGTCCAGTTCTATTCCGAGGACATAACAGCCGTTCTTCTTCAGTTCCTTCGAAACGAGGCCGGTCCAGCACCCGAAATCGACGACCCGCTTGTTCACGCCACAAAGAGATATCAGCTTGGCGTGGGAACCTCCTTCTCGGGTCGGATCGGCCCTGCTGTACAGCTCATTCCCCATGAAAATTACCTCCCTGGATGCGATCGGCCACGCCCGTCAGGGTGACGCAAGGCCCTGTCGCGCCGGCCCCTCCGTCCCTCCGTGTTATCGGCCGGAATGGCCGCCAAGCGATATCTTACAACCGGGGGATCCCCCTTCTGACGTATGCGGCCGACTTGTTGAGGGCCTTCAACATGCCCCGTGTCCGTGCGTGGTGCACGAACCTGGACAACAGGCTTCGCGGAGCGGGAGTGAGGACCGTCTCCCCGACCTCTGCCGGCACGCCGGTCACAGGCGAAGCGAGCGCACCCTCGAGAGCCATGTAGTAGAGGTTCAAAAATTCCAGTTCCGCCTGGCCGGCCGCGTACTCCCCCTCGAGTTCCCGCGCCCTCTCGGCAAGCGACTCCAGCTCGCAATCCGTGCGCCGTGCCTCTTCGGCCAACTTCTTGTACCTGTCCTCGAGATGGCTGTAACGGAGGCGCAGTTCGTCCAGCCTGGCCCCCATCTGCTTCGTCTCGGCAGCAAAACGCTTCTCGTCGGAATAGGCCCTCTCCAGCGGGAGGAGCCCTGACCATTTCTCGGCCAGACGGGCCCTGGATTCCGTATCCACGTCGTCCTCACCGGACCCCTGACACTCATGTTCGACGTTCGCGGAATAGACATTGAAGCCGAGCTCTTGATATTGGAAAGAGAGGTCAACGGCAGCCCGGCCCGGGACCGTGTCGCACGACTCGTCGAGCCTAATTACGCCCGCACGAGAAACCCAGCCCGCCCCCTTGATCGCCGCAACCTCGGTGAATCTCCAGACGGGTTGGTCCGGCCGCCACCCTTCCATGTCGACCTCATCGACCGCGCGCCGGCAGCTTCCGTCGACCTCCACCCGGTGGAATCCCCCCAGTCCCACCAGCCCTACGTCCGGCCTCCTGTCCATGAACTCCACGATGTGGTCCAGCCAGCCCTCGTCGTAGATGAGGACGTCGCTGTGCAGGACTGCTGCGTATTTTCCCTCCGCGAGATCGAGACCCTGGTTGATGCCACGGATGGCACCGGTATTTTCCAGGTTCTCAACGTAATGGAGGGGCTCGAGCTCCTTGACGAGCCCGTGGTCGTCAAACCCGTTGTTCACGATTATCAGGGAGTAGTTGCCGGTCACCCTGGAGAGCTGGCGGAACATCTTCCCTGCCTCTTCTTCACGGTGGTAGAGCACTACCACTATGGGGACCGGGGGCCTATCAACTTTCATCTCATTTGACCTGTTCGTTGTAATCAGTGACGGAATCAGCCCGCCCTGGAAAGCGATGTTCCAGGGCAGCGGCCCCGGGAGGCACGCGAAGACCTGATTCCATGCGGGATATGTCGTCCTTCAGCCTGTTACGTTCGGATTCGACGAGGCGAACTTCTTTCTGCAGCCTTTCAACGTACTCAATTCCTTCCCGGAGCGCCTTCTGCTTGTTCCCGTTCGCTGTTTCGAGCCGAACGACAGCGTCCCGCACTGATTGTGCCCGCGACCTCAGCTCCTCGACAGAAGCCTTCAGGAGCCTTTCCAGTTCGAACGAACAGCCCTCGTCCCTGAAGCCCCTGGTAATTGGCAACAGGGAGCACCACTTCTCGGCCAGCCTCTTCTTTGCTTCGTTGTAATACGCGGCATCGTCGCCCCCGACGCTCTTCAGGTATTCCATGCATGAACGGGACGACAGGGAGAAGTCGTCCGCGAAATGAAACACGGCAACAGAGGCGGCAAATACCCGGTGCCCCCCTTGTAAGTACTGAAGGGAGAGATCGAGGTCGTAGCAGTGCATCAGGCCGTACCGCTCGTCGAGGCGCGTCCCGTCGTTGCGCATGACCCAGCCGACGCCGTCGATCACCGCCACCTCGGTGAAGCGCCAGGTGGGCCGACAGTAAAGGGGACTTACCGTTCTGTTGTTGTAGACAGTTGACTCGTTAATATAATTGCCGTCGTTCCCGAGCGAGTGCCGGCCGGCCAGTCCCACCAGCCCTACGTCCGGCCTCCTGTCCATGAACTCCACGATGTGGTCCAGCCAGCCCTCGTCGTAGATGAGGACGTCGCTGTGCAGGACTGCTGCGTATTTTCCCTCCGCGAGATCGAGACCCTGGTTGATGCCACGGATGGCACCGGTATTTTCCAGGTTCTCAACGTAATGGAGGGGCTCGAGCTCCTTGACGAGCCCGTGGTCGTCAAACCCGTTGTTCACGATTATCAGGGAGTAGTTGCCGGTCACCCTGGAGAGCTGGCGGAACATCTTCCCTGCCTCTTCTTCACGGTGGTAGAGCACTACCACTATGGGGACCGGGGGCCCTGGACCTTCTATGTCGCCCGATTCATTTGCTGCCGGCATGATTTCCATCTTCGGCCGAGAAAGCAGGAACGGTTGCCACGATGCGACAACCGATTATAGCACTTCCAGGCGGGGTCAGCCGCTTCTGTCAAGCCGACTGAGATACGGAGAAGGGCAGACGCGGCCATCTGGAGCGTCGTGAGAATAATGACGCGCGCCGGAATCCGCCGAACACGATCGAGGGCAGCGTTTCCGACGCTTCCCGGCGGTAGAGGACCATCCGTTTTCCGCCGATGCGGCCGGCGTTGCTTGTCTCCACGACCGCGCGCTACAGGCCGAACCTCGAGCGCTCCATGTAGTGAGTGCCCAGGACCCGGTCGAGAAACCCGATCCGCACGCCGCAGCGCATCATCCTGGACCAGAGGTTCCAGTCGCCGGGTTCCTCGAGCATCCAGCTCTCCGGGTCGTACCGGAAGAAAGAGAGGCTTGCGTGGTAGAAGACGGACATCCTGCTGATCTTCCCGTGAGCGGGCGGGTAAGAACCCAGCTCGGTGAACTTCCCCGGGGCCGTCTCCCATCGTACTTTACCGTAGACCATCTCGTATCCCCCGGACAGCGCGTGCTCGAGAAGGGAAGCGATATAATCGGGCTCGTACGAGTCGTCGTCGTCGACGGAAGCCAGCCAGTCCCCCCGGGCCATACGTATGCCTTCGTTTAGCGGGACAACCCCCACGACCCTCCAGCGGCTCCAGGGGTCGTTCGGGCGCTGCCCGCGCTCGGGCAGGTTAACGAAGGAGACGCGCTCGTCGCCGGTGGCGGCTATGCGCTCGGCGGTATCATCCTCGCAGTGGTCGCCGACGACGAGGACCTCGATGTTTTCATAGGTCTGCGCCAGCACCGAGGGGAGCGTGCGCCTGGCAAGGAGTTCGGCACGGTTGAATGTAGGTATGACCACCGAGACTAGAGGGTCCGGGGCGTCCGGCCCGCGCTCCGAGCGGGCCCTGGCCAGGAGAGACCTCTCCTCATCGAGCGAGGCCCGTTTTCTCGCCAGCAGCGCGGTGACGTCGAGCGGCCCGTCGTCATCCTGGAGGCCGACGGTCGCCACCGATTTGTTTTCGAGCAGGCCCATCGGGTCCGCGGTCTGAAAGAGGACCGGGGGAGCGTCGGACCAGCGCTCCAGAAAGCGCTCGAGGTTGAGCTCTCTCGCTTCCATCGCGCGCCGTCGCAACTCCGGATCCACAACCCCTTTCGAGCCGTAATGGATTATCTCCGAGCGGGGCTCGAACATGTTCCGCAGCCCCAGAGTGCGCGCCCGCAGCATCCAGTCGACGTCCTCGTAGTACCCGGGGAACAGGTAACGCTCGTCGTCGAGGCGCCCGACCACGTCGAATACGTCCCTGCGCGCCACGCAGCAGGCGAAGTTCATCGCCGGGAACTCCCGGGCCTCCAGGGGGCAGCACGCGTCGGGTGGGAAGCCGAGGCAGAGGTGCCTGGGGTGGCGCTCGAAGGGGGACCCTTCGGGACGGAACACCGTGCCGAAGTGCCAGACCAGCCCGTCCCCGTCCGTCTGCAGGGGCCCGGCGCAGGCGACGTCGGACCTGGAGGCGGTTTCGACAAGGGGCTCCAGCCACCCCGGGAGCACCTCGGTGTCGTTGTTGAGGAGGCAAACGTAGCGCCCGCGCGAACGCTCGAGGCCCTGGTTGATGGCGCGCGGAAACCCGGCGTTGCGGTCGTTCCTGATGAGCATCGCCCCAAGCCCCGAGAGGTACTGCGCCGTCTCGGGGTCGCTGGCGTTGTCCACGATGACCAGCTCGAACACGTCGGGGGTGTTTGCCTCGAGACTTTCGACGCAGGCGCGGGTGAGATCGAGCCCGCCGTTCACCGGGATTATTATCGAGACGAGCGGTACCCGGGCGCGCAGGGCAGGGGGCAGGTCATATTCCCACGGAAGAGCCAGGCGCCCGCGCGCGTAGCTCTCGAGCTCGGTTTCCAGAACGGATGTCGGCAATTGCCTGCGAAGCCTCCTTTCCAGCATACTCTAGCAATATAGCGCCTTTGACGGAACGGGGATCGGGGCCGCAGTCGTGATCGTGACGGTTCGCATCGGGAAAACGAGACGAACCGGAGCTGGTTTCTGTGAGCATGGGCTGCTCGGGCACGACGCAGGGCCCGGGCGGAAACGGGAGAGAGAACAGGGGATGTGACGTCCATGACGGCAGGTGAAAGAGCCCTTCTGCTCGCTCCAAGACGCCTCGGCGAGGTCGACGGGCCGGCGCTGCGCGCGCGGTACTTCCCGGGGATAGACATCGAGATAGGCGAGCCGGAGCTCGAGGACCTGTCCGGCGCGCTCCAGAACGGGGGGCTCGAAGCCCTTTCCGCCGGGGCTTATTCGACGGTGATCGTCGTGGAAGCGCTGGAGCATTCGCGGGAGCCGGCCCGGGTGCTCGAGGCCGCCGCGCACGCCCTGGAGAAAGGGGGCGCCCTCCTGGTGTCGGTGCCTTTCGCAATGCCCCTCCACGAAACAGGGAGTGACTACTGGAGGATAACCCCTGACGGGCTGCGTGCCCTGCTCGAGGAAGCTGGATTCGACGCGGTGCGGGTGTTCGACACAGGGGAGGAAGTCGACTGGGATGTTGACCCCGGATCGCCCGGGCTGCTGAAAGCGTGGATGCCGTACCCGCGTACCTGCTTCGCGACGGCCCGGAAAGGGGACGAAACCGGCAGGGAGGTCGGGGACGGCCCGGGCGGAGACGCCCTCAAGGAACTCCTGGCGGCCGACGTGGCGGTCATGCGGGAGAAGGCGCGGGATACGCTGGCCTCCCTGGAGGCCACCGAGGAGCAGGCGAGGATGTACCAGGCCAGGATCCGTCAGCTCGAGGAGGACATCGAGGCCAAGCAGGAGGAGATGGACAAGCTGGCGGAGTGGGCCAGGGGAATGGAGGCGCAGCTCCTTTCGATGAAGGAAGAGCCGCCACCCGGCGTCCCGGAGCCTCCCTCCGCGGAAGGCGGGCCCGGACGCGGGAAACGTACCGGAAAGCGGCGGAAAGACGCTTGAGACTCCGCCCGGGGAGCCACGGACACCCCCGGAAAAAACGCCGGGAACGTCGGAGACTCAGTGTCCCAGGGCGAGAGACACCAGGCGGTCGACCAGCTCCTCGAAGGTCATTCCCGCGGCGGCGGCGGCCAGCGGCAGCAGGCTGGTCTCGGTCATCCCCGGCGAGATGTTGATCTCGAGCACGTAAGGCGTTCCGTCCTTCACTATCATGTCCACCCGGGAGAGGTCGCGGCACCGAAGCAGCCGGTGGACCTGAACGGCGAGCGCGGCGACCCGCGAGGGAAGGTCGCCGTCGAGCCGCGCGGGGGCGAAGTACTCGGTCTTCCCGGCGGTATAGCGGGCGTCGTAGTCGAAGAACCCCGACTCGGGGACGACCTCCACGGCCGGGAGCGCCTCGGGAGGGTCGTCGCCGATGACCCCTACGGCGATCTCGGTACCGCCCACGTACTCCTCCATCAACACCCGTTCGTCGTAGGAGAGGGCCCCTATCAACGCGGGCCCGAGTCCGTCGGGCTCTTCGACGATCCTGACCCCCAGCGCGCTGCCCTGGGCGGCGGGCTTGACCACCAGGGGACCGCCCAGCTTTTCCCAGACCAGGCCCAGCAGGGAGGAGGCCCCCATGTCCTCGATGGTGGACGCCGAGACGGTGTGGTAGCGCGGCGTGGCGATGTCGCTGGCAATGAACAGCTCCTTGGAGAGGACCTTGTTGAAGCCGATGATGCTGGGCAGCGGGCCCGGCCCGGTGTACGGCATCCCCAGTATCTCCAGCAGCTCCTGCACGGTGCCGTCCTCGCCGTCCTTTCCGTGGAGGGCGATGTATGCGAGGTCGGGCTTCTCGGACATGAGGGTGGGCACCATCTTCTCGTCCACGTCGAGCTCCAGCACACCGTAGCCAAGCTCCCGGAGGGCGCGGGCCACGCGGCGGCCGGATTTGAGCGACACCGGCCGCTCGAGCGACCGCCCGCCCATCAGCACTGCTATCCTCGGCTTCATGCCATCTCCTCCCTCGCTGCCAGGCCGTTACCTGTCCAGCCCCAGCGAACGGTAGAGCTCCGTCTCCCTGCGTATCACTTTTCCGAGGCGTTTGATCCCCTCGGCGATCTGGTCCTCGTCGGAGTAGCTGAAGTTCAGCCGCATGTAGTTCGCGCCCCTGCCGTCGGCAAAGAACGCGGTGCCGGGAACGTACGCCACCTTCCGGCTTATGGCCAGCGGCAGCATCTTGCCTGTGTCGAGGAACCGGGGCAGCGTCGCCCATACGAACAGGCCCCCCTGCGGCCGCGTCCATCCGGCGTCCGCCGGGAAATGCTCCTCCAGCGCTTCGAGCATGGCGTCCCGCCGGGAGCGGTACACGGGCTTCAGGTTCTCGATGTTCTTCAACCACAGGCCGGACTCGATGTACTCCTCGGCGAACATCTGGTTCAGGACCGAGGTACAGAGGTCCGCGCCCTGCTTCAGGGTCGAGAGCCTTTCGATTATGGGGGCCGGGCCGAACGCCCACCCCGTGCGTATGCCCGGGGAGACTATCTTGGAGAGGGTCCCCAGGTAAACCACGTTTTCCCGGTCCATCGAGGCCAGCGGCGGCAGCGGATCTCCCTCGAACCGGAGGAGCCCGTACGGGTTGTCCTCCACGACGAGGACGCCGTGGCGCCGGGCGACCTCGAGGAGCCTCCCGCGTCTTTCCAGGGACATCGTCACGCCGGCGGGGTTGTGGAAGTTCGGGACCACGTAGATGAACTTCACGGAGCGGCCCGACCACCCGGCGAGCAGTTGTTCGAGGGCTCCCACGTCGATGCCTTGCTGGTCCATCGGCACCGTCAGGACCTGCGGCCCGTTCGGCAGGAAGGCGCTCAGTGCGCCCAGGTAAGTGGGGCCCTCCAGCACGATGGGGTCTCCCGGGTCGATGAAGATCCTGCCCAGCAGATCGAGTGCCTGCTGGCTGCCCGTCGTCACCTGGACGTGCTCCGGTTGGGCGTGGATCCCCTCCTCCGACATGACCAGGGTCAGGGCGCGCTTCAGGCGCTCTCGCCCCTCGGTCTCCCCGTACTGGAACGCCTCGGCGGTGCCACCGGCCAGAACGGTCCCCATGACCGAGGAGATCTCCCCGGCTGGCACTCCCCCGATGAACGGCAGTCCGCCGGCGAAGGAGATGATGTCCGAGCGCCCGGTGATGCTCATGAGGTCACGAACGGCCGATGACCGCATCATCCCGCTCGCCTCCGAATACAACCTCGTGTAAGGGTCGAAGGTTATCTCGGGCGACATGGGCATCTCCTGTGCCGCCACCGGCGGTGGCGCTATTGCGGATTTCAACTGAAGTTAACGCAGGGTAAAAAGGTTGTCAAACAACCCCGCGCGGCATCCGGAGGGGAAAAGGCCGCCGCGACGGGAAGCGCCGGCGGGCGAGACAGGCGTGCCGCCGCGGCCCCCGCATCGACGGCCGGGCCGGCCGCCGCCGCCGCCGGCGGCAAGGCGGTACCGTTTTGAAATATAATCTGTACTCGGGCTTGAGAAGAGGCGGGAGCGTTCATTGTTCAGCGACGACCAGGCATTTGGACTGCTCAAGCGGCGGATATTCCTCGACCGCGGGCTCGACTGCGAGCAGTACAAGGAGAACTACCTCAAACGCCGGATCGCGGTGAGACTCCGCGCCACCGGATCGGAAAACTACCTCGACTACCTGCGGGTCCTGCGCCTCGACCCCGAAGAGTACACCAGGCTTATGAACGAGCTGACGATCAACGTCACCCAGTTCTTCAGGGACCCGGACGTGTACAACAGGCTGTGGCGGAACGTCCTCCCGGACCTGGTGAGCGCCAAGAAGAACATGGGGTCCAGGACGCTCCGTGTCTGGAGCGCCGGGTGCGCGAGCGGCGAAGAGCCGTACTCGATCGCCGTCCTCCTCGAGGAGGTGCTCGGCGAGGACGCCAGGCGCTGGAACGTACGGATACTCGGTTCCGATTTCGACGACAGGAGCCTCGCCTCGGCGAAGGAAGGCGTCTATTACAACCTGGAGATGTTGAAGGGGATAGAGCCGTCGAAGTATTTCCAGGTGGACCAGGTCCCCGATGGCAGCAGGTGGAGGGTGAAGGAAGGGATCAAGCGCAAGACCAGGTTCGAGAAAGTGAACCTGCTGGCGGAGACCGAAGCGCGGCACTTCGATATGGTGTTCTGCAGGAACGTCCTCATCTACTTCGGGCGGCAGGTACAGGCGAATATAGTCGAGGCGCTGTCGCGCAGCATCCTCAGGGACGGGTACCTGGTGCTCGGCAAATCGGAGACGCTGGGACAGGAGGCTTCCCAGTCATTCAAGGCGGTATTCCCCAGGGAGAGGATTTACCAGCTGCTCTCTGACGACAGGGGGCGCCCGGCGGCGCGCCTTCAGGGGCATGACACCAGCGACGGAGGCGGCGATGGGTGATTTAATCCGCAAGGCATGGCGCGCCCTCACCGTGCCGACGTTCAAGATGCGCATCGGGCAGACGTTCGTGGTAGTGCTGTGCATAGTGACATCGCTGATTGTGGTCGGGGCGGTCATCCTTGTCAGGAGCTCCAACGTGCGCACCCGGACGCAGGACGGCGCGACCGTGTCCAAGGCTTCCTCGCAACTGGCGCAGGCGGCGATCGAGTTCGACGACGCGGCGGCCGCGACCGCGGCGGGCGAGCCCGGGAAAGCACGGGTTTCGACGGCAAAGGGGCTGGACCACGTCCGGGCGTCTGAAACCGGGCTCGGAAGCGCGAAAGCGAGGGGCGCCGGCGCCCTGGCGATCGAGGCCTCCAGGATCGCGGCGCGGGCCGGCGAGGTTGCGACTTCTGACCTTGCGGAGGAGACCCGGAGACTGTCCGCCGGCGCGGACGCCCTTTCGAGCAGGATCCTCAGCGGCGCGGTGCAGGAAGGGCGCGACATCGTGACGTTCGGCATCATCGCTTACGCCATCATCCTGGTCGTGACGTTCATCGCAGGCATGGTGACGATGACGGCCGCTTACAGGGGCATCTCCGGGATGGTGAAGCGGGTGATAGTCGAGGTCCGCGAGATCGCCAGCGGCAAGGGCGACCTCACCGCGAAGGTGACCGTCCCGACGAAAGACGTCATGGGGGAACTCGCCGATTCCATCAACGACCTGGTCGGCTCCCTGCGGGAGTCGATGATCGACATACGCACCATCTCACTGCAGCTTTCCGACTCGGCGGACTCCCTCGCCGCGTCGATCGAGGGAATGAGTTCCTCGATCGAGGAGGTGACCGCCGCCGCCGAACAGATATCCACCGGCAGCGAAGACCAGGCCCGGAAGGTGGAGGACACCTCGAGGGCGATGGGCGAGGTGAGCAGGACCACCGAGGGTATTGCCGAGAAGGGGACCCTGTCAGCGAGGCAGAGCGAGTTGACCGCCGAGCTCGCTGGACAGGGGGGGGAGGCGTCCGAAGAGGCGGTCCGGGTGATGAACAATATCTACGAGTCCGTGCGGCACTCGGAAGTGCTGGTCGAGGGGCTGGGGGAGAGATTTACGCAGATTGGGATTATAATCGACGTTATAACGGACATCGCAGATCAGACCAACCTTCTGGCCCTGAACGCCGCAATCGAGGCGGCCCGGGCCGGCGAGCACGGGAAGGGGTTCGCCGTCGTCGCCGGCGAGGTCCGGAAACTGGCGGAGAACTCCAAGCGGTCCGCCGAGCAGATCTCACGCCTTATAGGGGAGATCATGTCGGAAACGAGCCGCGTGAGCGCCTCAATGGCGCAGAGCACGGACTGTGTCGATACCGGTCGGGAAGTGGCCCAAAGAACGGGGGAGGCGCTCGAAGGGATCAACAGCTCCTCCCAGACCGCGGCCCAGGCGGCGGCCGAGATATCCATGGCGATCCAGGGTATCGCCGCCAACACGGACAGGGTTTTCGGGGCCATCAACGATATAGCGGCTATCGCGCAGGAGACCGCCGCGAGCACGGAGCAGGTTGCCGCGACCATAAACGAGCAGAGGGTCTCGACGGAGGACGTAGCAGGCCAGTCGCTGGCCCTTGCCCGGCTGGCGGCCAGACTGCACGAGCTGACCGAGGGCTTCAAGGTGTAGCTTCACGCAAAGGGAGAGGCTCCATTGGACGAGAGTGACGGGACCGGGCGGGCAAAGCCGAACGAGAGCGGGAAGAAATCGGCGGGCACGGGCCTGAAGTCCAGGTGGCAGGGTCTTTCGATGACCCGGCGGTTCGTGCTGCGCACCGGCCTGGTGTCGCTCCCTGCCGCCGCCGCCGCCGGCCTGGTGTTCGTCGGCGTGCTTGTCGAGAACCGCACCGCTGGTGCCTGGCTGGCGGGGGCCGGCCTGGGCCTCGCGGCGGGGGTAATCGCCATGGCCTTCGCCGGCTGGGCGGCGGTCAGCATGTACGTCAGGCCGCTGGAGAAGCTCGAGATGTTCTCCCGTGGTCTGGTGAAGCACGATTTCAGCAAGGACGTGGAGATCGGGGAGCGTTCCGAGCTGCGCCCGATATCCACGGCGCTGAACCAGATGCTGGGCTCGATGCGCCGGCTGGCCGACGAGATGCACGGCGTGTCCGACGAAGTCGCAGGCTCCAGCACCCTGATGGCCTCGGTCGCGAAGGAGACCTCCGACGCGGTCCAGGCGACGGCGTCCACGGTCTCCGGCCTCGCGCGCGGAGCCGAGGACCAGGTGAACTCGATGATGCTTGCCTCCTCCACCATCAGCCAGATGGCAGAAGAGATAGACCGGGTGGCCCTGGCGGCGCGCGAGGTGGCGAAGTACAGCCTCGAGGCGAGGGTGACCGTCGAAGACGGGGCCGAGGCCGTCGGACGCGCTACGGAGAAGATGGGCGCGCTCGTCCACCAGACCGATTCGAGCGCCGGCGCGATGCGCGACCTCGGGGATCGCTCGGAGCAGATCGGCCTCATCGTGGACGTCATCACCGACATCGCGGACCAGACGAACCTCCTGGCTCTCAACGCGGCCATCGAAGCCGCGCGCGCCGGCGAGCACGGGAAGGGGTTCGCGGTGGTAGCCGGCGAGGTGAGAAAGCTCGCGGAGGGGTCTGCCCGCGCCGCGAACCAGATAGCGGGCATAGTCAGGGAGATCCAGAGGACCATCAATGACACGGTGGGGATCATGGAGGGCAGCACGAAAGAGGCGAACGAGGGGGCCGAGGTCGTCGCGGGCGCCGGGCAAGCGCTGAGCCGTATCAAGGACGCCGTCGAGACCATTGGCGCGGAAACCCACGCCATCTCGCAGGCGACCGACACCATCGCCGAAGGGTCCAACACCGTGGTCGAGATAATCAGCACGGTCGCCAGCATCTCCGAGGAGTCGGCCTCGAGCACCGAAGAGGTGTCCGCCACAATCGAGGAACAGACGGCCTCCATGGAGGAGATCTCCGCCGCCGCCGCCGAACTGGCGGAGACCGCCGAGAGGCTCCGGGTGCTCATCGACGGGATCAAGACGACTTGAGGGATCGGGAGGCCTGATGGACGACAGGGAATACGCCGGAGACTCGGAGATGCAGCTCGTGGCCTTCAGGGTCGGAAGCGAGGAGTTCGGCGTCGACGTCAAGAAGGTCGAGGGAGTCATCTCCCTGGTCGATATAACCAGGATGCCCAGGGCTCCGGGGTTCGTGGAGGGCATTATCAACCTCCGCGGGCAGATCATCGCTGTGGTCGACCTCGCGTCGAGGCTCGGCATTGACTCGTCCGAGCGCGGATCCGCGACGAGGATCGTCGTGGTGGAGGCGCTCGAGGTCAAAGTGGGACTCATTGTAGACTCGCCCGAGGTCATCAACATAGAAAGCAAGGACATCGAAGCTTCGCCGGCCCTCGTCGGGGGAGACGTGGAGTCCTCGTTCATCAAGGGCGTGGTGAAGATAGGGGAGAGGCTGCTGATACTGCTCGACGTCGACCGGGTTCTTTCCGAGGAGGAGAGGCTGGACATCGACAGGATGGACGTCGACGCGGAGCCGGAGCCGGAGACCGGAGAACAGTGACGTCCCGGCGCCGCAGCCGGCCGTGCCATGGATAAGGGAGGAAGGAACTAATGGCTCCATCAGTGCTCATAGTCGATGACGCCCTGTTCATGAGGATGATGATCAAGGACATCCTCTCCAAGGACGGCTTCGAGATAGTGGGTGAAGCCGAGAACGGCGTCGATGCGGTGAAGAAGTATGCGGAGCTGCACCCCGACCTCGTGACCATGGACATCGTGATGCCGGAGATGGACGGCATCGAGGCCGTGCGCAACATCATGAAGATAGATCCCGGCGCGAAGGTCCTCATGTGCAGCGCGATGGGACAGCAGCCGCTTGTCGTGGAGGCGCTCGAGGCGGGGGCCAAGGACTTCATAATTAAGCCGTTCCAGCCCGCGAAGGTGGTCGAGGCCGTCAGGAAAGCGCTGCACGGCGACGAGGGATAGCGGACGAGAAGCGGAGGACACAGGCTTGGAGCAGCGGAAGATCACCGTTCTCATAGTCGACGATTCCGCGCTGGTCAGACAGTTGCTGGTTGACATGGTCTCCCAGGACCCGGACATGGAGGTCGCGGGGGTGGCTCGCGACGGAGTCGAGGCGATAAAGATGACCCGGGACCTCGACCCCGACGTAATCACCATGGACATCCACATGCCGGAGATGGACGGCCTGTCGGCCCTCGAGTACATCATGAAGACGTTTCCCCGGCCGGTGGTCATGCTCTCCGCGCTGGTCAAGAAAGGCGCCGCGCCGGCCCTGAAGGCTCTCGAGCTGGGCGCCGTGGATTTCATCGCCAAGCCCAGCCAGTTCCCCACGTCGGTGAGCGAGGTTCGCCAGGACGTCGTCGACAAGATCAAGGCCGCCGCGAGGTCGCGTGCCAGGGAGGCGTGGGAGCGGGCCCGCAAGGCCCGGCCCCCGAAGAAAGTCAAGTTCAGGCGCGAGGCGGTAAGGGGCGGAAGGGTTGTAGTCATCGGCGCTTCGGCGGGTGGGCCCAGGGCGCTCGCCGAGATAGTGCCCGCGTTCCCCGGGGAGGTCCCGGCCTCGATAGTGGTGGTGCAGCACATGCCCGAGCCTTTCACGGGCTCGTTCGCCGAAAGGCTCAACTCCAGGTCCCGGGTGGAGGTCCGGGAGGCGGTCAACGCCGAGGAGCTCGAGGAGGGGCTGGCGCTCGTCGTACCGGGCGGCCAGGACCTGATCTTCGAGAGGATCGGCGGAGGGAAGGTGAGGGCCAGGCTCCTCCCGACCGTGGCGAGACACGGCGCCAGCCCGGTAATAGACGTGACCATGGAAAGCGCGGCCCAGGTGTTCGAGGAAAGGGCGATCGGGGTCCTGCTCTCGGGCATGGGCAGCGACGGCGCCATGGGGCTGGGGATGATAAAGGACGCCGGGGGCGAGACGATCGCCCAGAACGAGGACACCTGCCTTGTCTTCGGCATGCCGAAGGCGGCCATAGAGAGACACCTGGCGCGCACTGTGCTTCCGCTCGAGAAGATAGCGGAAGCCATAGTCGCCCACCTGTGACGGGCTCCGAGGAGCGATTGCATGGAGATGGACATCTCCCAGTACAAGGACCTGTTCATAACCGAGGCCCAGGAACACCTGGACTCGCTCAACAGGTTCCTGCTGCAGCTCGAGGACGAGCCGGGCAACCTGGACGTCGTCACCGAGATATTCCGTTCGGCGCACACCCTCAAGGGGATGTCGGCGACGATGGGCTACGACCAGTTGACCGAGCTGGCCCACGAAATGGAGAACCTCCTGGAGCACTTGAGGGTGGGGGACATCCCCGTGACTACCCCGGTGGTCGATACGCTCTTCTCCTGCTTCGACACGCTGGGGGCGATAATCAACGCCATCGCGGAGGACCGCCAGGAGGAGATCGATTTCGGCGCGCTGGTGTCGGAGATCAGGGCACTCACCGAGGAACCGGGAGCGCCCGTTGCCTCCGGGCAATCGCCCCCGAGGCCGTCGGGGCCAGCGCCGCCGGCGCGTGAAGCGCCCGGGCCGGAGCCGCCCGAAATCGAACAAACCCCTCCGGCGGAGGAGCAGCCCGGGGCGCAACCGGCCGAGGAGGGAGCCTCAGCGGGAGAGGACCGGCACGAGGGGCGCGCCGCGGGCGCACTGGAGCTGGAGGAGAGCGAGGTCGCCAGGCACGCAGCCGTGCCGGGGACGCGCGTCATGCGGCTGACGGTGGAGCTCGACAGGGAGTGCCTGTTGAAGTCGGTACGCGTGTTCATGGTCTTCAAGAAACTCGCGCAGCTCGGTGAGGTCATCGCTTCCCTTCCCCCGGTGGAGGCCCTGGAGGACGAGAAGTTCGACACGACTTTCCAGGTGGCGGTGGCCACGCCGGAGAGCGCGGAGCGTGTCGAGAAATCGCTGCTGGCGATAGCGGAGATATCCTCGGTCGGCATCGACGTCGTGCACGAGGCCGAGGAGAGCTCGCGGGCGGCCGCCCCGCCGAAGGCGGCCGTGGTCGACCAGGCGACCACCATGGCCGCCGCGCGCAAGACCCAGAGCGTGCGGGTAAACATCGCGCGGCTGGACACGCTGATGAATCTCGTGGGAGAGCTGGTCATCAACCGGACGAGGCTCGCGCAGCTCGCTTCCGGGTTCGAGCTGCCCGAGCTCCGTGAAGCGTTGGACCAGACCTCCAGGCTTACCGCGGAGCTTCAGGACGAGGTCATGAAGACGAGGATGGTCCCTGTCGAACACGTCTTCAACCGGTTTCCCAGGATGGTCAGGGATATCGCGCGCGAGCAGGGCAAGGAGATCGACTTCGTCGTCGAAGGAAAAGAGATCGAACTCGACCGGACCATACTCGACGAGATATCCGACCCCCTGATCCATATGATCAGGAACGCCGTGGACCACGGGATAGCCTCTCCCGAGAGGAGGCGCGAGCAGGGAAAGCCTCCGCGAGGCACCGTGAAGCTCTCCGCGTACCGCGACAGGAACTACGTCGCCATCGAGGTCCAGGACGACGGAGAGGGCATCCAGCCCGACCGGGTGTTCGACAAGGCCCTGCAGAAGAAGCTCATCTCCGAGGAAGACAGGCGCGCCCTCGGTCACGACGACGTCCTCAGGGTCCTGTGCCTGCCCGGTTTTTCCACCAGCGAAAAGGTGAGCGGGGTGTCGGGCCGGGGGGTCGGGATGGACGCGGTCAAGTCCAAGGCCGAATCCCTCGGAGGCTTCGTGCTGCTCGACTTCGAACCAGGACAGGGTTCGACGGTCACGCTGAAGCTGCCCCTGACGCTGGCGATAGTACAGGCGCTCATGGTGGAGGTTTCAGGCGAGACGTACGCTGTGCCACTGGGGATCGTCCGGGAAACACACGTCATCAACCCCGAGGACATCAGGACAGTGCAGAGCCAGGAAGCCATCTTCCTCCGCGAGGAGACGATACCGCTCCTGCGCCTGGACAGGATGCTGGAGTGCGAGCGGGCATTGAACGGCGCTGAGCCGTTCCCGGTGGTCATCACCGAGATCGGTCCGCGGCTGATAGCGCTGGGCGTGCATTCACTGATCGGGCAGCAGGAGATCGTGATCAGCACCCTGGACAAGTTTCTCAAGCGTGTCGAGGGTTTCGCGGGAGCGACTATACTCGGCTCGGGCAGGGTGGCGTTGATCCTGGATATCCCGAGCCTGATGTAGGAATAGCAGTGATGGAGAACCGGCCGGAGAGGAAGACCAGATGACACCAGCGGTGCCGAAGCGGGCGCTTACCGACATGCAGATAAGCGCCCTCAAGGAAGTGGGCAACATAGGAGCGGGGAACGCCGCCATCGCCCTTTCCCAGATGGTGGAAAAGAAGGTGGACCTGTCGGTCCCCCGCGCGATCCTGGTCACGCTGACGAGCGTGCCCGACCTCGTGGGCGGCCCGGAGACCGCGGTCGCGGGCGTGTACCTCAACATCACCGGTGACTGCTCCGGAAGCATCCTGCTGCTCCTGGAGAAGGATAGCGCCGGGAGCCTGGCGAGCCTGATGGTGCCCGAGGAGCTCGAAGCCCCGGACATAGACGTGGTCAAGAGCTCGGCTTTGCAAGAGACTGGAAGCATCCTCTCGGGGGCTTACCTTTCCGCGCTGGGTCAGCTTACGGGCCTCTTTTTCAAGCCTTCGGTACCGGGGTTCGCCATGGACATGGCAGGGGCGATCCTGGACTACGTGCTCGTCGACCTGGGGGCGACCGAGGAGCAGGTCCTGGTGGTGGAGACCGACTTCATGGTATCGGGAGTGACGATCCTGGGGCACCTGATCCTCTTTCCCGACCTGGGGACTCTCTCGACCATACTCGAGCGGCTGGGGGTGCCTTTTGGATGAGGTCCTCAACGTCGGAGTGGCCGAGCTGAAGGTCACCGACGGCTCGAGCGTTCTGGCGAGCTTCGGGCTGGGGTCGTGCATAGCGGTCGCGATGTACGATCCGCTGAGGAAAGTCGCCGGGCTGGCGCATGTCATGCTGCCTGACAGCCGCGGCAAGGAGCCCCCCGACGGCGCCCGCGGCAAGTTCGCCGACATCGCGGTGCCGGTTCTGGTCGAAGAGCTGGTCAAGCTGGGCGCGAGAAAGAACGGCCTGCGCTGCAAGATCGCCGGCGGGGCACAGATGTTCGAGATCCCCGGGGCGTCGCGGAAGGAGAGCAGCCTCGCGGTCGGCCCGACCGCGCACATAGGCGCGAGAAACATCCTGGCGGTCAAGGAAGAGGTGCAGAAACTCAAGATACCCCTGGTCGCCGAGGATACCGGTGGAAACTACGGGCGTACGGTCCGGTTCAACCCGTCCACGGGTGAGGTCGAGGTGAGCTCGATCAACCACGGCAGAACCGTCCTCTGAGCCACTTCAGGCGCTCACACTCTGAACTGCTGGACGAGCGAGTTCAACTCGCGGGCCGTATCCGAGAGCCTCCGGGCGGCGGCCGAGACGTCCCTGGCGGCGGCACGCTGGTCCTGGACGGCCGTGGCGATCTCGACGGCCTTGCTGGAGCTCACCGCGGCAAGTATCTCACAGTCCCGCAGGAGCTCCCGCACCTCGGGGTGGCCCGTGGGGCCTTCCGCGCCGCCTCCCGCGGATTCGCAGCGTTCGGTGACCGTAGCGAGTTTCCGGGTGAGGGAGTCCATGTTCCTCGCGAGCACGACGACCGAATCGACGATTTCCTCGGTACTCCTGAAAACGTCCTCGGTGCCCGCGGACTGCTCGCCGGCGAGCGTCGACATCCTGTCCGCGGCGCGGGACGCCTCCGCCAGGGCGCCCCGCATGTTGTCCCTCAGGCGCAGGAGAACCGCGGCGAGCTTGCCGACCTGGTCCCTGGTCCGGATCGGCACGTCGCAGGTGAGGTCACCGGAGCCGATCCCTTCGGCGCTCACCACCAGTTCGTCGATGGGCCGGGTGATGCCGCGCCCGAGCTTGAACGCGGCTACTACGCCGAGAGCGATCAGCAGCACCGCCGGGACAAGGAGCGCGAGGGCGACCTGGTTCGCCGACCTGTAAGCCTCGGCGGTCGGAGAGGCCACGCCCACCGTCCAGTCCAGCCCCGGGCCCGCGGCCTGCCCCGTTTCGACGGGGACCCACGTCACCAGGTAGCTCTTACCGCCGTAGGCGGTTGTCGTCTGGCCAGAATTGCCGAGCGCAATTCCGGAGAGCAGGTTCTCGCGCCTGCGCCGGTCGGCCCCGGACGGCTCCACGGAGCGGGGGAAGAGGTGGCCGGCGATCACGCCACCCGACACGCTCGCCAGGAAGCCGTGGCCCGTCGTCTCTATCATGACGGCGGCAACCGCCCTGGAGATGTCGCGGATGTTGGTGAACGCGACGGCGTAGCCGAATATCTGGTCGCTCGCGTCGCGGAGCGGCGCGGATACGGCGAGGACCGGCGAGTCCAGCCGTGCCGCGGCCAGCTCGGCGGTGTCGCCGACATAGGTGAACGCGGTCCCACCCGAGAGGGCGTTGCCGAACCAGGTTGTTCCTGCCGCACTGGAAGCCTTCGAGAGCTCTCCCGTTCCGGCGAGCACGTTGCCGTTGGTGTCGGTCAGGATAACTCCTTCCCCGATGGGCCAGTTCTCGCTGAAGAGGGTTATTGTCGCCGCGCGGGACTCCGTCGACGCGCCGGGATCACGCATGACCGGGAGGCTCGCCAAGAGCCCGACACGCGTGGCCCGGCGTTCCAGCCCCACCTCGACCAGCGTGCCCGTGAGGCGTGCGGCGTCGCGCGTGGACTGCTCGACATCGTTCCGCACTATGCGGGTGACCAGGGCGTCGCTTATGACGATGGAGGCGCCGACCGCGGCGACGATGAAGATCAGCAGGATCGCGGTGATTTTTGCCCGGAGGCTCTTCTCGAAAAAGCCCAAGGCCATCCTTTCCAGCGCCGCACCGCCTCGCCGGCGGCAGCCCCCATGATCGTTACCGGTAGGAAACAATGATAGCGCAGGAGCACGCGGCCCTCAACGAAGCGGAGGAAGCGCGGCCGCCGGGCCGGGGCGGCACGATCGTGTTGGCGGGAGCACATGGACAGCGGGCGGGCGAGGGCAGAATCCGGCGCCTCAGTCCTCCCCCGGCGCGGGCTCCCCGTTGAAGTACCTGACCGTCGCGCGGGCTATCGCCGAGGCTATGCCGTCGAGGAAGTCGTCACGCCCCAGCAGTTCCTCCTCGCGAGGGTTGGTGATGTAAGCGGGTTCGACGATGACCACGGGCATCCGTGTGTCCCTCAGGAGCCTGTAAGCCATGCCGTGGGTCCGGCAGTCCATGAGCCCCAGGGAGTCGACCAGCTCGTCCTGAATGTGGCTTGCCAGTCTGTAGCCGTAGGGGGAACGGTAGTTCCCGCTCGCGAAATAGTAGCAAGAGGAGCCGCACGCGAGGGGCTCGCTGGAAGAGTTCAGGTGTACAGAGACCATGAGCTCCACCGCCTGCTCGTGACCGCTCTCGGCGCGCTCGGAGATCTCGAGGTACTCGCCCCGCCTGCGAGAATAGAAGACGACGGCATCTTCGGCGACCAGAAGGCCGCCGAGCCGCTGACAGATGGCTTCAGCGACCTCGCTTTCGCGCAGCCCGCCGGGGCCGACCTCGCCGGGATCGGGGGGGTACCCGTGGCCGGGGTCGAGCATAACGCGCCGGCCCCTGGCGCCTCCAGACGGCAGGCCTTTCTCGGTTTCTCGGACGGACGCGACGCTGGTGGGTTTGGTTACACGCGAGAGTCTCAGGAGCGCTTCGACTGTGGACGCGCCGACTATGCCGTCGGCCACCACCCCGCTGTTGCGCTGGAACTGTTCGACGGCCACCGCGGCGTCGTTGTCGAAAATGCCGTTCTCCTTCCCGCTGTAGAAGCCGAGCGAGTTGAGCCTCCTCTTGAGGTCGGCGACGTCGTCCCCCCTGAGCGCGGGCTCCCTGAGGTAGAGAAACCGGCTGCCCAGCCTGCGGCTGGCGTCCACCAGCGCGGGCCAGGTGTCGGGCCCAACCACGCCGTCGGCGCGAAGGCCCTTGCGCTGCTGGAACTCGCGTACGGCCCTGTCGGTGTCGTCCTCGAACTCTCCCGCGGCGAACTCCCGGCTGTCCGGCGACAGGAAACCGGCGGCGATCAGGCGCGATTGTATATCCCTGACCTCTCGGCCGGAGGACCCTTTCATGAAGCTTCTCACATGCCCTCCATTGCGCGGGAATGGGGAAGGTCCCTGATGACAGCGCGCCAGCCAGTCTGGGTCGTCCCGGATGTGGCCGGCGGCACACTATTATATCTCAGGCACTCGCGCCCGTGGCGCGCACCGGCGCCTCTTCGATAGCCTCCAAGGGCGTTCCCGGGACGGTTCGCGCGTCGCGCCGGCGGGCATATTCGCGTATACTAACCGTTGACTGTGCTAGGTGGGGAGCCAGCGGTGCCCTGTAACCCGCAATCCGCTACAGCGGGGCCGAACCCCCACCGGAGGTCTTCTGGGATCGGTCGCAGCCGTCTCGGTAAGCGGTGTCGAAGGCTGGGTCCCGCGCAACGAAAATTTGTGAACCCCGTCAGGTCCGGGAGGAAGCAGCGGTAAGCAAAGACTTTCGTGTGCCGTGGAACAACCTGGTTGGAGCCGGCTGCCAGGGCGGGCCCCGATCCGGGAGGTCGATGGTGGGTGCACAGTCACTTTGATGTAAGGACCCGCCCGCGGGGGCGAAGGCTGAAAAAGGAGACGGCGGCTGTCCGCGATGGAACACATAAGCCTGTACCGTAAGTGGAGGCCCCGGACCTTCAACGAGGTGGTCGGGCAGGACAGGGTCACCAACACCCTCGCCAACGCCCTGTCCGGCGGCAGACTGGTCCACGCTTACCTTTTCGCGGGCCCGCGGGGCACGGGCAAGACCAGCACGGCGCGGATACTGGCCAAGGCCATCAACTGCGTCGAGGGGCCGACGTCCACACCCTGCGGAGTCTGTGACGCATGCGTCTCCATCTCCGAGGGCACAGCGCTCGACGTCGTCGAGATAGACGCCGCCAGCAACCGTAAGATCGACGAGATAAGGGAGCTCCTCGACAAGATTCCGTACACGCCGACGGCGCTGCGGATGAAGGTATACATAGTCGACGAGGTCCACCAGTTGACGGCCGAAGCGTCGAGCGCGTTGCTCAAAACGCTCGAAGAACCGCCGGCCCATGTAGTATTCGTCCTGGCGACTACGGAGCCCCATAAGCTGCTGCCGACGATAATCTCGCGCTGTCAGAGGTTCGACTTCAGCCTGGTGTCCGCGGTAGACATGGAGAGGCTCCTCGAACACATAGCGTCCCGCGAAGGCATCGACATCAGCGAAGACGCGCTCGGCATGGTCGCCGAGCACGCCCACGGCTCCGTCCGTGACGCGATAGGCGTGATGGACCAGATCTCCAACCTATCGGGGGAGAGGATCACCTCCGAGCAACTGGCAGAGATGCTCGGGGAGGTCGAGACCGGCCTGGCGTTCGAGATGGTGGACCTCATCGCCGACAGGGACACCGCCGGGGCCCTGACCCTGACCGGGAGGATGCTGGAAGCCGGGACCGACCCGAGGAGGTTCGTAGAGGCCCTCATCTCTCACCTGCGCTCGCTCTTCCTGGTGCAGAACGCGGCGAACCCTTCGGAAATAGTGGAGGCGACGGTCGAGCACTTCGCGAAGCTCGAGGAACAGGCAGCCACATTCCGGAGGCACGAGGTGATGCGCCTGATGGAAAGGCTGGGCGACACCCACAGGGAGATGCGATGGAGCGAAAACCCCAGGCTCGTGCTCGAATGCGCGCTGGTCAGGATGACCAGCCTGGACTCGGACGTGACCCTCGAAGGGCTGGCGTTCCGGATAGAGGAACTGGAGAAGAAGATCGAGGGCCTCGCCGCGGGCGGGGGCTCCCGGCCTCCGGTTCCGCCCCGCCGGAAGGCCGGCGGAAAAGAGCCCGCGAAGGCGAAGAAGGCCCGGCCACCGGAAGCGGCCCCGGAAGCAGCCCCGGAAGCAGTTCCTGAGGCTGTCCCGGGAGACGGCCCGGAGGATGGCGCGAACGCGGCGGCCGCCGGCGAGCAGCCGCCGGGGGCGGAACGCGAGAAGGCGCGGAGGGCGTGGATCGCGGTCCTCACGGAACTCAAGAACACCGGCCACGTGAAGCTGTACACGTTGCTCGAGAAGTCGCGAGTGATGTCGCTGGAAAAAGGCGAGCTGACGCTGGGCTTCGGAGAGGACTCGTCGTTCCAGATGGAGGCGCTGAAGAACTCCGGGGACCTGTCGACCGCCGAGGATACCTGGCGGCGTTTCACCGGCGAATCCGTGGTGATCAAGCTGTCGAGGCTGGGTAGCAGGGCCACCGGCGCCGCTCCCGAAGAGGGCGGGACAGGCAGTGTCGGGCGGCCAGACGAAGGCCCGGCGGAGAACGCGGCGCGGGGAGCGGGGGAAACGGAAGCGCAGCCCCCGTCTCGCCCCAGGAGTCCCGCGGAGATCGCGCGCATCGTCAAAGAACGCTTCGACGGCGAGTTTATCGAGGACGACGGGGGAGGCAAGGAATAGATGTCCAAGGGGAAATACTACCCGAAGCCCAAAGGCCCGAAAGCGAGTCCCGGGGACATGATGAAACAGCTCCAGCAGATGCAGCAGCAGATGGCGGAGGCGCAGGAAGCCCTGGGAGAGGAAACCGTCGAGCACTCCGCGGGCGGGGGCGCAGTCAAGGTGGTGGCCGACGGCCACCAGCGGATCAGAAGCATTGCGATCGACGCCGCCGCGATCGATCCCGAGGACCCCGGCATGCTCGAGGACCTCGTCCTCGCCGCGGTGAACGGCGCCATCGAGGCGTCGCAGGAGCTGGCGGGCAGGCGCATGGAAGGCCTGACCGGCGGCCTGGGCGGGCTCGGGATCCCCGGGATGTGAACGGGCGGAGGGGACAGTAATGGCGTTCATGGCCGCACCTCTGGAAAACCTGATAGAGAGGCTCTGCGGCCTTCCCGGCATAGGGCCCAAGTCCGCCCAGAGAATAGCGTTCTTCCTGATGTCCGTCCCCCGGCAGGACGCCGTAGAGATCGCGCGGGCGATAGTAGAGGTCAAGGACAGGGTGCGTTTCTGCGCCAGGTGCTTCAACGTCTCGGAGGACGAACTCTGTTCCATCTGCAAGGACGCCAGGCGGGACGATAACGTGATATGCGTTGTCGAGGAGCCGAGGGACGTCATTGCCATAGAGCGGAGCGGAAGGTTCAGGGGAAGGTACCACGTCCTCGGCGGCGCGATATCCCCGATAGACGGAGTAGGCCCCGAGGAGCTGCGTTTCCGGGAGCTGATGGAGCGGCTCCGCGAAGGGAGCGTCGACGAGTTGATAGCGGCCACCAACCCCAACGCCGAAGGGGAGGCTACGGCCATGTACCTCGCCCAGCTCGTGCGTCCACTGGGCGTCAAGGTGACCAGGATAGCCCGGGGACTCCCCGTCGGCGGCGACCTCGAGTACGCGGACGAAGTGACGCTTGGCCGTGCCCTCGACGGCCGCACCGACCTCTAGCCAGAACGCCGTCCGGCTATTCGTAGCGGAGGGATTCTATGGGGTCGAGGCGGGAAGCCTTTCGAGCGGGATAGACCCCGAAGAAGATGCCGACGAGCATCGAGAACAGGAACGCCAGGAGAATTATCCAGAGGGTGACCTGCGCGCGCAGGTGGAAGATCGCCGTGTAGAGGATCGCCCCGGACACCGCCAGCAGCACCCCGATCGTCCCCCCGATGATGCTCAGGGTGATCGCCTCGACCAGGAACTGCAGCATGATGTCGCGCGTCTTGGCGCCGACCGCCTTGCGTATGCCTATCTCGCGCGTCCGCTCGGTGACCGACACCAGCATGATGTTCATTATGCCGATGCCGCCGACCAGCAGCGAGATGCCCGCGAGCCCGCCCAGCAGGTACGTCAGGATCTTGGTGATGCTCTGCGCGAAAGAAAGGATGTCACTCTGGGTAATAACCGAGTATTCGTCAGAGGCCAGCGTCTTGCCGAGGTGCTCCTTAATCTTTTTCGCATCGGGCATCACCGCCTCGGTGGACGTTGACTTGACGATGATGTTGTTGGGGTTCGAGGTTCCGAACAGCTTGATGGCCGCGGTTATCGGCATCCAGGATATCGAGTCCTGGTCGAACATCAGGGTCTTGCCCCGCTCCTCCTGGACGCCTATCACCTTCACCTTCCTGCCCTTGATGGTGATGTATTGACCCAGGGGGTCCTGCCCGGGAAAAAGGGACTCGGCGACGCTCTTGCCGATGACGATCACCAGCCTTCCGGAGTCCTCCTCGGCCCTGGTGTAGAACCGCCCCCGGCCGGTGTCGAGGTCGCGGAGGTCGAACTCGTTCGCCCTGGTGCCAAGGACGATGCCGAAGAACCGCTTGTTGCCGGCCTTCAGGTACATCGAGCGCTGGATCTCGCCGCTCACCCTGTCGTGGTCGCCAACGAGTCTGCCTATCTCGTCGAGCGTCTTGAGGGTGAACTTGTTGGTGGCGAACTGGGGGGCCCCCTGCTGCATCATATTTCCGCCCAGCTCCATCTTGAACGGCACCACCACTATCAGGTTAGAACCCAGTCCCTGGATCGTGGTGGTTATCTCCGAGCGCGCCCCGGACCCCAGGGCCACCAGGAGGATGACCGAGCCCACGCCGATGATGACGCCGAGCATGGTCAACAGCGAGCGCATCTTGTTGGCGCGCAGGGCCCGCAGGGCCGTGTAGACGCTCTCCAGCAGCTTCATCCTTCCAGCGCCTCCCCCGCGTCAAGTGCGGCCGGTCCCGACTCCCGCGCCTCCGCGGCGGACCTCTTCGACGCCACGGCCTCGTTCCCGACCACCGACCCGTCTCGAAGGTGGATGATGCGGTCTCCATGCTCCGCGACGTCGCGCTCATGGGTAACCATAACCAGGGTGATGCCGTTCGAGTGGAGCTCCTGGAGGATCTCGAGAATCTCGATCCCCGACCGGGTATCGAGGTTGCCGGTCGGCTCGTCGGCCATGATGATGGGGGGGTTGTTTATCAGGGCCCGGGCGATGGCGACCCTCTGCTGCTCGCCCCCCGAGAGCTGATTGGGATAATGGCTCAGCCGGTGGCCCAGCCCTACCTTCTCGAGCGCATCCACTGCCCTCCTGCGCCGCTCGGAAGAGCCGATCCCCGCGTAGAGCAGAGGCAGTTCGACGTTGTGAACGGCGGTCGTCCTCGAAAGCAGGTTGAACTGCTGGAAAACGAAGCCGATCTTGCTATTCCGCAAATCCGCGAGGCGAGAGGAGCCGACCTTGCTGATGTCGTCACCGTCAATAAGCAAGCTCCCCGAGGTAGGGTGGTCGAGGCATCCCATGATGTGCATGAGGGTGGACTTTCCCGAGCCGGAAGCCCCCATGATGACGAGGAACTCGCCGCCCTCCACCGAAACGGAGACCCCTCGAAGCGCTTCGACGAGCTGGTCGCCCATCCTGTAGTGCTTGACCAGGTCGGTCGTCTGGATTATCGAGTTCATCTGCCGGGCAGACCTTTCGCCCTTGCCGACGGCCGCATTCGCGGTCGCCTTGCGGGCACCGGGGAGTTGGATCGCGGTCACCGTGCTCTACCGGCGGGTCGGTGCGGGGCGCCGACGCTCCCGCCGGGCAGGCCCGGCGCCTGGAGCCGGCCGGCGCTACTGCTTGATCCCCTGGCCGTCCTTGAGCTTCTCGACGCCCTTGACGACGACGTGGTCGCCGACCTTGACGCCCTGGATTATCTCTACGCTGTTCTCGCTCGCAAGGCCGACGGTTACTTCTGTCAGTTTCGCCTTGCCGTCCACGACCTTGAACACGTACTTCTGGCTCTTCTTCTCGACGACGGCCTCTACGGGGACCACGGTTGCCGACTTCTTTGTGGCGATCGTCACGTCGGCCGTGCCGGTCATGCCGATCTTCAGGTTTATGTCGGCGGTGTCCATCCGGACTACTACGTCGAAAGCGGTCGCCCCCGCTTCGTTCGTGGTTGCGGTGTCGGCGACTTTAACAACCGTTCCGTTGAATTTCTTGCCCGGGTACGCCTCCAGCAGAACCGTCGCGGTCTGGTTGGGAGCCACCCTGGCGATGTCGGCCTCGTCGACCTTGGCGATCATGGACATGTTCTTGAGGTCGACTATCGTGTATATGGGGGTGCCGGGCATGATGAACATGCCGGGAACCACCGGCCCGGAGGAGGGCATCCCGAAGTTGCCCATGCCGCCCGAGAGCCCCGACAGCGACGAGAGGTTCAGCCCCGACGGTATCATGCTGCTGAAACTGCTCATGAGGGTGCTCATGAGGCTGTTGATCGAGGACCCGCCTCCCTGCGCTGAGACGAGCGTTCCGGACACGGGGGCGACGACAGTGGCGGCCTGCAGGTTCTTCGCCGCGTTCTCGATGGACTTGTTGGCCGCGGCCTGTTGCGCTCCGGTGCTCATGCCACCGCCACCGCCCACGGAGATGCGGGGCCTGCTGGCCGCCCGGGACTGGCAGGCCTGGTACGAAGCGTCGATTGCCTGGAGGGCCGAGAGCCGCTGGTCGGCGGGAAGCGCCGGGATTATCATCTTCGCCAGGTTGTAAAGGCCCGCGACGCCGGCGTCAACGGTGGCGAGAGCGGAGTTCACCGCGCTGCCGATGCCCGCGGTCGCGGACGACATGCTGTTGAACATGCCTGCAAGCGACTGGACGGACTCGAGCCCGGCCCGCGCCGAGAGGAGCTGCTGTTCCAGGCTCGACGTGTCGAGCTGGACCAGGGGTTGGCCCGCGGTCACCTCCTGCCCGTCGGCCGCGAACACCTGGGCTACGGGACCGTAGACCTGGGGAATGACCTGCGTGGGGGTCGAGGCCTGGAGGCTTCCGGCTACCATGACGGTCTCGGCGATGGCCCGGGGGCCAACACGTTCCACATCGACCTTCACCGAGCTGCCGCTGCAGCCCGCGAACACCACCGCCAGTATGACAATCACCAGAATGACTTTCGCGGCGTTCGCGACGAACCTGTTTGCCCTCACGTTTGTCCTCCACAGATCAGCGTGGCTTACCGGGTCTGTCCCGTCCAGTCCGTTGGACGGCTCGTGAGAACGCGCCCCCCGGCACTGCCCGCCGCGTGCCCGGGGGCCGACCCACTGCTCGTGCCGGGGCGTCCCGCGGCCGATCCGGCGGCCTGGCGGGTTAAATATATTTCGTTGTGAGTCCCGCAGTCAAACGGGCGGAGGGCGTTGTTCTCAGGGACCGGCGCGCCGCGGACGGTGAAACGCAGAGCCAGCACCGGCGTTCCGGCGCGCAGGGCCCCCCGGCAGGTGGGGCCGCGCTATTTCAGAAGATCTTGAACGCTCCGGCCAGAAGAAGGACGAGAGCGTTGTACAGAGCGTGGGCGGTCATGGGTCCGCCCAGTGTACGGTTGCGCTCGTAGACGTAGCAGAGCCCCCACCCGAGGAGGAACCTGGGCAGGAAGCCGATTATCTCGAAGTGGGCGGCCGCGAAGAGGACTCCGTTCAGTATCATCGCGGGCTGCTTGCTCATCCTGTTGCGCAGGGCAGGGTACAGGTAACCACGGAAAAAGACCTCCTCGCAGACGGGCGCGAGGACGACGAGCGTCAACGCCAGGAGCGCGATCAGGCCCCACCCGACGTTCCCGGACGACAGGGTCGTGACCGACTTCGAGAGCTGGTCGGTCGTCGTGGGGTGCAGCAGTTTCTGTATCGCGTAAGCGACGCCTATGGCCACGGCGAAGATAGGAGCGCCCAACACGAACCCCAGCGCCACGCCGTGGCCGAACCCGTCGGGCTTCAGCCCTATCGCCGAGAACGTGCTCCCGTGCCGCACTTTCACCGAGTAGAAGGTCCCCGCGAGGAGGAACGAGTAAAGGACCACGCTGGAGGTAAAGATCACCAGGAATACCGAAGCGGTGGCGGAAAAGCTGGCGCGCAGGACCAGTGCCAGCATGTACGAGATCGCCGAGGCCAGGATGACGGAAACCGCGAAGACCAGCACCGCCTCACCGACCCCCCACGGGGTGCCCGGGAAGACCTCCTCCCTCGGCGCCCTGTACGGCATGGGAGCCGGCGGGTAGCCGTAAGGCGGGAAAGGGCGCTGCTGCCGGTAGCCGGGCGGGGGCGCCGGATACGTCCGGGGCCGCCACTGCGTCATGGCGCCCGGAGCTCCCGGTCCGAACTGCGGCCCCGGAGGCGTGGCGGGGTTTCCCGTTGCCGCCAGGCAGGACCGGCAGTAGTTGCGATTATCCAGGAGCGCCCTGCACGCCCGGCAGAGAAACCTGCCGCAGACGACGCAACGGGCCACGGCAGGCGCCCACGGGTGCTCGAGGCACCGGGCGCCGTCGGCCTCTGGCGGGCAAGGAGTATCCATGCGGAGCGGGCTCCCCCGTCTGTCTCAGCCCCGGGCGGTCGTCCTCAATCCAGCAGGAGTTCCGCGATCTGGACCGCGTTGAGCGCTGCGCCCTTTCTCAGGTTATCGCTGACCACCCAGAGGTTGAGCGCGTTCGACGCGGAGTAATCCTTTCTGATTCGTCCGACGTATGCGGCGTCCTTCCCCGCGCAGTCGATCGCGAGCGGGTAGGAGTTGGCCGGGGGGTCGTCCACGACCTCGACCCCCTGTGCGGCGCCCAGCACCACGCGCGCCTCGTCCGGCTCGACGGGCTTCCTGAACTGGCAGTTGACCGATTCGCTGTGGCAGACGAAGACCGGTACGCGGACGGTGGTCGCGGTAACGGCCAGGCTCGGCAGGCCCATGATCTTCCTGGTCTCGTCTATCATCTTCTGCTCCTCGCGGCAGTAGCCGTTGTCGAGGAACACGTCAATGTGCGGCAGGCAGTTGTACGCTATCTGGTGAGGGTACACCTCGGAGGTGACCGGCTCGCCGGCCTCGATATCGCGCACCTGCTTCTTCAGTTCCTCCACCGCGTCCCTGCCGGTTCCGGACACGGACTGGAAGGTGGTCACGACGACCCTCTCAAGGTCGTAGGCCCGGTGCAGGGGGTCGAGGACGACCACCATCTGTATCGTCGAGCAGTTCGGGTTGGCGATGATGCCCTTGTGCTTGAAGGCGTCACCCGGGTTCACCTCGGGGACGACCAGCGGCACCTCCGGCTCCATCCTCCAGGCGCTGGAGTTGTCGACGACAACCGCCCCGGACCTCACGGCCTCAGGCGCGTACTCCCTGGATATCGAGCCGCCCGCCGAGAACAGCGCGATGTCGATGCCTTCGAACGAGTCCTCGCCCAGCACCCGGACAGGGATGTCCTCTCCCCGGAACTCGAGCGACCTGCCCCTGGAACGTTCGGAAGCGAGCAGCCGGAGCCGGCCGAGGGGGAAATCCCTTTCCTCCAGTATCCTGATGAACTCCTGCCCCACCATCCCGGTTGCGCCGACGATAGCGACGTCTGGTTCTCTCATCTTTGCCTCCCGCGCGAAAAGGGCCTCATTTCAATAAACGGCGTTCGCCCCGCGGCGGTTCCGCTCAGTCCTGCAGGCGGAAATGTTCGTGCAGCTTCCGGACGGCCTTCTCGCCGTCCCGCCTTTGCACGACGCAGGATATCTTGATCGGCGAAGTCGATATCATCTCGATGTTGATCTCGTTGTCCGCGAGGGTCTGGAACATGCCCGCAGCGATGCCGGGGTGGGTGCGCATGCCCGCGCCTATCAAGCTAACCTTGGCGATGTCGGGGTCGTAGGTGACGCCGCCGGCGCCGACGGCCTCGGCGATCCTCCCCGCGACGAGCTTGACCTTCTCGAGGTCGACTTCACTCACGGTGAACGATATGTCGGTGCGGGCCTGCTCGCTCACGTTCTGGATGATCATGTCCACGTTCACGTTGGCTTCCGCGAGCGCGCCGAAGAGGCGGGCGGCGACACCGGGTTTGTCCGGGACCCCGGCAACCGTGACCTTGGCTTCGCTCAGATCGTGGGTTACGGCGCTGACGATTGCTTTTTCCATGATATCTTCCTCGCTCCTGACCCAGGTGCCCTCACCCTCGTGAAAGCTGGACCTCACGTGCAGCGGTACGTTGTAGTTCCTCGCGTACTCGACCGATCGGGACTGCAGCACCTTCGCGCCCGTCGTCGCCATTTCCATCATTTCCATATAGGAGACCTCGACCTGTTTCCGGGCGTCCGGCACGACCCGCGGATCGGCGGTGTACACACCGTCCACGTCGGTGTATATCTCGCAGCAATCGGCGTGGAGCGCCGCGGCCAGGGCCACCGCGGTGGTGTCCGACCCGCCCCGCCCGAGGGTGGTGATCTCTCCCTCGGTGGTCACGCCCTGGAAGCCTGCGACCACCACCACCCGCCCCTTGCGCAGCTCCTCAACGACCCGCTCGGCCCCGATGCGGCGGATCTTCGCCTTCGTGTGGCCGGTGTCGGTCAGGATCGCGACCTGTTGTCCGGTCATGCTTATCGCGTCCTGGCCCAGTTCGTTGAGGGCCATGGCCAGCAACGCCATAGAGACCTGCTCTCCCGTCGAGAGGAGCATGTCCATCTCTCGCTCCGGGGGAAGCGCGGTGATCTCCGCGGCGAGGCCCACGAGCTGGTCGGTTGTCTTTCCCAGGGCGCTCACGACGACCACGATGTGATCAATGCGTTTCTTGCTCTCGACGACTCTGCGCGCGACGTTCTTGATCCTGTCCACGTCTCCGACGGAGGTCCCGCCGAATTTCTGCACCACCAGCGACATCATTCCCCTTCTGGTCGAAGAAAGAACCCCGCTCGATCCCGGGGTTGGCCTACATAGTATAGTGGAAACAGCGCGGGGATTCAGGGGGGCCGGACAGGCGGAGAGCGGCTCCGAGGCCTCCTGGCGGGGGGCATTCCTGCCGGACGGCGCGAGCCATGTGTTCACGCCGGGGAACTGCTTCTTCGTAGCGGCGGCGTTCCTGCTGGCTCGGGCGTTACCCTCTCCATACGCAAGAACGCCCCTGGAGGCGAAGCCCGCGCAAAGGAGATCGGCAGCGCGCCCGGTAACGCCGGCGAAGCAGAGAATAACGGCGATGCCGGCGCGATGGTACGCGCAAGCGCCAGCGTGCGTCTTCCCTGATGCGTCTCCGGTGTCTGCCACGCCAGGCGCCGCCTTGGCGGCGGCGCCTACCTGCACTTCTGCACTTCTTCCGCGAACCGGACTGCCGGTTCTTTACCGGGGCGGTCTTTCCGTCGGACGGCAAACTCGCGGCCGCTTCGCCACCGAACGCTTTCTATTCAGCCGGGGCCAGCGTCTTTACCGTCCTCTACTTCTTCTTCGCGGCAGCCTTCTTCTTCGCGGGCGCCTTCTTCGCAGCCTTCTTCTTGGCCGGAGCCTTCTTGGCCGGCTTCTTCGCGGCAGCCTTCTTCTTGGCCGGAGCCTTCTTGGCCGGCTTCTTCGCGGCAGCCTTCTTCTTCGCGGGCGCCTTCTTCGCAGCCTTCTTCTTG
>CAZEJS010000009.1:0-88574 GCA_964512645.1 uncultured Acidimicrobiales bacterium
ATGGGCAACCCCTCAGCTTGCTCTACCTTCATACACCACTAGCGGGGACTCTAACCGCGAAGACGGCGCGAAGACCAGAGTTCCAGCGGATGATGGCTGATGTTGAGAGCGGAACGAAACCCGTTGATGCAGTCTTGATCTGGGACAAGTCAAGGTTCGCGCGAAACAAGATGGACTCGCAATACTGGAGGGATTTCTTATACGTCCGCGGGATAAAGCTGATTTCTATGACTGAGAATTTCGACGTTGAAGAGCCTGAGGGCAACCTGATGGACGGAGTCGTTGATGACCTGAATGAATACAATATCCGAGTACTGTCCCGCAATGTCAAACGAGGTATGAGGACATGCGCTTCAAAAGGTTTCTTCCCTGGTAGCAAACCGGCTTATGGTTTCAAGTCGGTTGAAGTAACCGACGGAAATGTTGTGAGAAAGAAACTCGCAACCCACCCGGCGAAGGCTAATGTGGTCAAGCGGATGTTCGATATGGCCGATGGCGGTATGGGTTTGAAGGAGATCGCCAAGGCGTTGAACTCCGAGGGGATCACAACCAGCACGGGCAAGGCATGGGGCACTTCAACCGTGTACAGCATCCTCACAAACGAAGTCTATCTCGGGGACCTGGTATGGAACAGAACCAAGACTCTGTGGGGCGGTCAAGTCGTCAAATGTGATCCCAGTGAAGTCATACGTGTCACGGACTGCCATGAGGCGATTATCGACAAAGCTACCTTTAACAGAGTCCAGAAGAAGCTTGCCAAGAGAAGTCCAAAGCAGTTTTCACCAAGGGTGACGGGAAGCAATTTTCTCCTCGCTGGCCTTGCCCAGTGCGGTAGATGCGGTGCCACCTTCAGAAACCGACCTGGAAAGACGAGCAAGTACCATTACTACGCTTGCGGCACCCGAATGAAGAAGGGGTCGTTGGTTTGTGATGCCCAAAGCGTGCCAAGGGACAAACTCGAGGAGTTTGTCATCAAAGCGATCGAGACCGTTGTTCTTTCACCGTCACACATTCGGAAACTCATCAGACTGACCAACGAGGAGATCGAGCAGCAAACTGGTTCACTGGACGGGCAGCTGAGCTCGATCGAAAACGAGCTGAATGATGTTCGGCGGAAGCTCGACAAATGGGCCGAAGCCTACGAATCTTCAAAGATTGACACCTCACATTTCGCTGACAGAATCAAAGGTCTGAATTCAAGGAGAGATGTCCTGGAGGCGGAGAGGGCGAGTCTGCTTTCCCAGACGAGGGGACCTGCTGAAGTCCTGACTGCTAAAGAGGTCATCCGTTACGTGAAAAATCTTGGCGGCGTGCTGGATCGCAACACCATCGCGGAACAAAAAGCCCTACTGCAGTCCTTCGTTGATAAAGTCGAAGTAGACTGGCCTTCCGTCGAGATCACGTACCGGCTGCCAGTGCCAGCGAGTACCCATGGAGGCGGTGGCAACGGCGGCGGTGTAGGAGTTCTTCCTTCTTTCCAACCCGGCCCACCACCCGCGCCGGATCAACCGCGGCTCCGCGTGGGCGTCACTGGACGCAGAACCTGTGAAGGGGTCACCGGCCGGCGCCGATTGGCTGCACCGTATCCGAGATGGAATCGCGAACGACTTCGTGCCGCGTGCCCAGCCTTGCATCCCATGAGGGATGGAAGAATGCCCCCGGCCTGGCGCCGGCCGGGGTGGTTCAAGTCCAGTAACGCCCACCAGGCGTTCCACGGCGGAGATTGTTTCGCATGGGTGAATCCGAACCCGGGGCCTGCACGGGGGAACGGCCGGGCGGGGACGGGGCACAGGCTGCCGCTCCGGCTACGGTTTGACGGAGTAGGACATCGCGGGCGAAGTGCCTCCCGGGGTGTTGACCTTCACCTTGACGCACCCGGAAGCGCCACCAGGGACCTTCACCTTGATAGCGGAGTCTTTCCAGGCCTGGTAGGTTCTGGCCCGCATCTTGCCGAAATAGACAGCCGTTCTGCCGGAAGACCACTGGCCGAAGCCCTGCCCGCTGATGACGAGTGTCGAACCGGGCCGGCCGCCGGTGCTGCTCAAGCGGTTGATTCTGGGAGTGACCTTGAACGTGACTCCGTTGGAGGACCCGGATGTCGTTGTCAGCGTGACCGCCGCCGCGCCACCGGCGCCTGACGGAACCCGTACGACGACCCTCCGGTCGCTCCAGCTCAGGTAGTCGCTGTTCACGCACCGGGCGGGTCCGAAAGCAACGCGAGACCCGTCTCTGTTGTCACCGAACCCCGAACCGTCAATCGTAACCACCGTTCCCGGCGCCCCGCCGGACGGGTTCAAGAGCCTCAAGGCCGGCGGGTTCGCAAGGTCGTATGAGACCAGGTATGAGTCGTCGAGCGAGCAACCCGACCACGCTTTGACTTCGAGGTGGTAACGCCCCGCTACGGGGCTGAAGAGCTCGACAAGTTCGTTCGTATCGCCCCCGTTGTTCGAGGAACCGACAGCCAGCCCGTTCGCGTCGAAAACGCTCAGATCCACGTCGCAGCCGTAGGGGATGGACTTGACGCTCGCGACGAGCCGGGCGCTCCCGGAAGGGACCTCGAGCCAGAACCAGTCGACGTCGTTGTCGCGAGACACGTAGGAAGGAGTGGCAACGCCCCGGCTCAGAGGGCCGCTTGCCTGCGCGATCGTGTCGTTCGGTTCCAGCGGGTCTCCGCTGTTGTCCTCGGTTATCGAGAACCCTGCGGCCAGGACCCCTTCATGGCCGTCGGGATTGACAACCCTGACGTCCCAGTTGCCGGGGACCGCCCGGGTGAGATCGACGGTGAATTCCGCCCGGCTGGTTTCGACGGCGTGCACCGACGACGCCTCAATGTTCATCCCGTTTCGTGAGAAGAGAACCCGACAGCCTTGCTCCAGGCCCGTTCCAAGCACGAACGCCTCGACGTTGCCGGAGTTGCAACCGCCGGAGGGAGACACGGCAGTTATCACGGGCGCGCTCGCGGCCGCTGCGGGCGACGCGGCAAGGATGAAGATGGACGAGAACATGACGGCCGCCGTAACGACCGACAGGGCGTATCTCAGTGCGGTCTTCCTCCGTGCGGGCTGCTTCGCTGTTCCGGGTCCGTTCATCTCCTGCCCCCGGCCGTTGCTCGAGACTGACACTCCTCTCGTCCGGGTTATCGTTCGAGAGGGGCGGCGTCCCAATAGCCAAAGGGCCCATTCAGTGTAAAATGGTCCTCGAGGATGGTGGGCAGCCAGGCGGTCGGGTGATAGCGGCTAGTACTTGAGGGGTATTAGTGGCAATGACTGGCAAATGAAGCTGGACCGCTGGTTCCCCGGAGAGGGCCGTTCGAGGCTCCAAAGGGGCGGTTCATCACTCGCGTTTGGATATAAGCCACCTGGAGCGGCGCGGGACGTTTTGTATGTCAGAAAAGGTGTCGTGCCAGGGACTATTTAGGTTAGCGGCTACGCGGGGATGGCACGGTGTCCGGGCCGGCGAGGACGGCCCGGCGCGATGCAGAGGTTGTTGGGACGCGACGAAGTGGTGGTACCGTGATGTCCGGCGGAACAGGCAGGCGATGTCGGCTGGTAGCTACGGCCGTGACTTTCGTGCTTGCCTGCTTATGCTCGACCATGCTTCTACAGGCGGCTCCCGCGGGTGCCCAGGGCTACGTGCTCAACAACGACGCCTGGGTAGCCAACGGGGTGGTCCGGGCGATCGTCTCCACCGGCTCCGTCACTTACCTCGGCGGCGATTTCACCGCTGTCGGCCCTAACACCGGCAGAGGGGTTTCGCTAGATTCGGCGACGGGAGCCCCTGACACCTCGTTTCCGCGGGTTAACGGTACCGTGAACTGCGTCGTATCCGACGGCGCCGGCGGCTGGTACGTCGGGGGAGCTTTCACCGCGATTGGTGCGACGATAAGGAACCGCCTCGCCCACCTGCTCCCCGACGGATCGGTGGATCCATCGTGGGACCCGAACGCCAACAGTACGGTGAGCGCGCTCGCGGTCAAGGGCGGGCTGGTGTACGCGGCGGGTTCTTTCACCGGCATCGGCGGGCAGGTCCGCAACCGGATCGCCGCCCTCAACGCGTCAACAGGAATGGCCACCTTCTGGAACCCGAACGCCAACAACACCGTCACCGCGATCGGCCTTTCGTCGGACGGGAGCACGGTGTACGCCGGCGGCACGTTCACCACCATCGGCGGGCAGTCCCGCGGCAGGATCGCCGCGCTCAGTTCCACGACCGCGCTTGCCACGGCCTGGAACCCGGGCGCCAGCAGCACGGTCTCCGCCGTCAGGCTCGCGGGAGACGGCATGACGATCTATATTGGTGGGTCTTTCACCACCATCGGCGGGGAGGCGCGCAACTACATCGGCGCGCTGGACACGTCGACCGGCCTGGCGACGGCCTGGGATCCGGGCTCGAACGCCGCCGTCAACGCGCTCGAACTCAGCACCGATGGATTGACCGTGTACGCCGGCGGCACGTTCGCGACCATTGGCGGGCAGAGCAGGAACCGGCTGGCGGGACTTGATGCCGCGACCGGCCTGGCCACCCCCTGGAACCCCAACTGCAACAGCACGGTGAGCGCGCTGGCTCTCAGCGCGGACGGGGCTTCGCTGTACGCCGGCGGGTCCTTCACCAGTGTGGGCGGTCAGACCCGCTACTACATTGCCGGCATCGACGTCGTCAGCGGGCTGGCCACTGCCTGGGACCCGAATGCCAGCGGCGCGGTCTATGCCCTGGCAGTGGGCGGAACCCGGGTTTACGCCGGCGGTTCTTTCTACAGCATCGGTAGGTACAACCGGAACAGGATAGCGGCCGTGGACAACGCCACGGGCGCCGCCAATTCGTGGAACCCCGGCTCGTCCTCCAGCGTATACGCGCTGGCGGTGAGCGCCGACGAGGCCACGGTGTACGCCGGCGGGGCGTTCACCAGCATCGGCGGACAGGCTCGCAACAGGATAGCGGCCCTTGACGCAGCCACGGGCCTGGCGACCTCCTGGAACCCGAGCGCCAACAACGCGGTGAACGCTCTGGCGTTCAACGGCGGGCTGGTGTACGCCGGCGGAACGTTCACCACCGTCGGCGGGCAGTCCCGCGGCAGGATCGCCGCGCTGAGCGCCTCCACGGGCCTGGCGACCTCCTGGAACCCCGGTTCGAACTCGACCTTGAGCGCGCTTGCCGTGAGCCCGGACGGGACCACGGTGTACGCCGGCGGGGCGTTCACCAGCATCGGCGGACAGGCTCGCAACAGGATAGCGGCCCTTGACGCAGCCACGGGCCTGGCGACCTCCTGGAACCCCGACTCGGGCGGGGTTGTCAGCGCCCTTGCCGTAGGTGGTGGCGGAAGCACCATCTACGCCGGCGGCACTTACGCTGCGATAGGCGGAGATGCGAGGAACAACCTCGCCGCGCTGGATGCCGCGACCGGCCTGGCCACCCCCTGGAACCCGGACGCGAACAACACCGTGTCCGCTCTCTCGTTGAACGGCTCCTTCATCGTGGCCGGCGGTTCTTTCGGTTATATCGGCGGGCAGTCGCACAACTACCTGGCCTCGCTCGACCTCGCCACCGGCTCCGCCCTCGATTTTGAACCTGGCCCCAACGCCGCGGTGCTCGCTGTCTGCGCGGGGACGCGCCTCTTCGCGGGGGGCTCGTTCACAACGGTGGGCGGACAGGAGTTCACCTACTTCGCGGGATTCCAGTACCCTCCGCCCCGGCTTACCGGCGTAAGCCCCTCCAGGGGGGACCGCGGGCAGACCCTGGCCGGGGTGGAGATCCAGGGCAGCGGCTTCCGGGACGTGGCGATGACCGTGCAGCTCAAGAAGGGCGTCGAAACAATAACCGGAACGGGCGTCACCCGGGTCAGCCCGACGCTGGTGACCGCGGACTTCACCATCCCCGGCGGCGCGACGGTCGCCGACGACTGGGACGTTTGTCTCCGCCACGACGATGACCTCAAGGGTTCCACCCTTACGGACGCTTTCTCGGTGGAATACCCTCCGCCCCGGCTTACCGGCGTAAGCCCCTCCAGGGGGGACCGCGGGCAGACCCTGGCCGGGGTGGAGATCCAGGGCAGCGGCTTCCGGGACGTGGCGATGACCGTGCAGCTCAAGAAGGGCGTCGAAACAATAACCGGAACGGGCGTCACCCGGGTCAGCCCGACGCTGGTGACCGCGGACTTCACCATCCCCGGCGGCGCGACGGTCGCCGACGACTGGGACGTTTGTCTCCGCCACGACGATGACCTCAAGGGTTCCACCCTTACGGACGCTTTCTCGGTGGAATACCCTCCGCCGTCCGCCTATTCCATAACGCCCGGCAGCGCCAACAACGACGGTGTTGTGCACATCACCAACCTCGCCGGAAGCGGTTTCAGGACCGGGACGACGGCACGGTTGAGGCTGGCGGGAAAGCCAGACATAGTAGCCTCCGATCTCGTTGTGGCATCGCCCAACAAGATCGTCTGCGATTTCGACCTCGACGGCGCGGCAACCGGTCTGTGGGATGTGAGCGTGACCAACGTCGACGGGAAGAACGGAACCCTGCCGGGCGGGTTCGCCGTACAGCACGAAGGGCCGACGGTCACGGACATGAACCCCGCTGTCGGGATCAACAACGGCCCGGTTCATATCGACAGCATACGGGGCACGTCGTTCAGGGCGGGCGCGACCGCCACGTTGCGCAGGCCGGGTCAGCCGGACATCGTGGCCTACAACCTGCTGGTCGAATCGCCGGACGAGATCTCGTGCGACTTCAACCTGGCGGGGAAGGCCTCGGGCAAGTGGGACGTGGTCGTCCGCAACGACGACGCACAGTGGGGCATGCTCGAGGACGGTTTTGCTATCGAGAACCCCGCCCCCGTGGTAACGGGCATCGCGCCGGACCACGGGAACCGGGGCGAATCCCTTGAAGGTGTCACCATAAGCGGCAGCGATTTCCGGGACGTCTCGATGACGGTCCTGCTCAGGCGGGGAGGCGAGACCGTTGCGGGCAAAAACGTCACCTGGGTGAACACCGGGACGGTCACCGCGGATTTTGACATACCCGCGGGAGCGACCGTATCGGACGACTGGGACTTGTTCCTGCAGAACAACGACGATGCCAAGGCATCGACTTTGCCCGGCGCCTTCTCCGTAGAATACCCTCCGCCCGTGGTCATGTCCGTAACACCGGAGTCGGGAGACAATTCCGGCACCGTGACTATAACCAACCTTGCCGGGAGCGGGTTCCGCAGCGGGGCGTCGGTGGCGCTTGCCAGGTCGGCGCAGCCGGACATACCCGCCACTTCAGTGACCGTCCTTTCCTCTTCCAGGATCACCTGCGAGTTCGACCTGTCGGGAGCGGTGACGGGGCTGTGGGACGTCAACGTCACCAACGCCGACTCCAAGAGCGGCGCCCTGCTGGCCGGCTTCGAGGTGCAGTACCCGCCTCCGACGGTTTCGGCGATCACCCCCTCGTTCGCGAACAACGACGGCTCCGTGCACATTTCGGACCTCGCGGGGAGTTGCTTCCGGCCCGGGGCGACGGTCAAACTGCGGAAGACCGGTTCTCCGGACATCGACGCGACCGGGGTGGTGGTCAGCGCGCCCGGGCGTATCGAGTGCGACTTCGACCTCGACGGTAAGAGCGCCGGCGCGTGGTCGGTGCTGGTGACGAACGACGATACCAAGAGCGGCACGCTGGTCGACGGTTTCGACCTGCAGCACCCGCCGCCGGTCGTCGCCGGAATCAGCCCTGACCACGGCAACAAAGGCCAGTTGCTGAACAACGTCATTCTCAGCGGCGCCGATTTCCGCAACATCTCGATGACCGTCCGCCTCCTGAACGGCGCGTTCAGCATCGACGGGACCGACGTCCACCGCGTCTCCGAGAGTCAGTTGACCGCCGACTTCTACATCCCGCCAGGCGCGCCGGAAGGCCCGGGGTGGGACGTGTTCGTCCAGAACAACGACGACGGCAAGAGCTCCACGCTCGTCGGCGCTTTCACTGTGGAGTTTCCCGATCCGGTGGTGACCTCCATCAGCCCTCAGGCGGGGGAGAACGATGGTGTGGTGCAGATAACCGGCCTGCTCGGCGCCAATTTCCGGGCCGGCGCGACCGTGAGACTCTCCATGGTCGACCAGCCGGACATCTGGGCGGACGCGGTCAGCGTGGCGAGCGCCGGCAGGATAACGTGCGAATTCGACCTGACGGGGGCGGCGACCGGCGCCTGGGACGTAACGGTGACGAACGCGGACCTCAAGAGCGCCACTCTCCCGGGCGCTTTCACCGTCCGCTACCCGGCCCCGACGGTGACCGGCGTCGCCCCTTCGGTGGGCTGCAACACCGGGCCGGTGCAGGTGTCTGTGGCCGGGGCGCATTTCCGGGCCGGCGCGACCGTGAGGCTGCGCAAGTCCGGCCGCCCGGATATCATCACCTCCGGCGTGATCGTCACCGACCCCTCGCTCATCGTCTGCGATTTCGATCTGAGCGGCAAACCGGTGGGCAAATGGAACGTTATCGTCACCAATGTCGAGGGAAAGAGCGGAACCCTCGAAGAAGGGTTCACCATCGAGAACCCGGCCCCGGTCCTCGGGCGCATGTCGCCGTCGTCGGGGCCCGCTCAAACCACGCTCAGGAACGTGCTCATCGAGGGTGAGAACTTCCGGGACACCTCGATCCGCGTGGAGCTAAGCAGGGGCTCGGACACGATCTTCGGCACCAATGTCAGGTGGGAGTCCGACACCCGGGTGCTTTGCGACCTGCCTCTCGACGGCGCGCCGGAAGGTCCTGGATGGACTCTGTTCTACGCCAGTATCGACGACGGCAAGAGCGCCACCCTGCCCGACGCCTTTGCCGTCACATCTCCTCCCCCGCAGCGACCCTTCGTCTCAAGGGTTACACCGGGCGGAGGGACACCCGGCCACCGGGCGACGGTCGAAGGCGTGAACTTTGGCGCGGAGCGGGAGAGCTCGACGGTAACCTTCAACGGCGTGCCGGCCGCGGAATACCCTTTCTGGTCGGACGACAGGATCGAAGTGGTCGTTCCCGGGGGCGCCAGCACCGGCCCCGTGGTGGTGCGTACGGCCGGAGGCTCCTCGAACGACGACAGGTGTTACACTATCGCCACGCCTACCTGGTACCTGGCCGAGGGTTCGACCGCCTGGGGGTTCTCGACCCGCCTTACAGTAATGAACCCCAACAACGCCGATCTGCATGCCCGGGTCATCTACATGCTCTCGGGAGGCGGTACCGTCCAGGATCTTGTGGCCCTGCCTGCGCTTTCACAGGTAACGATCAACCCCCGTGCCCTGCTCGGCGAGGCGGATTTCTCAGCCACCGTGACCTGCGTGGAGGGCCAGACCATATCGGTGGACCGGACGATGTCATGGAAAGGTCCGGGCGCCGAGGCCGGGGAAGAGCACTGCTCGGTCGGCACGACGCTACCGTCCAGGACGTGGTACATGCCCGAAGGCTGTTCGGCTTACGGTTTCGAGACATGGCTGCTCGTCCAGAACCCGAACGCCCGGGAAGCCCGAATCGGCGTCACCTACATGATCGAGGGGGTAGGTCCGAGGACCGTGACGCGTACGGTGCCGCCGCGGGCGCGCGCCACCTACAACATGGCTGATGACATCGGGGCCTTCAGCGCCTCGATAAAGGTTTCCTCCGACAGGCCCGTGATAGCCGAGAGAGCTACATACCGGAACGACAGGCGGGAGGGACAGGGCTCGATCGGGGCGACTTACCCGTCCAGGGTGTTCTACCTTCCCGAGGGGAGCACCGCCTGGGGTTACACGACCTACGTGCTCGTCCAGAACCCCAACGGCAATCCGGCGGAGGTGACGCTCACGTACATGACGGGCTCCGGCCCGGTAAGGCAACGGCCTCTCGCGGTGGGGCCCAGGTCGCGGATGACGGTGGACGCCGCCGGGGTCATCCCGGGCAAGGATTTCTCCGTGAAGGTGACGGCGACACAGCCGGTCGTGGCGGAGCGTGCCATGTACTGGACGTCGGAAGCGGGCTCGGCCTGCCACGACTCGATAGGGCTGCCTCAGCCCCATTCGGTTTTCTACCTGCCGGACGGGCAGACCGGCCGGGGCCGGGAGACATTCACCCTCGTCCAGAACCCGAATTCGACCAGTGTGGACGTCGAGGTGGTCTACTACGGCGCCAACGGCAGCTTCGACGTAGTGGTCCGCAGGACGTTGGAAGCCGGATCGAGGGCCACCTTCAACATGGCGGAACGACTGCCCGCCGGGCGTGCCGCCGTGCTGGTCCGTTGCATGACCAGGGGTAAGAAGGTTCTAGCCGAGAGGTCCATGTACCGGGACGGCAGGTCGTCCGGCACCTGCACAATCGGCGGATACGCCGACTGAGCGCGCGGCAGGCGGACGCCTTTCTACCAGACCCAGTGGGAAAGGATGGCGCCGGCCGGGCAGGCCCCCTGGCACGCCCCGCATTCCAGGCAGTCTCCGATGGCTTCGGCGCTGACTTTGCCGTCAACTATCTCGTACACCTCGCCGGGGCAGACGCTCACGCATTCCCCCGCGGCTGTACAGAGATCTATGTCGATTTCCACCCAGGCGTCGCCGCCCTCGAACCGCCTGACGTCAGCCATAGCAACCTCCCGTGTGCGACAGCAAGAGAACTCCCCGGGCAAGCGGCCCCTGCTCGGTCTCCGGCGATTATACTTCACCGCGCCGGGGTGCTGGTCTTTTTCATGACGCGGGCCGGGGGTGTACAATGGGATACACCTGATCGGCCCGGATCGATGGGAGGCGTGCCATGGAAAAAAGAAGACCCGACAACCTTGTCGACCTGTTCGAATGGAGCGTAGAACGTCACGGGCCGAACAAACTCTTCGGTACGAAGAACGCGGCGGGGGAGTACCAATGGGTTACCTACGACGAGGTCGCGAAGAGGGTGGACGATCTCCGGGCGGGCCTCGCTTCCATCGGGGTCGTCAAAGGTGACTGCGTGGGGCTGATCGCCAACAACCGGACCGAGTGGGCCGTGGCGGCGTTCGCCACCTTCGGCCTCGGCGCGCGCTTCGTTCCCATGTACGAAGCCGAACTGACCGCCACCTGGAAGTACATCATCGCCGACAGCGGGGTGAAGGTCCTGTTCGTATCCACTCCGGAGATACTGAAGGAGGTGGCGTCGTTCCGGGACGCCGTGCACTCGCTGGAGCGCGTCTACGTCATCGACGCCGAGGGCCCCGAGAGCATGAGAGGCCTGGAAGAGGCCGGCAGAAAAAAGCCGGTGGCCTCAAGCGTGCCGGACGCCGACGACATCGCGGTCCTCATCTACACCTCGGGCACCACCGGCGAACCCAAGGGCGTCCTGCTGTCGCACGGGAACTTCTCGTCCAACACGGTGGACGCCGGGGGGTGCTTCCCCGACCTGTGTGACGAGGACAGGAGCCTGTCGATACTGCCGTGGGCCCACTCCTACGGCCAGACCGCCGACCTGTACAACTTCATCAACATCGGAGGGTCGGTGGCGTTCATGGGGAGCGTCCAGACAATTGTCGAGGATATGGGCATGGCCAGGCCCACGTTCCTGGTGGCCGTGCCCCGGGTCTTCAACCGGGTGTACGACGGGCTCTGGGCCAAGATGGACGAGGAGGGGGGCCTTCCCCGCAAGCTATTCGTGATGGGGGTGGAAGCCGCCAAGAAGAAAAGGGAGCTTGCGGCGCAGGGCAGGAGCAGCATGGCGGCGGACCTCAAGTACGGGATCGCCGACGCCATAGTCTTCAAGAAGATAAGGGCGAGGTTCGGTGGCCGGCTCAAGGGCGCGATCACTGGCAGCGCGATGATGAACCCGGAGATAGCGCACTTCTTCTCGGACATAGGGATACCCACCTACGACTGCTACGGCCTCACCGAGACGTCGCCGGCGGCCACGATGAACAGGCCGGGCAAGAACAAGATCGGAACGGTGGGCACGGCGATTCCCAACGTGAAAATAGCCATCGATTCCTCGGTGGTTGACCCGGGCGCTGACGACGGGGAGATCATCGTCTACGGTCCCAACGTCATGAAGGGTTACCACAACAAGCCCGAGGCCACCGCGGCGGTCATGACGGCGGACGGGGGATTTCGCACCGGTGACCGGGGAAAGCTCGACGAGGACGGGTTCCTCAAGGTCACCGGCAGGATAAAGGAGCAGTACAAGCTGCTGAACGGCAAGTACGTGTTCCCCGGCTCCATCGAGGAGGATATCAAGCTGATACCGTACGTCGCCAACGCGATGATCTACGGCGAGGGCAGGGAGTTCAACATATGCCTGGTGGTGCCCGACTTCGAGGTGCTCGCCAGGCATGCCGAGAAGGAAGGGCTCCCCACGGATCCCGAAGCGCTGGTGGCCGACCAGGGCGTCCGACGGATGATCGGCGATTCCATCACCGAGGCGTTGAAGGGCAACTACGGGAGCTACGAGATCCCGCGGAAGTTCGTGTTCCTGGCCGAGGACTTCACACTCGATAACGGCATGCTCACCCAGACGCTCAAGCTCAAGCGCAGGGTAGTGGTGGACCGGTTCATCGGGGAGATAGAGTCACAGTACCAGGGTTAGTGACGGAGGGCCGCAGCGCCGCATTGCGCCCTGTTCCACTTCCACCCGGACCTCCGCCGGTGGAGTGGCGTGCCGCAGGCGTCTTGTTATACTTGTCTGCATGATAAAGCGTACGGGTTACGGCAGGGAGCGCATCCGCAGGACGGTCAACAAGCGCTGGTTCAGCATCTCCATGCTCGGTGCGATCTTCATCGTGATCGTCATCGGTTCCTGGTCTTTGCTCCGCTTCGAGAAGCCCAAGAACCCCGATATCCAGACTTACGGTGAGGCGGTCTGGGTGTCGTTCGTCACCATGACCACGGTCGGTTACGGTGATGCCGTTCCCGTGACCCCGGGCGGCAGGGCTTCGGTAATAGTGATGATGGTCCTGGGGGTGTCGTTGCTCACGGGTTTCATCGGTACGATAGCTTCGGCGAAGGCCGAAAAGGCGTTGAGGAGGGCGAAGGGATTGGACCAGAAGACGACCCTGCACGACCACTTCGTTGTCTGCGGCTGGAACCAGCGGGGCAGGTACGTGCTCCAGAGGCTCGCCGGCGCCGCGAAAGGCAGCGGCGCGCCCGTGGCGCTGTTGTGCACTCCGGAGGACAACCCCTTCGAAAACGATTTCGTGTTCTTCTACCACGGCAGTCCGACGAGCGTGGCGGACCAGAAGAGGGTGAACATGCACAGGGCGAGATCGGCGATACTCCTGGCGGACGAGGTGGCCGGTGGCGACCCGAACGACGTCGACGCCCGGACCGTGCTCTGCGCGCTCACGGCGCGTTCGCTGAACCCCGGGTTGCACATCGTCGCCGAGGTCCTGGAGCCGGAGAACGTGGAACACCTCGCGAACGCGGGCGTGGAAGAGGTCTTCGACCACAACCTGATCGGTGGCAGCCTGCTGGCGCAGTCCGCCCTGCGTCGGGGCGTCATCGAACTGGTCAACGCGATGGCGGAGAAGGACGCCGACGAGAAGATGCGCACCATTCCCGTGCCGGATGAACTGGTCGGCATGACGTGCGGCGAGGCGTCCGCCAGGCTCTCCGCGGAGCACGGGTACCGCGTGGTGGGGTTCAGGAAGGCCGGTGCCCCCGAGTTCTGCCGCGCCGACGCCGAACTCGACGCGGGCGACGAGGTGATGGTGCTGTCGAAGGAATAACGGCGCCCGTGCCCGGGCCGTCGTTGACCTGCGAAACCGTGCCGAATAGGCTGTCCCGGTAGGTGTGCCGTTTCAACAAGGAAGGTGGCAAAGTGCGCATAGCTCTGGTTGGGGCGGGATCGTTGGGCACGATCGCGGGAGCCCTTCTGTCGAAGGCGGGTCTGGACATCGTGCTCGTGGATTCCAACGAGGAGAACGTGAAGGCGCTCAACGAGAAGGGCGCCCGTGTAGTGGGGCACCTCGAACTCACCACACCGGTCAGGGCGGTTGCCCCCCCGGGGATGGAAGGCGTGTACGACCTGGTCATCTACCTGGTGAAATCGACGTACGACGACGTCGCCCTGCCGGCGGTCTTGCCGCACATGGGCCCGAAGAGCATGCTGGTGACCCTTCAGAACGGGGTCCCCGAGGAGCGTGTCGCCTCGTTCGTGGGCGCCGAAAGGACGCTCGGCGGAGCGGTGGGGTGGGGAGGCACCTGGCTGGAGCCCGGCGTATCGGAGCTCACCAGCGACCCCGGGGAGATGACTTACGACATCGGCGAGATCGACGGCAGCCGGAGCTCCCGCCTCGAGGCGCTCAAGGAGGTCCTCGACCACGCGGGCGAAGCGGTAATCACCGACAATCTGACCGGGGTGCGCTGGACCAAGCTGCTGGTGAACGTGTCGATGTCCGGTCTCTCCACGGTCCTGGACTGCCCGTACGGGGGGATACTGGACGACGAAAAGGCAGTTACCGCGGCTATCTGCATCATGATGGAGACTATCAGGACGTCGCAGGCGCTGGGCATCAAGATGGAGCCGATGCAGGGCGCGGACCCGGCGATAATCTTCGAGCTGGTGAAGCAGGATATTGAAAACGCCAAGGGGGCGGTCAGGTTCATCTGGGAGCCGCACCGCGACATAGTCGGGAGCATGCTCCAGGACTGCCGCCGTGGACTGAAGTGCGAAGTAGAGTCACTGAACGGCTACCTGTCCGCGATGTCCGCCAGGGCGGGGATCGCGACCCCGGTGAACGATGCTGTGACCGACATGATAAGACGGATAGAGGCGGGCTCTCTCGAACCCTCTTTTGCGAACCTGGATGCTCTTGAAATACCCGACATGGGCATATACCTCGAATGACCCCGGAGTGAAGGCCCCGGCCCCGTCCCGGGCGAATACCGTGTTTGACCGAGGAACGAACGGGAACGGAGGCAGTTGATGAAACGGTTGCTCGTCAGAGGGGCCACGGTCTTATTCGCCGTCGCGGTGGCGGGCGCGCTCGCCGCGGGGTGCGGTACCCCGACGCCGACTATCACGATGATCTCGCCGACCAGCGGCCCCGGAGGCTCAGACGCCGCGATTACCGGCAGCGGCTTCGGCAGGTCCCAGGGAACCGACAAGGTGCTTTTCTCGCGCACGGAGGCGAAAGTGCTCTCCTGGACCGACACCGCTATAGCGGTGAAGGTGCCCTCGGATCTCCAGCCGGGGAGCTACATGGTGAAGGTGGCCGTGGGTTCCACAACCAGCAACCAGGTCGCCTTCGTCGTGAAGGCCACCGCGCCCGAGGACGCGTCCAGGCGGGGCGAGATCGAGCACAACACCCCGGTGAAGGCAATGCTGTCATATCTCCAGGCCAGGGGAGAGCCGACTTCCGGCTACTCTTTCCAGGTGAACGCGGTGAGCGGGTCTGATCCCGATTGGAAGATAGACGTGTCGTTCTACACGGGAAACCCTCAGCCGGCTTACTGGCTCCTGCACAGGGTCAACGGTTCCTGGCAGGTCCTCGCGTACGGCACGGACTGGAACCCGCAGCAGCTCGGCGCGCCCGGCGACCTCAGAATTGTCCCGGTCGAACCGCCGGCGCCTGTTCCACCGGCGAAACCCGACACCCAAGCCGAAGCGGTCCAGGCGTATCTGGCTTCAAAGGGCAGGCCGACAGACGGCTGGGTCCTGACCGTCGGGAAGACCAGCAGCCAGGACGGCAACTGGGAAGTGATCCACGGCGTGCGCGACGGCAGCGGGGACAACTTCCTGGTCGTCTGGAACAACATGCTCGGGAACTGGCAGGTCCTTGCCGACGGCGGACCGCCCTGGACGGGCGTGCAGTTCAAGGGCAAGGACGTGCCGTCCGACCTGAACCGATAGGTTTATGAGGCCCGCGCGGACCCCGGCGGCCCGCCGAGCGGCGATGGCCCGCCGGCATCCGAGGTGTAGCCACAGCCGGGCGGCTGAAGATCGCCCGGTAATGGCTGTGACTCCTCGACTTTGCCGATCCCTTTCTATATCATTCCCTGCGGCGATAGGCCGATGCCGCGCGGGTGACGCGCGTTGCTGGCCTTTCGCGACCTGGCTGTTACCCGAGCGTCTGGAGCGCGCCTTTGTACCTCGAATACGCCAGCATCTGGAAGAACTGGTTCTCAGGGATGAACTCCTACCTGGCCACGCTTCTGCTGGCCATGATCCCGCTCGCCGAGCTTAGAGGAGCGATCCCCATCGCCAACCAGGTCTTCCACATGCCCCTGTGGCAGGCGTTCCTGATATCGGTGGTGGGGAACATGATCCCCATCCCCTTCATCCTGCTGTTCCTGGGGCCCGCCTCCGACTGGTTGATGAAGCGTTCCAGGCTCTTCGAGAGGTTTTTCGACTGGCTCTTCGCCAGGACCAGGAAGAAGCTGGAGAAGAAATACGAGGTGTACGCCGAGGTTGCGCTGGCCGTCTTCGTGGCCATCCCGCTGCCTCTCACCGGCGCGTGGACCGGGGCCGCCGCGGCGTTCGTCTTCGGCATACCGTTCAAGAAGGCTCTCTTCTGGATATTCCTGGGGGTGCTGGGCGCGGGCCTCGCGGTTACCGCGGTCGTGGCTTCCGTGGGCCCCAACAGCTTCTTGTGGCGACTATTCGTAGGAGGTTAGCCCCGAGGGTTGCACCTGGGCATCCGTCGGGGCGAGGCTATGGCTTTGCTGAGCGAGATAATGGATGCCCTGGGGCAGGTCTACCCCTGGGAGTTGGCCGCTGACGACCCCTCTTCCGGCCTTCTGTGCGGGTCACCGGAAGACCGCGCGACCAGGGTGTGGTGTTCGGTGGGTGTTTCCGAAGGCACGCTCAGGCGCGCCGCGGACGAGGGCGTGGACCTCGTGGTCGTTCACGACCCCTTCTTTGCCGGTGCCCCCCGGGAGGTGGCGGGCCGGGCCGCGGCGAGGGAGTGCCGGTCGGCCCGAACCCGTGGCATCGGCATCATCGGGTGCTGCCGCAACCTGGCCGTGTCACCCCGGGGGACGGCGGGCCTGACGGCCCGTGACCTGGGTGTAAGACGCCCTGTGCCCATATTGCCTGTGCCTGACGCGTGGCTTGCCAAGGTAGTGGTCTTCGTGCCTGACGAGGCGCTCGAAGAGGTCTTCCTTGCGATGGCCGGGGCGGGCGCCGGGGCGCTGGGGGATTACACACACGCCGGGTTCAGGACGAGAGGAACCGGCACCTTTCTCCCGGGGGCGGGGGCGAATCCTTTCAAGGGGCGCGTGGGACGGCTCGAGTTTGTGGACGAGACGCGCCTGGAGATGGTCTGTCCTTCGTTCCTGCTGGAGAGGGTCGCGGGGGCGATGCTGGAGGCGCACCCTTACGAGGAGGTCGCCTACGACGTGTACCGCACCGAAACGCCGGTGCCCTGGGGATACGGGAGGATTGGAAACCTCGAGTCCGGAATGCCCGGAGACGCTCTTCAGGAGAGAATCGCCGGCCTTTTTCCCTCTGCTGATATCATTGTACCCGCAGACGGCGCCCGCGCCGCAGTCAGAGTCGCAGTCGCGCCTGGGGCGGGCGACCGGCTCCTTTATCCCGCGCTGGATTTGGGCGCCGAGGTTTTTATCACCGGGGAGTTGAACCGGAAGGCGATGGCCTTCGCGCTCGAGGCCGGGGTCACGGTGGCGGTTCTGGGATTCGACTCGAGTCACGACGTGGCTACCGGAGAACTGGTGAAGGTCCTGGAGGCCGCAGCCTTCGAACGAGACTGGAATATTGAGATCAAGAAGATGCCGACCGGGGGGAAAGATGGCGATTGAACTGGCGCCGGAGGAGCTCGCGGAGACGCTGAAAGAGGTGCAGGACCTGGACACGCGGATTTTCGCCCTCGAGCGCCGCATCGACGAGCTGCCCGAGAAGCACCGTCTCGGCGAGATAGCCGGAGAGCTCGCGGGCGCGCGCGATGACCTCGGGTCAACGGAAGCGGAGTTCGAGGCGCTCAGCCAGAAGCAGCACAGGTTGGACGGCGAGCTGGACCTCCTGGTGAAAAAGATGAAAGCCGAAGAGGAGAAGCTCTTCAGCGGAAAGATAACGAACCCCAAGGAGCTGGCGTCCATCCAGGCGGAGATATTCTCGCTGCGCCGGAAGAGAGACGAGATGGAGACCGAGGACCTCGAAGAAATGGAAGAGATGGACAGGCTCTCCACTGCTCTCGAAGAACTCAAGAGGCTCGTTGCCACCGCCGAGCGGGGCCAGGAGGATGCCCTGGAGAAGCACGGGGAGGAGCTCGACGAGCTGCGGGCCGAAGTCGCGTCTCTCGAACGGGAGCGTGACGCCCTCAAGGCCAGGCTTCCCGAGGAGGTCGTGGTCGACTACGACAAGCTGATCCTCTCCAAGGCGGGTCTCGCGGTCGCCCGGATAGTCCAGGGGCGGACGTGCGGGGGTTGCCGCATCGAGTTCTCCAGGAGCCAGGTCGACAGGTTCCAGCACGAGGATGGCATTTTCCGATGCGAGTACTGCCGCAGGATACTGGTGAAATGAGCGGGGAAAAGCGTGCAACGGACGGATTCGTTCCACGCGGGGAACGGCATATTGCTGTCTATACCGACGGGGCCGCGAGAGGCAATCCCGGTCCCGCGGGTGCGGGGGCCATGGCCGTTTCTCCCTCGGGAGAAGTGGTGGCCGAGGTGAGCCGGTACCTGGGTGAAGCCACGAACAACGTTGCCGAATACATGGCTCTGATCCTGGTGCTCGAGGAGGTGCGACCTCACGCCTACCGCCACCTCACGGTCTACACTGACAGCAAACTGATGGCGAACCAGGTCACAGGTGGTTACAAGGTGAAGAGCCCGAGCCTGAAGCCCCTGGTCGCCCGGGTGAGGTCGCTGTTCGATGAGTACCGAACGGTAGAGGTACAATATATCCCCAGAGAGAAGAATACCGCGTGTGACGCCCTGGCGAACAGGGCTGTCGACGCGGGGTTGAGCGGACTGCAGGAGCCGATCGTGGTTGCTGGCCAGGAGCCGCTCTTCTGACGTGTACCGACCTTGGACCGGTCGGCTTGGGACTGCCCGGGCCGGGGTCTCCGCCCCGGGCCCCCGCCGGGCTTCGAAGTGCGCCGGCGGCGATTCTGGAGATAGATAGAGATGGACTGCTGCATTATCGGAACCGGGTACGTCGGCCTGGTGACCGGAGCGTGCCTCGCGGACATGGGTCACGCCGTCATGTGTGTGGACCAGAATGAGGAGAAGGTGGAGTCCCTTTCCTCCGGCCACGTTCCCATATACGAAGCCGGGCTGGAAGGTCTGGTGCGCGGGAACCTGAAATCGGGGGCCCTGCGGTTCACCACCAGCATCTCCGAGGCGGTCCGATCGAGCGAGTTTATTTTCATCACGGTCGACACGCCGTCGGACGCCGGGGGCAACGCCGACCTGAGAAACGTGGACGAGGTGGCGCGCCAGATAGCCCTGGCCCTTGACGGTTACAAGGTGATCATAAACAAGAGCACGGTCCCGGTCGGCAGCACCATGCGGGTGCTGAGGATAATCGAGGAGAGCATGCCCGAGTACCACGAGTTCGACGTGGTGTCCAACCCGGAGTTCCTCAGGGAAGGGACCGCGGTGTCCGACTTCCAGAGGCCGGCCCGGATCATCATCGGCAGCGATTCGCAGAAGGCGGCCATGAAGATGACCGCGCTGTACAGGGGCATCGACGCGCCGGTGCTGATAACAGACCCGGCGAGCGCCGAGATGATCAAGTACGCATCGAACGCCTTCCTGGCAACGAAGGTTTCCTACATCAACGCGATCTCCAACCTCTGCGAAGCCGTGGGGGCGGATGTCCGCGAAGTGTCGCTGGGCATGGGGTACGACGAGCGGATCGGTTTCGAGTTTCTCAAGGCCGGTCCCGGGTTCGGCGGGTCCTGTTTTCCCAAGGACTGCAGGGCGCTTCTGCATATCTCCCGGGACAACGGCTATGACTTCGAGCTGCTCGAGGGCGTCCTCAAGGTCAACAAGGAGCAGCAGGAGCGGATGGTCGCCAAGGTCGAAAGGGCCCTGGGCGGCCTGGAAGGCAGGAGGGTGTGCCTGCTGGGGCTCGCTTTCAAGGCGAACACCGACGACGTACGCGAGTCGCCCGCGCTCGTCATCGGCAGGACCTTGATGGAGAAAGGGGCGGCCGTCACGGCCTACGACCCGGAGGCGATGGAGAACGCGGCCGGTGAGATCGACGGCGCGCAGTTCGCCGGGGACGCCTACGAGGCCGTCAAAGACGCGGACGCCCTGGTCCTGCTGACGGAATGGGACGAGTTCAAGTGGCTCGACTACTCCCGGGTGAAGGAGCTCATGCGGGCGCCTTTCATCATCGACACCCGCAACTGCCTGGACGGAGCGGTGCTGCGCAAGATCGGTTTCACGTATGAAGGAGTGGGACGATGAAGCTGACCGTCGTCATGCCGGTCTTCAACGAGAGGAACACTATCCAGGAGATCCTCAGAAGAGTCCGGGCAGTGGACCTCGGCGAGATAGCCAAGGAGATAATCGTCGTGGACGACGGCTCCACCGACGGCACACGTGACATCCTCGCCCTCGAGGAGGATTCCACCACCAGGGTGCTGCGTCACGATTGCAACAGGGGCAAGGGCGCGGCCATCCGGACCGCGCTGGAGCATGCGACCGGGGATTTCCTGATCATCCAGGACGCCGACCTCGAGTACGACCCCGACGATTACCGGGCGCTTATCGGGCCGATACTCAAGAAGAAGGCCGAGGTCGTCTACGGCTCCCGCTTCACCGGCGAGCACAGGAACATGCTGTTCTGGCACATGCTGGGCAACAAATTCCTTTCGCTTGTCACCAACGTCCTCTACAACACCACCATCTCGGACATGGAGACCTGTTACAAGCTCTTCTGGCGCCCGGTGCTGGACGGTGTCGTCATCAAATCGAACCGGTTCAACTTCGAGCCCGAGATAACGGCCAAGATGCTCAAGAAGAAGGTCCGGATATACGAGGTGCCGATCTCCTACGCGGGCCGCGAATACTCCGAGGGAAAGAAGATCACCTGGCGGGACGGTTTTTCCGCCCTCTGGACGCTGGTCAAGTACAGGTTCGTCGACTGAGGGACGTTCGGGAGGTTTCCAGATGTCGAAGACGCTGGTCAACGTGGCGCTGCTGGTGATAAGCATCGGCCTTGCCATCACCGGTCAGCTTGCCATGAAGGCGGGCATGAACAAAGTGACCGACAACGGGGAGAGGCCTCTGGAGTTCAAGGAGTTCGCGCACCCCTGGACCCTGGCCGGGCGTGTCGTGAAGGACGGCCCGTGGGCGGTCGGAGGGATATTCCTCTACGCGATCTCGGCCCTTTTCTGGCTGGTGGTGCTGTCCCGGGTGCCCTTGAGCGTGGCCTACCCGATCGTCGCGGTCGGCTACGTGGTGGTGGTGGTCTATTCCAGGTTCGTCTTCAAGGAGCCCGTAAGAGCGGTCGCCTGGGTCGGGCTGGTGTTTATCGTGATCGGAGTATCGATCACCGCCCTGGGGCTCAAGGAGGAGAAGCCCCGGGGGGCGGACGGTCTGAAGGCCCCGGCGCGCCTGGCCGCGGACGAGGCCGGGCCCGGGCAAACGGCAACCACCGACAGATGAGATCTGTTGCGATAGTAGTCATCAACTTCAACGGGCTGGCCGACCTGCCCGGGTGCCTGGAGGCCGTCGAGGCCCAGACGTTCCCGGGGATCGACCTGGTGATCATAGACAACCATTCCACCGACGGATCGCGTGAATGGCTGAGGGGCTGGGTCGGGGAGGCAGGGACTCGCGGCAGATTTGCCGCCCGGCCGCCGGCGCTCATCGAGAACGCGCACAACGCCGGGTTCAGTCCCGCGCTGAACCAGGGCATACGCGCCACCACCTCCGACCTGGTCATGCCCCTGAACACCGACGTGGTCTTGAGAGAGGATTTCGTCGAGGTCCTGGCGGCCTGTTTCGGCGATCAAGGCGTCGGCAGCGCCAGCGGCAAGCTGCTGAGGTTCCCGGTTGGGGGGGTTTCGAACGAGATCGACTCGGTGGGTCACGTAATCTTCCGGAACAGGCTCGCGTGGAACCTCGGGGAAGGGTTGCCCGGCGACAGGGAGTTCCTGGAGAAGGCCGAGGTCTGGGGCACCTGCGGGGCGGCTGCGGTCTACTCCAGGGAGATGCTCGAGGACGTGGCGGTGGAAGGGGAGTTCTTCGACGAGGATTTCTTCGCGTTCTGGGAAGACCTCGACCTCGACTGGAGGGCCCGCATGCGCGGATGGCGCTGCGTCATGGACCCGGCGGCGCTCGCCTGGCACAGGCGCGGCGGGGCCGGCTATCGCAAATCGCTCCTGGTCGAGAGGCACAACCTCAAGAACCGGCATCTTATGATGCTCAAGAACGACCAGGCGAGGTTCGTCCTGAGGAATCTTCCGGGAATGCTCACCGTAGAGGTCCTGAAAGCGGCGGCGCTTCTCGTGCGCTGCCCGCGCGCCCTGGGCGCCTACCTGGACGTGGTGAGGCTCGCGCCTTCCATGCTGGTGAAGAGGCGGTCTATCCAGTCGCGCAGGTTGGTGCCGGCGGGCGAGCTCGAGTCCTGGTTCGCCCCGTTCCATTACAAGAAATGGTTCAGAAGACACCTGCTGAACAGAGGTGGAATGATCGAGGGAGCGGAGGGATGAACGGCGGAATGGCGCCGTCCGGCGGCGGCGCGGGCGGGACCGCCCGGGCGCTCGCGGGTTGTGATGTCGCGGTTGTGATCATCAACAAGAACACGCGGGAGTTCCTGAGTAAATGCCTCGAGACCGTGCTCGACCAGGACTATCCCGGGAAGATCAGTTGCTGGGTCGTGGACAACGCTTCGGTTGACGGCAGCGCCCCGATGGTGCTGGCCGACTTCCCGGGCGTGAACCTGGTGTGGAACAGCTCGAACGCCGGTTACTCCCGGGCCTGCAACCAGGGCATAAGGGCAACCTGCGAGCCCGTGGTGATGGTGCTCAACAGCGACACTACCCTCAGCAGGGATACGGTCTCCTCTCTCGTCGCCTGCCTGGACAGGAACCCGGCGGCGGGCGTGGTCGCTCCGCTGCTGCGCAACACCGACGGCAGCCTGCAGTACTCGTGCCGCGGGTTTCCCTCCGTCAAGACCGCTTTCGCGCACGCTTTTCTGGGTCTCTTCAAAGCGGACAACGTCCACTCCGCCCGGTACAAGAAGATGGCCTGGGACCACGCGGAGGAGTGCGAGGTGCCGTGGGTCTCGGGGGCGTTCATGGCCATACGCCGGGAGGCGTTTGACGAGATAGGGGGCTTCGACGAGGGCTATTTCATGTACGTGGAGGACGTCGACCTCTGCTGGAGGATGTGGCGGGCCGGCCGCAGCGTGGTCTACCTGCCGGACGGGGAGGTCTGCCACCACGTCGGCATGAGCAGCCGCGCGGTGCCCGCGCGCATGGTGTTCCACCATCACGCCAGTATGTTACGCTTCCATCGTAAGACCTACGACGGCCCTGCCCGGAGGCCGGTGAACGTTCTGGTGACCGCGGGCATAGTCGTGCGCGTCGCCCTGATAATGGGGCTCAACGCCTTGTACAGGATCCGGGAAGCCCTCGGGGGGGCGGCCAGGGTTATCATGCCCGGGAGGCAGTAATGGAGCGAGTCTTGATAACAGGGGCGGACGGCTTCGTCGCGTCCCACCTCGTAGCGGAACTCGCGGGCGAGCTGACATGTGAAATTACCGGCGTCGGGCTGCAGCCGAGGCCGCGGATAAAAACCGGCCGACTCGACTATCACGTTCTGGACCTTACCGACTACGAGCTGGTGAAGGACCTCGTGGAACGGACGAGGCCGGACGCGGTGTTCCACCTGGCGGCCATGCCTTCGGTGGCGAAGTCCTGGGAAGACCCCTGGAGCACTTACCGGGTCAACGTTCTGGGACAGGTCAACCTGATGGAGGCCATCAGGCGCGCCGGCCTGGAGGCCAGTGTGCACATAGCCTGCTCGAGCGAAGAGTACGGCAAGGTACAGCCTTCGGACATGCCCATGACCGAGGACCTGCCCTTCAGCCCCTGCAGCCATTACGCGGTGAGCAAGGTGGCCCAGGAGACACTCGGCCTGATGTACTTCCAGGCCTTCTCCTGGCGGGTGCTGGTCACCAGGGGCTTCAACCAGGCGGGCCCGGGACAATCTTCCGATTTCGTGATTTCCTCCTTTGCGCGGCAGATCGCCCAGATAGAGGCGGGCCTGTGCGAGCCTTTTATCAAGGTGGGAAACCTCGAGGCCCGGCGCGATTTCATGGATGTGCGGGACACCGTGAGGGCGTACCGGATGATCATGGAGCGGGGTGTGGCCGGGTCCAGCTACAACGTTTGCAGCGGCAGCGCCAGATCCATTGAAGACATATTGGAGATGCTCCTGGGGTTGAGCGCCGCCGTGATCGAGGTGGAACGCGACCCGATGAGGCAGCGCCCCAGTGACATACCCCTGCTGCTGGGCGATAACGGCAAGCTCAGGCGGGAGACCGGCTGGGAGCCGCTGATAGACATCGAGGCGACCCTCCGTGACACCCTTGACTACTGGAGGGAGCACCTGATGGGCGGGGGAGAGAGTTGAAAGCGGCGATGCTCGTAGGCGGCTTCGGCACGCGGTTGAGGCCATTGACGCTGACAACTCCCAAGCCGATGCTGCCCCTGGTGAACGTTCCGTTCCTGGAGATCGAGCTGCTTCACCTCAAGCAGTACGGCATCGAAGAGGTCGTGCTGTCCACCGGCTATCTTCCCGCGGTTTTCGACGAATACTTCGGCGACGGCTCGAGACTGGGCATGAAGCTCATCCACGTCACCGAGGACGAGCCGCTGGGGACCTGCGGCGCCATCAAGAACGTTGCGGATCACCTGGGGTCCGGGCCGGTTATCGTGTGCAACGGCGATATCCTGACCGACCTGGACATCCGTGCGCTCCTCGACTACCACGAAGACAAAGGCGCGGCGGTGACCATAACGCTGACTCCGGTCGAGGACCCTACGGCCTACGGACTCGTGCCCCTGGACGACGACGGGCGCATCGAGGAGTTTCTCGAGAAGCCTTCTTGGGACCAGGTCGTGACCAACATGATTAACGCCGGCACGTACGTGCTGGACCCGAGGGTCCTCGACCAGGTTCCTCCCGGGGAGAAATACTCCTTCGAGCGTCAGCTCTTCCCCGACCTGCTCGAACAGGGCGAGAGGCTCTACGGCTTCCCGTCCGATTGCTACTGGCTTGACCTGGGGACCCCGGAGAAGTACCTCGCGGCGCATCACGACATCCTCGGTGGTGAGATCGAGGTCCCGATGCGGGGTCGCAGTGGAGAGGGCGGAGTAACGGTCGGGGAGGGCGCGAGCATCGACGACTCGGCGCACCTGCAGGGCCCGGCGCTGATCGGCGATGGGGTGACGGTAGGCCCCGGCGCCAGGATCATGCCGCTCAGCAGCATCGGCGACGGCGTCACCGTGCAGGCCGGGGCGCGGGTCGAGGCTTCCGTGGTGCTCGATGGAGCCGTGCTCGGGGAGAGGTCGGTTGTGGAGGAGAGCATCGTGGGGAAAGGGGCCGTCCTCGGCGCCGGGTGTCATGTTGCGGACGGTTCGGTCTTGGGTGATAATATCGTCTCTGGCGATGACAACGAGTTCCGCAATGGGATTCGGGTCTGGCCTTCGACCAGGATCGAGGCCGGCAGGATAAAGTTCTAAAAAGAAATACCGGCGCCCGGCGCCGCGTTTGTTTTGTTACACGGAGAACCGGCTCTCGTTGTGGGGCCGGGCGTTTCGCGGAGGTGTGTATTGAGGGTACTTATCACAGGGATCACAGGGTTTGCCGGCAGTCACCTGGCCGAGTTCTGCCTTGCCCGAGGCGACGTGGAGGTCTTCGGCACGGCGCGGTGGCGCAGCCGCATGGACAACGTCAACGGGATAGTCGATGACATATCCCTTTTCGACTGCGACCTGAAAGACCCGGTCGCCGTGAGGCATTGCCTGTCTGACGTCCGCCCCGATTACATCTTCCACCTCGCTGCGCAGAGCTTCGTTCCGACTTCGTGGAAGGCTCCCGTGGAGACGGTGTGCACCAACATGGTGGGAGAGATCAACCTGTTCGAGGCAATGCGCGAACTGGGGCTCGAGGACACCAGAATCCAGCTCGCGGGCTCCAGCGAAGAGTACGGGATGGTCTACGAGGACGAGGTGCCCATCAAGGAATCGAACCCGCTGAGGCCCCTGAGCCCTTACGGAGTCAGCAAGGTGGGCCAGGACCTGCTCGGTTACCAGTACCACCAGAGCTACGGCCTCTACACCGTCCGCACCCGGGCCTTCAACCACACCGGGCCGAGGCGTGGCGACGTCTTCGTCTCCTCGAACTTCTCCAGGCAGATCGCCACCATCGAGAAGGGGAAGGGCGAGCCCGTCATCAAGGTGGGCAATCTCGAGGCCCGCAGGGACTTCACCGACGTCCGGGACATAGTCAAGGGCTACTGGCTGGCGCTCGAGAAGGGCGCGCCCGGGGAGGTGTACAACCTCGGTTCCGGCAGGGACGTCACGATCAGGAAGATGCTCGACATGCTTCTGTCTTTCAGCGATATCGAGATCGAGGTCAGGCAGGACCCCGAGAGGATGAGGCCCTCCGATGTCGAGATACTGCTCGCGGACAACACCAGGTTCTGCGAGCTGACAGGGTGGGCGCCGGAGATCCCCCTCGAGAAAACCCTCGAAGACCTGCTCGACTACTGGCGCGAGATAGTGTGAGACGTTCCGGCGGGCTTCCGGGTGGCCGGTGAGTCCGCCTCGCACAAAGGGGCGGCCCGCGTCCCGCGAGGAGCCGGCGGGGCGGCCGGGAGCGCTTCGGCTGCGGTTGGAGCGGGTAGTATCGGCAGGCGGCCCGGAGGCCGCCCAGGGCAACGGGCGGTGACATGATCAAGTTCGGTACTGATGGATGGCGCGGGGTCATAGGTGACGATTTCACCTACGACAACGTCTGGGTGGTCGCGACGGCCATCGCCAGATACGTACGCGACGGTGCCCCGGGAAAGACCCCGAGGATGCTCATCGGCTACGACACACGGTTCGGTTCGGACCGCACGGCCGAGTTGTGCGCGATAGCCGCCAGGGAGGAGGGGGTGAGCGTCCTGGTCTCGGAGCGTTTCGCCAGCACGCCTTCGATCTCTCTTGCTACGAAGGAGACGGGCGCCGACGGCGCGATAATGATTACCGCCAGCCATAATCCCCCCAGGTTCGACGGCATCAAGTTCAAAGCCCCTTACGGAGGTTCGGCCACCACCTCCATCACCGGCGAGATCGAGGCCCGCCTCCGCGTGGTGGAGAAGGACCCGCCTCCGCGGCCTGACGTGCTCTTCGAGGACGTCCTCGAGCCGGGCAGGATCGAGTACTTCGACCCTGTCCCCGCCTATATCGACAGGGTGGTGTCGATGGTCGACAGGGACGTCTTTCCCGCCGAAGGGGTCAGGGTCATGTTCGATCCAATGTGGGGGGCAGGGCAGGGGCTGCTCCCGAAGGCCCTTTCGCGACTGGGGATGGAGTGCGCCGAGATCCATAACGTGCACAACCCTCTCTTCCCCGGGCTCCTGCCGGAGCCGATCGGCGCGAACCTGAACGACCTGCGCGAGGCGGTGACCGGAGGCGGCTACAGCGTCGGGATCGCCGTGGACGGAGACGCTGACAGGGTGACCGCGATCGACGCTACGGGAAGGTTCATCAGCAGCCACATGGTGCTGGCGCTGCTTCTCAAGCATCTCGTCGAGGTCAGGAAGTGGACCGGGGACGTCGTGAAAACGGTTTCCACGACCGGCATGATCGACATGCTCTGCGAGAAGTACGGCCGTAAGCTGTACATAGTGCCGGTAGGGTTCAAGTATATCGCGGACCTCATGCTTGCCGAGGACATCCTGGTTGGCGGGGAGGAGAGCGGCGGCACGGGGATGAAGAACTACATCCCCGAGCGGGACGGCATACTGGTAGGTCTCATGCTGATCGAGATAATGGCCACCCACGGCAAGACCCTGGGGCAGCTCATCGACGAGCTGATGGATGACCTGGGCCGCAGGTTCGTGTTCCTGCGAAGGGACATCGAGCTGACGCAGGCCCACAAGGAGGCTTTGCTGGTCAACCTGCGCGACATCAAGCCGGACGCCATCGGCGGCCTCGAAGTCGTCGAGGTCGAGACCGTGGACGGTTTCAAGTTCCACAGGTCGGACGGTTCCTGGGTCATGCTGCGGGTGTCGGGAACGGAGCCGGTTGTCCGGGTGTACGCGGAAGCCCGGTCCGAGGAGGATGTCGAGAAGCTGGTGGCCGACGGCGTCGAGCTGATCGACACGGTGGCTCCCTGACGATCGGAGACGACGTGGAAGAAAAGATCAGCCTCGACGACATGGCGGAGATGGCGACGGTCGACCTGTCCGACATGCTCGGAGTTCTCGAGAAGTTCCCCTCGCAGGTGCGTGACGCCCTGGGGACCGGTACCTCGGGACCGGATTTACCGCCTGCCGCCGCCCCGGTCAACATCGCCGTGCTGGGGATGGGGGGCTCGGGGATATCGGGTGACGTGCTGGCCGCCCTGTCGGCGGAGAAAGGCCTGACGGTGCCCGTTGCCACGGTCAAAGGGTACAGCCTGCCCCCGTTCGTGGGGGCCGACAGCCTGGTCTTCGCGGTATCCTACTCCGGCAACACCGAGGAGACTCTCGATTGCCTCGATCAGGCGCTCGAGAGAGGGGCGCGTGTCATCGCCGTATCCAGCGGCGGTAAGCTGGCCTCGACCGCCCGCGACAGGGGGCTCCCGCTGTTCGAGATACCCGGCGGGCTGCAGCCCCGGGCTTCTCTGGGCTACCTGTTCGTCCCCCTGCTGTGCGCGCTGGAGCGCATGGGAATGATCGAGGGGGCGATCTCGGAGCTGGAGTCGTCGGTCGAGATGCTCGAGCACAGGCGCGCGGAGTACGGGCCGGAGGCTGAGCTCGAGTCGAACCCCGCCAAGCGTCTCGCCCGGGACCTGGTGGGTTTCATGCCGGTCGTGTACGGCGCGGAGGGGTACCTGGCCGTCGCGGCGTCCCGGTGGAAGGCGCAGTTCAACGAGATGGCCAAGGTTCCCTCGTTCTGCAACTACTTCCCCGAGCTCAACCATAACGAGACCGTGGGCTGGCAGAACCTGGAAGACGTCTGCAGGCGCTGCCATATCGTGGTCCTGGGGGAGCCGGCCCTGCACCCCCGCACGGAAAAGCGCGTGAAGATTACGCTGGACCTCCTCGGCGGCTCAGTAGGTCACGTCACCCGTGTTTGCGCCAGGGGGTCGAACGTCGTCGAGAGGTTCCTCGACCTCGTGTATTTCGGGGATTTCGCGAGCGTGTACCTGGCCCTTGCGTTGGGGCAGGACCCGACGCCGGTGACGCGCATCGAGGACCTTAAGAAACGCCTGGCGGAGTGAATCCGGGCGTTACGGTCCGGCCCGCCCCGGTCGAAAGGAATTCCCGGTGTTTACACCTCAGGAGATCGAAGAGCGGGCGGCCGAAGCAGCGGCCTTCCTGGAGAGCCGGCTCGGGGGGGCGCGTCCGGCGGCGGCGGTGGTCCTGGGCACCGGGTGGGACGGACTGACCGGGGGGTCCCGCAAGGCCGCGCGGGTCTCTTTCGCCGAAATCCCCGGCTTCACGGCCGCTACCGCACCGGGGCACGAGGGCGCGATCGAGCTCGTGGAGACGGACGCCGGGCCGTTGGCCGTTCAGTACGGACGTTATCACCGCTACGAGGGCTTGAGCTCTCTGGAAACCACTTTCCCGATATGGACCTTCGCCGCCCTCGGGATCGGCACGGTGGTGCTGACAGCGGCGGCGGGGGGGCTGAACCCGGCGTACAGGTGCGGCGACCTCATCGTCGTGAGAGACCACATAGCCGTCTGGGGCGACAACCCCCTGATAGGCCTCCCCCGGAGCGCGGAGCGCGACAGGCACATCATCGCCGCCGATTTCTATCCCGAGCGGCTGCAGGAGGTCATAAGGGCCTCGGTCCCGCCCGACGCCAGGTGCGAGACCGGGGCATACGCCTACATGACCGGCCCCAGCTTCGAGACAGAGGCGGAATCGAGCCTGCTGCGTATCGCCGGAGCCGACATGGTGGGCATGTCCACGGCGCCGGAGGCGATTGTGGCCAGGTACCTGGGGATGGAGCTGGGGGCGATCTGCTGTATTTCGAACATGATCCTGCCCGTACGCTCCGGGGGCGAGGACGTGTCCTCACTGCTCGCCAACGTCCGTGGAGAGGTGGCGAAACTCGAGGGCTTTCTGGATGGAATCGCCATGGCGGCGATGTGATAGGCTAGCATACTGTTTGTTGGTGCGCCGGGGGCGGACTCCCCGAGCCGAAAGGAGTGCCATTCCATGGAATACGACGTCAAGGACCTCGACCTCGCGCAGGAAGGAAAAGCGAGGATAGAGTGGGCGGGGCAGGAGATGAAGGTCCTGGAGAGCATCCGCAGGCGGTTCGAGAAGGAGAAGCCTCTCCAGGGAACGACCATCGGCGCCTGCCTGCACGTCACTACCGAGACCGCCAACCTGATGCTGGCCTTGAAGGCCGGTGGCGCGGACGCCTATCTCTGCGCGAGCAACCCCCTGAGCACCCAGGACGACGTGGCTGCGGCCCTGGTCTCGGAGTACGGCATCAGTACCTTCGCCATCAAGGGCGAGGACAACGACACCTACTACAGGCACGTCCACAGCGTGCTCGACCGCAAGCCCGACATAACCATGGACGACGGCGCCGACCTGGTAACCACCCTCCATACGACGTACAAGGAGCAGGCGTCCGGGGTCATCGCCGGGACCGAGGAGACGACCACCGGGGTCATAAGGCTCAAGAGCATGGAGGAGAACGGTGTCCTGCTCTTCCCGGTGGTGGCGGTTAACAACGCCGATACCAAGCACTTCTTCGACAACCGTTACGGGACCGGGCAATCCACCATCGACGGCATCATCCGCGCCACCAATCTCCTGCTCGCCGGCAAGGTCTTCGTTGTGTTCGGCTACGGCTGGTGCGGCAGGGGCATCGCCGCGCGCGCACAGGGGATGGGTTCGCACGTGGTGGTGGTCGAGGTCGACCCGCTGCGCGCCCTGCAGGCGACGATGGACGGCTTCACCGTCACCACGTCGATGGACGCCGCCGCCCGCGGGGATATTTTCGTTACCGCGACCGGCGACGCCCACGTAATCAGGGGGGAGCACTTCGAGGTGATGAAAGACCGCGCGGTGGTGTGTAATTCCGGCCATTTCGACGTGGAGATAGACATCCCGGCCCTGGAGGCGGGGGCCGATTCCAGGCGGACGGTCCGCCGGTTCGTAGAGGAGTTCGCCATGGGCGACGGCCGCCGGATATACCTGCTGGCCGAAGGGAGGCTGGTGAACCTGTCCGCGGCGGAGGGCCACCCGGCGAGTGTGATGGACATGAGCTTCGCCAACCAGGCCCTGATGGCTGAGTACGTGTTCGCCAACGCGGGTCGGCTCGAGAAGAAGGTCTACGACGTCCCCCACGAGATCGACGCCGAGATCGCCCGGTTGAAACTGGAGACCATGGGCGTGAAGATCGACTCGCTCACCGAGGAGCAGGAGCAGTACCTGAGGAGTTGGACCCTGGGGACCTGACCCGATGGCAAAGATCAAGCCCCAAGAGATAGACGAGTTCATCTCGTCGGGCAGGCGCATGTACGAGGGAGGCCTGGCCACCGGCGCCCTCGGCGCCGCCGGGTCGAGGCTTCCGGACGGCAGCATAGTGCTGACGGCGGCGGGCACCCGCATGGGGTTCATGCGCCCGGAGGACCTTCTGGTCTTGAACACGGCGGCGCCCCCGGAAAACGGCCGCGAGCCGGGGCTCGACAGCGGGATTATTCGCGCGGTGCTCGTCGCCCAGCCCGAGGCCGGCGCGGTCATCAGGGTGTGTTCCCCTTACACCACTGCGCTGGCGCACGGCGGCAGGAAAATGCTGGACAGGCGCGCGGAGTTGCTGCGGGAGCTCGGAGGCGTCTCCTTCGTTCCCTTCTATCGTCCGGGTACCGCCGGGCTCGCCGGAGCCGTCGCCGAGGTCATGCGCGCCTGCAGGATCGCACTGATCGAAGGCCAGGGGGCCGTGGTGCGGGGGGCCGATCTCCCCGACGCCATCGATACCGCCGAGGCGCTGGAGGCCGCGGCGCGGGTGATATTCATACTGGAGGGCTCCGGTGTCTCTTGAGAGCGGGAGGCCGGGCGGACTTACTCCCCGGGACGGCGACACCGTCCACTTCGAGGGCGGGCTGCTGCACATCCTCGACCAGACGCGCCTGCCCCGGGAAAACGTCACCCTGCGCCTGGAGACCTGCGCGCAGGTGGAGGACGCCATCAGGCGCCTGGCTGTGCGAGGCGCTCCCGCGATTGGCATCGCCGGGGCTTACGGGGTACTGCTTGCCGCCCTGGGCGCGGGGCGATCGGTGGAATCTATCGTGGAAGCCTCTCGCGCGGCCGTATCTTCCATAGGGGCGACACGTCCCACCGCCCGGAACCTGTTCTGGGCTCTGGAGAAGATGACCCGGGCCATCGACGCCGGGAGTGACGATCCGGATGCGTTGCTCGCTTCTCTGCTGCGCACCGCGGACTCCGTGGCCCTGGAGGTCATCGAGACCGACCGGGCCCTGGTGGAGGCCGGGCAGGAGCTTGTTTTCGAGGGCTCGAGCGTGCTCACCCACTGCAACTCCGGACCGCTGGCAGCCCTGCGCTTCGGCACGGCGCTCGGCGTGCTTATCGAGGCGTACCGGTGCGGGAAGGAGATCCACGTGTTCGTGGACGAGACCAGGCCCCTGCTCCAGGGAGCCAGGCTCACCACGTGGGAGCTGGCCCGCGCTGGCGTTCCTCACACCCTTATCACCGACAGCATGGCCGGGATGGTAATGGGACAGGGCAAGGTCGACCTGGTGATGACCGGCGCCGACAGGATAGCCGCGAACGGGGACAGCGCCAATAAGGTGGGCACCTACGGCCTCGCCGTGCTGGCCCGCGCGCACGGCATCCCGTTCTACATCGCGGCGCCGGGCTCCACGGTGGACGCGTCCATCCCCACCGGGCGCGAGATAATCGTCGAGGAGCGCGACCCCGACGAGGTGCGGGCGTTCGCGGGCCGTCCGGTGGCCCCGGACGGCGTTCACGTCTATAACCCCGCGTTCGATGTGACTCCCGCCGGGTACATCGACGGCATCGTGACCGACCGCGGAATCCTCCGGCCGCCGTACGGCGACAGCCTGAAAGCGTTCGCCTGACGGACGTCCCGCCGCGTGGTATCATAATGCTTGCTATGCTTGTTTTGGACCGGGCGCGCTCGTGATACGAGCGCGGGTGCGAGATCATCTGATAGACATCCTGTATCCCTCCGAGTGTGTCGTGTGCGGAACGGATTTCGTGCTGCCGGTGTGCACAGCGTGTTTCAGGGAGCTCGCCGCCGCGGCGCACGCGCCCGGACGCGGCGCCGGGAGAGACCCTGGGCGCGTCCCGCGGGACGCGTGGCGCGCCGCCGGCGAGTACGATGGCCCGCTCCGGGACATGGTCCTGGCGTTCAAAGACGGACAGAAGCGTCTGGCCTCCCCGCTCGCCGCCCTGATGGCCGTCTCCGGGGGCAACGACCCGGAATACCTCCGCCCCGATGTCATATGCTTCGTCCCCTCGACGGCGGCAAAACTCAGGAAGAGGGGTTACAATCCAGCCGGGCTGCTGGCCGGGGAACTCGGAGGGCTGCTGGGCCGTCCCGTGAGCAATGCCCTCAAGATAGTCCGGGAAGTCTCCGACCAGGGCTCTCTGAACGCCCATGAAAGGCGACGGAACGTGGACGGCGCGTTCGGAGCGCGGCGAAGGGCGATGCCTGCGGGCAGGATACTCCTGGTGGACGACGTTCTCACGACCGGCGCCACCGCGCGGGAATGCGCGAGGGTGCTGCTGGAGAACGGGGCCTGTTCGGTGCGCATCAGCGTCTGCGCCCGCGCCGGCTGAAAAATCACCCTTAAGGCTGGTAAAGGCCCTCAAGAGGGCGCCGCGGTGCTCCGGATTCACCCGATAAGGCTACTTTCCGGGTCCCGGGGAGCCGCCCCGGCGCCGCGAGGCCGCCGCGCATGAAGTGACGATCGGCCGGAGGGTTCAGATTCGCAAGCTTGCTGACGATACATATGTGGTGACTGAAGGGATATCATTCTATTAAGGGAAACAGAGAACACGGGTGAACCTGAATGCAGCTTTCGGACCGTGAGATACAGAATACGCTCGACCTGCTGAAGAAGAGCAGCAAGATGGGCGAGGACCAGGAGTCGCTGGAGCTCACCCAGGAGGACAGGGAAGAAGTGCGCCGCCTGGTGGGCCGGATAGACTCCATGCCCGACGTCAGGAAGGACAGGGTCGACAAGGTCAAAAAGGCGATCGAGTCGGCAAACTACAATGTGACCGGGGATGATGTCGCCAAGAAGCTCATCGGCCGTATCTTCTCGGACAAGCTGCAGTAAGCGTCCCGGCACCGCTTGATTCCATCTCGCACCACGGATAACATCGAACCACGGCGGCTGTTGCAGTCAGATGACTTTTGAGCGGGTCCCGGTCTGTGGTTGAAAGTCGATGCCAGTCGCAGGCGAAACGACCCACGTAAGGTAACTAATGGTTGCTGAGCATGGTGCGGCTTAGGGGTAAGTCCTGCCCTCGAACAATCGGGGAGAAGGCGGCGTGGCCGTGTCGATGAAGACGCGTGCTGCAAACTCTCAGCAGGCGAGTGTGGGGCCAAAGACCAGGTCAGCGGGGCTCGCTCTCTCTTTCATGGCCGCCTGCGACAGGCGTCCCGGAATCAACAGCGCCCCGCCGCCGTATCGCGCTCCCCTTCTGTTGGACACTCCATACCGCCTGTGGTAAATTACGACAAAGCAGTTTGAGACTGGGGGATGCGTTGGAATCAGGTGTTGTCAAGTGGTTCAATCCCGAGAAGGGTTTCGGCTTTATCGAGCGTGAGAGCGGGGATGACGTGTTCGTCCATTTCTCCGATATCAGCGCCGACGGGTACCGGACCTTGAACGAGGGCGAAGCCGTCCAGTTCGAAGTGGAAGACGGTGACCGCGGGCCGAAAGCGACCAACGTCACCAGGCAAAGCTGACAGCGTCGAATATTTGATACTGCAACCCCATTCGGCCACAGTGCTCAAGGTGGGGTTGTAATCTTAATCGTTATAGCCGGGCCGCGGGCCAGGGCATGGAGGTGCCGTTGCAGATAGTCGTCAAGGGCAAGAACATCGAGCTGACAGATGCTCTGCGCGAGCACGCGCTCGAGAAGGCTTCGAAGATCAAGAAGTTCGGCCTCGACGTCCACGAGATAGAGGTCACGCTGCTGGTGGAGAAGAACCCCAGCATCCAGAAGAACCAGATCGCGGAGATCAACATCTTCGCCAGCAGGGCGACCCTGCGCGGGGTCGGCCGTGACCGTGACATGTACGTTGCCATCGACCACGCCGTTTCCAGGGTCGAGCGTCAGCTGATCAAGCATCACGGGAAGAAGATAGACCGCACCCAGTCCCATCCCAGCCCGCTGAAGACCGTTGCCGTCGAGGAGGCTCCCGCGGAGGATACGGCTCCCTCTATCGTGAAGACCAAGGCGATCCCTCGGAAGCCCATGGCCCCGGAGGAAGCCGTTCTGCAGATGGAGACCCTGGGCCACGACTTCTTCGTGTTCACCGACTCCGATACCGACAACACCAACATCGTTTACAGGCGTATGGACGGCAACTACGGCTTGATCGACTACGGCGTCATCGACTGACTCCGCCCCGGGAGGTGACCGGCCATGGCCGGTCTGATCGACTTCTCTAAAAAAGTCCTGAGGTACATAGCGGAGACGTTCCTGGCTGGAGGCGCTGGAATAAGATGGTAAAACGCTCCGACCTACAGCTGGACGGCTCCCTCTTCGAGGATCCGCCGAAGGGCAGGCGTGCCCGCCGTGCCGCCCCCGCCGGACCGGCGGATACGCGGACCCCGAGGCATATGAACAGGGTGGACAACGTCCTGGCGGTATCGCTGGTGCTGGCCGTCGCCCTCCTGGTGTTGCTGGGCTTCACCGCGAAGAAGGAGAACTGGTTCGCGGTGGTTCTCTTCGGCCTGATGTTCCTGGCCTCCGAGCTGTTCGCGCTGCCCATGAGGCCGGCGGGGCGGCTGTCTATCGCGCTGGTGCCGCTGGTGATGGCGATGATGGCGTCCGGGCCGCTCGGCACCGCGGTCGTGGCCGCGTTCGGGCTGCCGATCTTCTTCATGGAGAGGATGCCGCAGGGCTGGAAGCGAATGGCTTTCAACGCCGCGCAGCTCGTCTTCGCCGCCGGTGCTGCGGCGTTCGTCTTCAAGCACACCGGCGGAGGCATACTGGATGCCGGTCTGAAGAACGGTGGGGGGCTGGTGCTCCCATGGATACTCGCCACGCTGGTCTTCTTCGTGTGTAATACGCTCCTGGTCATGCCGGTGCTCGCGCCCTCCGGCGAGCGGATGCTGCGGTTCTGGGCGCGCCGCCTGCTGCCGAAGCTGCCGGGCTACGCCTTCTACTCGGCGGTCGGCTTCCTGGCCGCGGTCATGTACGTGAAGCTGGAGTTCCCTTCCGTGGTGCTTGTCTTCGCGCCCCTCCTGGCCATCCGGGTGGTCTACACGAGATACGCCACAATGCGTGACGTATGCGACGACACCACTCTGGCGATCATGGAGGCGGTCGAGGGCGGGAGCATGTTCATGGAAGGGCACGCCGTCGGCGTAGCCGAGACGGCCGTGGCGATCGCCGAGGAGATGGAGCTGTCGGAGGAGGAGGTCCACTTCCTGAGACAGGCCGCCCTGTTGCACGACATTGGCAAGCTCGCCCTGGAACCCGCCGTGGTGGAGAAGCCCGGCCCGTTGACGCCGGAAGAGTACGAGGAGATCAAGAAGCACCCGCTGATCGGCGCGAACATCGTCTCGCGGGAGGAATCGTTCTCTCCAGTGGCTACGACGATACGGCACCACCACGAAATGGCCGACGGCAGCGGGTACCCGGACGGCCTGACCGGTGAGACGGTCCCGCTGGGCGCCAGGATACTCGCCGTGGCGGACGCCTACGACGCCATGCAGAGGCCCGTCCCGTTCAGGGAGCCGCTGAACGCGCACGGGGCGGTTTCGGAGGTAGTGCGGGTGAAAGGCATCCAGTTCGACCCGGCGGTAGTCGACGCCTTCGTCAGGGCTATGGTCCGCCAGGGGCAGTGGACAGGCGCGTTGAAGGACAGGGTGAGGATGCCGGCAAGGAAGGTCGACGAGGATCAGATGTCCATGCCGGTCACCGTGCCGGAGCAGCCGACGCTCAAAGAGGGGGCGCCGGCTTCGTCCGGCCAGGACAGTCCCCCGGCGGGGGCCACGCCGGCCGAGGGCATCGCCTACGACAGCGTGCGTGGTGATATCGAGAAGGACATAAGAGACTGGGAAAGGGCGGACGGTGGCGCCAGACGAAAGGCCCGGCAGCCGAAGAAGAGGCCGGGCTCCCGAAAAAAGAAAACAGAAGAAGGACCGGGCACGGAAGCCTCATAGCTCCGTTTTCGACGGCGCGGACCTCGTTGAAGGGTTCGACGACATCGAGTTCGGTGAGGAGGAGTACGACGAGGTGGCCGAGAGGACCGTTCGCGGCCCTTCCGCGGCCATCCCCCCGCCGGTCCCCGGCGTCGAGAGGCCGGAGGCGCGCGGCACTCCCGCCGGGGAGGCGCGTGCGCGCCGGCGCAGGGAGGAAGAGGATGGCCCCGACCTTCCCGAGCCGGTGCATGCCGGGGCAACAGCGGATCTGTCCGGGGATGACGAAGAGGGCGGCCTCGCCGGGTCCGCACGGGCGGATCGGCGCAGGCAGCCGGAGCGAAAGATGCGGCAGAGGCGCGCGACGGGCGGGGGCTTACCTCTGGCGAGCATCCTGATCGCGGTCGCGGCGGTGGTTACGCTGGTACTCACGCTCGTTTGGACGCGCCTCGGGGCTATAGATTACAGCGATTTCGTGTTCCTGCTGGCGGTTTTCGTCCTCGCCTCGATGTTCGACCTCAAGCTCCGTGGCGGGGGAAAAGTGAGCCTGGGGGTGGCGCCGCTGCTGGCCGCCCTGATCGCGCTTCCCGTGAACCTGCCGTCGGCGCCTTACGCGAAGATAACCGGCGCCGCGGCCGTCCAGGTGATATGGCTGTTCCTCCTCGGCACCGTGGTGGTGCTGATGACGCGGCTGACCAGGAAGATCACCAGGGACGACGTGCTCGGCCTCCTGATGGATTTCAGCGGCGTCGGGCTGGCGGCCCTGGTCTTTTACCTGATGGTGAAGTTCCTCCCCAAGAGGCCGGAACTGCTGGGTCACTACACCCCCGCCGTGCTGGCGGCGGCCGCCCTGGGCGCCCTTGTGCTCTACTTCGTCTACCTGGCGAGGGTGTCGTACGTCCTGTCGTCAGACGGGGAGTTTCCGCCGGGGGTCTATTTCCAGAGCGTGATGCGCAAGTCCTGGCTGGCGTACGGCATACTCGCCTTCACCGGCGGGGCAATGGGGCTGGTTTTCGTGGGGATCGGCATCTGGTCCACGCTGGTGGCCCTGCCGTTCCTGCTGGTGTTCATGTACGCCTACAACAGGGTGGCGGCGACGGACCAGTACCTCCTGGAGACAATCAGGGTGCTTTCGGTGATCCCTGAAGAGACGGGCATGCTGCCGCGTGGACACGCCGACCGGGTGGCTGATCTGGCGGTCGGGGTCGCGCGGGAACTGGGCCTGTCGCCCGAAGACTCGCAGCAGGTGGAGTACGCCGCCTACCTCCACGACATCGGCGCGGTGACGCGCCAGGGCATACACGGGCCCGACCAGAGGCAGCTCACCGAGGTCGAAGGCGTGATAGCCGGCGGTGTGGACATAGTCGGCAAGGTGCCGTACCTGGAGGTCGCCGCGGAGATACTCGGCGGGCGTGAAGGTCTGCGGGACAGGGTCAGCGACGTGGACAAGCGTCGGGCGGTCAGCGCCGGCGCCGGTATCCTGAGGGCCGTCGATGACTTCGAGGGCCTGGTGCAGGGCAACGATATCCGGGAGCCGCTTTCGGCGAACGACGCGCTCACGGAGATGAACCTGGAGCGCGGCATAAAGTACGACAGCAAGGTGCTTCGGGCCATCGCCCGGGTACTGACGAGGACGCCAAGGGAGTACTCAACCAGTGCTGAAGGGAGTTCAGAAAGCTCTCCGTTTTGGAGAGACGAGGAAGGTTAAAGAACTCGAGGCCATAGTCGCACTGGTCAACGAGCTGGAACCGGATATCGAGAACCTCTCCGACGGGGACCTGGCGGCTAAGACCCCGGAGTTCAAGGCACGTTACCAGCGGGGCGAGAGCCTTGACGATCTGCTTCCGGAAGCGTTCGCGGTGACCCGCGAGGCGGCCCGCAGGAAGCTGGGAGAACGCCACTTCGACGTGCAGATCATGGGTGGCGTGGTGCTCCACCAGGGCCGGATAGCGGAGATGAAGACCGGCGAAGGAAAGACCCTCGTCGCCACCCTGCCGGTGTACCTGAACCACCTCGCGGGTGAAGGGATCCACGTCGTTACGGTCAACGACTACCTGGCGCGCAGGGACAGCGAGTGGATGGGCACGGTCTACAGCTTCCTGGGAATGGAAGTGGGCCTCATCCAGGCGCAGATGGACCCCCCCGAAAGACGCATCGCTTACGCGGCGGACGTCACCTACGGCACCAACAACGAATTCGGCTTCGACTACCTGCGAGACAACATGGTCCCCGACCTCCAGTTCAAGGTCCAGAGGGGGCACAACTTCGCGATAGTCGACGAGGTGGACAGCATCCTCATCGACGAGGCCCGGACGCCATTGATCATCAGCGGCGCGGCGAGCGAATCGGTGAAGTGGTACAGGCAGTTCGCCCAGGTCGCCAGGAAACTGAAACCGGACGTGGACTACGAGGTCGACGAGAAGTCGAAGACCGTCGCGGTGACCGAGGAGGGGGTCGCCCGGGTCGAGCAGATTCTCAACGTGGACAACCTCTACGACAACGTGCACGCCGACCTGGTCCACCACCTGGACGCAGCGGTGAAAGCCAGGGAGCTGTTCAAGAACGAAGTTGACTACATCATCAAGGACGGCGAGGTAATAATAGTCGACGAGTTCACCGGCCGGCTTATGGTCGGGCGCCGGTATTCCGACGGAATCCACCAGGCCATCGAGGCCAAGGAGGGCGTGCGGATCAGGGAAGAAAACCAGACTCTCGCCACCATCACCTTCCAGAACTACTTCAGGATGTACGACAAGCTCGCGGGCATGACCGGTACCGCTTCGACCGAGGCGGACGAGTTCCAGCACACCTACAAGCTGGAGACGGTCGAGATACCGACCAACATGCCAATGGTACGCGAGGACCTTCCGGACCTGATATACAAATCGGAGAAGGCCAAGTACGAGGCGGTGGTCGCCGACATCATCGACTGCTACGAGAGGGGTCAGCCGGTGCTGGTCGGGACCGTTTCTATCGAGAAGTCCGAGAAGCTCTCCGGCATGCTCAAGCGCCGGGGGGTCGAGCACGAGGTGCTCAACGCCAAGCATCACCAGCGGGAGGCGGAGATAATCGCCCTCGCCGGCGAGGAATGCGCGGTAACCATAGCGACCAATATGGCAGGGCGTGGCACCGACATAAAGCTGGGCGAGGGGGTGGTCCCCGCCGGGGGCCTGAAGATAATCGGCACCGAGCGCCACGAGTCGCGGCGCATCGACAACCAGTTGAGGGGCAGGTCCGGTCGCCAGGGGGACCCCGGGGTGTCGCGGTTCTACCTGTCGCTGGAGGACGACCTGATGAGGAGGTTCGCGTCCGCCGCCATCGGCGGGCTGATGGAGCGTTTCCGCTTCCCGGACGACGTTCCCATCGAGCACAGGATGGTGTCGCGCGCCATCGAGTCGGCGCAGAAGCAGGTGGAGGCTCAGAACTTCGAGGTCCGCAAGAACCTGCTCAAGTACGACGACGTCATGAACAAACAGCGCGAGGTCGTTTACGAGGAGCGCAACAAGCTGCTCGCGGGAGACGACTTCAAAGACCTGGCGTGGCAGTGGGTCGAGGACACCCTGGAATCCGCCTTGAGGACCTACACCAACCCGCAGACGTTTCCCGAGGACTGGGACCTCGGGGGCCTGGCCAGCTACATCCTGCAGGTCTTCCCCTTGAGCGTCGACCTGGACGCCCTGGACAAGGAGGGCCTGACCCAGGAGGAGCTCAGGGAGATAATCCTCTCCGACGCGCAGAGGACGTACGACGACCGGGAGAGCGAGATGGGCGGGGAAGTGATGCGCTCGCTCGAGAGGACGGTCATGCTGGACGTGATGGACAACAAGTGGCGGGAACACCTCTACGAATTGGACTACCTCCAGGAGGGCATCGGCCTCCGGGGCATGGCCGGGCGCGACCCCCTCATCGAGTACCAGTCGGAGGCGTACGAGATGTTCCTGTCGATGCTCGAATCCATCAAAGAGGAGTTCTCGCGCTACGTGTTCCACGCACAGCTCGTGGAGGCCGAGAGGGAGCCTGCCCCTGTGAACTACATAGAAAGCGGCCCGAGCGACGAGCCGGCCTCAGCCGGGCGGCGCCAGGCCGACAAGACGCCGAGGAACGCCCCCTGCCCTTGCGGCAGCGGCCTGAAGTACAAGAAGTGCTGCGGGGCGGCCTGACCTTTCCCGAAAGGAGCAATCGAAATGGTTAGTGACTTCAAGGACCGGATTGACGGCTACCGCCGCGACCTGCTGAAAATCGGCGGTTATCTTTGAAGTAGCACTCTCGCGCTCCGAGCTCGAAGAGCTCCGCAAGAAGGTGTCCGCCGAGGGGTTCTGGGACGACCAGGACCAGGCGCGCAAGGCCATGGCGCTTCTCTCCCGCCACGAGGAGCGCGTCTCCATGTACGACGGCATCATGGAGCGCATCGAAGAGCTGGACGAGATGAACCGCCTGGGCATCGAGGAGGGGGACGCGTCTTTCGAGGCGGAGATCCTCGCGGGCCTGGAGGAGGTGGAGGAGGAGCTTTCGCGGATCGAATCGACGACGCTGCTCCAGGGCGAGTTCGACAGGAACTCGGCCATCGTGTCGCTGCATGCCGGAGCCGGGGGGATGGAATCCCAGGATTGGGCTGAGATGCTGATGCGGATGTACGAGAGGTGGGCGGAATCGAACGACTTCGAAGTGGACATGAACGACGTCCAGCACGGTGAAGGCGCGGGCATCAAGAGCGCGACGTTCACTGTGCGGGGGGACTACGCTTACGGTTACCTCTCATGTGAGAAAGGCGTTCACAGGCTGGTAAGGATCTCGCCTTACGACTATTCGAAGAGACGGCACACTTCCTTCGTCTCCCTCGACGTGATCCCCGAGGTGGGGGAGGAGTTCGACATCGAGCTCGACCCCAAGGACCTCAGGATCGACACCTACCGCTCGTCCGGGGCCGGAGGCCAGCACGTGAACGTGACCGATTCCGCGGTGAGGATCACCCACCTTCCCACCGGGATTACGGTCCAGTGCCAGAACGAGAGGTCCCAGTTCAGCAACCGGGCCACCGCGATGAACATCCTCAAGTCGCGTTTGTACGACCTCGCCCGGCGGGAGAAGGTCAAGGAGATAGAGGCGCTGCGGGGAAAGCGGATGGACATCGGGTGGGGCAGCCAGATACGCTCGTACGTCTTCGCCCCGTACCAGATGGTGAAAGACCACCGGACGGGAATGGAGACGGGCAACGTGCGAGCGGTAATGGACGGAGAACTGGACCAGTTCATGCAAGAATGCCTGCGCTGGCGCAAGAAACAACAGGGTGAAACGGGTCCGGAGAAAGGGGATGGGGGTGCCTGAGTCGCCACCGCCGGAAGCCGGGGATACGGCCCCCAGGATCAGGACAGACCTCCACGTGCACACCGTGTCCAGCGGGCACGGCTTCTCGACGGTGAGAGAGATCTGCGCCGAGGCCCGCGGGCGGGGCGTGGAGATGGTAGGGATCACCGACCACGGTCCCGCGATGCCGGGCGGGGCGCACATCTACCATTTCACCAACCTCGTGGTCATGCCGAGGGTGCTGTCCGGCGTCAGGGTGCTCCGCAGCGCCGAGTGCAACATCCTCGACAGAGAGGGGACGCTGGACGTGCACGACAGGGCGCTGGCGGTGCTGGACGTGGTCCACGCGGGGATACATCCTCGCACCGGTTATGAAGGCGAGGGAGTGGAGGACAACACCAGGGCGGTGGTCGCCGCGGTCGCCAGCGGGAAGGTGGACATCCTGGTCCACCCGGGGAACCCATGGTACCCGCTCGATTACGGAACCGTTGCGCGCGCGGCGGCGTCAGAAGGCGTGCTGCTGGAGATAAACAACTCCTCTTTCACGGTGGTCCGCCAGGGAAGCCTCGACAACTGCCGCGCGGTAATCAGGGAAGCGATGAAGGCCGGAGCCGGCATCTGTGTGGGCAGCGATGCGCACGACGCATCCCTGGTGGGACGCTTCGAGAAGGCGCTGGAGCTGGTGGACGAGGCCGGCTTCCCGGAAGAGAGGATAGCCAACAGGGATCCGGACGCCGTGCTCGAGTTCCTGCGCTCCAGGGGCAGGAAGGAGATTTTCTTCGAGTAGGCTAAATATATTTAGCCCCGGACGGAAAGGGCCTGTTTTGCGTTGTTCGATGACGCCGGCTCGAAGGGATTGATGAAGTGATCAAGTTCAGGAGGATTTCGAAGGTCTACCAGGGCAACATATACGCCCTGGACGACGTGACCGTGGATATCGAGAAGAAGGAGTTCGTCTTCCTCGTCGGGCCGAGCGGTTCCGGCAAATCCACCTTCATCAAGTTGATGCTCAAGGAGGAGGAGCCTACCAGCGGCCAGGTGTACATCGCGGATACGAACCTGGCGGAGATAAAAAAGTGGAAGATCCCCCACCTGCGCAGGAAGGTCGGTTGCGTCTTCCAGGACTACAAGCTGCTCGAGAACAAGACCGTCTACGAGAACGTGGCCTACGCGCTCGAAGTGACCGGCAGGCCGCGGCGGATAATCGAGTCGTACGTGCCGGAGGTCCTGCGGCTGGTGGGATTGAGCCACAAGCTGGAATCTTACCCGGCCGAGATGTCGGGCGGCGAACAGCAGCGCGTGTCCATCGCCAGGGCCTTCGTGAACCGCCCGCCGATACTGCTGGCCGACGAGCCTACCGGCAACCTCGATCCTTCCATGTCCATCGGCATCGTGAAGCTCCTCGAGCGCATCAACAACACTGGCACGACCGTGATCATGGCGACCCACGACCAGGACATCGTCAACACGTTCAAGAAGCGCGTTGTCGAGCTCCGGGACGGGCGCGTGATCCGTGACCAGGCCAGGGGGGTTTACGGCTATGGCAGTTAATTTCATGTATTTCCTCAGGGAGTCCGCCTCTTCGATGCGGCGCAACATGGCCCTGACCGCGGCGGCGATAATGGTGACCAGCCTCTCGCTGCTGATCCTGGGTGTCGTAGGCATGTCGGTGCACGCCGGGAACGGCCTCGCCACCAACATGAAAGAGCGGGTCGACGAGATCAGGGTCTTTCTCAAGGAGAACGTGACGGTCGAAGAGCGGGCCAGCATGGAGAACTTCATCCGCAAGATGTCTGAGGTCAAGAGCGTGAAGTATATCTCCAAGGAAGACGCGCTCGAAGAGTTCAAGAAGATGTACAAGGACGAGAAGCGGCTGCTGGAGGAGATCGAGGGAAACCCGCTGCCCGCCGAGTTCAAGGTCAGGATGAAAGACCCCAAGTTCAACGTGGTGGTCGCCGGCAGGATAGAGACCAGGCCGGAGGTAAGCGTTGACGACACGGGAAAGAAGGAGATCAAGAACCCCAGGGACGTGGTGCAGAAAGTGCTCCGGATAACCGGCGCGGTGCAGAAATTCGGGCTCGTGATCGTGCTGGCGTTCGGGCTGGTTGCCGTGGCGCTGGTTTCGATCACGATAAGGATGGCCATTTACTCCCGCCGCAAGGAAATCGGCATCATGAAGCTGGTCGGGGCCACGAACTGGTTCATCCGGTGGCCTTTCATGATGGAGGGCGTTATCGAAGGATTCTTCGGGGCGGTGGTCGGGATCATAGTTGCCGTGCTCGTCAACGCCTGGTTCATATCGAAGCTCGAGTCGGCGGCGGAGAACGTGAACCTGGTCGCCGGCGGCTTCATGGCCGTTCTCTCCATCGTGCTGGTGATAATCGGCGTATTCATGGGCGCCATCGGGAGCGCGCTGGCCCTCAGGAGGCACATAGAGGTCTAGAACCCGGTTCGCAGGTGGGGCGTCTGACTCGTTGGACACCACGGGAGTGAATTGTCTCCTGTCAGTAGAAATGGAATAGGGCTATCATTTACTGCGGGTCCGAGAGGGCCCGCAGGTATCTTAGAAGCGGACACGGGGCCACCGGCTAAGGAGTGGACTTGGACGAACAACAGGGCAACCCCCCACAGGACCAGACGGGGTACGACCCCGGCAGGGGCGGCGCGACGGGCCAGGAGCAGCAGCCGTCACCCGCGCAGCCCCCGCAGGGAGCGTACCCCCCGCCTCCCCCGCAGGGAGCGTACCCCCCGCCTCCCCCGCAGGGACAGCCGACAGGGCAGGGGTATCCCGCGGGGCAGGTGCCTGCCGCGCCCGGGCAGCAGCACTACCAGCAGCCGCCTTCAGCGCCGCCGCCCGCGGGTACCAGGAAGAAGATGCCGCTGGGAGCGAAGATCGTGCTCATCGTGGCCCTCTCCCTCTTCGTGGTCGGAGGCCTGGTGGCGGCGGGCTTCGTAATCGACAGGGTGTTCTTCGAGAAAGACACGGAGAAGTTCAGCCTCGAGGAACAGCCGGTCTTCCGTGAGGCGTTGTTCGACATCAAGAACTATTACTTCAAGAAGTACGACGAGAAGAAGATCATCGACGCCGGCAACGCCGCCGTGGAGAAGAAAAAGAAGAAAGGTGTGACCTCGGCTTCCAGGCTCACCAGCGAAGGAATCGCGGCTGCTGTGAAGGCGCTGGGGGACAACCACAGCCAGTACCTGTCCCGGGCCGTGAACCGCAGGCTCGAACAGGACCTGAACGGCTCCTTCTACGGGGTCGGGTTCACGCTTCGCCTCAACAAGAAGAGGCCGAAGGTAGTATCGGTAATCAAGGGATCCCCGGCGGAAAAGGCCGGCGTCAAGACCGGTGACGTCATCATGAAGGTCGACGGGAAGGAAACCCTCGGGGAGGGGCTGGACAGCGTGGTCCTGCGGATCAGGGGCAAGCAGGGCACCAGGGTCAGGATCGATTTCGAGCGCGACGGCAAGCCGATCAACAGGGTAATGACCAGGGAGAAGATCCAGATACCCGACTTCGAATCGGAGCTGCTGGACGGCAAGTTCGGCGTGCTCAGGCTCTACGAGTTCAACAAGGGGGTCGGCGACAAGGTCCGCGCAGCCGTCAAGGACCTCCAGGCCAGGGGCGCCCAGGGTTTTATACTCGACCTGCGCAACGACCCCGGCGGGTTGCTTGACGAGGCGGTGAATGTGGCCGGCGTCTTCATACCCGACGGCACCGTCGTGTCTTACCAGACCAAGGGTCAGAAGAAGGTCGATCTGCCCGCCAGGGGCGGCGTCGAGACCGACAAACCCCTGGTTGTGCTGATCAACGGTGGAAGCGCGAGCTCTTCCGAGATAGTGGCCGGCGCCCTGCAGGACAGGGGAAGGGCGGTGATAGTGGGCACCAAGAGCTTCGGCAAGGGCTCGGTGCAGAAAGTTTTCGACCTTGGCGACGGCGCCGCGGTCAAGCTGACGATATCGCTCTATTACCTTCCCAAGGGCGAGTCCATCGACGGCAAGGGCATAACCCCCGACATCGTCGTCTCCGACAAGGACCCCCAGAAAGAGGAATCGCTCCAGAACGAGAAGGCGAAACAGGTCCTCCAGAATATGATCGAGGGCAGGCCGCCCGCGGGGTTACTCCTCGAGGAGCTTCCGGCGGCGTAGTACGAACTCCATTCCGCGGATTGCCGTGGGCGAGCCGCGGAGCGCCGACGGACGTTGTTGGCGGTCATTTCCCGTGGTTGGCTGATGCTATACTCTGGACATGGCAGGAAAAGAAGCTGTGCCGGGAGTTCAGGTCAAGGCTACCAACCGCAAGGCTTTTCGCGATTTTCAGATCGAGGAGAGGCTGGAAGCGGGGCTGGTGCTCACCGGCAGCGAGATAAAATCGATAAGGGCGGGAAAGGTGTCACTGGTGGACGCCTACGCCGCCATCGAGAAGGGCGAGGCGTTCGTGCACGGCATGAACATCTCGCCGTACATGGAGGCGTCGCACTTCGGGCACGAGCCCAGGCGCACGCGCAAGCTGTTGCTCCACAAAGAGGAGATCAAGCGGTTGACCGGAAAGGTCACCGAGCGCGGCTACACGCTGGTGCCGCTCAGGCTTTACCTCAAGGGAGGCAGGGCCAAGGTGGAACTGGGTCTCGCCCACGGGCGTCGCAAGTACGACAAGCGGCGGGAGCTCGCGGAGAGGGACGCGAACCGGGAGATAGCGCGGGCCCGGCGCAGGAGAGCGCGAGAAGCCGCGGAATGAATAGACTAAGAACAAGGGGGCGATACGGCTTCGACAGGAATGAACGGAGGCGATGGCGCGGGCCGAGCTCCAATAACTCGTTAAACTGTTGGGAACAACCAAACGCCGACTCTGAATTGGCACTGGCTGCTTAAACAGCGGTCACGTCCCCCGGGTGAGGCCTGCTTCCCCGGGCAGGGCGACGGTTAGCAGGATAGCTCCCAGCCGGGGTCCCGACGGCGAAGGGGCGAAACCTTTCCGGGGCTGGCGAGGGCAAGGCCTCCCACGGGCCGACCCCGAGCGAGACATAAACCGTGGGATACGCCCGTAGACCCGTCGTTGAAGCATTCTTGGACGGGGGTTCGACTCCCCCCGCCTCCACCACAGGGCCCCGGCTCGTCCGGGGCCCTGTGGTGGACATGGCGGACGAGACTACCGTCAGGGGTCACCGCGCGCCGCACGAGGCCTACCGGTCCGGTCCTGAACGCACACCACTGCAGAACCACCAACAGGCATGAGGGTCTTCAGAGATCGAACCAGTTCCTCGATTACCGGCGCGCGGTGGTTCTCTTTGCCTGCTTCCGCGATCTGGCCGATAATAGGGGCTCGAGACTCAAGCGGCCATCCGGGAGCGGGCATAGATGAATGTGATTAGTCCCTTAGCTCAGAATGACACTATATCTTGTGGTTGGGGTCAAGCCGGGACACCAATCTGAAAAAATCCCTGGAAAAAGGCATTTTCGAGCCGTAACTTCCGCGACTTTTCCGCGTTCTACTCATGCGGCTTGAATACCGGAACGTCATTCAAACGTCATTCAAAGGCCTTTCTGCGCTCTGAGACAGCCCGGTTTCCCCGCCCGAGAAACGTCGAACTCACCGCGCCTTCTTCCTTCCGCGGTCCGGCCGGCTGCCCGCAGCAGTCTGAAAAGGATGTCACACCCTTGTGGTATTGATATTACTGGATGTTTGCGCGTCCGGACGGCAGGAAAGGAGAAGGTTTGGGATATCTGAGGGAAGACCTGAGAAGTGGGCTCTTCAAGTTCATGGCCCGTTTTCCGAAGGAGGATGCCTGCCGGATTTCCTCGTTGATATCAGGTGGCCGAACGGGTTCGCCTGTCCGGCCTGCGGGAGCACAAGGCACTGGTTTGTCGGGACCCGTAGGCTCTTCGAATGCAAGGACTGCCGGCGTCAGACGTCGGTAACTGCCGGTACAATCATGGATGAGACCAGAGCGCCTCTGCGGGCATGGTTCATGATGATTTACCTTATGGCCCGGGCCAAGAGTGGGGTATCAATCCTCGGAGCGGCCGCTGACGCAGAAATCTCCTACAAAACCGCATGGCTGATGGCGCACAAAATCCGTTCGGCGATGGCCGAGGAAGACGAAGGCCGTCTCCTGAAAGGAATCGTCGAAGTCGATGAGAGCTACTTCGGGGGTAAGCATAAGCCGGGCAAACGCGGGAGAGGCGCGGCGGGCAAGACACAAGTCCTCATCGCGGTCGAGGTGAACCGCGGCTTTCCGGGTGCGGCTAAGATGCACGTTCTCCCTTCGGGGACGGCTGAGGACCTGAGGAAAGCCTGCGGGATGATGATTGTCTCCGGCAGCTCGGTAATTACGGACGGGCTTCACGCATACGAGAAAGCGCTTGTCGACTACACCCGCGTGAAGAGGACATTCATTCAGCCGAACACGGCGGCCAGAAAGCTGCCTTGGGTGCACACCGCCGCCGGTACCCTGAAGAAGAACCTTCTGGGCTCGCAGCACGGGGTAACCCCGAAGAACCTTCAGCGCTATCTTTCGGAGTTCTGCTGGCGCTTTTCTAGGCGAACCCGTGAAGAGGACCCGTTCGACCTTCTCCTCGAAGCATGCCTCAAGGGGTCTGTTCTGACATGGGCTGCCCTGGCGCGTGGTCCGGGGCCATAGAAAACACGCAACTTCACTTCCATTTCTTCGTTCTAAATGATAAGACATAGATGTGATATTTCAATTTGGCCTTGGACTGCAATAATGCGTTGAAGGGGATGTGAAGTGGTGGATTCCAAGTCCTGGTTTCAGACACGGGTCTGTTATTTGATTTTCTGCATTTGTAGTCCCGGCGTTTTTCAAAGCAGCGTGGATAACAGTTGGTGTGTAATGCTCCAACTGCCGGGGCGGATATGATGGGGGTGGGGCTGTGGCTGGCAAGAAGAAAGCTTGTTTAGCCTTAATTGTTGTGTTTGCCATCTTGCTGGGAACCACTGCAAGCGCGTGGGCGTTGACTTACAAAGTAGGAGTCGTAGAAGGAAATGGAACGTCCACTTATTACAGTCTCGGAACCAACGGTTATCTTACAGCCTATAGTAGCACTATGCCGTCTTCAGCAGCGGCGCCCAATGCCCACGTTCAGTCGATATTTGTTTACTGGAAGCCAACTACTGGGTCTCCTCTCAATATGGTAGAGGTCGGTTGGTCACAGGGTTGGTATCAGGGAACGTACCCCGGCGGGCCTTTTGGCCCGCACCCGACTCCGAACCATTTTTGGGCTTTAGCCATCCAGTATAATGGCACAAGCGGCGGTTACTGGGCACAGGATATCTGTCCTGATGGCCTCGGGGAGACCCACCAGTACAGACTAGACTATGGCGGAGCGGTCGGGGGCGGTCAGTATCGCTGGTGCTACTTCGTGGACACAAACAACGTAGCGAACCTAAACGCTCAGTTGCCCTACGGGTTCTCAGTGGTTGGGTGCGAACGCAATACGTTGAACACGGTGAATTCAGGAACATTCTGGAACATGTACAGAAAGTCGTTGTCCAGCGTATGGCAAATTTACGTCGGGCCTCGAGAGTTCATGGACAATGACCCGAATTATGACCTCAGAATGGACATATCGCCGCACCCGTACCAATTCTACATATCGCGATAGGAGGGGAGTCGGATGAAAAAGACCATGGTGCTAACTGGTATCATTCTGTTTGCCGGGGCGTTACTAGCGGCCGGCTGCGGTGCGCCAAGCGGAAGTGTTACTTCAAGCAACACTGGCATTAGGGGCATCAGCGGTGGCCTGCCTCCTACAGGGGCCCAGAGTGTCTCTACCATCGCTGAGGCTATACAATCAACCGGCATGAATATCCGAGTTCCAAGAGATACTCTGGGAGGAGCACCGACTGCTGTTAAAACGGTTGCAGCTGACAAGGAATTGGGCACCAACACTTACATCTATTGTACGTACAGCAACGGAATGAACTTGAATGCGGAATCTTCACCGCAAGTTGATTATGCTGCGCAAATCGCTAACATGGAGCAGTTGAATCGTACGGCATCAATACATCCTGACAAACTGCCATATCTTGTAACCGTGGCAGGCCACCAGGGTATGCTCTGGCCAGCGCATATGAATCAGGGCGACACGCAACCAGGCGTGCCTGTTCTCTACTGGTGGGACAGTGGAGTATCATACTCCCTCTACCCGCCAGGAACATCGAGCCCAACAGGTGTGCCCAACAAAACCACTGTGAGCCCGGATACAGAGTCGACGACCATCAACACTCTTCTCAAAGTTGCCAACTCGATGTATTAGGCATTTATCATTCAGATGGAAAGCCGCCCATTTAGGCGGCTTTCCTGCGTTCCAAATCCCAGTAGACCGAACTTCTTGCATACAAGATATAGTGTCATTCTGAGCTAAGGGACTAATCACATAGATGAAAGACATGCCGATCGGTATATTCGACAGCGGGGTGGGCGGCCTGACGGTGGTCAGGTCGGTTAGAGAGCTGTTGCCCGGCGAACGCCTGATCTACCTTGGCGACGGCGCCAGGGGACCTTACGGACCCCGCGACATCAACGAAGTGCGCGGCTTCGCCCGCGAGATTATCGACTACCTCCTGGGGTTCGGGGTGAAGCTGATAGTCATCGCCTGCAACAGCGCCACCGCCGCGGCGCTGGAGGAAGCCCAGCGCGAGTACGAAATACCGGTCGTGGGCGTCATCCTGCCTGGAGCGCGGGCAGCGCTCAAGCGCTCGAAGTCCCTGCGGATAGGGGTGATAGGGACCGAGGTCACCATTTTGAGCGGCGCTTATGAGCGGGCTGTCACGAGGCTCGACCCCGGAGCAATGGTGTTCGGGCAGGCGTGTCCGGAGTTCGTTGAGTTCGTAGAGAGGGGCGAAGTATCCGGCGACCACATAAGAGAGATCGCCCTGGGCTACCTCGACCCGATGCTTGAATTCGGAATGGATACACTCATCATGGGCTGCACCCACTACCCGTTGCTCGAGCCTCTCCTGCGCGACGTAGCGGGGCCTTCGGTAGAGCTGGTCAACAGCGCGGACGAGACGGCCGCCGAGGTCGCGGACATCCTCGACCACCTCGGCTGGCTCGCCGACGGGTCCGGCCACGGTTCCACGGCCTTCCTTACCACGGGTGACGAGGAGCGTAGCAGGGAGCTCGGCCGGCTGTTCCTCGGGCCGGAGGTTCGCAGGGTGGTACCTGTCACCTTCGAGAACCACCCCGAGCTGGATTTCCTCGACACCGGGGGAAGGTGACGCCGGTGAGCCTGAAGGTGACAGTCTGCGGAAGCTCCGGTGGGTACCCGGCCGCGGGTCGTGCCTGTTCGGGGTATCTCCTGGAGAGCGGCGGGGGATCGCTGATGCTCGATATCGGCGCCGCCGCGCTTCCCAATATGTTGCGGTACATCGACGCCGACCGGCTCGACGGCCTGGCGTTGACGCACATGCACTACGACCATTACAGCGATATCTACGGGCTGTGCACCGCCAGGAGGTTCTGGGAGTCCGAGTTGCCCCCGGTCAGGCTCCTCGCACCTGGGGGAGCCTGGGGCACGATCGCCAGTCCGCTTTCCGAGAGCAGCCGTGAGGCGTTTTCGAGGTGCCTGGACATCAGCACGCCCCGGGAAGGAGAGCCCGTTGAGCTGGAGGGGTTCGAGGTAGCAGCGGCCCCGGCGTCGCACGTTGTGGAAGCGCTCTCATTCAAGGTGAGCGCCGAAGGCAGGTCCGTCTGCTACTCCGGTGATACGGAGGTGTGCGACGCGCTCCTCGAACTCGCGAGGGGCGTCGATCTGCTGATATGCGAGGCGACGTTCACCAGCGAGGTGGCGCAGAAGGCGCCCGGTCATATGTATGCTTCGGAAGCGGGGCGCGTGGCGCGCGAGGCCGGGGTGGGGGCACTGCTGCTTACACACCTGTGGCCCACGCTGGACGCTGAAAGGGCGCTGGAGGAAGCGGCTTCGGAATTTGCCGGGCCGGTGGACGTGGCTGTGGAAGGGCTGACGCAGTACGTGGGCCCGTTTCCGTGCCCAGTGTGAGCAGGAGGGACAGGCGCGACAGGAGGTGCCAGGTGCTCAGGACCGACGGGAGAAGCCCTGACCAGGCGAGGCCGGTCAGGATGACCAGGAACTACATTCCACACGCAGAGGGCTCAGTACTGATGGAACTGGGGCGCACGAGGGTAATCTGTGCGGTCACCTTCGAGGAGTCGGCCCCCCGGTTCCTGTCGGGCACGGGGAGAGGCTGGATCACCGCGGAATACTCGATGCTTCCCCGTGCGACGTCGGAGAGGAGCAAACGCGAGGCGGTCGCGGGGCGCCAGGGCGGCAGGACCATGGAGATCCAGAGGCTGATAGGGCGCTCGTTGAGGGCGGTGACGGACCTGACCGCCTTTCCCGAAAAGACGTTCTACGTCGACTGTGACGTCATAGAGGCCGACGGGGGCACCCGCACGGCGTCGATCACCGGGGCGTACGTGGCTCTCAGTGACGCGATCGACACCATGATCGACGAAGGGGCGGTTTCTGAGTCCCCGCTGAGGGGCAACGTGGCCGCGATCAGCACCGGGGTGGTGAGTGGGGTTCCCTGCCTCGATCTTTGCTTCGAGGAGGATTTCCACGCCGAGGTGGACATGAACCTCGTGGCCAACGATCGCGGCGAGATTATCGAGATACAGGGCACGTCCGAGCGCAAGCCTCTCTCCCGTGCCGGGCTCGACGCGATGATCGAGCTGGGAATGAAGGGGATCGACGAGCTCGTCGCCTACCAGAACGCGATCCTCTCCGGCGAACTGGGATGACAAACGGGTGAAGATCGTCATTGCCTCGAGGAACCCGGGCAAAATCCGCGAGATACGCCACGTGCTCGGGGTTCCCGGCGTCGAGCTCCTCTCGGGCGAAGAGCTTGGGGACTGGCCCGAACCAGATGAGTCCGGCGCCACGTTCGAGGAAAACGCCCTCATCAAGGCGCTGGAGCTGATGCGCAGGTTCGGACATGCGGCCCTGGCCGACGATTCCGGGCTGATGGTGGATGCTCTGGGCGGAGAACCGGGGGTGCATTCCTCGCGCTACGCGGGGCCGGAGGGCGATGCCGGGCGGAACATGGAGAGGTTGCTGCGGGAGATGGAGGGGGTGCCCGAGCGGCGCAGGACCGCCAGGTTCGTCTGCGTCGTGGCGCTGGTCATGCCCTCAGGGCGCGAGGTTCTCACCCGCGGCACATGCGAGGGCGCGATACTCACCTTCGCCGTGGGCGGCGGGGGGTTCGGCTACGACCCGGTGTTCAGGCCGGACGGCTTCGATCGTTCGATGGCGGAGCTGTCGCTCGAGGAGAAGAGCGGCATCAGCCACCGCGGCGAAGCGCTGAGGGCGATGCGGGACGAGATAGGGCGTCTGCTGGAGGGCGCCTGAGAGTCCGACTCTTCGCGGCCGCCTGCAGCTTCAGTGGAGCGCAATGGCCAGCAATCCGCCGACCAACGCCGTTACTTCCCTGTCCACGAGCTCGGCGCACCTCGCCATGTCCTCAGGTGTTCCGCTCAGGGGGTCGTGTATCCCGCTGGCCTGGTAGAAGCAGGGCGCGAAGTGGGTCATCAGTTCCCTGGTGTCCATCTTCACCCCGGGTATCTGCCTGACTTTTTCGCGCGGGATCTCCCGTATCGCGGTGACCGCGTTCTCGAGACGCCGGGACAGTTCAGCCGGGTCGGGCCCCCTCGCATCGAGCTCCGGCGCGCCGGCCCCGGGCTCAATCCCACGCTCTTCGAGCAGCATCTCTATGGCGCCGTTGACCTCGACCAGGGAGTAGCACTTCTCCCTGTTGGCGGGAAATCTGTCTGCCAGCACGTAACATTGCTGGCGGGTCATGGTGAGCGCGAGGGCCGCCCGGTCCATCATCGCGTCGTCGGCGATCGACGACGAGGACGCGCATGGCGGGACCCCGATGTTCTCGAGCGCCCTGAGGGCCTCCCTGTGAGGAGGACTCCCCGGTTCGGCTTTGAGACCGCATGATTCGGCGGTGAGGATACCGGAATACCCCTGAAGCATCTCCCGGGAGCGCGCCTCCAGCACGGACTCCGCCATCACGCTCCTCATTATGTTCCCGGCGCAGACGAAGAGTATTATCAACCTGGGGCTCCCGGCGGACTCAGGATTTGCCGTTGGACGGGGCGGCGAGGACGTTCAGGACCTGGCGATCGACGGAGAGCTTGAACCTGGTGCCGCGAGGATAGAAGAAGACCTCCCCGTCCTCCTGAGACCAGACGTCGTCCAGCATCTCTATCTCGGCGCTGTCGCAGATGATGCGCTCGACCTGCTTGAACCTGAAGTGCAATCCCCAGATCATCGAGACCGCGGCGATGAGCGACTTGAGGCCGCTCATGGGTTTGACCAGCGCTATGTGGATGGCGCCGTCGTCCGGCCTCGCGCCGGGGGCGACCTTGAGGTTCTGGCCGTAGGTCTCGATGTTGGCGTTGAAAATGCCGATGACCTTGCCCTCGTAACTCAGCCCCCCGGCCTTGAAGCGCACCTTGTACAGGTCCATCCCCCGGAAGATGCACCGCGCGGCCACTTTCAGAGAAGCGTACCAGTAGCCGGGCACACCGAAGCGCTTGTACTTCTGAGAGCGCCTGGCGAGGTCGCCGTCGAGGCCGACCCCGAAGATGTTGCTGCAGTACTTGACCCGATCCCCGTCGTCCACGTCCACGCGCAGGAGGTCTATCGAGCGGATGTTGAACTCGACCATGGCCTCGAGCGCCTTGTCGATCGACCCGATGCGCAGCGCGCGGCAGAAGTCGTTGGCGGTGCCGGCGGGCATCGGGACGAGCACCACGTTCTTGTTGGAGCGGGAGAGCATGATGTTGTTTATCACCTGGTTGATTGCGCCGTCCCCGCCGAAGACCATTATGATCCGGGAGCCGCCGAACCTCTTGGACCAGAACTCCATCGTCTGGCCCACATCGTCCGGGTGGTCAGTCGAGGTCTCCTCCAGGTTCATTCCCTCGCGGCGTATGAGGCTCCTGACGCTGGACGCTTTCTCGGGCCCGCGCCTGCTCATCGGGTTGACCACGACCAGGAGGCGCTCTTCTATGGTCTTTATCCTGTCCACAAGCCGTCGTCGTTCAGGGTTAGTCATCTGCAGCCCTCCTCCGGAGGAGTGAAAGTATATCATACGGGAGGGGCGACGTCGGGTGGGACGGCGCTGCCGGCGCCAGGCGAGGCCCCGAGGGCACGGCACGACCGCGGAGACTCCGGGGGAGGTCCGATGAGGCTGATCGCGCACCGGGGAGGCAGAGGTTTTGGCACAGACAACACGCTGGAGGCGATGGAGAAGGCGGTGCGCGCGGGCGTCCGCGCGATAGAGATAGATGTCAGGCGGACCGGGGACGGTGAGCTTGCGATCTGCCACGACGCGACTATCTGGGGACGGCTGGTGAAGAACATGACCTACCAGGAACTCCGGCAGACGTCCCCGGACAGGCCGCTTTTTCGGGAGGTGCTCGAGGCGCTCGCCGGCTGGGTGGCGTTCAACGTCGAGATAAAAGAGGCCCCGGCCGTAGAAGTCGCCGCACTCCTGGAGGCGTACGCGGTGGCCGCGGATACCGTCGTGACGTCGTTTGACTGGGACACCATCGGCGATTACAACGAGGCGTGCCCGGGCGCGCTAACGGGTCATCTGTACAGGATGCCGTATGGCTGGAAGAAGAAGGTCACCAGGTCCAGGCGGATGGGGTGCGGGCTTATCGCGCCGTACTTCAACAGCATCGACGAGGAGCTCGTCCGTACAGCCCACGCGACCGGTCTCGAGGTCTACGCGTGGACGGTCAACAACGATGGCGATTTCGCCAGGCTGTACGGCTGGGGGGTGGACGCGGTTATAACCGACCGCTACCTCCACATGGAGGGCCTGCTCGCCAGGCTGGAGACGGGGAAGGGCGACGGTCAACCCGCGTAGCCGCCGGGGCGCAGCACGGCCGGGTCCGGAATGCGAATGTAATCACTGGCGCTGGCGCGCGCCCGCGTCTTCGAAGGCTTCAGCCTGGAGGGCGGCGTCGAGGGCGCCCGTCCGGCTCAGACCCTGTGCGCGCCGTCACCCGGGCCGGTTATCACGAATTCAGCGTCGTAGTGCGTGGCCTGCCAGTAGAAGCCCGGCACCCTGCGGAGGTATCTCTCGACGTTATCCGCCTTGACCAGGGCGACCACGCACCCGCCGAATCCGGCTCCGGTCATGCGGCACCCCAGGACTCCCTGCTGCTCGAGGGATATCTCCTGCAGCGCGTCCAGCTCAGGGCTGGAGACCTCGTAGAGGTCACGCAGCGACTCGTGGGAGCGGTTCATCAGGTGCCCGAGGGTCTTGGCGTCGCCGCGCTCCAGGCAGCGGGCCGCTTCCTCGACCCGCGTGTTCTCGAAGATCACGTGCTCGGCCCGCCTGGCCAGCACCTCCGGGATGGCGTACCGCGCCCGCTCGAATTCGCTGATAGTGATGTCCGCCAGGCTCTCCCTGTGGCCCAGTTTGGCGGAGAGTTCCTCCAGGGCCCGGGCGCACTCGTGCCGCCTGGTGTTGTATTCGGAGGTCGCCAGGGTGCGTTTAACGCCCGTGTGGCCAATAACCACCACTACGTCCCTGATATTGAAGGGGACGTACCGGAAATCCATCGTCCCGCAGTTCAACAGGATGGCATGTCCTTTCTTGCCGTAAGCCACGGTGAACTGGTCCATGACGCCGCAGAAGACACCCACGAAATCGTTCTCGGCCCGCCTTCCCACCTTCACCTCGTCGGAGGCGGACAACTCGCAGCCCAGGCTGCGGAAGCCCAGCGCGGTCACGATCTCGATCGAAGCCGAAGACGAGAGCCCGGAGTCCAGGGGCAGGTCGCCGAAATACAGCGCGTCGAAAGGAGGCAGGTCCGGGCACTGCCGGCGGGCGAACTTGTAGACACCGCGGACGTAATCGGCCCAGTCGCTCTGCTTCTGGATGTCGTCGGGGAGTATCCGGGCGTCGAGGTCAACGTTCTCGGAGTACAGCCGTGCCGGCGGGAGCTCCGACTTGCGTATCAACATGTAGTTGCCCTGCTCGATGGCGATCGGCAGCACGTACCCGCCGTTGTAGTCGGTGTGTTCGCCGATGAGGTTCACCCTGCCCGGCGCGAAGTAGGTGTCTATTGTCCCGCCGCGGCCGAAGCGGGACTCGAATTCCAGCAGCCTCTTTCCGATTTCGGATGTGTCTAACAACGGATCTCCCGGGGTCCATGCTCGGGCGGGTAACGGAGCGCCCCCTCCCGTGTCTCTTCAACGGTCGCCTCTATTATAGGGCATGAAGCCGCGGCCGGAGGCGGGTGGCTGCTACTGAAGCGATGCCAGTTGCTCGCGCACCAGCGGCCTCAGTTCGGCCGCCTTGTCCTCCGGGCTGGTGTCGTTGATCGTCGCCCAGGCGCCGGTCTCGCTGGACGCGTTGAACTTCAGCTTGTCCCTGGCGCGCATCGGAGGGTAGAACTCGATGTGAAAATGGTTGTACGGGTATTCCGCCCCGTCCGTCGGGTCCTGGTGCATGCACATCATGTACGGGAACGGTACCCCGAAGAGCGCGTCGTACGCTCCGGTTACGCACTTCAGCGCCTTCGCGAGCCCGCGCTTCCGCTCGCCGCTCATCCGCGGCAGCGAGCCCGTGTGGTCCGTGGGGAGTACGTACACCTGGTAAGGGAACTCGGCGAACGGGGGCACGAAGGCGACGAAGCCGTCAGAGTCGTAGACGACCCTCCGGCCGTCGTCGCGCTCGCGGGCGATGAGGTCGCAGAAGAGGCAGCGGCCGTGCGCGGCGTAGTGTTCCGAGGCGCTGGCGAGCTCCACCTGTACCTTCAGCGGCATGAAGGAGTAGGCGTATATCTGGCCGTGGGGGTGGTGCATGGTCACACCGACCTCTTCGCCCCGGTTCTCGAAGATGAAGACGTAGTCGATGCCCTCGATGGCGCCCAGTTCTTCGTACCGCTGCGCCCAGTGCTCCACGAGCTTCGTTATGTGGTCGAGCGGGAGTTCGGGCAGCGTTATGTCGTGCCTGGGTGAATAGAGCGTGACCTCGCAGTGCCCGTACGCCGGCCTCACCGGGATCAGGTCGTCCCCGGTGACGTCCGGCCGCCCGGGTTCGAGCTCGAGGGACGGGAAATCGTTTGGGTAGGCGTAGATGTCGAAGTCGTCCGGAACCCTGCCGGAGCCGGGGCAGAACGGGCACCGGACGCTGGAGTCGAGCAGGGGCCTGTTCTGCCGGTGCGAGGACATGATGACCCAGGTTCGCAGTATTGGGTTCCAGCGTAGCTCGGCCACGGAGCATCACTCCCAGCGGAACAGCTTGACGGCTGCCGCGAAACAGGCCAGCCCCATGCCGGCGAGGATGATTGTGTCCAGCCAGATGTCTCCGGGGCCCTTGCCCTGGACCATGACTTTGCGGAGCGCGTCCCCGAGGTAGTAGAGGGGAAGGCACCTGGCGATCACCGCGAGGAAAGGCGGCATTATCGACAGCGGGAAGAAGACCCCGGAGAGAAACATCATCGGGAAGGCTATGGCGTTGGACGCCATCTCCGCGGTCTTGAGCGTTTTCGCGACCGAGGCCACCAGGAAGCCCAGGGCCAGAAAAGCCGCCGAGCCCAGGATGACGACGAACACGATGAAGAACCAGTTGCCGTGGATGCGGACCCGGAAGACGGCCCATCCGACAAGCAGCAGGAGCGCCGCCTGGACGAGAGACATGATCAGCGCCGAGGCGATCTCGCTGCCGAGGAACCGGGACAGGGGCAGGGGCGAGACCTTGACCCTCCTGAGTATCCCTTTCTCCCGGTACTGGACGAAGGCAAGGCTCAGGCCGAGCAGTCCGGAGGTCATGAGTGTCATCGCCAGGATGCCCGGCACGATGAAATCGACGTACCTGAGGTCGCTGGAAGTGACCGCCTTCTCGGTCACCTTGACGATATCGTCCGGGCTTATAACGTTCGGCGCGAACCGCCTGGCCATGCCCACGGCTATCTCTCCCATTACCTGGCGGAGGACGCTGCCGGTTACTTCCGACACCGTCATGCTCGATTTGTCGACGTAGATGGTGGCGCTTCCCGGGCGCTGGTTCTCCAGCGAGGCCTCGAAACCCCTGTCCAGCACCAGGACCGCGTTCAACCTGCCGTCGGAGAGCTTTCTCTTGAGGTCTCCTTCTCTGCCGGTGGTGACGTCGAACGCCTCGATCTTTCTCAAGCTCGAGACGATCGCCCCGGTCACGGCGCTGTTGTCGAGGTCCGCAACCCCCAGGCTGATGTTCGCGTTCCCCGACCTGCCGAACACCGAGCCCAGCAGGAGCATCAGCAGCACCGGGAACAGGAACATCCAGAAGAGGGCGACCTTCTCCCGGCAGGTCATCTTCAGGCTGGCGCCCAGGAACTTGAGGAACCGCTTCACGAACGGATCCTCCTGCCGGTGATCTTCAGGAAGACGTCCTCCAGGGAAGCTCTCTTCATCGTCACCTCGTCGGCCCGGGCCCCGCCCTGATAAGCCGCCGCGAATATCCCGACGAGCGTTTCCTGGGGGGACATCGTGGTGACGGTGTACTCCCCGCCGCCGCCGCGCACGGCCTCGACGCCGGAGATCCCGGCGACCGCCCCGTCCTCCAGCGGGGGAGTCAGCCTGAAGGAGATGTTGCTCCCCGGCGCGTAGCGGTCTATCAGCTCGCCGGGCCTGCCCAGAGCGATGATCCTGCCCTGGTCCATGACCGCCACGCGGTCGCACAGGCGCTCGGCCTCTTCGATGTAGTGCGAAGTTATGACGACAGTCTTCTCCGCCGAGCGGAGCCCTTCGACTATCTCCCAGATGTTGCGCCGCGCCTGCGGATCGAGCCCCGTGGTCGGCTCGTCGAGGAAGATTATCTTAGGGTCGTTCACCAGCGCCAGTGCGATGGAAACCCGCTTGTGCTGGCCCCCGGACAGTTCCGCGAGCATGCTGTCACGCCTGTCCTTCAGCCCGACTGTCTCCAGCAGCGTCTCCGGGTCCAGTCGTGTCGCGTAGAAAGATCCGAAGAGGTCCATGGTTTCGAATACCGTGAGGTTGTCGAAAAACACGGTGGTCTGAAGCTGGACCCCTATCAGCTCCTTGATCTTCCTGGAGTCCCGTCGCACGTCCAGGCCATCGACCAGGATTTCCCCCGAATCGGGCTCGCGCAGGGTCTCGATCATCTCCAGCGTGGTCGTCTTTCCCGCGCCGTTGGGGCCGAGGATGCCGAACACCTCCCGGTCGCGCACCTCGAAGGAGACGCCGTCGACCGCCGCCAGTGCGCCGTAGCTCTTGTTAAGGTCGGTAACGCTTATCGCAGGCAAGATGTGTCCTTTCGTCCCCGGGTGCCAGAAGCCGGGATTCAACAGAAAGGATATCACGCGGCGCCCGTCGTTCAAACGAAACCCCTCCCGGAATCCCGGGTGCCTTGCAGGGCGCTCCGGTGAGCGCGGAACGATGCTCCCGGGGGGGTCGTGTTCGGTGGCAATCGGGTACAATATGTCTGCCCTTGCCCTATCCCGAGGAGGCGTCTGAATGAACGGCTACTACGGAAAGATCCTCAAGGTGGACCTTACCACCGGCACGCACGAGACGCTGGAACCGGACCCACGCTTGTACAGGGAATACCTCGGTGGAAGCGGCCTCGCCGCGCGGCTTTTCTTCGACATGAAAGCGTGGGAAGCCGACCCGCTGGGCCCGGAGAACCCGCTGATGATAATGCACGGGCCGCTTTCCGGTACCACGATGCCCGGCTGTTCCAGGCTGGAGGTCTGTGCCAGGTCGCCCCTCACGGGCATATGGGGGGAGTCGAGCATGGGCGGGCACGTGTCGCCCCAACTGCGGGCCACCGGCTACGACGGCGTCATCATCACCGGGGCTTCCCCGGACCCGGTGTATCTCTGGATCACCGACAAGACGGTCGAGGTGAGGGACGCCTCCGACCTCTGGGGCCGGGACACCTTCGAGACGGAGGAGCTGATCCGGGAGAAGTCCGGCGACAAGCGGGTGAGGGTGCTCTCGATCGGCCAGGCCGGGGAGAACCTGGTCAAGTACGCGGCGATAGTCAACGACAGGGGGAGCCTGGCGGGCCGCTGCGGGATGGGCGCGGTGATGGGCTCGAAGAAGCTGAAGGCGGTGGCGTTCCGGGGCAGGGCCAAGGCCGGGGTGCCGGACGAGGAAGCGTTCAAGGGGGTCCGGAAGCGCTGCACCGACGCGATCAAGGTGAGCATTACCGGCGAGGGCCTCCATGCCTACGGCTCCAACGTGCACATGGAGATGGGAATGGCGGTTTCCGACGTGCCGGTCAAGAACTGGAGGGAGGCCCAGTGGGAGGAGGGAATGGACGCCCTCTCCGGGGTCACCGTGGCGGAAACCATAATGACCAAGACGCACGCCTGTTACGGCTGCCCGGTGGCGTGCAAGCGTATCGTGAAGATAGACTCCGGCCCGTTCAAGATGGAGGAGGGCCCCGGCCTGGAGTACGAAGGGGCGGCGGCGCTCGGCACGCTCCAGCGCTGCGCCCACCTGGAGGCCGTCTCCAAGGCCAACGAACTCACCGACCGCTACGGCGTGGACTGCATCTCCGCGGGGAGCTCAATCGCCTACGCCACGGAGGCGTTCCAGGAAGGCCTCATCACCACCGAGGACACCGGCGGCGTCGAACTCGCCTGGGACGACCCGGAGCTGCTGATAAGGCTCGTGGAGATGATAGCTTTTCGCGAGGGGTTCGGGGACGTGCTGGCCGAAGGCACCCGCGCGATGTCCGAGAAGTTCGGCGGAAAGGAATATGCCGTCCACGTCAAGGGGCTCGAGGCGCCCATGCACGACCCCCGCGCCCTGTGGGCGATGGCGCTCACCTACGCCACGGGCATCAGGGGCGCCTGCCACGTGAACGACGACAACCTCATGGCCGAACTCGGGAACTCCAACTTCAAAGCCGTGGGAGTGAAGACCACCAAGCCTCAGCGCCCCGAGGGCAAGGCGGCACAGACCATTGCCGCGCAGGCATACGGGCAGCTCGCGGGCTCCGCGGTGATCTGCCTCTACGCCTGGTGGTCGATGGACGGCATCGAGATACTCAGGGACATGATAAACGTGGTCACCGGGGCAGGCTACAGCACCGAGGAGCTGATGGAGGTCGGTAACCGCATCTGGTACCTGAAGCGCTCGATCGGCAACCTGTGCGGGGCGAGGGCGAAGGACGATGCCCTGCCCGAGAGAATCCTGAGGCCTCACGTCGAGGGCACGACTTCCAATCTCATCAAGACGCTCAATCCCATAATGGCCATGACCGCCATGACCAAGATAAAGAACGAGAAGATAGCAGGGGCCATGCAGAAGATGTCGGACAGGTTTCTCCTGCCCAACCTCTTCAAGGTCCTGACCATCAGCGGCAAGCTCGTCCCGTGGGTCGGCGGAACCGTCAAGTACCTGCGCAACGCAAGCTACGAGGACCTGCAGCGCAACTTCGTGGATTTCGATTACATGATCGAGGATTTCTACCGATTGAGGGACCTGGACCCATCGGGCCTCACCCGGCGCGGGAGGCTGGAGGAGCTCGGCCTCGCCGATGTCGCCGATGAGCTCGAGTCCTTGAAGTAACCTGCGGATTCCTGTCGAAGGTTTTATCAGCCGAAAACGAGCCCGGCATGGGGAGGGTAGCCTGATGCGCTGTGACAGATGCGATACGGAGAACCCCGAGGGAAGCGAGTACTGCAAGGAGTGCCGCGCGCCGCTCGGCGCCCGAGCTGTCGAGGAGGGGGGCGAAGCCGCGGGGCTTGAAGCGGTCGCCGGGCCCGGCCTGCTCGCGCGCTCGCTGTCGACCGCGTGGCACCGCAAGGGACCGATACTGATGGCGCTGTTCATCGTTCTGATGATGGCGATGGTCTGGGCGCCGTGGGCGTTCGTGAAACTCGAGGTGCTGGGCATATCGCTGGTGTCCAGGAACTTCACCGGCTGGCAGATCTACGTCGGCAGGGTGCTCTTCTTCCTGGCGATAATCCCGCTGGTCATATCCCTGCTCCTGGTGGCCAACATCGGCACCCGGAGACGGGTGGTCGAGACACACATCTGCACGTTTCTCGGCGGAGTGATATTCACCGTCTGGCTGCTTGTCTTCGCGATGAGCGAGGTCCTGAAAGCGCTCATCAAGAACGTGCACCTGGTGCAGGTCAATGCGGCGGGCGGCCAGATAGCGACGATCCTGCTGTTCATCGGCTTCATGCTCGGCGTCATCATCACCAGTTACGACCGCGGCAGGTTGCTGGAGCTCGCGGGGGAAGGTGGTTGAGAATGAACTGGAGATCCCGTAAGAAGGAAAGCGGCTCCGGCGCGGGCGCGGCGGATGCCGGCGATGCGCCTTCTCCCGAGGAGACGAAACCTTCCCGGAGACGCGTTGCCGAGGGTCCGGTTGAACCGTGGGCGGTCAAGGCGGGAGAGACGGTGTCCAGGATCCCTCGAGGGGTCAAAATAGGCGTTCCCGTCGCCGTCCTGGTGGTCACGGCCATCCTCGTTGCGCTCTTTACCCTCGCATCCATACACAGCCCGAGGTCGGCCATCGGCCGGTACCTGGGCGAGCTCAAAGTCGGCGACTACAAGTCGGCGTACGGGATGATCGCCCATCCCGGGGGGCGGTTCTCCACTTACAGCTTTTTCCGCAAATGGCAGGACAACACCACTGAACACCTGGGGCGTCTGCAGGATTTCGTCATCCAGGAACGCAAAGCGGAAAACCGCTTTTTCGGCAGGCTCATCGAGCCGGTGCCCGGGACCGGCACGCCTTTCGTTGTCACCATGAAGTACAAGGACAAGGCCTTCGACGTGAACATGGTAGTCGAGGAAGCGGGCGGGGCCTGGCCCGTGAAGCAGTGGCGTCTCAGACTCACCGGCCGTAACACCAGGTTGCTCGTGGCCCCCCTGGGTTCGCGGGTGCGCATCGACGGGGTGCCCGCGGGTGTGGCCCGGCCGGACCGGGACCTGGCGGAAGCGCTGCAGTTGAAGCATTTCCCCCGGGATATCGACGGGGCGGTCGATTACGCCCGAAAGCTCGCGAGGACCTTCCGGTATGTCATCGGAGAAGTCAGGCGCCTCGCCGCCAACCTCGAAGGAGTCACCGAGAGCGCGCAGGGAGTGGTCGACAAGTTCGGCACCGGTGGCTTCAGCTGGTCGGACATCCTCGACGCCGCCAGCAGCACCGCCCAGCAGAGCAAGGAGTTCGGCCAGGACGCCGCCCGCCTGGTCATCCAGATATACTGGATATTCGGTGGAGGAGACGACGGGAGCTTGAGAGCTCACCTGAGCCGGGTGCAGAGCGGCCTGGAGCTGAAGAACCTGCCGGAGGGCTGGCACGAGGTCAGCGCCCGGCTTCCCGGTGCCACGTCCGACAGCAAGGAGTTCATCGCCCCGGTGAGCGCCGAGCTGAAGCTGGAACCCACGGATGCGACGGAGCGTGAACTCAAGAACACCATGAACGGCTATTACAGGGCGGTGAGCACCGCGCTCGCGACCCTCGATACAGGTGTCCTGAAACGCAGCGTGGCAGGGCCCGCGCTGACCCGGGAGACCGACAGGGTCCTGGATCTCCTGGACAAGGGACGGCACGTGGAGGCGCAACTGACGGACCTCAGGTACGAGAGCCTCAAGCTGCTCAGCGAAAGGGTCGCCACTGTGGAAACGCGCGAGACATGGAACGAGACGACCTATCAGAGAACCGCGGTGGCGGGCGTCAAGGCGGGCCGGAAACTGAAGGTCGTCTATACGCTGGAGGAACAGGGCGGGGGCCTCTGGAAGGTTACCGAGAGGAATGAACTTTGATACGCCGGCGCTCAGGCGCCGCGGCGGAATCGTTTTTCGGGGTGTAGCGCAGCCAGGTTAGCGCGCGTGCTTTGGGAGCACGAGGTCGTCGGTTCGAATCCGACCACCCCGACCATCTTCCACCGGCCCCGCCAGGGGCCGTTCGCCCGGCGCCCGGGTGGGCCGATTCGAGGCGGCGGCAGGGGAGTCGGGGAGAGGATCCCCCCTGCATGGACGGGTGGGTCGCCCGGTCAAGTCGAGGCGCGGCAACCCCGATAATGAACATATCCGCCCGTTATAATCGCGGGTAGAATGCGCACAGAGCCGGAGTGCCGGAGAGAGCGGTTGAAGGCACACAAGTCGAGCGGAGGTTCGTTGCGATGGAAATGAAGAACATGCTCTTCTACGAGTTTGCCCGCCTGGCCATCGGCCCGCTCGCGGACTGGCACTACCACATCAAGGTCGAGGGGGAGGAGAACATCCCGGAGGAGGGGGGCGCGCTCGTCGTCTGCAACCACCGTTCGCTGCTGGACCCGGTGGTGGTCGGTTATTCGATAGGGCGTTTCGTCAACTTCGCGGCCGCCTCGTACTCCTTCAAGATGCCCGTCGTGAAACAGCTTTACACGCTCGCGGGCTCGTTCCCGCTTTCGATATACGGCGGCGAAGAGAGCGACAAGAACATCAACAGGGCCAGGGAGCTTCTGGACAACGGGGAACTGGTGGGGATTTTCCCCGAGGGGGTCCAGTCGTTTTTCAACCCTCACAGGGTTACCAAGATCGCCACGTTCAAGACCGGTTTCGCCAAGCTGGCCCTGGAGGCGAAGGTGCCGATTATCCCCTGCTGCGTCGTCGCGATGGAGGAGAGGGAATTGCCGAAAATTCCCGGATTCCTGGTCAAGGCGTACGTGAACCTCCCCAACGCCAGGGAGGGCATCAGGTTCATCAGTTACAGGGGCGTGACGTGCCGCGTCGGGAAGCCCCTGGACCTCAGTCCCTTCTATGACGAGCCGTACACAAAGGCCCTCATAGACCGCATCGCGGGAAGGATAAGAAGGATAGTAATCAAATTATATGATGGTGAGGATCTGGACAGGTTCCTCACCGGCGAGAGCCCGTTCGACTTCGAGGCGGACCCCGTTTGAGGCCTCCGAGCCGATGAGCGTCTCGCGTTTTTTGTGAAAGTCGAACAAGGAGGTTCCGGCCGCAAGGTCAGCATGAGTTCAAAGAAGGCCAAGAAAGAGTTCGATACCGGACACGATTTCGACCGTGCTCTCGAAGACGAGATCAACCTCACCGAGAAGGCCAGCCGCTACGCCGGGATGGAGCGCTTCCCGATAATATACGTCCCGGGCTACGGGGCCCCGCCCCTGCACGGGCTCTATCTCAGGAGCCGCCTGGAGGTGGAGGGTTTCGACGTCTTCGAGGCGGACCTGCCCTACCTGCAACTGGGTGATGTAGCCAGGTCGGCGGCCCTGCTGGGCGCCGAGGTCCAGCGGGCGCGCTACCGCTTCGACGCGGAGAAGGTCAACCTGGTGGGCCACAGCCTCGGGGGCATCATCTCCAGGTACTACCTGCAGAAGCTCGGAGGATGGAAATACGTTCACCGGGCGGTGTATCTGGGGACCCCCCACAAAGGCGTATACTGGGCCGTCTTCGGCCTCGCAACAAAAGCTGGCCGCCAGCTCATGCCCAACAGCGCCCTGCTCCAGGACCTCAACAACGACCCATCGCGGTGCAGGAACATCAAGTGCCTGTCCATCATCAGCAACTTCGACGAGATGATCGTGCCGCGCGAGTCAGGCATTCTCGATTGTGGCTACAACAAGGTCGTCAACTGGCCTGTCGGCCACTGGGGCATGGTGTTCTCCAACAAGGCCATTGGCTGGATCGTCGATTTCTTCGACGGCCTCTTCGATATCCGCGAGGGTTTCGCGAAAGTCTACGAGGAGCGCGACGGCTCCGGCGAGCTTTGCCGCGACAAGCAGGAAAAGACCCTGGAAGTGGTCCACAAGCGGCTGGTGGAGAAAGCCGGCAAAGTCGGCTGAGCGCCCGGCGTCGGGACCGCTTCAACGCCAGGTCGCCGGTGCGGCGTCCAGGGGGCGGTGTCGAGGACGTTATCACCGGGCGGCCCTTGAACAGGCGTTCGAGGATCCGGGAGCCCTCGCTCGGATGCCTCGGGAAGATGGTGCCGCAGTCGTTCGCGATGTGGGCGAACCTGCCTTCCGGTCCAATCCCCCCGCCGTAGCGCCTGTCCTGCTGCAGGCGCGACCCGGTAGCGCCTTCTGCTTGAGAGAAGGGGGCCCGGGTGCTTTAATATGACTCGCGGGCGGGAGTAGCTCAGTTGGCAGAGCGAGAGCCTTCCAAGCTCTAGGTCGCCGGTTCGAGACCGGTCTCCCGCTCCACACTCGTTGTCGATGTGGACCCGGGAGCACCCTGCTCCAGCGAGAACCAACCCGGCGGCGGAGGGTTACCTTTCGGTTGTTCCGGGCCTCGGACCGGCATCAGGGGTTTCGAGGAGTCGGACGCGGCGGCCGCTTGCGGCCGGAACCCCGCCGGGACCCGGGCCCGGCCGGTCAGCGCAGTGCGACCATCTCGTGGAGGGTCCTGCCCTCGCGGGCGAGCCGCTCCCCGTCCAGCTCGACCGCCAGGGTGAAATCCGAGTCGAAACGGAAGTACCCGGGCCTGCCAAGGAGGCGGTTGACGAGCGCTTTGACCGGCCTGCTCCGAACCACCGGCAGGTCGGCGAGGAAATCGTGCGCGTCTATGGCCTCTCTCACGTCCAGACGCAGGTCCACCTCGTCCCCGATCGTTATCCTCAACCACGAGGGGTAATCCCTGTTCGCTACCGCGTTGAAGACTCTCTCTCCTGCCTCGAGCTCCATCTCTCCGCTGCTCAGCACCACCGTGTCACCGCGGGCGAGCATCAGGGGCCGGGTGACCAGGTCGTACCCCTCCCGGGCCATGACACAGGCGTAGAGCAGGGTCAGGTCCTCGGTGTATACCCTGCCCCAGTACCAGTAGTCGATTATCCTCTTCATGTCGCCGACACCCCAGTTGTGGTCGTGGTAGCCGATGCCCCGAGCCTCCAGCACGGTGTCCCCGAACCTCACGGTCCCGCTGACCCGCGCCCTCGGTGCCGGCACCACCCACGCGAAGAACTCCCGCTCGTTGTAGTTCGCCTGGCCGACCCCCGGCTTCCAGCCCGGCACGGTGTTGGTGAAGGTCAGGTCGAACTCCATGTCCCCTTCGCGGAGAAAGAGGCGGTGGACCGGCAGGGCTCCGGGGAGGAACTCCGAGGAGCACCGGTTGCCGCCGATGCGCACGTCGCACCTCTCGCTGCTGGCGCTCACCGCGCTGCCGGGAAACGTCTTCGCCACGGAGAGCTTCCCGCCGCCCGGCTTGTACACGTGAAGCTCGACACCCGGCTTCCTGCGGACGAGCTCCGAGGTCTGCAGGAACCCCACCACCGTGTGTCCGCTGTCGAGACGCGCGTCGAAGTACCAGTGCTCGAAGTAGTGCCTGTCGGCGATCGGGTGCGCGGCGTTCTCCTCCTCCTTCAGCGGGACTATGACGTCATCCCTGTCCCCCTGCCCGGTCCACATCTTTACGGTCTTGCCCATTGTCCACCCCCATCACGAACGACCACTCCACAGCGGAATGATATCACCCGCGCCGGCGCGCCCGGCGGCACAAACGGTCCGTGTCCGGCAGCGTTTCTGTTACAATTTGAAAAGACGCGGCCGGCCCTCCGGGGCCGTGGAGAGTCCGCAAGAGAGGCGGCGGAATGAGAGTTCGAACGGGCTGGCCTTTCAAGGTGGCAGTGGCGGGAGTCCTCCTCCTGCTGCTTGCGGCTTCGGTCGGAATGCTCGTGTTCACCCTCCTCCAGCCGGGGACAGGCGAAGACCCATCCAATGCCAGGTTGTCAGTGACGCTCGTAACCCAGAAAGAGGTACAGACCTGCGCCTACAAGGTCTACGGGGACGACTCGCAGCCTTACTGGGTCGCGAAGACGATCCTGAAGAACACCGGGAAGGTCCCCGTTCGCAACCTGGTGATCCGGTACAAGGTCGGCGATTACAGCGAGTGGAACCAGGGCGATCCCTACCCGGTGGTGCTGCCGGGCCAGACGGTGCGCGATTTCTGCTGGCCGGTGTTCAAGGCGGAGATGATGGACAGGGTCACCACCAAGACCCCGGTAGAGCTCACCATGACGTACGATTATCGTGGCCTGGACAAGCCCGTCGAGCACCACAACAAGCTCTACCTGCTGGGCAAAAATGATTTCATCTCCTCGACGATCGCCGACGAAGAGCAGATAGAGGAGAGATCCGGGGAAGGGGCGGCCCCGGTCACCTACTACGAGTGGAAGAACAACTACAAGTTCATCGCCGCTTTCGTGACGCCCAACGACGAGACCACCAAGTCGTTCGCGGAGCTCGCGACCGGGGGGCTCGCGCCGAATGCGAGCGACGAGGAGGCCCGGGAGGCGCTGGAGAGGATATTCGACACGATGAGGGTACATGGGGTCCGCTACGTCCATGAGCCCGCCAATTACTGGTCCAGCAAGTTCGGCCAGTACGTGCAGTACCCCAACGAGACCATCAACAGGAAGGCCGGCACGTGCCTGGACCTGGCCGTGTGTGTCGCCGGAATGACCTCCGCCCTGGGGCTCGAATCCTACGTGGTGTTCGTCCCGGGGCACGCCTTCCCGATGATCGAACTCCCCGACAGCGGGGACTGGCTTCCTATCGAGTCGACGATAGTGGACGATATCGAGATGATCGTTCCGGCTTCTTATGCCATCCGAAGCGCGGTGAAGACGTTCAACGAGAACAAGGAGAAAGGATACATACTCCCCGTCCATCTCCAGTACTGCTGGAAGAACGGCATCATGCCCCCGAGGTAGCGGTATGAGCGTGTGTCAGTTCGAAGCGAAGAGGCCGGCGGCGCGGTGGGGGCTTGCCCCGGCCGGCCTGGTGCTGCTGTTGCTCGCGGCGTGCCTTCTGGCGGCGGGGGCCGGTCCCGCGCGGGCGGACGAGGACGGGGAGTTCAAGCCCTCGGTGGTCGAGACGAAGACCATCGCGCTCGGCGAAATGGGCGACGCCCGGGTCACCGTGAGCATCGCGTACAAGGACGGCTCCCTGTTCAAGGACGTCAGCAGGCTGGTCCGGAAATACAAGAACTTCATCACCCGGCATTACGACCGGGACAACACGCTCAAGGTGGTCGAGAACTTCAAGCAGGAAATTGACAACGCCGGCAGGCGGTTCGTCCTGACTTACCAATCCCCGGGGTACGCTTACAACTGGGGCGAATACTGGTCGGTTGGCGGCATGGGGGAGCACAAGCTAACCAGGAAGACCGCCGGCAGCATGGAGTTCGAGTACGACTACCACGCGCGGGGCGACCTCACGTATTACCGCACTGTGGGATACAGGTTGATCATGAAGTACAAAGCCCCGAAAGGGGCGAAAGCCCTGCGTTTCGACAGGACGGACGGGCGCGTCAAGTACAGGCTGGACCCGCCGCCGCCGGGCTTCTTCAGCGCGAACAGGGCGTGGCTTTCGGTCGTGTTCGGCGTTCTCTCGCTGGTTTTCCTGGGGCTCCTGGCCCTGTTCCTGGCGAAGGGGAGACGGGGCGCTCTCGCTCCGGGCGGGGCGCCTGGGGCCGCCCGGGAGGCGGCCCCGGGTGAAGCAAGGGCGGAGGTGACTTCTGCTTCCGCCCCGGCGGGTTCGCCTGCCCGGCGCGCCGTCGTGACGGAAGAGTCCCCCGCGGGCGTATCTCGTGGCGAGGGTGAACCGAGGGGAAGCGAACTGGTCTGCGGCAACTGCGGGAGGGCCGCGCCCGGAAACAGGAAGTACTGTACCGGTTGCGGCGGTCCTCTTCGCTGAAGCGGGGAAGAGAGAGGTCTGCCCGGTCGCCGCGGGATGACTCAGGCGGGGGGTCTTCACCCGAACACCGGGAGCCCCCGAATCGAGACCCGGGCGGAGCCCGCCGGCATCTCGCGACAACAGGCATGCCGGCGCATGGTATGATGTCCCGATGTGACAGCCGTTAACAGTGAAGGGAGCGAAATGAAAAAGTTGATGCTGCTGGGCTGTGTCCTGCTCGTCCTCATCCCGGGTCTGGCGATCGCCGGCTGCGGAGGGAGCGGTGGTGGAGACGCTTCCCAGAGCGCGGAGCAGGCGGTGAAGACGTTTTTCAAGGCGTACGAGGACAAAGACGCCGGAACCACCTGGGACCTGCTCTCCTCGGATTCGAAAAAAGAGGTCAAGAAGGCCGACTGGGAAAAATACCTGAAAAGCGCGGATGACGTGAAGTTCAGCGTTGGCAAGGTCACGGTCAGCGGCGACAAGGCTACAGCCAGCGTCACCGCAAACCTTGTCGGGGAGCAGAGCACGGAGAACGTGCCCCTGGTGAAGGAGAACGGGGCCTGGAAAGTCGATATGGCAGGGATAGATGCCAAGTAGGCGGAAGGGTATGCAGGGCGGCGGCCTCCGGGCCGCCGCCTTTTCTTATATGTGCCGGGCATGCGCACTCCGCCGGGCCTTCCCCGGCGCATGGGCGACCTGACGGGCCCGGCTTCATTCCACCCCGTGGTATTTGCGCACCGCCCGGAAGATCTCGTTGATCTGCTCGCCCACCGCCCGGGGGTCCTTCACGTAGTCCGCGTTGGCCTCGCGCAAAGTGGCTTCGCTGATGGCGCCCGCCTCGACCACCTCTCGTCCCGCGGCGAACACCGCTTCGAGGTTCGGTTCCACTCTTTCGGGTTCGCTCGCGAGGAGAGACGCCGCGGGAAAGTAGAACTCGCCGAGCAGTTCCGCGTGCATGTTCTCGCAGATCCGCCGGAAATGCAGGGCGATGGGATCGAAGTGCTTCCGCTCCGGGAAACCGCAAGTGGATATCACCACCACCTTTCCTTTCCGCGGCGGGGCGGGGTGGTAAGAGCGGTCGCCGGCGTACTCGAAGAACGGTGGAGTGTAAGCTACGAAGCGGTCGAACATCGCCTTCATCTGAGCGGTCATTCCATCGACGTACACGGGGCTCGCGAATACGCCGAGGTCGGCGCCGGCCGTCCTGGCCGCGACGGAGGGCATGTCGTCCTTCTGTTTGCACACTCCCGGGTTCTCGAACCAGCACCGAAGACAGCCGGTGCACGGCCGTATCTTCAGCTTCGCGGGATACAGAACCTCGGACTCGGCGCCTGCGCTCTCGGCGCCGGCAAGGAACCTGCGGACGACGATGTCGGTCATCCCCTTCCGGGCGCGAGGGCTCCCGTTCGCCGCCAGGATCGTTCTAATCCCCTTTTCCCCGGTCATCGTACCTCCATTGACTATTGCTCCCGAAGCCGGTCGAGGACCGCGAACAGGTCCTCGTCGGCGGCGAAGTCCGTCTGCGTCCGACCCACGTACACATACTCCACGATCCTGTCCGTTCCGACCACCACCTCGGCCGGCCTGGCGATGTTGACCGATTCGAAGTTCACCCGCACCCAGACCCCGTACGCCTTCACGACCTCCCGGCGGACGTCGGACAGCACCGGGAACGGGTAGTGGTTCTTCTTCAGGAATTCCCGCATCCGTGCCAGGCTCTCGGCGAGGATAACGACGGCGCGCGCTCCCCGGTTTTCTATCTCGAAATAATTATCCCGTATATGACCCATATACGCGCGGCAGTGCGGTCACCAGGTCCCCCTGCCGAACACCACGAGCAGTGGACCTTCCAGCAGTTCTGCGAGGCTCACCTCTTCGCCGGTGGAAGCGTCGGTGAGGGTGAAATCGGGGGCCCGGTCGCCTGCGCCGAGCACCTTGTTCTTCCGGGGCATCGGGTCACCTCCCGGTCGGGCTCGCCATGCGAGCGCTGTCGTTGCCTGGGTCCTTCGCGCGGAGGGGCGTGCCGCCCCGGCGTCGCCGGCTCCCGTTGGCGGTGCCGGCCGGAGTCGGTGGCGGCGAAGCGGCCAATCCGGCGCCTCTATATCATGCTCACGTGAGCAGGTGTCGGCGCAACCTCTCGTCGCGGCGGCGCCGGGCGATCCGGGGCGGGAATCGCGGCCCGGTGCCCGGAGCGCGCCACGGACGCTTCGTGCTCGGCTCCGCGGGGGTCCGGCCTCGCGGCCCCGCCTTGCCGTCGAGCCTTCTCACACTTTTCCGGCAGAAGATATACTTCTATTTGAGGCACGATGCGCGGCGGGAGAGGCGGAGCGAGACGGGGTTCCCGCGCCCCTGCGGGTTCGAGAGGGCCGGTCGTTATGTTCCAGGAGGATAAGGGATGGCCAGATGTCCTGAATGCGGCGCCGACAACCCCGAGGGCGCCGCTTTCTGCGGGTTGTGCGCGGGGTCGTTCGAGCGGGGAAAGGACAACCCGGCCAAGCAGGCGCGGGAGAAGTGGAGCTCGATCGACGAGCTCGATTTTTCAGGGCACGACCGCCGGTCCCGGGGGTTCGTCCTGGGGGCGTGCGCGTTCGCGGTAATCGCGGTCGCCGCCATCGCCGGGGTGCTCGTCGTCAGCCACATCGAGAGAACCGCCGAAGGCCTCAAAGAGTACGTCAGCAGGTATTCCGCCGTCTCGTTCAAGTACCCCTCCAGCTGGGAGACGAAGGACTTCAACTACCTCCGTACGATGAACAGGGGCGAGGAACTGGATCCCCACATGGGCAACGAGGTCGTCCTCATGAAAAGAGGACACACGGTATACCGCCACCTGCTGATAGTCTCGAGCCTGGACTCGCCTTACAAAAAACAGGGCTGGCCGGAGGTTGAGAACGCGCTGGAGACGGACAAGCAGCAGTCCGGCCCCGACAACAGGACGGACGTCACGTTCATCAAGCTTGGGCTGCCGGCTTCGCTGAACGCCAACGGGATCGGCGCGACTTACACTGTCATCCCCGCGATGGGACCCGAGCTGTTCCAGATGGAAGGCATGGTCCTGAAGGACGACATTATGTACACGTTCGCGTTCACCACACCGCTCAAGGGAGGAGGCTCCGACGAGGGGGAGGCGCGGGCCGTCTTCGCCAGATTGATGCAGAGCGTCTCTTTCAGGTGAGCACCCGGGGGGATGCGGACTGCCCGGGTTCCCGACGGCTTCGCGGGCGGTGGATCCCCGGGGATGCCGGACGGTGGAAACCTTTCACCGTCGGGGGAGGGCCGGGGGGAGCAATCGCGTAGTGAGTGGATAGGGCCGACGCCCGCGACGGGGGTGTGCAGGCGGGCGGTCCGGGCGGGTGAGGTACTCAGGCGGTGCGCGGCTTTTCGCGGTGTCCGGGTCCGAGGTGCGTGCGGTGGGTCACGACGACAGGATGAAGGTGCTCGTGATCGAGCACGACGAGTCCGATGCCGGGCTGATCGGGGGCATACTCGAGCGCGAACTTGCGGCCGAAGTTAGCGTAGCGCCGGACGCCGCGGCCGCCCGCAGGAAGATCTCGGACGAGGTTTTCGACATCGTAACCCTGGAATGCGGGCTCCCCGATGGGTCCGGCCTCGAGCTCCTGGAAGATATCGCCGAAGGCGAAGATAACCCGCCTGTGGTGGTGGTGAGCGGCCTCGACGAGGCCAGGCTGGCTGCGCGCTCGTTCGAGCTGGGCGCGGCGGGATACGTGCTCAAAGACTTCGAGCTGCCGCAGTCACTGGCGGCGGCCGTCCAGGACGCCTTCTCCAGGGCCGCGCTCGACCGCGCCAGGATGGAGATGGACAGGGAAAGGGCGGTTACCGACCTGGCCATCAACGAGCTCGAGGAGATCTTCTGCACGCTGGACAACTCGGGGCGCCTGACCGGCTGGAACAGGAGGCTCAAAGAGCTCACCGGTCTGCGGGACAGCGACCTCCATCTCCTTGCCGGGGAGAAGGTGTTCGATGTGCCGGGGGGCTCGCCCGCGGGGCTGGACGCCGGTGGCATTCTGCGGTCGGGCGCTGACATGACCGTCGCCCGGGTTCGCATCAAAGGACGCGAGGGGCAGGCGCTCTCCTGCGAGTTCACGGCAGTCGTGTTGAGGGATCCCGCGGGGAAGATTATTGGGACCGCCGCACTTGGGAGGCTGCTGGAGGGCGACCGGGAAGCCGGGTCCGCCGCGGATGGACAGAGAGAGATGGCGGACCTGACTTTCGAAATGATCCTCAGGATGGACGCCGGCGGCGTCCTCACGTTCGTCAACGAGGCGGCCTGCGCGTTCTTCGGCCGGCCGGCGGACAGCCTGCTGGGGACCAGCGCTGAAGAGCTACTGAGGCCCGAGGACCTGCGGAGGATACGCGACGGCTCGACGTTCAGGACCCTGGCAAGCGGAAGGCCCGTCTCGGGCCTGGTGACTCACATGAAGACCCCGGCCGGGTGGCGCTACGTGGAATGGACGCTGGCGCCGATATACGTGGACGCCGAGTGGACGGGCACGCAGGTCACCGGCAGGGACATTACCCGGCACGAGCTCACAGAGCGCTTCCTGCGCCACGTCAACCTGGAGCTGGACGCCTACGCCCATACGGTGTCGCACGATCTCCGCGGGCCGCTCTCGGGGATAATGCTTGCGGCTGACACCCTGAGGGTTCTCCTGCGGGAGGGCAGTAGCGAGGAGAGGGCGGCGCTGATTGACGAAATGGCGAGGGTCATCTGCGACTACTCGGAGGAAGCGGGGTCGCTGGTCAGGAACATGCTGGATCTTGCGGAGAGGACCCAGGTCCCCGGCGAGGTGGAAGACCTCGAGGTTGGTGACGTGTTGGACAGGGTCTTGAGCGACCTCGGCGCCGACCTCTCCCTCAGGGGCATGGAGGTCGCGGTTGATGACGACATGGGCCGGGTGAGGGCCAACAGGACCCAGTTGTACCAGGTGTTCACGAACCTTGTACGGAACGCCGTCGATCACGGCGGTGATCGGGAAGCGCCTTTTCTGGAGGTGAGGAGGCTCGCGGACAGGGAGCGATGCCACAGGTTCCTGGTGCGCGACAACGGCAGCGGGATACCCGAGGACAGGCTGGATTCGGTGTTCAAGCCGTTCGAAAGGTCGGCCGGTTCAAGGGGCAGGGGCATCGGCCTGGCGACCGTTGACAAGCTGGTCAAGTCGTACGGCGGTTACGTCAGGGCCTACAACCGGGACGGGGCCTGTCTCGAGTTCGGCATCCGCGATTTCGAGGACGCCGGCTCCTCGGGACCGGGGGACGGATGAGGCGCGCCTGCGAAAACCGGCGGGCGTGGCGTCCTGGACGCCGACGGTAACCGGAGCTTCGCGGAACAATCGCCCGTCCCGTCACCGCGGTAGCCGTCAGCCGGTCGTCCAGGCGTCCGGAACCCCCGCTCCACACGTGCTCTGATATGCTGAAGGCCACGTGGGAGGCGAACCTGGCGGCCGGGCGAGGAGGATCAAGATGCGTACGAGAATGACCGAGCTTTTCGGCATAGAGCATCCGGTGATGTGCGGAGGGATGATGTGGCTTGCCCTCCCGCCCCTGTGCGCGGCTGTTTCCAACGCGGGTGCGCTGGGTAACCTCACCGCTGGCAACTACGATTCGGGCCGGGAGCTGGCCGGCGCTATAGATGAGACGAGGAAACTCACGGACATGCCCTTCTGCGTGAACATCACCCTGCTGCCGTCGGTACGCATCACCAGGGAGCTGCACCAGGAGTACTTCGACGTCTGCTGCGAGCGGGGGGTCGCCGCCCTGGAGATATCCGGAGCCCCGATCGACAGGTACCTCGGGGCCGGGGCCGTCGAGAAGGCCAGGGCTTCGGGGGTGAAGCTGGTGCACAAGCTGGGTTCGGTAAGGCACGCCGCGCACGCGGAGTCCGCGGGGTACGACGCCGTGATCGCCGCCGGGATAGAAGAGGGCGGCCATCCCTTGAGCGACGACGTGACCTGCATGACGCTGACCCCAAGGATCAGCGACACGGTGGGGATACCCGTGATAACCGCAGGCGGCGTCGCAGACGCCCGCGGCCTGGCGGCGGCGATAGCGCTCGGCGGCGAGGGGGTGATGATGGCTTCGAGGTTCATTGCCACGGATGAATGTCCGGCGCATCCCAGGATCAAGGAGGAGCTGGTGGCCCGCCGGGAGAACGACACCACGCTGATCTGCCGTTCGATCAACCTGCAGATGCGCTGCCTCAAGAACGATATAGCCAGGAAGGTCCTGGAGGTCGAAGCGGGCAACGGGACATTGGAAGAGATCCTGCCGTTCATGATAGGGGAGCGCTCGAAGGAGGCATGGGCCACCGGGGACGTGGAGATGGCCCCCCTGGCGGTGGGGCAGTCGATCGGCCTGATAGACGATGTGGTGAGTTGCGAGGAGCTCGTAAGCAGGATGGTCACCGGGGCGGAGGCCATCTTCGAGCGCTCCGCCGCCCGCGCGGGAGGACCTGATTGAATACCGCCGAGTCGTTGCGGGCAGGCGCTTCCTGGGTACGGGCTATTGCGTCCTACGTCCCCTGGCGGCTCCGCTACCGCCGGGCGTCTCATGGGCGGGTCCCGGCCGGTGACATCAGCATATTCTACCGACGCTACGGCGCCGGCGATCCCGTGCTTCTGCTGCACGGCGGGTTCATGCTCTGCGAGTCGTGGCTCGCGCAGGTCCCCGGACTGGCGGACGGTTATCAGGTGGTGGCGATGGATTCCAGGGGACACGGGCGCACGACGCTCGGCAGCCGCCGGTTGACTTACCGGCAGCTCGGGCGGGACGCCGCCGCGTTCATCGAAGCGATGGGCATCGGGCCGGCCAACCTGGTAGGCACCAGTGACGGCGGGACCGCGGCGCTTCATCTGGCGATCGAGAGGCCCGACCTCGTCAGCAGCGTTGCGCTGCTGGGGACGCCTTTCAACACCGCCAACTACACGCCGGGGGCATGGCGCGCGATCCATCGGTTCCTCAGGCCGCGCTCGCCCGCGCTGTTGTTCACAAGGTGTCTTCGCCGGGTGTTGAGCCCCGAGCGCGGGACCTGGGGCGTTTTCTACGAGATGATGAAGGAGATGTGGCTCACTCTCCCGGACCTCACCGTCGAAGACCTGGGGCGAATACGCGCTCCGGTCCTTGTCGTGGGATGTGACCGGGACGAGTTCCTTTCCGGCAGTGATGACCCGTTGCGGGTGTTCAGGCAGACCGCGCGGGCCATCCCCGGCGCGAGGCTGGTCGTTATCGAGGGGGGAACCCATACCGTGAACCTCGACATGCCCGCAGTAACGACGGATGTGATACTGGGCTTTCTGCGCGGGCTTCCGGCGAGGGTGTAAATCGACTTCAGCCGTGGGATGCCGCGAGGGCGCGGGGCGTGAGGAGGCCGAGCTCCAGGTCGCAGGGCGTTCTGTCGTTCATCAGCGACACCTCAGGTCAGGCGCAGCAGGCCGCCGGAGAAGTCGCCGTACTCGTTGAAGCCGAAACCGCGGAGCAGTTCGGGGCGCCTGCCTTTCGAGACCCATCGCCCTTCGAAGTCGAAGCCCGTCATGCCCCCGCCGGGAATGATAGTTGCGACGGGGGTCGCGGCCCGCGCGACATAGCGGAAGGTCCCCGCGCGGCTGCGCATGACGCCCTCCCACCTCACGGGAAACATGATGTCGTTTCCCGCACGGTCCCGTCCGCGCTCCGTCTCGAGGTAACGGACCCACAGCCCGCGCATCTTCCGGGGCTCCTCGTGCGGCAGGCGCGCGGCGGCTCTGAGTGGAACGAGGGTCGTCCCCATCGCCCCGAAGGAGAGCCCGGCGGCCGAATTCGCCGCGGGGCCGGCATTTTCGAAGACAAGAACGTCCCAGTGGAAGTGCGCCGGCAGGACGCGGGTGACATCGAAGGGCGCCGCGTAGCCCGCGACGTGCTCGATCACCCCGAAGCCTTCAAGGTTCAGGGAGGTCCCTTCCCCGGCCAGGTTCACCCTCACCCCCGAGTGCTGGCCGACGTACTGGAGCATCCGCCCGAACTTCGACCACCATATCGGCCAGGAGGCGTGAAAATCGAAACCGGCGGACGCCTCACCGCCCGGCACGGCGAACGTCATCCGGTAGTCGGGCCACCCGCCCGAAAAAGAGAAGCTCTCTCCGTAGTCGACCAGCAGGGGGGAAGCAGAACCTCGCTGTCTGCCTTCGGGGAGTGATGACACACGGACATGGACGCTGTCGCGGTCGGCCCAGGCGATGCAGACCTCGGAGGTCTCGCCGATGCCCTCGACCAGCGAAAACGGCTGAAGGCCTTCCCCGCACGACCGGCTGTAGAGGTGCGCCTTCACCCAGCGGATCGGCGCGCTCCCGGGGAATATCGAAATGGCGAACCAGCCGTCCCATTTCGCCCGCGGCGCGAGTGGGACCAGGTACTTCGAGTCGATCGCGTACCTTCCAGGTTCGTTCATGACACCATTATGCATCAATTGCGCCCGCGGTCTCCCGCCAGGAGTTGCGGACGTTGCGCGGGCGGACCCGCTCAGAGCTCGAAGTCCATGTCCAGGTAGTAGACGCCGGAGTCAACAGATTTCTTCACGTCCAGGAGCTTCTCGAAGACGTGCAGCATGGGTTCGTTCTCGACGAGGACTTCCGCGGTGAAGCCGAGCAGGCCCTGGCGCTTGGCGAGCTGGGTGAGGTACGAGAGTAGCTCGGTTCCGATCCCCCTGTTCTGGTACTCGTCCTTGACGGTGAAGGCGACATCGGCGGAATGGTTGGTCTCGTTGATCGTGTACTGACCCAGGCCGGCGATATCCTCCCGCTCGCCGTCCTGTATAACCGCCAGCACCGCCATCTCCTTCGTGTAGTCGATGATGACGAACTCCTGCAGCCGTTCGTGGGGCATGTCGGTGCGGAACGATATGAACCGCCTGTACATGCTCTTGTCCGAGAGGGAGTAGAAGAAATCTTTCAACAGCGGTTCGTCGCTTATCTTGACAGGCCTGAACAGGACCTCCTGGCCGTCCTTGGTGGTGCGGTAGGTCTCCAGCTCCTCCGGGTACTCGCCCTTCTTGCCGGGTATGAACGCCTGGTCGGCGTAGATCAGGTTGAGCTCCTTGGCCTGCTCGATGAGCCCTGGCCTGAACTTCGGGTGGGCGATGGCGATGAGCTCCATCGCGCGCTCCCGGATGTTCTTGCCGTGCAGGTAGGCGATCCCGTATTCGGTGACGACGTAGTGGACGTCGCCTCGGGTGAGGGTCACCCCGGCTCCCTCCTCGATGCTGGGCTTGATGCGTGAGACCTCGCCCCTGGCGCCGGCGGTGGAGGGCATCGCCAGGATGGTCTTTCCGCCCGATGCCATCACAGCGCCGCGCATGAAGTCCGCCTGGCCCCCGACCCCCGAATAGAACACCTTGCCGATGGATTCCGCCGTCGCCTGACCGGTGAGGTCTATCTCCAGGCCCATATTGATGGCGGTCATCCCCCTGTTCCTGGCGATGTTGAGCGGGTTGTTGGTGTAATCGATGGGCTTGAACTCGATGCCGGGGTTGTCGTCGATGTACTCGTACGCTTCTCGAGTCCCCATGCAGAAGGACGCCACGGTCTTTCCCCTGTCCAGCGTCTTGCGGGTGTTGTCGATCACGCCCTTCTTCATCAGGTTGACGATGCCGTCGCTCAGAAGCTCGGTGTGGACGCCCAGGTGCTTCTTGTCCTCGAGCTCGGCGAGGATGGCGCTGGGCAGGCTCCCGTAGCCGACCTGGATGGTGTCGCCGTCCTCCACGATCCTGGCGACGTACTTGCCGATCTGCCTGACCAGCACGTCGGGCGCCTGCGGGTCGTACACGAGGATTGGCTCGTCGCACACGACCGCGAAGTCGACGTCCCTGATGTGCACGAACGTGTCGCCGTGCACGCGGGGCATCTGCGGGTTGATCTGGCAGATGACGATCGAGGCGTTCTCCACCGCGCATTTTGTGACATCGACGCTCACTCCCAGGCTCATGAAGCCGTTCTGGTCGGGGGGGGACATCTGCACGATCGCGACGTCCACCGGTATGAACTTCCTGCGGAACAGGTCGGGCACCTGCGAGAGGAATATCGGCGTGTAGTCGGCCAGCCCCTTGTTGACCGCGTCCCGGGTGTTCTCCCCGATGAAGAAGGAGTTGTGCCTGAAGTTCTGCTTGAGCTTCTCGTCGGCGTAGGGGGCCACCCCCAGGGTCCATACCTGGAGCACCTCGGTGTCGTAGAACGCCTTGGGGTGGGACTGCACGTAACCGGCGAGAGCGGCCACCAGGCACTGCGGCTCTCCGCAGCCGGTGCCTATGTATACGTGGTCTCCTCGGTGTATGCTGTCGAAGGCCTTCTCCGCGGTGACGAATTTCTCCGGGTAGGCCTGCTTCATATCCTCGAGCGTCTTCTCTATATGAGCGGTCAGCATGTTGCACTCCTCCGTAATCGCAGCGGGCATCCGGCCCGTCGGCCTTTCAGTAATATTACATCCTGGCGCCTCCTCCGGGCACGGCTGTTTCCGGCCGGGGCGGCCCCCGACGGTTGGGTGGGCCGGGTGTCAGGCGTGCCGGGGAAGCTCGCGGGCCAGGGTACTCTGGAACGGCCCGAAGCCCATTGCGCGCCAGAACGCCGTGCCTTCCCGGTTCCATTCGGCGACCTCGACCTCTACGCGGCCGATGCCTCCGGACGCGAACCAGTCGAGGGCGGCCAGGGCCAGGGACTTTCCCGCGCCCCTGCCCCGGTCGGCCGGGTCGACCACCAGGTGCTCGACCAGCCCGTAAGGGCCGCCTTCGAGAATGGGGGGATTGAGGCGGACGAGGGCCGTCAGGTAACCAGCGGTCCGGCCGCCGCCTTCGCACACCAGGACCAGAGCGTCCGGCGACGCCATGTACTCGCGGAGGCAGGAACGGAAGAACGCCTGAGCGTCCGGCGCCCTCCTGAAGGAACCGTCGCGCTCCTCGTGAGCGCGGGCGAGTTGGTCCCACAGCTCGACAATGCGCTCCACGTGCTCTTCCGAGGCCTCACCGACCTTCATCCGTGGCCTCCTTCCGCGTGCTGGACCGGTACCGGTTCGGCCGGGATCGCCCGTACGGGCCGGCGCTGAACAATGATATCTTAGTATCCGTCAAAGACACGAAACAGTGAGCGCTCGGCCTGGCTTCCCAGGCCATGATCGGGGCTGACGCGGAGATGCGGCGATGGTTCAGTAACATCCGGCGGGGTGCGGTCGAGAGAGCGCGGTCGTTGAGAATGCCCGTGTTCCCGAGGTGGTTGCGCGTGGCGTTCGCCTGGGCCGTCCTCATGGTCGGGCTTGCCTTCCTGGTCGGCGCCGGGCTGGTGTTCGCCGAGAGCGGCAAGATCGCCAAGGGGGTGAGCATCGATGGCGTCCAGGTGGGGGGGATGACCAGGGCGGCCGCGAAGAAGGCGGTCACCGAGAAGGTCAAGCCGGTTGCCTCGGACGTACGGCTCGGCTTCGAGGGCGGCGTCTACCCCGTTGAACTGACGTCAATCAACTTCCGGGTGGATATCGACGGAATGGTCCAGAGGGCGTTCTATGTCGGAAAGAGGAGCCCCGGCTTCCTGAGGATCATCAGAAGGCTTTTTGGCCTCGGGATCGACACGGACATCCCGGTTGAAGCGACCTGCTCCCGCACCAGGCTGGAGACGGTCATCCGGACGATAGCGCGCAAGATAGACCGTGAGCCCACCAGCGCCAGCATCAGTGTGGCGGAGGGAACCGTCAGGATCCTTCCGTCCAGACAGGGCGTCCGGGTGAAGATCAAAGAAACCGCCGGTGCCGTCGAGAGAGCCCTCCCGACCGAGAAGCGCGAGGTGGACGTCGTCGCGCGGATGATCAGGCCCGATATAGTGGAAGGCGACGTCGGCAGGATAATCTGGATACGCCAGAAGGAGTTCACGCTCTATCTGTACGACAGGGAGAAAGAGATTGACAGCTTCAGGATCGCCGTCGGCATGCCGCAGTATCCGACCCCCAACGGGCGTTTCCACGTTACTTTCAAGGAGAAGAACCCCACCTGGCTGCCGACTTCCGAATGGGCCAAGGACAAGCGAGGCGTACCCCAGCCGCCCGGGCCCGACAACCCGCTCGGCGGTTACTGGATGGACATCGGGGGGGGTCTGGGGATCCATGCCACCCCGTATCCAAAGACGCTCGGGGAGCGGGCGTCTCACGGGTGCATAAGGATGTCCGAGGACGGCGCGGCGAGCCTGTTCAACCAGGTCAAGGTCGGCACGCCGGTGATCATCACCGACTGAAGCGCGCGGCCCCGGCATCATGGCGCGCTCCGCCCGCGTCGGCACCGTCGTTTTCCTTGTCCCCGCAGAAGCGCCGTCAACCGCCGGGGGCGCGCTGCGCGCACCGCCCCCACGTGGCCGGCAGGAGGCGTGGACCGCCCGCAACATGGGCGGCATGCGATGGTGTAGTATCTTGCGCAGTATGTTCGTTCTTGAAGCTGGAGGTGATCGGCTTGGCTGGTGGAGAGGTCCTAATATACGGTGCCGGCATGTCCGGGCTGGTGGCGGCGTGCAACCTCGCGAACGAGGGGTACGATGTGCTGGTGAGAGAGAAAGAGTCCTCCTGGGGCGGCTCGAGCGTTTTCAACCCCTCTACCCACACCACGCCCATGGACCTGAACGCCACCTCCGAGTACATCGGCATGGACATCGCCCCGGCGTTCCACGAGGTCAGCACACTTGCTATTTACCTGCACGACTACAAGATACCCGCCCCGGTCTTCATGGCCTATCACGTCGAGCGCAGTTCGCGCCCCCAGAGCCTTGACGCCCTGCTGTATTCGAAATGCGTCGAGGCGGGCGTCAAGTTCGAGTTCAATACTCCGCTTCGCAAGGAGGACCTGGGCTCCCTGCCCGACAGGACCATAATCGCCTGCGGCCTCAACCACGCGGCTTACAACGACCTCGGGGTTCCGTACAAGGAGTGGTACGCCTGGATGGCGCGGGGAGAGGTGGAGCACGACAACGACGCCTGGATATGGATGGACGAGTGCGTCAACGAGTACGGGTACATATCGTACTGCAACGACATGTACTACAACCTGCTGTTCTCATACGGGCAGGAGGTCACCCGGGACGACCTGGACAGGTACCGCTCGTTCATGTCGCGGATGGAAGGCGTCGAGGAGGAGAACTGGGAGTACGTCAGGGGCGCCGCGCCGGTGGTCTCGCCGGACAACCCGCGACTGTTCCGGGACAGGTTCATCATGTGCGGCACCATGTCCGGGTGCCTGGACCCGTTCATGGGCTTCGGCATCTCCGGCGCGCTGGTCTCGGGCAAGGTCGCGGCGACAGCCGTGTCCGACCCGCAGAAGGCACTGGAAGAGTTCGACCGCTTCACCCGAAACTACGCCATGGTCTACAACTTCAAGCAGGAGGTATGGTACCCCCTCCGGGCGAGGGTGGACCTGCTGGAGGACCTTGCGAACATTCTTGGCCCCGAGCGCACGATAAAGCTCTTCATCGAGGCGCTGCGCAAAGGCCGCAAGAACTCGGCCATTCCCGGGTTCAGCCCGCTCTCCTGTTCTTAAGTAGTGGAAAGGAGGAATGGCCCGCTTTCCGCTTCTCTTTCCACTTTCCGGTTGCGGTGGCTCGCGGAGGCTGAAAAAGTGGAAAGCGAACGACGCCTCCTATACCATCATTCCGGTGGAAGAAGGCCTCCCACCAGAGACCGATAACGGGAGTTGACATGTTCGACCTGATAATCGAGAACGCCACCGTCTGCGACGGCTCGGGCAAGGAAACGTATTTCGCTGACGTGGGGGTTACCGGCGAGGTCATAGAGAAGGTGGGCAACCTCGCCGGCGCCGGGGCGGCGCGGCGGATCGACGCCGCCGGAAGGACGGTCTGCCCGGGGTTCATAGACGCCCACTCCCACGCCGACCTCGCGTTCTTCAAGGAGGACCACGCCGACGTCCTGGCGCCACTGATAAAGCAGGGCATCACTACTTTCGTTGGAGGCAACTGCGGCATGGCGCTTGCCCCGATCACGAAGGAGCACAACGAGGGCCAGCAGATGTACCTCGAGGTGTTCACCCAGATGGATTTCGAGACCGACATCACTTGGACCGACATGGGCTCGTTCATGGAGCACATGGACACCAAAGGCGTCCCGCTCAACTGCGCCATGCTGGCGCCGCACGGGATGATGCGCATCTCCGCCTGCGGCCTTGAGACGCGGCTCGCCGAGCCCGGAGAAGTCGGGACGATGGCCCGGCTCCTCGAGGAGTCCATGGAGGCGGGGGCGTTCGGCATGTCGACCGGGCTGCAGTATTTTCCGGGCAACCAATCCGACACCGGGGAGCTCGTGGAGCTGGGCAGGACCCTGGCAAGGTACGGCGGCATCTATAACAGCCACCTGCGTTCCTACACCGCCTCTACGCTGCCACTGGCGATCGAAGAGGTGGCGGAGGTGTCACGGAAAAACGAGATCCGGGGGCACGTCTCGCACATATTCAGCCTGCCGTGGCTGGGCCCGATTCACCGGCCGGCCCTCAAGGTCCTCAAGTGGCTGGCGCGCAACGACCGGGTGACACACCGGGTCGTGCCAAACTTCCTCATCACCGCCGAAATGGAGAAGATCCTCCGGGACCTGGACCGGCACCGCGCGCGGGGAGCACAGATCGGCATGGACATCATGCCGACGACGGCAGGTTTCACCCACCTCCTGGCGTTCTTCCCGTCGTGGGTGCTGACCGGGGGGCGCGAGGCCGTCATCAAGCGGATATCGGACCCCGCCACCAGGAAGGAGATCCTGTGCGACATCGAGCGGGGCGTACCCAGGTGGCCGCACCGGGGAAAGAACGACTGGTCGCTGAACGTCATGCGCCAGATGGGCTGGGACGCGGTCACGGTCATGGCGGTCCACAGCGAGAAGAACAAGTTCATGGAGGGCATGCTCTTCACCGAGATCGCCGAGCAGCAGGGAAAGCACCCCTTCGACGTCATGTGCGATACCCTCATCGAGGAGGACGGCCGGGTGCTGGTCTTCGAGTCGATGGCCGAGCCTGACGACTGGTTCACAGAGAAGTACACGTTCCCGGCCCTCCGGGACCCGCAGACGATGATCACCACCGACACCATACTGCTGGGCATGGGCAAGCCCTCGTACCTCTTCTACGGCTGCTACCCCAAGTTCATCGGGCGCTACGTCACCGAGAAAGGCCTGATAGACCTGCCGGGGGCGATTGCCCGCTGCACTTCGCTGCCGGCAGAGTGGTTCGGCATACCCAGGCGCGGCCGCGTAGAGGAAGGGTACTTCGCGGACCTGCTCCTCCTGCGCCCGGAGGATTTCCGGACAGACGCGGTCTTCCGGAACCCGGATGTCGATCCGGAGGGCCTGGACCTGGTGATGATCAACGGCCGGATCGTGGTCGAGGACGGCGACTGCAGGGCCGGCGTCATGGCGGGCAGGATGCTTCGCAGGGAGTGACGGAGCGCGGCCGGGCGGATGGGGAACGGCGGTGTCGCGGGCGGTTGGGACGCGGTCAGGTGCGGTCTTCCGGCTTGATGGGGGCGTAGTATTCGATCTGGCTCCCCCCGCGCCTCGAGGCGACGATATAGATTGTGCTGGCCACGCCGAGGCCGACGCCTCCCAGGGCGATGAGCACGCCGAGCCAGGCGCCGTTCACAAACACCAGCGCGATGCTGCAGCCCACGACGGCGGCCAGCGACGCGGCCCCCCCGGCGAGCGCGTACAACCTGGACTTCCTGTACTTGTCGTCGTCATCGAAGATCAGGACCGGCCTCGGGCGTTCCTTCTCGATGCAGTCGTCGCAGAGCTCCTCCCGTGAGTTTTCCGGGACGGGGGCGCCGCACTTCGTGCAGGGCTTGAACTTCTCCGGGGGAAGGAGGGCGCCGGAGCCTTTGGCCGGGCGTTGGATCGAGCCGCACTTGTCGCAGATGCGGCCGTACGGGCCCAGGTTGTGGCCGCATACGACGCAGGACCTGTCCATGACCCTACGCACTTTAGCCATTCACGCTCTCCCTCCGGAGCTCCGGGCCTGTTCCGCCCGGGGGCGTCCGGTTGTCCTGAGGACCCGTCCCTGAACAGGCGGACCCGGTTGCCGGAAAGGAATCTGCCGCCAGCGGCGGCTGGTTTCTTATCATATCACTACAAATGTCCAGCAAAGAAATTCCCGGTGTTGAAGAAGGCGCCGGCGTCCGGTGCGGGAGACCATTTCTCTTACCGGCGCAACCACCGTAGGGGGGCCGGCGGCGGGGGGCCCGCGCGCCGCATATCAGCGGTTGGCCGCCGGCCCTCCCGAGGAGTGCTCCCACCCGGGGACCGCACCGTGCTGCAGAACCGGCTCGCAGCGCGGCAGGACAACCGTACGGTATACTTGACGCGAATTGACGAAACCCCGTATTCATCGACGGCGCGTGTTCCACAGCGGGTCGCGCCGCCGGAGAACAATCGGGAAAGGGGGTCCAGCCGGCGGCGTGCAATACGCCGCACGGTACGGGGCCCTCCGTTCAGTGCCCCCGTAGCTCAACAGGATAGAGCAGGGCCCTTCTAAGGCCAAGGTTGCAGGTTCGAGTCCTGCCGGGGGTGCCACGCCACCCGCTGGCCAGCCGGTTCGACATTCGCCGCGCCGTTCCGCGTCCCGCGGGTCTTTCCGCTTCGGGCCGTGTGACGCTGTGACCTCTTGCCAGGCGCGCCGTGCCGCATCTCCACGGTCCCGCGGACAGGGGGTTCGCGTTTCCAAAAAGGCGCGCGCGAGGTCCGCCTCGAGTTCTCAACTGCCGGCCGCGTCTCTCGGCGTATCGCAAGAAGAGGCCTGGCGCCTTCGCGTCCCGGGACATGCCCCGCGATTGAAATCGCGGTCCGGAACCCTTATCTTGGGTATTGCCCGCGAAGCCACGCGCGGGACGGCGGAATCGACGGCGACGCCGGGGGCCGGGCCGGACCCGGTCTGCACGTTCGTGGTGGACGTAGCTCAGTTGGTCAGAGCGCCGGGTTGTGGCCCCGGAGGTCGGGGGTTCGAGTCCCCTCGTTCACCCCATCCACCATCAGCACGCAGTCCCCCGGGGCCACTCGCGAAGACGTTTTCCAATCTGGTTTTCCCGCGCCACCCGTTGCGTCAATGAAGCGTCTCTTGGGATACGTTTTGTTTTTGAGGCAACGAATCCGTTTGGGATACATTAATTAT
>CAZEJS010000010.1:0-80723 GCA_964512645.1 uncultured Acidimicrobiales bacterium
CTATTTCAAGCGATTCTTTGTAAGGGGAGCAAGCAACAAGTGTTCAAGATGAGTCTAAGGAACCGGATGTCTTCAGCGGGGGAGGCCAGGGACGCTGGATACGCTCAGAGGGCGTGCCCGTAGAGACCGCTGTCGCAGACGACTGTCACCTTCGCCGAATTAGGAACCTGCTGGATCACGTAGGCGTGTCCGGTGGACGGGCAGTGTGGCGCTCCGCTCAGGTACTTGTCCAGAACGAGCGGGTTCTTCGGGGTGAGCTTGCCGATCGGCGGGTACTGGTGGGAGTCCTTGTAGTACCTGTCGATGGCCTTCTTCACCCGCGCCAGGTTGTTGTGGCAGACGTTGGCGCGTACTTTTACCTGCACCTTGGCGTTCGTGGGAATCATCGAAAGGATGCCCCAGCCGATTCCGAGGGCGACCAGAGACAGGACCAGAACGGCTACGGCAATCCACATCGTTCCCCTGGAGCGGTTCGGTTTGTACCTGCCGTCGCGGGAGGGGTCCATGAGCTTGCGCACTTCTCCCGGGCCCGCCTCGGCGCAGTCCGCGCAGAAGTTCTTTCCACGCTCGATCTCCTTGCCGCATTTAAGACATACAGGCATCTGTCGTTTACCTCGAGTTTGTACTTTCAACTCTCATAAGATACTATAAATCAGTCAAAATCAATGATTTCGTCGAGGCTTGCGTGGGCGCGTAGCTCAGTGGGAGAGCGCTTCCTTGACGCGGAAGAGGTCGGTAGTTCGATCCTACTCGCGCCCACCATCTCTATTGCTTTGAACCCGAAAGACCCCTGGAGAGACCCGTTATGACTGAAGGCCAAATAGCGGTAAAACTCGCAAACGGAACGACCGTATCCCTGCCGACCGGCGCCACTCCTATAGACGCGGCCGGGGCCGCGGGCGTGAGAATCCCCCCGGGGGCGGTTATCGCGGAGATTGACGGGAAATCGATCGATCTCAACAGGCCCCTTACTGAGGGAGGGGCGCTCAATTTCATTTCCTTCTCGGAACCCCGGGGCGCCGAAGCCTACCGCCACACCGCTTCGCACGTAATGGCGCAGGCGGTGAAGCGCCTGCACCCCGCGGCCAAACTCGCGATCGGGCCGGCGATCGAAGACGGCTTCTACTACGACTTTGCTCTCGAACATGCCCTGAATCCCGGAGAACTCGACGATATCGAGGCGGAAATGGCCCGTATCGTCAAGGAAAACGCTCCGCTGAAGCGGCGGGAGATGGCCCGTGCCGAAGCTATAGCCCTGTTCCGAGAGCGTGGCGAACCTTACAAGGTCGAACTGCTGGAGGGCATGGAAGACGATACGGTGACCGTTTACGAACAGGGGGAGTTCGCCGACCTCTGCCGGGGTCCGCACCTCACTTCCACCGGGAAACTGAAGGCGTTCAAGCTCCTGTCCGTGGCCGGCGCCTACTGGCGCGGCGACGAGACCAGGGAGATGCTGCAGCGCGTGTACGGTACGGCTTTCGACAGCAAATCGAGCCTGGCCCAATACATAGAGATGCGCGAAGAGGCGGAAAAGCGTGACCACCGCCGCCTCGGGCCGGAGCTGGAGCTCTTCACCATCAGGGATGAGATCGGGCCCGGGCTCGTGGTCTACCAGCCGAATGGCGCGGTTCTGCGGACGATCATCGAGGACTTTCTCAAGGTCGAACACGCCCGGCGGGGATACCAGATGGTTATATCGCCGCACGTGATGAGGCGTGGCGTATGGGAAACCAGCGGGCACCTCGACATGCAGTACCCCATGTACTTCTTCGAGATAGACGGACACGGTTACGGCATCAAGCCGATGAACTGCCCTGCTCACATATACATCTACAAGTCGAAGACCAGGGGCCACGGCGAGCTTCCCCTGAAATACTTCGAACTGGGAACCGTTTACCGCCACGAGCGCTCGGGTGTGCTTCACGGGTTGTTGAGGGTGCGCGGTTTCACCCAGGACGACGCCCATATCTTCTGCACGATGGAGCAGGGCGACGAGGAGGTCGCCAGCGCGCTGAAGTTCGCCTTCGAGGCCCAGAGGACGTTCGGGTTCACCACGTTCAAGATCTCCCTCTCCACCCGCCCGGACAAGTCGGTAGGCACCGACCGAAACTGGGACGAGGCCACCTCCATCCTGAAGAACGCCCTTGAGCGAGAGGGCCTGGAGTACTCAATCGACCAGGGGGAAGGGGTCTTCTACGGCCCGAAGATCGATGTGAAGCTGCAGGACGCCCTCGGTCGTTACTGGCAGGGCCCGACAATACAATTCGATTTCAATCTCCCCAGGCGGTTCGATATGACCTACGTGGGGGCGGACAACCGCGAGCATACGCCGGTGATGATACACCGTACCGTCCTGGGGAGCCTCGAGCGTTACATCGGTATCCTCATCGAACACTACGCGGGTGCATTCCCCGCCTGGCTGGCGCCCGTCCAGGTCGAAGTCCTGCCCATCGCCGACCGCCACGTGGAATACGCGCGTGAGGTCTCCGCTTTCATGGCCGACCGGTCCATACGCGTCAGGGTCAACGAGGACCGCGAGACGACCGGCAACAAGATCCGAAAAGCCTGGAGGATGAAAGTGCCGTACATGGCGGTCATCGGCGACAACGAGGTAGAGTCGCGGAACATCAGTGTCCGCTCCCTCGCGGGAAGGGACGACAGGGGTGTGGACCTCGCCGCTTTCGTGAATGAGCTGCTGGAGGAGATCTCGGGCAGAATGCCCGCAGGGGCGTGAGATGGACATCATGTACACGCCCTGGAGGTACGAGTACGTGAGCACCGTTGACGAGCGGAAGGGCTGCATATTCTGTGACAAGGCGGCGGAGGACGACGACCGCAAGAACCTGATCGTTCTGCGGGCCGACAAATGCATGGCGATGCTCAACCTGTACCCTTATTCGTCGGGGCACACGATGGTGGCGCCTTACAAGCACGCCGGCACGATAGAGGACCTCGACATGGAGACGCTCACCGAAATGATGGCCGTTGCCAGGAAGCTGATGCGCGCCATCAGGAGCTCGTTCGACAACGAGGGATTCAACATCGGGATCAACATATCGCGGATCGCCGGCGCGGGCATCACCGACCACGTTCACATGCACGTCGTCCCCAGGTGGGCCGGCGACGCCAATTTCATGCCGGTGGTGGGGGACACACGCGTCCTGCCTGTGAGCCTCGAACAGGTCTGGGAGCGGCTTACCGCCTCACTCCGCGAGCGGTGAAGAGCTAGGACTCCTCTTTGTCCTTCCTGGCCTGTTCCATCACCTTCTGGGCGGTGTGGTCGGGGACTTCCTCGTAGTGGGAGAAGTCCATCTTGAAGACCCCGCGTCCGCCGGTGATCGAGCGAAGGTCGATTGAGTATCGCCGCATCTCGGCTAGAGGCACCTGGGCGTTCACCACCTGCATTTTTCCCTTGGGCTGCATTCCCAGGATTCGGCCGCGCTTCGAGTTCAAATCGCCGATGACGTCACCCATGAACTGGTCCGGAACCGTGACCTCGACGTCGGTTATGGGCTCGAGCAGGACCGGTTCGGCTTTGCCGAACCCGTCCTTCATGGCTTTGATGGCCGCCAGCTTGAAAGACATTTCCGAGGAATCGACGGCATGAAAGGAACCGTCGTAGAGCGTCACTTTCATGTCCACCATGGGCGAGCCTGCCAGGTACCCTTCCTGCATCGCCTGTATTACGCCCTTCTCGACACCGGGTATGTAACCCCTCGGTATGGCGCCTCCGACGATCTTGTCCTCGAACGAGTAACCCTCGCCGCGCTCGACGGGTTCTATCCTCAGGTACACATGGCCGAACTGGCCGTGGCCCCCGGTCTGTTTCTTGTGCTTCCCCTCGGATTCGACAGGCTTGCGTATGGTCTCCTTGTAAGGAATATGCGGCAGGTCGGTGACGACGTCCACGCCGAACTTCCGCCGCATCTTCTCCACCACGACATCAATGTGGGTCTCCCCGGCGCCGGAGATGATGGTCTGGTTGATGTCAGTGTCACGCCTCACGGTCAGCATCGGGTCTTCCTCGCGGACCCTCCCCAGCGCCGTGGAGAGTTTGTCCTCGTCGCCCTTCGTCTTCGGGGCCACCGCAAGGGACATTACCGGAGCGGGGTACTCGATGGCGTTAAGCAGGATGGGACCGGCCTTGTCACAAAGAGTGTCGCCGGTAAACGTCTCGGAGAGCTTGGCGACAGCGCCTATCTCGCCGGCGATGAGCTGTTCCACCGATGCCTGTTCCTTGCCGGTAACCCTGTAGAGCTGGCCGATGCGCTCCGTCTTGCCGCGCTTGGAATTCATCACCGAGGAGTCCGCCTTGAGGACACCGGAGAAGACCCTGAAGTACGTGAGTTTTCCGACGTAGGGGTCGGCGAGGGTCTTGAATACCAGCGCGCACATGGCCCCGTCTTTGTCACGGGGCCTGGCGACCTCCTCGTCTCCTCCCGGTACGGTGCCCCTTATCTCACCGAGCTCGCCGGGGAGAGGAAGTGCACCGTCAACGAAATCGAGAAATTCGACGATGCCGATGCCCCTGGAAGCCGAGCCGCAGAGGACCGGGATGAGCGACGCGTCCCGGACGCCCGCTTTGATGCCCGCGGCGATGTCGTCAGCGCCGAGCTCGCCCTCCTCGAGGTACTTCTCGGTCAGCGCGTCGTCCGTCTCGGCTACCGCTTCGACCAGCTTCTCGCGCGCCTCGGCCACTGTGTCCACAAGCTCCGAGGGAACCTCGACCTCGCTGGAGATACCCTGGCCTTTCGCCTCGAACGCCCTGCCGCTGACCAGGTCGACCACGCCCTTGAAACCGTGTTCCTCGCCGATCGGCAGCATCAGTGCCACGACGTTCCCGCCGAGGGTATCGCCGATGTCGCTCATTGTCCTCTCGAAGCTGGCGCGCTCGCGGTCGAGCTTGCTCACGAAGATTATTCTGGGCACCCCGTCGGCTGTGGCTCTCTCCCACATTATCTCGGTCTGGACCTCGACGCCGTCGACTCCCGACACCACGAAACAGGCGGTGTCAACGACCCTCAGAGCGGAGATGGCGTCCCCGGCGAAATCGGCGTAGCCGGGGGTATCCACGAAAGTGACATGGGTGTTCTTCCAGTCAACCGGAGCCATTGCGGCGTTTATGGAAATCTTCCTCTTGATCTCCTCCTCGTCGAAGTCGGTCGCTGTCGTCCCCTGTTCGACGTCACCCATGCGGCTCAGAGCGCCGGAGGCGTAGAGCACCGCTTCCGCGAGCGTCGTCTTGCCGGAACCCCCGTGCCCGAAAAGACCGACTGTTTTCATCGATTCGTACGCAGCCACGGCTTATCCCCCTGTAAGGTAGTCGACAACGGCAAGTAATTATAGCGCAACGGCAGAACAGAGACGAACACTGAACCGGGGCTCGAAGCCGCGCCGATTCCTTGTGCCCAGGGGCGGCTTCATGCAGAATTGTCCATGCCGGGAAGGCTTTAGTGGAGCCGGCGCGAAGCCGTGAGCACCTGCCGGCGAAAGTGGCGCGAGAGGCGCGATGAGGCGTTTTGAAGAGAAAGAATTGCGGCCCCGCACTGATAACGAGGATAGAGCCCGGGTCGCCGGCCGACCTGGCCGGCGCGAGAGAAGGCGACCGCCTGCTGAAGGTCGGGGGAGCGCCCCTCAGGGACGTGCTAGATCTGTACCTGGGAATGGCCGAACGGGGACCCGTGGAACTCCTGCTCGAACGCTCCGGGGTGGAGTTCACGGTCTCGGTCGAAGCGGACGGACCCGCTACCGGCCTGGACGTCGACGAACCTGTCTTCGGCCGTGTCATGACCTGCGACAACAACTGCATGTTCTGTTTCGTGGACCAGCTTCCCGAGGGCCTGCGCGATACGCTCTACGTGAAGGACGACGACTACCGGCTGAGTTTCCTCAGCGGCAATTTCGTCACCCTCACCAACATGGAGAAGGATGACGTCCGGCGCATCAAGAGCGAGAGGCTTTCACCACTGTACGTGAGCCTGCACTCGACGGACATTGTGGTCCGCAAGAAATTGTTCGGCAATCCGGAAGCGGGGCGGGCTCTCAGAACCCTCAAGGAGCTGCTGAAGGCCGGTATAGGGATACACGCCCAGATAGTCCTCGTGAAAGGGATGAATGACGGGGAACATCTCGACAGGACGCTGCGGGACATCGCCCGGGAGTACAGGGAAATCCTCTCAATTGGCGTGGTGCCGGTGGGGATGAGCTCCGGTGGGAGGCGCACGCTGGACGGCAGGTACTCATTCGACCGCGAGTCCTCGAGGCGGGTGTTGGAACAGGTATGCGGGTGGAGAGACCGCCTTGCCGGCACCACGCTGTGCGCCGCCGACGAGTTCTTCTTCATGGCGGGAATGCAGCCTCCCGAAGGGGAGTACTACGGCACGTTCGATCAGCTCGAAAACGGCGTGGGACTGGCGCGGAGCTTCCAGGACCGGTTCGCCGAAGCGGCCTCGCTGAAGCCGCGCCGCCGCGGCGACGGCGCCACCGTCCTCACGAGCCCAGCCGGGGCCTGGGCGCTTTCTCCGCTCGGGCTGGAGCGTTACGGCGCCAGGGCCCTGGTGTGCAGAAACGGGCTTTTCGGTGAACGGGTTGACGTGTGCGGGCTGCTGCCGGGCTCTTCCGTGGCCGAATGTCTTGACAATTCAGGCGCGTCATCGCCCGTCCTGGTCCCTTCCGTGGCCCTCGACGAGGACCTCTGTTTCATTGACGGCGTGAGTCTGGCGGAGGTATCCGGGCGGGTCGGCCTCCAACTGAGGCCGGTGGCCTGCGACGGCGCAAGCCTGCTGGATGCGTTGACGGGATCCCACGAATGGAGGAGCCCCAGGTGAAGAAAGCTGGACTGCCGGTTGTTGCGATTCTCGGGCGGCCCAACGTCGGCAAATCGACTCTCATGAACAGACTGGCGGCGCGAATGATCGCGATCGTCGATTCGGTCTCCGGCGTTACCCGGGACCGTAAGTACGTTCCCGCCTCGTGGCGAGGCCGGAACTTCATGGTCGCCGACACCGGTGGCGTGGGCATCGAGGAAGGTTTCCTGTCCGGAGAAGTCGAGCGGCAGGCATTCTTCGCCGCAGACGAAGCCGACGTGATCATCATGTTGGCGGACGTCAAGACCGGTGTTACGGAGGACGACCTCTGGCTGGGGCGCAGGCTCAAGCGGTTGAGGAAAGAGGTCGTACTGGTCGTCAACAAGGTTGACAACGCCGAGCTCGAATATGAAGCCACGGCTTTCTACGAGCTGGGGCTCGGCCGGCCGGTTACGGTCTCCGCGCAGCACGGGCTGGGAGTGGGTGACCTGCTCGACCGGGTCGTGGAGCTCCTGCCCGAGGGCGACGCCGAGCCGGAGACGGCCGAGGTGGCCGTCGCGGTAGTGGGGCGCCCGAACGTCGGGAAGTCGTCCATCCTGAACCGCCTCTCCGGCGAGCAGAGGGCGCTTGTCCACGACGAACCCCACACGACCAGGGATACTATCGATACCGTTGTCGAAAGCGGCGGAAGACCGTACCGGCTCCTGGACACGGCCGGCATACGCAAGAAGAGGAGCGGGATGACCGACCTCGAGTACTATTCGTCGGTGAGGACCTTCAGGGCCATCGAGGATTCGGACGTCGTCCTGCTGGTGATAGACGCCGCCGAAGGTCCCAGCGAGCACGATCAGCGGATCGCCGGGAAGATCGAGGCGCGCGGTCGGGCCTGCGTGATACTCCTGAATAAATGGGACGCAATAGAGGAACGGCACGAAGCCAGGGAAGTGATGGAATCGATAGGCTATAAGTTCCGGTACGCCACACACCTCCCTCTTCTGCGCGTGTCAGCCCTCACAGGCCGGGGGATGGACAAGGTGCTTCCGCTGGTCGACACGGTTTACGACGAGTGGAACAAGAGGGTGCCGACGCCGGCGCTCAATGATTTCCTCGCCCTGGCGAAGGAAAAGGCCGCGCCTCCCAGGAAAGGCTCCAGGCAGTTGAAACTGTACTACGCGACGCAGGCCGGAACGGCACCACCGACGGTCGTGATATTCGTGAACGACGCCGGCCTTGTAAAGGCGGATTACCGGAAGTTCCTGGCCAGGCAGCTCAGGGAGGAATACGGGTTCTGGGGCAGCCCACTGCGGGTGCACTTCAAGACGGCAGGCAGGGACCACCGGGCAGGGCGGGCGTGAGCGGGGGGGCTTTTGCGGCCGTCGGAGTATGGCCCGGCGAAGCTTTTTTTCCCATCTTCAAAGGTCGGAACGCACCGGCGGTAGAAAAAAAAGGCTGAAAGGGGCTCGAGAAAGGGGGTGTGGTTCGTGACCAAGAAAGAGCTTGCGGACGAAGTGGCGGAGAAGGTGAACATCTCCAAGAAGGATGCCGCGGCGGCTGTGGACGCGATGCTGGACGGCATCACCAAGGCGCTCAAGAAGGGCCAGAAAGTTCAGCTCGTCGGCTTCGGCACCTTCGAGGTGCGCAAGAGGAAGGCCCGCACGGGGATCAACCCGCAGTCCAAGGAGAAGATCAAGATCGCTGCGAGCAAGGCTCCCGCATTCAGGCCGGGCAAGGCGCTGAAGGACACCATCGCGAAGAAGTAGTCTGTTCCGAAGAAGCATTTGCGCAAAGCCCCCGGCAGGGGGCTTTGTCGTACCTTCGATTGCCCGCCGCGACACGCGTTGCTAGAATATCTGTTGTCTCGCGTCGGGACGTGGCGCAGTCAGGTTAGCGCACTGGTCTGGGGGACCAGGGGTCGCCGGTTCAAATCCGGCCGTCCCGACCATCGAGCCGGGAAGTCCTGCTCGGCAAACCTGCTTCTTTTCCTTCGCGATGATGCGGACGCCCGCCGCACGCGCACGCGCGCCGCCCGGGAGGCATCCGGCGCCGCGCAGAACACCTTCCTGATAGGACTCCAGGAACTGGCCATCTGTTATAATTCATGCACTCGGCGCGGAGTTCGGGGAAAAGGCGGGCCGGCTCCGAAGAGGCTGAATCCGAGATACCGCGCGGCCGCGGCGAAAGAGGCCTGTGCGGCGAACCAAGAGCGCCGTGAACGCGTTCGTGATGGGAGAGAAATGTCCAACCTTGCAAACGTGGTAACGATGCTCAGGGTGCTGGTTACTCCGTTCTTCGTCGTTTTCATGGTACTTTCGAACGCCCGCCCCGGTTGTCGCTGGGTCGCCCTTGTCCTGTTCCTTTTCGGGGCCTTCACGGATTTCGCCGACGGGCAGATCGCCAGGAGGACCGGGACCGTGTCCCGGCTGGGCGTAACCCTGGACCCGCTCGCGGACAGGGTGTTCATCGGCGCGACGCTGATAACACTTTACGCCCTGAGGATTGTCCCGCTTCTCTTCCTCGCGGTTGTGCTGGGTCGCGACGTCCTGATGGCCGCCGGATACCCTTTCATCGGAAAGATAGACCCCTCGAGGGTCGCGGTGCACTGGTCCGGCAAGGTAGCTACCGCCGTTCTTTTCGTGTCCCTCGCACTGTTGGTGATGTCGACGCCCCTGATGTTCGGGCCGAACTCCTACGGGTTCGCCGGAAGCCGTCTCGGCTTCTCGGGGTATCCGTTCGCGCACCCGTCCACCATTCAGTTCTGGGGGCTCTGGCTGTTCGCTGTGGGGATGTTCTGGTCCGTGTACTCCGGAGTCCTGTACGTCAGGAGGGCGCTGGAAGCGGTCAAAGAGGAGGCGGCCGAGTCCGTTGACGGGTCGGCGGCCTGAGCGGGAGAGGGTGACGATGTCCGGTAACTCGCCCGACGACGTACAGGTCGTTCTCATGGCGGGCGGGCAGGGCACGAGGCTCCGCCCGCTGACGAGCAACCAGCCGAAACCGATGATATCCGTCGCCAACAAGCCGCTGATGGAGCATATCATCGAACTCCTCAAGCGCCACGGGCACACCGGAATCGTGGTCACTCTCCAGTTCCTGCCGACGCTCATCTCAAACTACTTCGGTGACGGCGAGGCCTTCGGTGTCCAGATGAGTTACGTTACCGAGGAGAGCCCGCTGGGCACAGCCGGAAGCGTCAGGAACGCCAGGAGCCTCATCGACCGCACCTTCATCGTCGTCAGCGGGGACGCGCTCACCGACATAGACCTCACTTCGGCACTGGAGTTCCACCGCAAGTCCGGGGCGATGGTGACGATTGTGCTGAAGAAGGCTCCCAACCCGCTGGAGTTCGGACTTGTCATCACCGACGAGGAGGGGAGGATAGACAGGTTCCTCGAGAAGCCGGGCTGGGGCGAGGTCTTCTCCGATACAATCAACACCGGTATCTACATAATAGAGCCGGCGGTCCTGAACCTGATTCCCGACGACCGCCCGTTCGATTTCAGCAAGGACCTCTTCCCCGAGATGCTGGCCAGCGGCTTCCCCCTGTTCGGTTACGTCGCCGATGGTTACTGGACCGACGTCGGCAACCTCGAGCAGTACCTGACCGCGCACAGGGACATACTCGACGGCCTGGTGCGGATCGAAGTACCCGGGCACCGGCTGGAAAACAGCATCTGGGTGGGTGACGGCGTGGAGATAGACGATTCCGTCGCGCTCTCCGGCCCTCTGCTCATAGGGAACCACGTCAAAATAGAGGCCGGGAGCAAGATAAGAGAGTACTCGGTCCTCGGTAACAACGTCGTTGTCAAGAGAGACAACTTCCTCCACCGTTCCGTGGTGATGGACAACACATATATCGGCCCCGCATGCCACATACGGGGCAGCGTCATCGGCAGGAACTGCGACATCAAGTCGGGTGTGCGCATAGACGAGGGTTCGGTGCTGGGTGACGACTGCCTGGTCGGGGACAACGCCATGATCAACCAGGGGGTGCTCGTATTCCCGTTCAAGACCGTCGACTCCGGGGCTACGGTCAACTCCAGCATTATCTGGGAATCCCGGGGAATGCGGTCGCTGTTCGGAAAACGCGGGGTGTCGGGTCTTATCAACGTTGACATCACCCCGGAGAAGGCTGTGCGGCTGGGCATGGCCTACGGCTCCACGCTCCCGGTCAACGCCCAGGTCGTCACCAGCCGTGACGGGACCCGCTCGGCGCGCATCATCAAGAGGGCGTTCATGGCAGGGCTGAACGCGACCGGAGTTCACTGCAGGGACCTCGAGGTCGGGGCCGTGCCGGTGAACAGATTCACCGTGGACAGCCATAACGACCAGGGGGGCGTCGATACGCGCACGAGCGAGCGCGACCCCCAGTGGATAGACATCAACTTCTTCGATGAAAGCGGCGCCGACCTCGACATCAACGCCAGGCGCAACATCGAGCGCGTATACTCGCGCAACGACTTCAGAAGGGCGTTCCTCGACGAACTGGGCGAGATATATTACCCGGCCAGGGCGAGGGAAGCGTACGTTCGAGCGGTCGAGGAAAGGGTTGATTGCGCCCGCATACAGGAAAGGGCCTTCAAGGTCGTCTTCGACTACGCTTACGGGGCGGCGTCTCTCATCATGCCCGGGATCCTCGGCAAGTTCGGATGCGAGGTCATAAGCCTGAACGCCTACACCGACGAAAAGCGGTTGATAACCTCGCGACCGGGGAGGGAAGAGGTGTTGAAGAGGCTCGGGGAGGTTGTGGTCTCTTTCAACGCGGACATTGGACTTCTCTTTGATAACGGTGCCGAGAGACTGGCGCTGGTCACCGAGAACGGCGAAGTCCTCTCCGGAAGCGATCTGCTGGTGACCATGGTCGGCCTGGTGGCCCGCGTGTCCGGAGGCTCGGGCACGATCGCGGTCCCGCTGAACCAGCCGCACATCATAGATGATATCGCCGCGGGTGCCGGGCTGGACGTCGTACGTACACGCCTCGACAGGTCCAGCATCATGGCGGCCTCACGAGAACCCGGGGTCATTTTTGCGGGAAGCGGCGACGGCGGTTGCATCTTCCCCGAGTTCATGCCCGTGTACGACGCCATGATGGCATTCGCCAAGCTCAGCGAGATGCTCTCACTTACCGGAGAGACCCTTTCGGGTATGAAGGATGCCCTGCCCTCATATTGCCTGATGCGCCGGGAGGTCCTTACCTCCTGGGAGAACAAAGGCACGGTTATGCGTCTGCTCCTTGAGAAGCACCAGGGCGCCGGCGTCGATTCCACCGACGGCATCAAGGTCTCCTGGGACGGAGGCGCGCGCTGGGTGCTGGTCGTCCCCGATCCCGAGGAGCCCGTGCTGCACCTGTACGCCGAGGGGGACGGGGAAACCGACGCCAGGGCCATCCTCGACCGGTACGAAGAAGAGATCAAGGCAGAGCCTTCCTGATCCACGGCGGCCCGCCGGACCCCCCTTAGAAAGGCGCCAGCCCGAGTGCTATACTTTTTCAACGGCTTGCTTTACCCCGAGGAGTGGTTGTGGTGAATGAGATTGCTTTTGGCACCGATGGCTGGCGTTCCACGGTCGACACCGATTTCAACGAAGAGAACGTGAGGATCGTTACTCAGGCCATCTGCAACTACCTCTACGAGAAAGAGCTCGCGCAGAAAGGCTGCGTAGTCGCCTACGATACCAGGACGCACTCCGAGGGGTTCTCCGAGATCGTCGCCGACGTGCTTGTGCGCAACGGCATCGCGGCCTTGAGGATGGAAACGTTCTGCCCTACGCCGCAGGCGGCTTTCGCCGTCAAGCAAGTGGGCGCCGCCGGAGCCATAATGCTGACCGCGAGCCACAACCCCCCCGCGTATAACGGCATCAAGTTCATACCGCACTATGCCGGACCCGCAACTCCCGACATCACCGACGATATCGAATGGGAGATCGGCACTCTCAGGGAGGAAGGAACGACGGAGCCCCCCGTGGAGCGCACCATCGGCCCCTTGAAGAAACTCGACGTCAGCAACGAATACATCAAGCACCTGCTTACTCTCGTCGAACGATCCGTCATCGAACGCTCGAAGGTCAAGGTGCTGTTCGACCCGATGTACGGGTCGGGACAGAACGTGTTCATGCGAGCGCTCGCGCACATGGACACTTTTGTCGTGCCCCTCCACTGCTACCTCGACCCGGATTTCGGAGGCCTGCTTCCGGAGCCGACGGAGGCCAACCTCGAGGAGTGCAAGAAGGCCGTGCTGGACAACCGCACGGACGTCGGCGTGGCGCTGGACGGCGACGCGGACCGTTTCGGCGTTGTCGATTCCCGGGGGGAGTACCTCAGCCCCAACAAGGCGCTGACACTCATCCTCTGGTACCTCCTGACTTACAAGCCGACAGGGGGGGCGGTAGCCCGTTCTCTGGCGACAACACATATGCTCGATACGATAGCCGAGCACAACGGCTGCCGCGTGCTGGAAACCCCCGTGGGGTTCAAGTACATCGGCGAACTGATGCGCGAAAAGATGATCATCCTCGGCGCGGAGGAGAGCGGCGGCATGAGCGTGGCGGGACACATACCGGAGAAAGACGGGCTGGTGGCGGGACTGATACTCATCGAGATAGCGGCGCGTTTCAAGAAGCCCTTCTCCGAACTTCTGGACAACATCTACCGGGAGCTGGGCCCCTGTTACGACGAGCGCATCGATATCGAGATCGGAGAAGGCAAGAAGATGGAGCTCATGGAGACTCTCCGCGACGGCCCCCCGCGCAGGATCGGGGACGAAGACGTCGTAAAGGTTGACTTGAGGGACGGGGTCAAAGTCGTTACCGGGGAAGACTCCTGGATACTTGTGCGGGCTTCCGGCACTGAACCCATGGTAAGGGTCTACGTGGAAGCTCGAACGCGCGAGGCTTTCGACAAGGTCAGGAAAACAGCGCTCAAGCTGGTCAAGGTGAAATGACCCGTCACGAGGAGGGTCCCGGATGGGAAGCCTGAAGCTCTGCTGCGTGGCGCCTCACCCCCCCATACTGGTCCCCGAGGTCGGGGGGCCCGAGGCCGAAAAGGTCAGCGCCACAGCGCGGGCCCTGCACTCCCTGGCCGACGAGATAGAGGCGCTCGATTTGGACACCGTCGTAATCATGTCCCCCCACAGTCCCGTGTACGCTGAAGCGTTTGCCGTGAAAGGCGTACCGTCGCTCGGCGGTTCACTCCGGCAGTTCGGCGCGCCGCAGGTTCGCTACGACTCCGAGACGGACCTCGAGTTGGCCGGTTCCCTGGTCGAAGCGGCCGCCTCGATGGACGTCCGCTGCGAGATGGTTGGGACGCGCGGATACCGTCATCCGGACGTGTCCGATCTGGACCACGGCGTGCTGGTTCCCATGCATTTCCTGGCCCGAAAGAGGTACCCGCTGGTGTGCATATCTCTTTCGATGCTGGATTACCGCTCCCACTACAAGCTGGGCGTCGCCCTGCGCCGTGCCGTTGAAGAGAGCGGCCGGAACTGCCTATTCGTGGCTTCCGGCGACATGTCCCACCGGCTGCTGCCGGGCGCCCCGGCAGGCTACGATCCCCTTGGGGCCGATTTCGACGCCGAGATTGTCGAGATACTGTCGAGCGGAGAATTCCGCGGGCTTTTCGAGCTGGACGACAGGCTGGTGGACAGGGCGGGTGAGTGCGGCCTCCGGCCGGTCTTCACTCTCGCCGGCGCCGTTGACGGCTACGCCAGGTCCAGCGGCGTGCTTTCGTACGAAGGGCCGTTCGGGGTAGGTTATCTTGTTGCCAGGGTCAAGCCGGGGGCGCGGGACGCGTCTCTTTCTATCCTTTGATGAAGGTGGCGGAAAACATGGGCGTGGAAAAGGAACCGGCAAGCCCTCACGCCAGGCTGGCACGGAAAGTCGTCGAGGCCTTCGTCAGAGGGGAGGACCCCGCCGGCACGGGCGACCTCCCCGAGGAGCTCCGAGGGCGCGCCGGTGTTTTCGTCTGCCTCAAGTCCGGCGGTGTGCTGCGGGGGTGCATCGGCACGATAAGTCCCTGTACGCCTTCGATCGCCGAGGAGATCAGGGCCAACGCGATATCCAGCGCTTCCAGGGATTTCCGGTTCCCCCCCGTAACCGAGAGCGAACTCGAGGGCCTTTCCTATTCCGTTGACGTGCTCGGAGAGCCGGAGGACATCCCGGACATCAGCTTCCTCGACCCGTCCCGGTACGGGGTGATCGTGAGATCGGGTTCGCGCACCGGGCTCCTGCTGCCCGACCTGGAGGGCGTCGACACCCCGGAGGAACAGGTGCGCATCGCTATGCTGAAGGCCGGCATCAGGCATGGAGAGCCCCTCAGGCTGCAGCGGTTCAAAGTCACCCGCCACGAGTGAGGGATCCCGCTTGCAGAGAAAGAGAGAGACTCCCGTCGAGCCCCTGACCCCCATCGCCGCGATCGTCGGACCTACGGCCGTGGGAAAGACCGCGGTGGCGGTGGAAGTGTGCCGCGAAATCGGAGGCGATGTCATATCCGCCGACGCCATGCAGGTGTACAGGGGAATGGACATTGGAACCGCGAAACCGTCGGCCCTGGAGCGCCGGGCGGTTTCCTTTCACCTGATCGACGTGGCCGGTGTCAACGAGGCATTCTCGGTGGCCCGCTACAAGGAACTCGCCGACCTCGCCGTTTCCGCCGTTGCCGCCCGTGGCCGCCTGCCGGTCCTGAGCGGGGGTTCGGGCCTCTACTACCGGGCGGTCGTGGACGACCTCGATTTCGCGAACACCGGCGGGGACGAGCGCCGGCGCGCCGTGGCCGAGGTGGAGTTCGGCGACATGGACGACCTCGAGCTTCATGCCCTGCTGTCCGACCTCGACCCCGGGTCCGCCGAGGCCATACCCCCGGCAAACCGCAGGCGCGTACTGCGTGCCCTTGAAGTCGCCAGGCGGGGAGAGAGGCTGATGTCCGAGAGGCAGCGCGCCTGGCGGGAGTTCACGTCTCCGTACAAGCTCGCCGTCGCGGGACTGGAAATGGACCGTCCCGCGCTTTACAGGCGAATCGACGAGCGCGTCGACCGGATGATCGAAGCCGGATTGCTGGCGGAGGTGGAGGCCCTGCGCGACAGGGGGTTACGAAGAGGCTCCACCGCCGGCGAGGCTCTCGCTTACAAACAGCTCCTCGAGCACCTGGACGGGGAAAAATCCCTCGAGGAGGCCGTCGACGAGATCAAGCGGCGCACCCGCAACTACGCCAAGAGGCAGATGACATGGTTCCGGTCGGACCCCAGGGTGCGCTGGTTCGAGGTCGGAGGAGGCGCAGGGGACTCCGGAGACGCGATCGAAAGAACTGCCACGGCCGTACTTGAATATTTCCGGGATTATCTGGAGAATTGACCCCGATGGAGTTCTCCAAGTACGAAGCAACCGCCAACGACTTCATTATGCTCGACCGCACCTCGGGGGGGCCCGGAACCGTGCCGGCGCTGGCAATGGCGCTGTGCGACAGGAGAAGGGGCGTTGGAGCGGACGGGGTGATCGAGGTGCTGCCCTCCGGCCGCTGTGACCTGAGGATGCGCATCCTGAACGCTGACGGCTCGGAAGCCGGCATGTGCGGCAACGGGATAAGGGCGCTGTTCCTGTTCGCGCTGGACAGAGGGATCGCGACCGGCGACCATATCACCGTCGAAACGCCCGCCGGCGACAGGCTCGTCAGGCGTCACCCGGGACCGGGGGGGGATGATTTCTCCGTGGAGATGGGAGCTCCCCGCTGGCTGCGCCGAGACGTGCCGATGACCGGGCGGCCGGACGAAGAAGCGATCGGAGTCGAACTTACCGTCGACGGGCGCTCTTTCGAGGTCACCTGCGTATCGATGGGGAACCCCCATTGCGTGCTGTTCGTCCAGGACCTCCCCTCCTGTGATGTCGGGCGTCTCGGGCCGGCAATTGAGGTTCACGAGGCGTTCCCCGAGCGAACAAACGTGGAGTTCGCGCGTGTAGGCCCCGGTGATGAGGTCCACCTCAGGGTGTGGGAGCGCGGGGTAGGTGAGACCATGGCGTGCGGGACCGGCGCCTGCGCGTCGGTCGTGGCGGCGTCCCTGGGTGGCCTCACCGGCGGAAACGCCCTGGTCAGGGTTCCCGGGGGAACCCTTGAGGTGCAATGGGACGACCGGGGCGTGGTCCTCACCGGTGGAGCGCGCCATGTTTTCGACGGAAAGACGGTGGGGTAGATGGAACTGTCCGAAAGGCTGAAGGCCATTCCGCCTTACCTGTTCGCTGAGATCGACCGCAGGATCGCGGAGAAAAAGGCGCAGGGCGTCGACGTGATAAGTTTCGGCGTCGGGGATCCGGACGTGCCTACGCCCGGCACTGTCGTTGACAGGCTGTGCGCGGAGGCCCGGAAACCGGAGAACCACAGGTATCCGGACTACTTCGGCCTCCTTGAGTACCGTGAAGCCTGCGCCGTATGGCTCCGCCGCAGGTTCGGCGTCGAGATGGACCCGGAAACGGAGATCCTGCCGGTGATGGGCTCCAAGGAGGGTATCGCCCACCTGGCCCTGGCCGTGCTGGACCCGGGCGCGCTGGCCTTCGTCCCCGAACCGGGTTACCCGGTGTACGAGATGGGCGCTTTGCTGGCCGGCGCCCGGCCGTATTTTCTTCCGCTCAGCGCCGACATGGGTTTCCTGCCGGACTTCGAGGCGATCCCCGGCGAGGCGCTTTCCCGCGGGCGCCTGCTCTGGCTCAACTACCCCAACAACCCCACGGGCGCGGTGGCGGACCGGGAGTTTTTCGAGGGCGCGGTCGAGTTCTGCAGGCGACACGACCTCTTGCTCGCGCACGACAACGCTTACTCGGAGATAACCTACGACGGTTACGTGGCCCCGAGCGCCCTCGAAGCGAACGGGGCCGCCGATGTCTGCATAGAGTTCCATTCCCTGTCGAAGACGTTCAACATGAGCGGCTGGCGCATCGGGTTTGTGTGCGGGAACGCCGCGGCCATAAAGGCTCTGGGCACGGTAAAGACAAACATCGACTCCGGCGTGTTCAATCCTGTGCAGCTCGCGGCGGTCGAAGCGCTCGAGCGGTGCGCGGAAGATGTCGCGGTGATGGTCGAGACGTACGCAAGGCGGCGCGACCTGCTCATCGGGGGCCTGGGGCGCCTTGGATGGGACGCAACGCCCCCCAGGGGCGCCATATACATCTGGCTGCCGGTACCGGAAGGTTATGACTCCGTATCGTTCTCGACACACGTACTGGACCGCGCCGGGGTCTTTTTCACTCCGGGCAACGCCTACGGGCCGTCCGGTGAAGGATACGTCAGGCTGTCTCTCACCGTGCCCGACGAGCGCATAGCCAGCGCCGTTGAGCGCCTCGAGGGAGTCTTCCGGGTTGCTTGAGAAACAGGGAACCACCGGTGAGCCCTGGACCGCCGTCCTTGTCTCGGTTCAACCGCCTGGCGTCACCGACGAGGAGGCGGGCGAATTCCTCGAAGAGCTGGCCGCACTCGCCAGCACCGCAGGCGCAAACGCGACCTCCTCCGTGCTCCAGCGGAGGAGCACGCCGGACCCCGCGACGCTCCTGGGAAGCGGCAAGGCCAGGGAGGTCGCCGGGGAGGTCGAGGCCAGCGGCGCGTCGCTCGTCATCTTCGACAACGAGCTGTCAATCGGACAGCAGGACAGGCTGGCCGAGCTCCTTGGCGCCCGTGTCGTAGACCGCACCGCGCTCATCCTGGAAATATTCGCCCAGCACGCGCACACTGCCGAAGGCAGGGTCCAGGTGGAGCTCGCGCAGTACTCCTATCTCCTCCCGCGCATCAGGGGATACGGGATGGAGCTGTCGAGAATGGGGGGAGGCATCGGCACCAGGCGGGGACCGGGCGAGACCAAGCTGGAGGTCGACCGACGGCGTATCCGGAAGCGGATACACCGCCTCGAGGCCGAACTGGAAAGGTTGGAGGCGGTAAGACGGACGCAGCGCAAACGGCGCGTAAAGGCGGGGCTGCCGTCGGTGTGCCTCGTCGGGTACACCAACAGCGGGAAGTCCTCCCTGCTCAACCGTCTTACGGGAGCCGGCGTGCCCGTCGAGGACCAGCTCTTCAGCACTCTCGACTCGACGACCAGGAGAATGGCCCTCCCTGGGGGCCTGACCGCGCTGCTCTCCGATACGGTCGGTTTCATACGGAAGCTGCCTCACGAGCTGGTGGCCGCTTTTCGCTCGACTCTAGAGGTGGTAAGGGACTCGGACCTCCTGCTCCACGTCATCGACCCGACAAGGAGCGGGACGATGGAGGCCAGGACCAGGTCCGTAGAAGCGGTCCTGTCGGAACTCGGGGCGGAAGAACTCCCCGTGATAGAGGTGATAAACAAGGTCGATACCCTGGACCCCGCTGCCCGCCAGTCGCTGGAGTCGTCCCGTCCCGCCGCCCTGCAGGTTTCGGCAAGGACGGGGGAGGGGCTGAGTGTCCTCCTCGGTGAGATCGCCACCGCCCTGTCCGCGGGACCGTGCGTAACCGTCCGTGTGCCGGTGGAGCGCGGCGACGTAATCTCCAGGTTGCACAGGGAAGGGACGGTGCTTTCGAGCGAGGTAGACGGCGAGTCCATGGTGATCACCGCGCGGCTGCCCGCCGATCGCCGTTCTGCGTTCTCGCCGTACCTGGCAGGAGATGGCAGGTAACCTACTAGTATTTGCCAGAATCCTCGAAACCTCGACCTCAGACTGAGAAAATATTTTTTTCTGGACCTGCTCTCCAGTGCCGGGCTGCCGGCCCTGTTCTCCGACCGGCTCCTGCCAGGTTCTGTCGATGTCCGGTCCAGTGATGACCGACCCCGGAGACGTCGCCATGGTGCGGATTGCGCGCTCTGACGCCGATTCTAAACCACCCTCGACCCCGGGTTAAACCTTGAATCAAGCTTCATTTCGTGCCGCAACCCTGTAGCTCGTAACGAGAGAATTTTTTTCAAAAAACCGCCTTGACACACCCTATCTTGTGGGCAAAAATTGCCTCCAGCACTAGATGTGGGTTCCAGCCCGAAGTGGGATGCGGCGGCGGAAAACTCGTGAATGTCCGGGCCGTCGAGGGCCCGGAAGAAGGAAGCGTCGATGAAGTGTCCGTTCTGCGGGAGTAGAAAAACGAAGGTCATAGACTCGAGATCGGTGGATGACGGCGCAGCTATCAGGCGCCGGCGCAGCTGCCCTTCATGCGGATCGAGGTTCACCACTTTCGAGCGGCGCGAAAGGGTGGACGTGGTTGTGCTCAAGCGCGACGGAGAGCGAGAACCGTACAGCAGGGAGAAGGTCGCCACCGGGTTCTACAAGGCCCTTAGCAAGAGAGACGTCCCTGAGTCTGTCATCGAAAGCACCGTCGACGAGATAGAGGACGAGCTCAAGCGTCGCCAGGACAAGGAAGTGGCGGCCTCCGAAATAGGTGACATGGTAATGGAGCGGCTCATGCGCATCGACGAGGTCGCCTACATGCGCTTCGCGTCGGTGTACAAGAACTTCGGAGACGTCAGCGAGTTCCGGAGGGAGCTGGGGCAGTTCATGCCCGAGGAGATGGACAGCAACGCCTGAACGGTGCGACGGCACGGTGACTCGAAAGGAGCGGGAAGTGACACCTCGGATCCAGGTTGTCAATAACGGGGGAGAGTTCAACTATGACCCTGCGGGCGATGCGACCGATATCGCCCTGCAGGTGAGCACGGTCTCTGCCGAGGAGATCAACCTCTGGGACAAGCAGAGGATCGTGGACTCCATCATCCTGGAAGCCCAGGCCTCGCCCGGCCTGGCCGCGGAGATCGCCGACGAGGTCGAGAAGACGCTGATCGCGTCCGGGCAGACGAGGGTGACGACGAGCCTGATCCGGGAGCTCGTGGACCTGCAATTGATGGAGCGCGGGCTTTCGCAGATGCTGGAGAAGCACACCAAGCTCGGCCTCCCGATGTTCGACGTGGAAAACATCATCACCCAGGCGAACAAGGAGAACTCCAACACCACCCACAACCCCGAGTCGATCAACCTGACTATCGCCGAGACCGTGCTCAAGCAGTACGCGCTGGAGCGGGTGTTCTCCGACGACGTCGCCCGTCTGCACTACGAAGGGGCCATACACCTGCACGACCTCGGGTTCGTGGTCCGTCCGTACTGCGGCGGACACAGCCTCGAATACGTGAAGAAGTACGGACTGCGGCTGCCCAACATCACCAGCACGTCCGGGCCGGCGAAGCACGCCGACGTCCTGATAGGCCACATGGTCAAGATGGCTTCGACGCTGCAGTCCTATTACGCCGGAGCGATCGGCTGGGAAGCCGTCAACGTGTTCTTCGCGCCGTTCCTGGTGGGGATGCCCTACGAGAGGATCAAGCAGCTGGCCCAGATGCTGATCTTCGAGTTCAACCAGCTCGCCGGGGCCCGCGGCAGCCAGGTGGTGTTCACCGACTTCAACCTGTACTGGAACGTCCCCCGGCACCTCAGGGAAGCGCCCGCGGTCGGCCCGGGCGGGCTCGAGACGGGGAAGACTTACAAGGAGTACGAGCGCGAGGCGCAGCAGTTCCTCACCGCCCTGTTCGAGGTCTACATGGACGGCGACGCCATGGGCAAAACGTTCGTATTCCCCAAGCCGCTGCTGCACATCAACGACGATTTCTTCCGCACCGAGGGCTGGGAGGAGTTCCTCGACCTCGCCTGCGCGGTGGCGAGCCGGCAGGGCATAACCTACTTCGTTTTCGACCGGGGCGACGAGATCACGGTCTCGCAATGCTGCAGGCTGAAGCTCAAGCTGCAGGAGGTCGACCTTGCCGAGGCTATGACCCCGGAGAAGATGCGCTTCAGCGCCCTGCAGAACATTACCATCAACCTGCCGCGCATCGCCTACCGCGCACACGGCAGCGACGAGATGCTTTTCAGCGAGCTCGAGAAGACCCTCGAGCTTGTTGCCAGGGCCCACCTCCAGAAGCACAAGTTCATTACCTCGCTGATGGAGCTGGGCAGGGACGGCCCGGTGTCGCTCCTCTGCATGGAGCACGACGGCGAGCCGTACCTCAAGCTGGACCGGCTGACATACCTCGCGGGGCTGCTGGGGCTCAACGAAATGGTCCAGCACCACGTGGGCAGCCAGCTTCACGAGTCGCCCGAGGCGCTGCGTTTTGGCCTCAAGGTGGTGGCCCACATGAACCTCGTCTGCGAGCGGCTCTCGGAGAAGATGGGGATCAACATGGTCCTGGAGGAATCCCCGGCCGAGTCCAGCGGATACAGGCTGGCCAAGTTGGACATGAAGTACTACCCGGAACAGGCGGGAAAGGTCGTCAAGGGGCAGATCGATACCGGCCGCTATTACTACACCAACTCGATCCACCTGGCTACCGACGCCCCGATCGACTACGTGGAAAGGGTGCAGAAGCAGAGCCTCTTCCACCCCCTGATCAAGGCGGGAGCCATCATCCACATCTGGCTGGGTGAGCACGAACCTCCGGCGGCGTCGATAAGGAAGTTCGTCGAAAAGGTCTTCTGGGACACAAACGCCGCCCAGGTGGCCTTCAGCCCCGAGTTCACCGTTTGCAACGCCTGCAGCAGGACCAGCAGGGGGCTCTCCGCGGAGTGTCCGAAGTGCGGTTCGGAAGACACTTACGGAATCACCAGGATCGTCGGCTACTACTCGAAGGTCTCGACATGGAACAAGGGAAAACTGGGAGAGCTCGAGGAGAGGAGCAGGACTCCGCTCGGGGGAGGGGGCAGGAATGCTACTGAAGGTGTTCGTCAAAGACAACTGTCCGAACTGTCCAGCGGCTAAAGAAGTCGCGAACCAGTTCCCGTTCAGCAGGCTGTTCGACATGGACAAGGCGGAGGGCCTTGCGGAGGCGGCGTTCCACAGCGTGCTCTGCACCCCGTCGATGGTTCTCGTCGACGACACGGAAAACGTCATTCACTCCTGGCGCTGCCACGTCCCGCGGCCCACGGAGATCGCCAACTACGCGGCTTGAGGACGGCAGTACACTGTCCTTCACCGTCCGGTTCAGGAAGCTCGACCCCGGGGCGGGGATGCCCCTGTACGCGCACGAGGGCGACGCCGGTTGTGACCTGACGAGCATGGAGGAAGCCACTCTCGCCCCCGGCGAGCGCGCGGTTGTAGGGACCGGGGTCGCGGTGGCGATCCCCGAGGGGTACGCCGGGTTCGTGCAGCCGCGAAGCGGGCTCGCCGCGCGTTGCGGGATTGGGATCGTCAACACCCCGGGCCTCATCGATTCGCATTACCGGGGTGAGATCAAAGTCATCCTGGTCAACCTCGATCCCCGGGAGGATTTCACGGTCAACAGGGGGGACAAGATCTGCCAGCTCGTCTTTCAGAAAGTCGAGAGGGCGACCTTCCTGGAAGTCGAGGACCTCGACGAAACAGTCAGGGGCGACGGGGGGTTCGGTTCCACGGGCCTCTAGACAGCCCCCGCGACACCGGTTCGGGCAACCAACTGCTAGAATCTTGCATGGTGACGGCATTGGACATCGACGAGAGCCGAAGAGGCGAGAACCCGTTCGAGGAGCCGGCGCGCAAGCTCCGGGGGATGGACCCCGAGGAAGTGGCCGCCCGGACCGGCGGGCGGTTCCGCGCCGGACCGGACGGGACCGGCGAAGTTGTGGTGCCGGTGCTTTCCTGGACGGTGAAGGTCGCGTTTCCGGCGGTCGATGTTACGGCCGACCCCAGGGTTGACTCGTTCACTTTCAAACTGCTCACGCTCCTCTACCTCTCGAACAGCGACGGGCTGGCTCCCACCGGCGAATGGATCGCCTACCGGGAACTGGCCGGCGGTCGCTTCTACGAGCCGGTTGTGCGCAGAAGCGTGGAAGACCCGCTTGCGCGGCGCTTTGGCCTGGACGCCGGAACGTTTCTCGCGGCCTGCGCGGCTGCCGGCGGGAGACAGGAGCCGTTGGGCGACGCCTCCTGTTCCTTCGACCTTTTCCCGCTGGTGAGGGCGGCCTTCCTCCTGTGGCGGGCGGACGAGGAGTTCGAAGCCCGTGTGCAGGTGCTGTTCGACTCCGGGGCCACCCACCATCTCAACGCGTTCGACCTGCGGATGGGGGCGGCGGAGATAGCGTCGCTTCTTCTCAAGTGGAGGGCCGGTGAAAGCAGTTGAGCGGCGCTCTCGTCCTGCTTTCGGGCGGCATGGACTCGGCCGTGTGCCTGTACGAAGCGATCGAGGCGCACGGCACCGTTGCCGTAGAGTGTCTTTTTTTCGACTGGGGCCAGCTCGCGGTCGAGCAGGAGCGCCGCTGCTGCTCCGCCCTCTGCAGGGCAGCGGGGGTCGCCCCGCAGATCGAGGTCGAACTTCACTTCCCGTACCGCGGTCCGCTCACCGACGAGTCGCTGGGCATGCCCAGAGGCAGGACACCGTCACAGATCAGCGGGGGAGGGGTGGAGGCGACGTTCTTCCCCGGCAGAAACCTGGTAATGCTCGCAAGCGCGTTCGGGATCGCCGCCGCCCGGGGCATCGAGCGCATCTATTTCGGGGCCACCGCCCAGGACGGCTCCGGGTACCCCGACTGCCGCGCCGAATTCCTCCGGGCGATGGAAGATGCGTGTTCCGCGGGTGTCGGCCGTGAGATCGAGCTCGTGACCCCTCTTCTGGGAATGTCCAAGGCTCGAGTGGCGCTCAGGGGTGAGGAGCTTGGGGTCCCCTGGGACCTGACCTTCTCCTGCTACGCGCCGCGCGGCGGTGAACCGTGCGGCACCTGCGACTCCTGCGTACTCAGGGGGAACGCTCTTCATCGGGACGGTCAATCTCCGTAACCGCCTCGCCCGCCGGATTGGCGGTGTCAACCGCGGGAGAGGTGTCGCCCTGTTCCCCCTCTTCCGCGCCTTCAGGCTCTTCGTCCCAGTCCGGCAGTATCCTCGGCATGCTGACGTCCAGCCTGATCGAACGCTTGATGTAGCCGCTGAAGACGAGCGGTATCGAGAAAATCACCAGTACGGCCACAGCCAGCAGGATCCAACTGCGGCCGGATCCTTTCGTCCTGCGCGGGGCCGCGCTCCCCACCACGCCCCCTTCCCCGAAGACGTCCGTGCTCGACCACTCGGACGCCTGGAGAACCTGTCCGCCGGTGACCCGGCCGGAGAAGAACCTGTCCCAGCTCTTTCCGGTGCCGTTCTCCAGGACCTCGCTCACGTCAACCTGGGTGTAACGCTTGCCCTTCATGCCGTCGAACCGGTCCGCCATCCTGCCCAGAAACCATTCCATGTCCTTGGCGCCTCCGGCTGTCTGGCTGCGCAGGCGCACCGCGAGGGATGCCAGGACGCATGCCCCCTTGGTAGCCAGCAGGTCGGCGGCGGCGGGGTCAGATTCCGCGTCTTGCAGGCTGACGGTAAGCGCCAGAGGATCCGTCAGGTACTCGGAATAGACCCGGGAGAAATCTGCGTAGGCGTCGTTGGCGTCGAGGAGCCCGGTCTTGCCCGCGACCCGGTAGGCGTAGAACCATGGCAATCCCCGTTCGAGCCATTCGGCTCCGCCCCCGGGCTTCGCCGCGAGGGAAAGGCCGTTCCAGAGGCCGAGCCAGCCCCTGGCCGCCGCGGAGGCGGCGCTCCCTTTGATGTCGGATTCTGCGGTGGAGAGAAGGAAGGAGTCCCTCAGTGCCAGCGACCCCGACCGGCCCGGCCCGGCGTCCGGCACGCGGACTACCAGCACGGAAGCCGCTTCCTGGTCGGGCCTGGCTCCCAGGACCTTCACCACCTCGTCTCGAAGCCTGGAAAGGCCTTCTGCGAAGGACCGCCGCTGCTTCGAACTCAACCCGCTGAATCCCGCTGTGATCCTCGGACCCCTGCCCCTCAGTTCGACAACGTCCATCTTGCCCCAGGCGATGAAGTTGGAGAGAAGCTCGCCCGTCGTTCCCACGGCGTACTTTCCCTTCTCGCCGCTCCAGGGGGCAAGTACGGCTTCCCCGGGGGCGCAATCGACTTCAACCGAATAACCACCCTCGAAGTAGTCCCCGGAGGCATCCTGGGGCGCCAGGAGCACGTCTGAGGCGCTGAAAACCTTCAGGTGCCTGTCGGTTATGGCACGGGGAGGAACGGCGCTTCCAGCGACGCCTCCGCGCTCCCAGTAGTACTCGGGGTCGCCGGGGGCGAAACGGACCCGGTATTCCACCTCTACCGCGCCATCGCCCCTGGAGATGAGCTCCCAACCGTTCGCCGGTCCCTCGAGGGGCTTGACCTCGTATCCAGGGTCGGCCGGCCCGGTGAGTTCGAGCGCCGGTGGAGGCCCCGAAAATGGCGGCTCCGAGGTTGCGTCCAAGGGCTTGAGAACGGCTTTCTGGCCCGCTTTCATATTGAAGGTCAACCTGACGTCCACCGCCGTCCGATCCGCAGCGTCGGACCTCAAGGTGTACTTCACCGCTGCTTTCGAGGCGGCGCGTGCGGCAGTGGGGGAGGGGACGGCGACCAGCGCGGCGAACAGGGCCGCGAACAGCCATACGGATATGTTCCGGGCAGCTTTCATCGAAAAAGCGGACTCCTTGTTTTCAACCGAGTATAACAGAACGAACCGCCAGGCAACCGGTCCTCTAACCCCCGCGCTCCTTGGTGGCCTCGGCAAGCTCCACGCGCTTGACGTAGCGCAGGGCCGGAAGCTGGCAGAGCAGCAGGATGACTATGATTCCCACGCTCACGGCGACATAGCTGCTCGGATCGACGATGAGCGAGAGGGTCATGAAATCCGATTGCTGAAGGCTCATGGCGTACCTGCCCACCGCTACGCCCAGAAGGATTCCCGGTACGATGGCCAGGAGCCCGAAGATGAGGTTTTCGACCGTGGTCATCGCTGAGATCTTCCAGGATTCCGTGCCGATCGTCCTGATGGTGGCGATTTCACGCTCCCGCTCGAGGATATTGATGGTTATGGTGTTGAAAGTAAGGGTAAACGCCATAAGGAGCGCGAAGACCAGCATGACGTACACGATGATGTACATAAGACCCATGTACTGGTCCACCTCCCGCTTGATCTCCTTCAGGTCGATTATGGCCGCGAGCCCGGAGATCTTCTGGAGTCCCCGCCGGACCTGGTCCTGCTTGCCGGGAAACGCCTTCACGTAGAAGCTGCCCCTGGCTATGGTCCCGTATGCAAGCAGCTCCTGGGCTTCCGGCCGGCTGACGTAGAGGATGTTCCCCAGGGGCTCCTCGATGAACGGACCGACTGTGAACGCCTTCTCGCGCCAGGCCGTCTTCAGGGTAACCCGCTGCCCCTCCTGGATCCCTTTTTTCAGGTGGTAGTACTGGTTGAGCAGGACGTGCCCGCCCGCGAGCTCCACCGGCTTCCGTTCCGGGGTATAGAACCTGCGCATCCGGGTGTCCGGCTGCACCCCCATCATGACGGTGTCGTTGGACCCGCCGTCCCAGGAGAGCTTGACGTTGTAACCTGTCGTGGGCTCGACGCTCGAGACCCCATCGACGCGCTCTATGCGGTTGATCACCGCGACGTCCCTGTCGCCGAGGAAGATCGCGACCATGTCGAACCTGTTGTTGAGGGAGAAGCCCCGGTTCATAGCGTCGCTCGAGGTGTCGAGCACGGCGAGGAACACCAGGACTATCATCACCGAGAAGATCAGCCCGAGGAGGGTGAAGGCGGTGCGCCTCCTGTTCCTGAACATGTTCCTCAGGGGCACCTTCAGGAACATCGGCAGCCCCTTGAGGGGCGGCAGTACCCGCTCGAGAAGGGGCTGCTTGAAGACCGTCTCCAGGGTCTCGCCCCGCATCGCTTTCGAAGGGTCGAGGCGGGCCGACCTGGCGGCGGGCACTATCCCGGCGAACGCGCAGAACGCCAGGGAGAGCATCCCTCCCTGGAGCAGCACCAGCCAGTAGGTCCTGGTCTTGACCAGGGGGAATCCGAGCGTTCTGGCGTACATGGTGGTGATGAAGTACGACAGGCCGAACCCTGCGGCCATTCCCACCACCGCCCCGATGAGGCCGATGATCAGCGCGAAGGAGAGGTAGTGCCCGAGGATGTCGCGCCTGCGGTATCCCATCGCTCTCATGACACCGATGAACGGCCTCTGGGTGTAAACGAGCCTGCTCAGCAGGATGTAGATGCTGAAGCACGCTATGCCAAGGAAGAGGAGAGGGAAGAAGAGGGCGAAGCTCCGCATGCCCTCCAGGTCCATCTTCAACATGTTGTTGCCGTTGTGCTGGTCCCTGGTCACGACCTCCTTGATCCCGGTGTTCTTCATGACCTCTTCGGCACTGGCGACCGTATCGTCCACCCTCGAGTAGTCGGCGACTTTGAAGAGGACCTGGTTGTAGAGGTTCGGAAGGTTGGCCATCCACCTCGCGTCCTCCGTCGGCACCCAGAAGATGGCCATGGTGGAGGCGGAAAGCATCGGGCTGAAGTCGCCTTTGTCTCCCGCCAGGACCAGGTACTCCGGGTTACCGGCTACGCCGATCACCTTGATGGGGATCCTCGACCCCTGGCGCAGGTAGTAGAGGTAGTCCCCTGGCTTGATCCCGTAGAAATCGGCGAAGTGAGACTCGGCGATGCAGACCCTGGATTCGCCCTTCTTGAAGAAGCGTCCCTTTTTTACCAGCAGGTCGTCCACCTGGGGCTGTTCCGGTGGGATACCGAGGGTCCTGCCCATCAGCTTCTTGCCGCTCGCGAGCTCGACGGATACGTCCGTCTTCACCCGGGGCGTGAGCATGGTTACGCCTCTGATCTTCCGTAGCTTCTCGACGACGTACCGCGGAACCTGCTCCGCCCTCACCGAGAAGTCGGCGAAGTTGAGCCTTTCGTAGGTGTATTCGTACGAAGCCTGGAGGTTCCGGTACGACATCGACGAAGCGATGAATATCATCACGCCGATCATCACCACCAGCGTGATCGCTACGAACCTCACCTTAGCGCCAAGAATCTCCCGTATCAGCTTGATGCGCATCGAGTTCATCTCGGGCATCTTCAAACTGCTCATCCCTTCTCGTGGCCCCGGTTTTTCGGGGCTTTCTTACACAGCATGCTCTCCTGGACGGTCCGCGTTCCCGGCGCGTTTCAGGCTCGCGCAGCGCAAACGCGTCCGCCGAGGCGCCAGGCGCAAAATACGACCTGAGCTCCGACTGGTGAAATGATAACCAATATGAGCAAAGAATGCCTCAAACGTGGAAGGCACAACGCCCCGCCGGGTCACCGGTGTGACCTCCCGGCGGTCGCTTCCCTGTGGATGGAACCTCTATCGCGAATGTCCCATAATATATATTATGTAAACTTATTGCGAACCACCCTTTTCCCCGCCCCGCAATCCCTCGTCTCGCACCTCTCCTCCCTGCTCGTGCAACCGGGTTACGTCTTGCGGGACGGCGACCGTCCTGTGTTAACTGTCAACAGGTGCAATCGGCTGAGGTGTTCCACCGCCTGGCGGCTCGTCGCCCCGGGCCCGGCGGGGCCTCTCCCCCGTCGTACCTGCCGCGGGCACTCCCCCGAGACAGGTCACCCGCCTTTTCCGGCGCGCAATTCCGGCGACTCGGGTGACGGATGCCTTGCGCAATGTTCGCGCCGGCTACACCGGCCAGGGAAAGCAAGCGCGTATCGCGCGCGTTCTGGCGGCATCATTCCGGCTGTAGAGGCGAGGAGATCAGGACCTGCGGGACAGGGCCTCCCGGAGCATTTCCGTGTAACGCTCGTTCAGGAAGTAGCCCATGTCCTGCTCGAACTCGAAGAGGTTCTCGCGGCGGTAATCCTCTGAGGCCTTTCTGCGCATGTTCAGCATGGCGACCGTCAGGCTGTGTATCTCGAACTCCACGTCGCTCAAGGAGCGGTCGATCTCGTCGATGAACTCCTGGATCATCATTCCCCGGCCTTTCTCCAGGAGCACCTTGAGCGCGGTCATCTCGATCTCTCCTAGTTCTCCGATGTACCGGTCGAGTTCTTCCTGAGTCCATGTGTCCGGTTGCGGCACCATGACTATCCAAGTCTCGGTGGCGTCAATTCCTTCGACACCCCGTACGGTGGAGAGGATGGTGTCCTGGAGCGTCTCCAGATCGGGCCCGTGCATCACCGCTACCACGTCGTAATGACCGGACACGCCCTCGGCGGAGAGCACCTGCGGCATCTGGGACAGCGTCCGCATCACCACGTCAAGGTTTCCCGCGCTGACTGTTATAAATACGTATGCCTTCTTCTTCACGTCCACTCCCCTCGCGTTCTACAGGTTCGCCACGTCCACTCTTTCGATCAGTTCGTCCCTGAGGACCCTCTTCAGGACCTTGAGCGTCATTCCGTACGGCATCTCTCTCCGGACTTCGACGTAGCGGGGCGCCTTGTATGCGGCTATATTCTCCCGGCACCACTCGAGGAGTTCCCCGGAGTCGAGGTCCTTCCCTGCCACGGGGGTGCAGACAGCGGCGACGACCTCCACCTTGGTGGGGTGCGGTATCCCGACCACCGCGACCTCGTCCACCAGCGGGTGTGTCCGGATCTCCTCCTCCACTTCCCTGGAAAAAACGGAGTAGCCGCCGGCCTTCACCACGTCCTTGGTGCGGTCCACGAAGTAGAGCAGGCCGAACCTGCCCCTGCGAGCCACGTCACCGGTGTGGAACCAGCCCCCCCTGAAGGCCTCCTCGTTTCTCTCCGAATCGTCCCAGTATCCCTTGGTGATGTTGGGGCCCCTGACCACGAGTTCGCCCGCCTCTCCCCTGGCGACAGGCCTGCACTCCTCGTCCCATATCCGGGTGCGCACCGGGAACACGGGGATTCCCACGCAGCCGTGCTCGAACGACACCCGTTTCGTCGAAAGCTTCAGTGCTGTTATCGGGCTGGTCTCCACCTGCCCGTAACCCTCGAAGAACATCCCTCCGAACCCCATGAACTTGCGTATCTGCTCCACGGGCATCGCGTCGGCGCCCGACGCCCAGAGCCTCATGGAAGAAAGGTCGTACTCCTCGGCCCCGCTGTGCAGCAGTATGGAGTACATCGCGGGCACGCCGACGAACACCGTCACCCCTCGCTCCTGGATCAGCTCCAGGACCTTCACCGGGTGGAAGTATTTCATGAAATATCCGCGGGTGCCCAGCATGAAGCACAAGAGCGCCACGCAGAACCCCATGAGGTGGGCGCCGGGAAGCGCGGAGAGCCCGAGGTCGCGCTCGGAGACGGGGAGCACCCCTGCAGTGATCCTCTGTGTGGTGATGAGGTTCCGGCCGGTCATCATCGCGCCCTTGGGATACCCGGTCGTCCCTGACGTGTAGAATATCGCCACCGTGGAGTTGGGATGGACGGAGCGCGGCTCCAGCGACGGCGAGGCGGAGTCCAGCATCTCGTCCAGGCTGTAGAAGCCTTCCGGCAGGTCCTCGCGGGGCCCGGCCATTACCCAGGTCTCGATGCATTCGATGGCGGACCGTTCCTTGATGTTGACATCGAACACGTCCCTGTCCGTGACGAGGACCCTTGCGCCGCAGTTGGTTGCAATATACCTGATCTCCGAGCCCTTCAGCATGTAGTTGAGAGGCACCGCGATCGCCCCGATCTTGAAGCAGGCATAGCACAGCAGGAGCAGTTCCAGGCGGTTGCCCATGGCGAAGACAACCCTGTCGCCCCGCTTCACCCCGATGTCCAGCAGGCAGTTAGCCAGCCGGTTAACGAAATGGAGCGCATCGGCGTAGCTGAGCTCGTCCTCGGGCATGAAGCGATAGTCGAGCGGCTCGTCCAGATAAGCCATCGTGCGGTCGCCGTAGACCGCCGCCGCCTTGTCCCAGAGGTTGGCCATCGACAGCTTCGGGTCCAGGATCAGCTTGAACTTCGTGAGGTACGACATGTCATCCGCCTTCCCTTTGCGCCCACCACCGCTTGCTCCAGAGTATACTACGTCTGCAGGGCCCGCGGGCACCGTCGCGGTTGCGGCAAACGCCCGCTTCTGCAGAAATTTAACCGCGCAGGCCGGGGCGCCTGGGAACAGGAATCGCCGAGCCGGGGAAGGAGCGAGATGTCCGGGATCCGCCCGCAGGAGGAGATGGAAGCTGGTGCGGGGTCAAGGCGGCTTTCCATTGGACTGCTGGTCATATCGGGACTGGGATTGGTGTTCGGTGCCGGCCTGATAATCTCCGGCAGCATGCTGACCTGGCGCTCCGACCGGGTGCTGGGCCTTTACAGCCGTTCCGGCTGGGTTTTCGACAACATCCTGGCGGGCGACGGCAAGGTCACGATGGCGCTGGGGGCGCTCATGGCCGCAGGTATAGTGCTCGGGTTTCTTCTCAGGAACAAGTGGGCATTCGCCGTAGCGCTGGCGGCGGACCTGGCGGTCATGGCCCTGGCTGTCTACGAGCTCGTATTCCTGGTTACCAGGCCGGGCATCGTGGGGCCGGGGAACGGCCTGTATATGGTCCTGGGGGGAACAGTCGCCGGCGGGCTCTGCGCCCTGGGAGCTTACCTCATGATGGCCGAGACCCCGCGAGGCGAGGAAGGCGTTAACGCTCAGCCGGCCCAGTAGGAGCCCGCTTCCTTAACGCGCCCGGCGCCAGGAATCGCCCCTGCCCACCTTTCCAGCGCCCCGGGCGCATCCAGGGGCGGATACCTTTTATAATGCCGGTAGGTCCTGGAAGCCCGCAGGCCCGACGAGGCAAGGCCGAACAGCTTCCCGGGGGGCACGTACCCGGCGCGCAACTTCCGCGCCACCCAGACCGGGCCGAGCGCCGGCAGCTCGGGAACCAGCCCGCTGTAGACGTCGGCGGGTCCCACCAGCCCCTTGGAGATCATCATGTCGAGGTCCTCGACGGTAAGCCCTGCGGTATGCTGTCTGATCACGTCGTAGTAAGCCAGCAGGGCTCCCCTTCCGCTCTGAAACGCGTGGCAGTAACCCCACAGCGAAGGCCTGTCGGCGTTACCGGTCTCGATGGCCCTGAGAACCGATACGGACGCGAGGTCGGCCGCTATCAGCGCCGACGCGGTGCCCGACCCGTGAGCGGGAACCACCTGGCACGCCGCGTCCCCCAGGCACACCAGGCCGGGGGCGACGAATGTGTTCAGCGGCCTCCTGATCGGTATGGGCCCCCCGTCGCCAAACACCTTCTCCCCTATGAAGGAGTGCTTCTCGAGGACCGACGCGAAGCGATCCTCGGGGGTCGGCCCGCTGCCGGGCTTGGTCCCTATCAGGATGTCAATGAAACCTCTTTCGAGGTCGAGGAAAAAAGTCTCCACCGAATAGACGCCCTGCGAGCCCACCCTGTCGTACCTGGTTCCGTCCCAGATGTACCTCTTCTTCATCGATGCCCCGGCCTCACCAGGGTCGATCCGGCGGGTTTCCCTGCGCGCCAGGACTACGTCCTCCGCGTGAAGGCGCTCCGATACCCTCCAGTCGGACGGGGTGCCCGACCGCACCGTGCCGGCAATCCCGGTGCAGTCCGCGACTACCAGCGCGTGCAGCGTGTCGCGTCCTTCCGGCCCCTTCACACGGACCCCGCACACACGCCCGTCCTCCACTATCGGTCCTTCAACCTTCGTACCGCAACGCAGCGACGCGCCGCATTCCTGTGCCCATGCCGCGAGCTTTCTGACGTACGGCCCGTTGCGCACCGGGACCATCGGAACCGGGGGGAGATCCACGGCGCAACGCCTGTCCGAGGTGACAATGGCGGTGGTGCCCGGCTCGACGAACAGCTCTGTGCCCTCCGGGGCGGGCACGCCCGCAAGCCCGAACGTGTCCCTCCCCACGTCGACCACCCAGTCCCTGTCCAGCCCCGGCTCCCGTTTCCTCTCCAGCAGAAGGACGCGGGCCCCGCCTTTCGCCGCCTTCGCGGCCAGAACGCAACCCGCGGGCCCGGCCCCCGCAACCACCAGGTCGAATGTGCTTTCCATCAAGGTTCCCCCTTGCGTCTCTCCTCCAGAAGCGCGGCTACACGCTCTCTGGCCCCTGAGCGTATCACCTCTCCATGGCCCGGAAGAAGCACATCGAAGTCGAGAGGGAGGACAAACCGGCGGATGCCCTCGTATGCCAGCTCGACATCCGGCGTGAACCGGGGCGGCGGGCCATCCAGGATTTCGTCTTCGTTCCTGATCGTATCCCCGGTGAACAGCGCGCCGGTATCCTCGTGGTAGAGGGCGATGCTTCCATCCGTGTGCCCCGGCAGGTGGATCACCCGCAGGCCCCCGAGTGCGTCCAGGGTCTCCCCGCCTCGCACCCTCACGTCGACGTGCACGTACTCGTACGGGTAGAGCGGCCTCAGCGCCTTGTAGTATACAGCTCTCAACAGGTCCAGCTTGAACATCGTGTAAGGCTTCTTGCCTTCGATGACGTCAGCGTCGTCAGGGTGCGCGGCCACCAGCGAACCGAAAGCTTCCTTGATCCTGGCCATCGACCCCATGTGGTCCAGGTGGCAGTGTGTGGCCACCATCAGCCCGGGCCCGCGCGGGTCCAGGGAGGCGCAGGCGCGCTTGACCATCCCCGCGTCCAGCGGGAAGCCGGAATCCACCAGAACGAGCCCGTCCCCGGCCAGGAAATAGATGTTGGAACCCCATGTCCTGCGCGCGCTGTAGATTCCCGGGGCGACCTCGTCCAGCGCTTCGTCGCGTCTCCGCGGGAACAGCATCGGCGCCTAAGACCCCGGCACGACTATTTCGCAATCGACCCACCGGACCCCCTTCAGGCCGACCGCTTCGGCCGCGCCCCTGGAGAGGTCGACCATCCGGTTGTCGGCCGATGGCCCCCTGTCGTTGACCTTCACGATGACGCTGCGCCCCAGGAAGGTAACCCTGAGATAGGTCCCCATCGGAAGGGTCCGGTGCGCACAGGTGAACGCGTACTGGTCGAAGGCTTCGCCGCTCGCCGTGGCCTTGCCCTGGGACTCGCCCCCGTACCAGCCGGCGTAGCCGCTGAAGATCTGCCCGGTCCTCACGAACCCTTTCTCGTCGGGCTTCGAGAAGATCCGGCCGGGTTCGAAGACCCTCGGGGCGGGAGTGTAGGTACCGGGAAGCTGCATAGCGATGAGCGAGGCGCTCACCTCTGCGAGCTCGTTCTTCTTGTTATCGAGCTCGGCCTGTATCGCGATGGTATCGGCTGTTTCGTGCAGGGCCGCCTGCTCCCTCTTGTACTCCTGCAGGCGTGTCTGGACCTCATGCAACCGCGATTTCTTCTCTCTCAGCCCTTCGAAAGCCTTGCTCTCGCTGGCGGCTATATTGAGCATGCGCTCGGACCAGACAAGGAAGTCGGTCACGTTGTCGCTTTCGAGGAGTCTCACCAGGGGGTCGGCGCGGCCGGCTACGTACAGGGCCCGGAACCTCCCGTTCAGGATCCGGCGCGCCGTTCGCACCGCCGCTTCGACGGCGTCTATCTCCATGTAGCACTCGAGTATCCGGCGCTCAACCTCGACAAGCCTCCGCGCTATCGACACCGAGTCCTGCTGTGAGGTTGCGAGCCTCGCCTCCAGAGAGGCGATCTCTTTCTCCAGAGTGCGCGCCCTCTCCTCCGCCGACATGAGGCTGTCCTGCACGACCTGTGCGAGGCAGGGCGATAGAAGGCCGGACGCGAGCGCCGCTACCAGCGCCGCGGCCAGCGCCGCGGCCGTGGCTCTTCTCGCGAAAGGTCGGACCTCGGGCATTCTGCTCCCACTCCTTCGATACGGCCCTGTCTAAGGAAACATGTAATAAGATACCACATCTGATAATGATAATCAATTATAGTTGACAATGATTGTTATGTTGCTAATGTTGCTGGTGTTGTATTTCAGCCCGGGTACGGACTCAGCGCCTGCTCTGTGACACACGCCGGAGACCTTCGACCTGCTCGGGGGCTCCGGAGACGATGAGGATGTCACCCGCGTCGAGGACCGTATCGCCCCTCGGGTTTACCAGGAAGTCCCTCTTGGGCCTCTTGAGCCCGAGTATTCCCACGCCTTTCAGGTCCCCCACCAGGACATCCCTGATGGCCCGGCCGATAACTGCGGCGCCAGGCTCGACGGAAATGTCCTCCAGGGTGAGTTCAACCAGCTCGCCGTGCGTTACAACGTCGAGGAAGTCGCAGACAAGCGGCTTGAGCAGCAGGGCGGCCATCCTCCTCCCTCCTACGTTGTGGGGAGAGATCGCGCGATCGGCGCCCGCGCGATATAGCTTCGATTCCGTGTCGTCGGAGTTGCACCTGCCGACGATGAACATGTCGGGCCTTATCATTCTCGCGGTCATCGTAACGAAGAGGTTGTCGGCATCGGAGCTCAGTCCGGTCACCAGCCCGGCCGCGCGCTCGACTCCGGCTTTTCTCAGCATTCCCTCTTCGCTCGCGTCACCGGTGATGACTATGAATCCTTCGCCGCCGGCGCTCTCCGAGACCGCGGGGTCTTTCTCGATGACCACGACCGAAGTGCCCCTGGCCTGGCACTCCATCGCTATCTGCCGCCCAACGCGGCCGTAACCGCAGATAATGTAATGTCCGGTTATGTCGTGCAGCTCTTTCAAGGCCCTTCTCCTCCCCATGATGTCGAGGATCCTTCCCTCGATAAGCAGCTCGACGACGCTGGTCGTCACGTAGACCACGGTGGCTACGCCCGCAATAATGATGATCATGGTGAATATCTGTCCAGCGCGAGACGGGAGGACGACCTCCCGGTACCCGACCGTGGCCACCGTGATCACGGTCATGTAAAGCGCCTCCCAGAAGTTGAGGCGCTCGATTATCATGTACCCGACAGTTCCAACCGTGATGAGTCCGAGGAAGATGAGCAACGCCGTCCTCAGGTGCCAGTATGGGCTTCTCCTGCTCCGCAAATCACACCCCTCGAAGGACTTCCAGGTACTGAAGCTTCGGTCTGCCCGGGCCGGCCGATCCACGAACGAGGTGCGCGGGAGCGCCCCTCAGAGGAAATCCTGCGGCTCGACGTGGTCGAGAAAATCGCGGAAACGCTGGATTTCGTCCTCGTCGGCGGTCTCCATGACGATGCTGGCCTCGTCGAGCACTCCCTCGTTCGCGTAAATCGGCACATCCATGCGAACGGCCAGCGCTATCGCGTCGGACGGCCTGGCGCTTATCACGTGCTTGCCGCCGTCGGCGATCATTGTTATTTCGGCAAAGAAAGTCCCGTCTACGAGGTCGTTGATGAGCACCCTTTCCACGCCGACGTCCAGGTCGTCGAGGACGTTCTTGAAGAGGTCGTGCGTCATCGGCCTCGCCGTCTCGACTCCCTGTACGGCGAAGGCGATCGCCGTCGCCTCGAACGCACCAATCCATATCGGGAGGAAGCGGTCGCCCTCGTTCTCCTGGAGCAGGACTATCGGCTGATTCGTCGGCAGTTCCACGCGCACGCCCACGATGTTCATCTTGATCATCTGCCTCACCGACTCCTTTATACTCCAACGCCATACCCCGGTCAAACAACGCCGGAAAGGCGGCTGCGGGGGCTCCGTCCCGCCTCAACGCAAGACCCTTCAGACCGCGCGGAGACGCCGGACGACTCAGAAAATGCGAAACGGCGCGGAGATGATCCTGCCCATCCAGCAGGCACTGTACCAGAAGAACGCCCAGATCGCTCCGGGGAGATTGGAACCGGACTGCGCACGAGCCGCAACGGCCTCGACGCCGGCGAAAGCCGAGTTGTCGAGGGTCACGGTTATCGTGCCCAGCTTCTGGCCGGCTCTGACCGGCGAGCCCGCGCTCCGCTGGACGGCGGTCGCAACCTTGAACACATCGCCGGACCCCACGAAAGTCAGAGAAGCCAGGTCCCCGCCGGACACCACGCCGACCGAGCGCCTCGGGAAGGAGCTCACCCTGCACCGCCCGAGTTTCTGGCCCTTGCCGGAGAAAACCAGGCGGGCGGTGTTGCCGAAGCCGTAGTTGAACAGCGCCGAGACGTCGTCGGCTCTGTGCGAGCTGTTCAGAACCACCGCGATCAGGCCTTTGCCGTCACGCTTGGCTGATGCCGCAAGGCACATGCCGGCCTTTCCCGTGTAGCCGGTCTTGATCCCGTCGGCGCCTTGGTAGCGGGCCAGGATCTCGTTGTGTCCCACGGCGACCCGGTCCCAGGGCTGTCCTGGCGTGGGAATGGAGTATTTCGGCGTGGATACGATTCTCGCCAGCACCGGGTCCCGCATGACCGCCCGGCCTATCAGTGCGAGGTCGTAGGCGCTCGAGTAGTGATCTCCCTGGTCCAGGCCGTGAGGGTTGGTGAAGTGGGAGTCCCTGGCACCGATATCCGCAGCCATCTTGTTCATGAGACCGGCGAACGCATCCGGAGACCCTCCGGCGTGCTGTGCCAGAGCGAATGCCGCGTCGTTGGCGGACTGGATGAGCATGACGTTCAACAATTGCTCGACGGTGAGGGTCTCCCCGGCAATCAGGTTGATGGACTCCTCTCCGACCTGGACGGCCTCCGGGGTGATCTCCACCCGCTCCTTGAGGCCGCACCTGGCCCTGACCACCAGGGCGGTCATCATCTTGGTTGTGCTCGCCATCGGCAGCCTGGAATGGGCGTTTTTATCGTAAAGCACCCTGCCGCTGTCAAGGTCGGTAAGCACCGCCGCATCCGCCCAGACCCCCGGCGCGGCGTCTTTCGTGCCCGGTGGTGCCTTATATTCCTTCAGCGTCTCGGCAACAGTCGGTCCGGCGTTCGCGTCGGCGAGGGCAAGCAGGCAGGACACGAAGAAGAGAAAAACCAGCAACGCCAGCACACCGACGGCAGCGGCCCTTGTCTTCTTGACCCCGGATACCCGCACCCGCGCGTCAGGTCGCCCTCGCTCTCCCGGCCCTTCGGGGCGCGCGCGAACGGGCGCCGCCGTTCGGGGCGTGTCCGCCTTCGAACGTCGAACCGGCTTACGCCTCGACCTCCTGTTGAGGTAATCCTCGGTATAGACTCTCTTCATACGCTCGCAGTGCGCTCTTCCAACACAAAAAGCCACGCACGATACCGCCGTCTGTCCATGCCATAGCGGGCCGGACAGCACATTTGACCGATATCACCGCGGCCAGGTTCCACCAGAGTATATCCCAGCGCGAAACGGCCAACAACACGGGTGTTCTTGCTCAACGCGTGTGCCGCCCCTCGATCACCACGGCCCCCTCTTCCACCCTCTGCACCGCCGCCCAGGGAATGACCTCCGAGTCGTGTCTGCTCCCGTGCTTTCTCCTCAATCCGTCGATGTAGCTCCTGAGCCCGGTACTGGCGATCAACATCCCGCGGCTCACCTCCAGTCCGGCGATATCAAGCGATCCGCCCGAGCACGCCAGGACGACGTCGTCGACCCTCTGTATCTTCATCCCGTAAGTGTCGACCATCTGCTTGTCCAGGATGTCACGCCTTACGAGCCACTTGCCGGACGCGCTCCGCACCGGGAGCCGGGGGTGAGCGCAGGAGAGCGTGATCAGCTCCGCGCCGGTGTCCTCGCGCGCCACCTCCCCCCAGGGCAACAGAACCACGATGTCCTCCGCTCGCCGGGCCAGTTCTATCACTCCCACCCTGTCGGTCCACAGCAGGTGCACGGCAAGGTAACCGATGCGGGGGGCATCACGCGGGTCGAGCGCGAGGTCCTGCAGGTGTCCCACGTGTCTGCCCTCGCAGTCCTCGACCCTGACCTTCAGCAGTTCCCTGATCCGGAGCTGTTCACCCTCTACCATTGCGCCCGGCTCCTTTCTCACCTGCCGACAATCCGCAAGCTCGACAGGACCAGCCACAGGTCGAGCCCGTACAGGACCGCGACCGCGACCCACGCCACGACGTTGTAGGCACCGCCGTTGACGTGGTCTCCCATTACGTCCCTGTCCCTTATGATCTTCAGCATGCAGGTCAGGACCACCGGGAGGAGCAGCCCGTTGATGGCCTGCGATGCCAGCATCACTGTTATGAGGGGAACCTTCGGCACAAGCACCACCGCCGCACCGCCGGCTATGAACACGGTGTACACGGTGTAGAAATTCGGCGCCTCCGAGATGGTCCGGTCGATACCGTACTCCCAGCCGAACGCCTCGCAGACGGTGTACGCGGTGGTCAACGGGAGTATGCAGGCGGCGAAGAGGGAGGCGAACAGAAGACCGAAAGCGAACAGGCTGGAAGCGTAGCGTCCGGCCACCGGCGCCAGCGCACGCGCCGCCTGGTCGGCCGAGGTGATGCTGGTCGCCCCCACCCCGGGCTTGTTGAAGAACGCCGCGGCGCAGCAGACGACTATCGCGCCAGCCGTTATCGTGAGAAAGACCGCCCCCATCGCGGTGTCGACCCGCTCGTAGGCGAGGTCGGACGCCTTCAAACCCTTGTCCACCACCGATGACTGCTGGTAGAACTGCCCCCACGGGGCTATGGTCGTTCCCACTATGGTTATGACCATCAGGATATAAGCAGCGTCGAGCTGCCCGCCCGGCACGAAAGCGCCCCTTGCCACCTGGCCCCACTCGGGCTTCGCCAGTATCGCGGACACGATGTAAGCGATGTAGACGACGCTGACGAGCAGGAAGACCTTCTCTACGCGCTTGTAGCTGCCTTTGAGCACCAGGAACCAGACCAGCGCAGCCGACACCGGCACCGCTATCCAGCCGGGCACCCCGAAGACGTGCGCGCTCGCGGAGATGCCCGCGAAGTTGGAAACGGTGTTGGCGAAGTTGGCCAGTATCATCGCCAGCATTATCAAAGCGGTCAACCTGAAAGAGAACTCTTCTCTTATCAGGGCGGCGAGCCCCTTGCCGGTGACGACACCCATCCTCGCGTTCATCTCCTGGACCATGAACAGGAGTATCCCCGCCGGTATCAGAACCCAGAGTATCTGGTAGCCGTAACGCGCGCCGGCGACGGAGTAGGTGGCGATGCCCCCTGCGTCATTATCGGCGACCATGACGATAATCCCCGGCCCGAGCACCGAGAGCAGCATGAGCATCTTCTGTTTGTTCATCGCGCCCGCGAGCCGGCTCACCTAATACCGCCCTTCATCGCCCTACAGCCAAGCCCCGGCCACCAGCAACCCGACAGCCAGAAAGACCACAAGGGACGCTGCCATCACCGAGACACTCACGAGCCTCGCGGGGCCGACGACGGGCCTTGGCCCGGCCCTGCCGAGGATCACCGGTACGCCGAAGCCCAGAAGTCCGGCCACGGAAATAGCCGCAAAGAGGGCCAGTGCCCCCGCCAGGGCCTGCCTGCCGATGTCCACCCAGACCAGTGCGGCCGCGAACCCCAGCGCGCTGACCAGCGCAGCCGCCGCGAAGGTCAGCAGGTACTCCCGGGCAAGCATCCTGGCTATCGCTCCCGGCGCCAGGCGGGACCCACGCACGTCCCGGACCGCCGCAGCCATGGACCACACGCTCACATCGTGTATCGCCCTCAGCGCGAGCGGCAGGAAATAGACTATCGCCAGCGCCAGCAGGAACTCATTCTGGAACGCGTAGAAGAGGGCCATGGCGACGAGGCCGCCCAGAAAGGTCAACATGGTCGCGGCCCACCTGCGGATGTCGAGGGCGTTTCGCACCGGGGTCCCTTCCTCCTCGAAAGGCACCCCCGAGAGCTGAGCGAAATCCTCCCCCATCTCTTCACGCATCACGTCGATCGCGTCGTCGACCGTCACGATACCCTTCAATACGTGGTCCTCGTCTACGACGGGCACGGCGAGGAGGTTGTATCGCGTGAGCCGGTTTGCCACGCTCTCCTGGTCTTCGAGCGTCTCCGCCGTAATCACGTCCCTCATCATCAGGCTCCCGACGTCCGCGCCGGGACTTGCCCGCAGAAGGTCCCTCAGCGAGAGCACTCCCGACAGGTGCCCTTCGCCGTCGACGACGTATACGTAGTAGATGGTCTCGGCTTCGGAACCGACACGCCGAAGGTATTCGATGGTCTCCCCGGCTTTCATGGTCACCGGCACGGCGACGAACTCCGTGGTCATCCTGCCGCCCGCCGTTTCAGGATCGTAGCCGAGCAGTTCGGATACGATCGAAGACTCATCGATGCCCATGAGTGCCAGAAGGGTCTGGGCCTTGTCCCTCGGGAGCGAACCCAGGATGTCCGCCGCCTCGTCCGGGGGCATTATCTCCAGCAACTCGGAAAGTCTCTCGTCTTCCAGCGCATCCGCCACGTCCGAGCGGATGCCGGGCAGAATCCTGGAAAGCACCTCCGCCGCCTTCGCCTCCTCCACCAGAGTGAGGACCTTGTACCGCTGGTCTTCGGGAAGTTGCTCGATGATGTCAGCCAGGTCGGACGGGTGTACCTCCAGGAACTCCCGGTACGGCACACGGAGCCGGACGTCGTACGGCATAGGACCCATGGGCGAGACGAGGTTCCAGGGCACGATGCGGTCTTTGAAGACGGTGGCGTTCAAGCGCTTCAGCCGACCGGTCAGCGGCTGCAGGCCAAGCCGTCGGAGCAGCGCCAGCGCTCCCACGTCGGCGCCGATCACGCGCAGCTCCGGGCCGGACCTGGCGATACGGATGTCGCCGACCCTCACGATCCTGTATCCGTCCATGTCGACTATCTGCTTGTCCAGCAGGTCTCGGTACAGGAATATGTCGCCGCTCTCGGCGGTGGCTCCATACGGCGGCCTCTCCGCCACTACCCGGTCGGGCTCGACCCTGCTCACCGCGGACACGGGGAGAAAGAAAGTGCCGCCGCCCTTGTGGGCCCTGGCCATGAAACCTTTTACCCTGGGAAACCTGGCCTCACTCTCGACGACGACATCCGACACCCTACCGATGCGCACCCCAGGTTCGTCTTCGATTCTCCTGCCCATCATCGCGCTCAGATACGGCATTGGAAGCTCCCGTCAGAAGGCGACAAAAAAGCCCTCGGAAGAGGGCGTCTCGATCACCCGTCCCCGATAGAATCAGCTCAAGGCACGCTCCCCTCCGCGTGATACCGCACGGACCGGAGCAGAGCCCTGTCAGGTATTGGTTTCTCGGGTCTGTCGCTTTCCATCATCTCAATCCCGCGCCCGCCCCCACCAGGGGAGCACGTCATTTCAACGATTATACAACAAGCCGGGCGGTGTTTCGGTGGTCGGCGCGAACGGGGTGTCATTCGAGGAACATCTGCTGGCCGGTTTCAGGCGAGCCGGGCGCCTCCTGCCCGGAATCCGGCCCTGCGCGCCTCTCGGCGGAGACTGCCCCTCCCTCGCCGCCTTCCGCCGGCGCACCGGCAGGAGCCTCGCCGCCTTCGCTCACCGTATCCATGTCCGCGTCCTCCCCGCTCTCCTCCTCGAGGATGTCCAGGCCGGCCGGACGCGGTAGATACCGGGACAGCGCCTCCCTCAGCAGAGCCCCGGTAAACATCTGGGACAGCGACATCAGGTTCTCGAGGTCCTTTATGGCGGCCCTCTTGGTGTTGGGGTCTTTGTGCTGCAAGTGCGGCCGGATGATCTGCTCGATGAACGAAGCCTCTCGTCCGACGAACTGCGTGTACATCCTCAAGTGCCTGGGCTCTACCCCGTAACGAAAGAACTCCTTGGCGAGGTTGAGTATCTTCATCTCCGACGGAGGGAAGTACTTGCCTTCAGGGCCTTCATGCACGGCCACGATGCCGTATTCGACGAGCTCCTTCACCGTCTCCGCGGAAAGTCCGAGCTTTGCGGGAGCAAGGTCCAGCGACACCGGGACGGCCCCTGCCAGAGACGGTTCGGCGCCCTGTCCGGACATGACAGCAAGTTCGCCCGCGACCGCCTTTCCGCTACGGAGGTCCTGTATCTTCCGTTTGATAACCGAGAGCGGAAGATACTCCTCACGTTGAAGTCGAAGTATATAGCTGAGTTGCTTGATGTTCGCGCGAGAGTACTTGCGGTATCCGCTCTGGGTGCGCTCGGGATTGATCAGACCCTCTTTTTCGAGGAAACGAATCTTGCTTATGGTTATGTCCGGGAACTCCTTCTTCAGCAACTCCTGGACTTCGCCGATGCCGTATTTCTTTTCCTCTGAAGCCATTGTTAAACCTCATGAGAAGTCTGAACATAAAGTCAAACCTTAATTGCTAATATGCTCAATTCCGGGTGTGAATGTCAACACCTGCGGCTCATTTGCAGAAAAATATGAGCCGGAACTTCCCTATCTGGATCTCGTCTCCGCTGGAGAGATCCGATTCCTCAACCCTCAACTTGTTGACATAGGTGCCGTTGAGGCTGCCCATGTCCTGGATCCTGAAACGTTCCCCGTCCTTACGGATCTCCGCGTGCCTCCTCGACACGGTGATGTCATCGAGGAAGACGTCGCTCTCGGGATGCCTTCCGGCTGTTGTAACGTCTTTGGTGAGAACGAAGCGGGTTCCCGCGTTCGGCCCCCTCTTGACGACCAGCATCGAAGCACCCGGCAGCAGCTCGTCTTCCGGAACGGCTATCTCCGCTTCGTGCTCGACCTCGGCCTCAACAGGGGTCAGCGTTATGGTGGTGTCCCCGTCCGGACTCGCCCCCAGGTAGGCGCCGCACTGGCTGCAATAGGTGCTGTCCTCCGGGTTGTTTCTGCCGCACGCGGGGCAAAACATCACTCACTCCGTTTCTGCCGGCGGCCAGCGGGTGCCGGCTCGCCTTGCGGGATCATGACCGCTATCTCCCGTATCTCCTCCGGCACAAACCCCATGTCCTTGATCAGGCCCAGAACGGCCCCCCTCTGCTTCGAGGACAGCTCGCCCAGATCGACGCTAACCTTGATCCGGAGTTCGCTCTCCCGCGCTTGTTCCTGTTCGCTCAACGGGCCCGCCTTCCCGCCGCAGCTCGAATTCGCGCCGCTGTTGTTCCCGCCGCTTGAACTTCTCCAGGAGTTTCTCTCTGCTTTTCTTCGACGCTTCGGATTTCTCCCCGAAAGTGATGGAATGCTGCTCCCCGATGCCGTGCGCGTGGTGTTCCCCGGGGGTCTTGATTCCCTCTTCGGTGGTCGATCTCACGTTCCGCTCAACGTCTTTGTCGCTCATCGTCATCACCCGCCGAGTTCCTCTGGCCAATGATATCACAAACATGACCTTCGTTATTTCCCCGCCCGGCGCACGGCGCGCCGTGCCTGGCTGCGCAGAGGAGGCCGGCCTCACGGCATTCGCCGGAGTCGAGGCTGCCTTCCTCGAGAACGAGCCCGTGTGCCGCGGCGAAACCCCGCTTGAAAGCCTCGGCGGCCCGTGAGAAATCCACCGGGCGCCCAACAACCTCCTCCAGGTTAACCGGGGGGTCCGCGAGTGGGGCAACGCCCCCTGTCGCGTACGGGACGACCGTGGCCGCGTGTCTTTCCAGGAACACGGTACCGTGCTGAAGCACGGCACCCCCGGTGACTCTCTGGGCGCTCCCGCAGATCTTACGGCCATGCCACTCGATGTCTACGCCGAACTCCCGGTCGAAACACCAGCCGTCCGGCGACCTCGATCCCCTGTGGCGGCTGGTGCACGCGTCAATGCCCAGCAACCGGAGCGCTTCGATTACCCCTTCCGCGACGAAAGAGAAGCACTCGTCCCTGACATTGCCGTAAAAAGCGTCCAGAGGGCTGGTGTAACAGTAAGTGATGTCGCCGGAATGCAGGATGGCTCCCCCGCCGGTCGGCCTCCTGACCACGTCTATCCCTGCCAGCTCGCAGGAAGCGGCGTCAACGACGAGCCCGATCTCCTGCGACCTCCCCAGCGTGACGCAGGCCGGCTCGAACGAGTAGACCCGCAGGGTCCTGAGGCCCGTCGCGCTCGCGCGCCGGGCCAGCACCTCGTCGAGCGCCATATGACAGGCGCCACGTCTTGCGACGTCCTGGACGAACCGGCAGTTACCCGCGTGTCCCGATGTCACCAGAGCACTGCGCCCTTCAACGACTCCAGGACTCTCGACCGCAAATCTCGAGGACTCGGGGTTCCCCCAAGGAGCTTTCCCTGCCGAAACACCGGCTTGAGCATCGGTTCCGTCGGACCACCGCACTCCGGGCAGGAGACCTCTCCCCGTGAAGCCGGCGCCAGGGTCCGGCAGCCATCGGAAGTGCACCGCCAGAGCTGCTTGAGCGCCGACTCCTTCCCTCTCTTTGCCAGCGGCTCCCCGTCGATTTCGACAATATCCATGGCGAAATTTACAACCGGGGAGTTGCTGATGTGTGTGCCTACACCGTAGGCGTCCGCAACGCGGTTGTATTCCAGGATCTTCTTCTCGTCCAGGTCCCCGGAGACGAACAGCTTGAGGTGCGACAGGCCCCTGAGGTCCAGCTCCCATCGCACCTCTTCAATTATTTTCTGGAAGTCCCCGCGCCTCGAGCCCGGAGTATCCAGCCGCACGGCATAGAGCCTGTCCCCCAGCACTTCCGCGGCGAAAAGAGCGCCGAACTTCTCGTCCTGGAAAGTGTCGATGAGCGCCACCCGCGGGACGTCCCCGGGCATGGCTTCGTCGAACATCTCGAAAGCCAGGCGCTCGTCGCGGGCACACAATATCAGAGAATGCGACATGGTGCCGGATGGTTTCTCTCCTATCCGCTGGGCGCTCTCGACCACCGCGACTCCGTCGCACCCGCCGATGAAGGCGTTCCTTTCGATCATCGGCGCAATGGCGGGGTGCATCCGCCGCGCCCCGAAGCTTATGACGGCCCTCTCTCCCGCGGCTACCTTGCACCTGGCGGCGCTCGTGGCTATGCCCGACGCCTGACAGACAAGCCCGAGAATCGCCGTCTCGAACACGCCGAAATCGAGATATCTGCCGGTGACCGAGAAGACCGGCTCGCCGGGGCCGAAGATCTCGCCTTCATTCATCGCGCTTACCTCGACGGGGAGTCCCTCGAGCAGCTCGAGCACCTCTTCCAGGCCGGAGAAGACAGCCCAGGGCCATCCATCGGGCAGGCTGCCGGTGCGCACCTCCATCGACACCAGCGGGTTTATGCCGCGTTTCGCAAGGGATTCCGTGACCCGCTCGAAGTAAACGTCGGTGACCTTTCCTTGCTTGATGCGATCGTCAGACGCCACCAGAAATCCCATCCCGTCCTCCATTCAACGCACCTGCCGCTTCAGACCACTCTGGCACCAAACACACGCTGCAGCTGATCGAGAGCCCAGTTGCCGTCCTCTTCGTCAAGCCCTTTCACGGCGCTCCTGGGGACCGTCACATCGTAACCTCTCATCAGCGCTTCGATCGCGGATACCATGACGCAGATATTAGTCACCGTCCCGGTAATCACCACGCGCCTGATGCCCAGTTTCTTGGCAAGCAGGTCGTCCAACCCGGTCTTGTACCACGCCGAATACCTGGTTTTCTCCAGGACGTGATCGCTCTCCGAGGGAGCGAGTTCCTCGACGACCTCCGAGCCCCATGACCCCGCCACAGCGTGTTCGCCCCACCGGGAGAACTCGTCGTCGCCGGGCGCGTGGGCGTCGTTGACGAAAATGACAGGGGCACCGACTTCGTGGGCCTCGCGGATTAGCGCCGCGACCTCCTTGACGGTATCCTCAATCCCGGGGACGTACAGTTTCCCCTCAGGCTTGACGAAATCGTTGATCATGTCGGCTATGATCAGCGCGCTTCCACTGTCAAGAATCGCCATGTTGCCGTCCTCCTTCACGCTCCTGGTGTCTCTGGGGATTTCACCGGACCACTGCGCCCCGGAGTGAATGCCCCCCCGCAGCCAAGACGTCTACCTCGAATACACTGTCGGTCGGAACAGCGCCTTCTATCAGGATCACCCTGTTCCCCCTGGTGCGTGCGCTGGTCAATCCGCCCCTCCTGGCTTCTCCGGTGGCAACGACTTCGACGCGTCTGCCGACAACCTTCTGCAGCGACCTGGCGGTTATCCGTTCCTGTTCGTGCAGCAGACGACCCAACCTCTCGCGTTTCAGGGTCCCCGAAATCTGCCCCTGGAGTTCGTGCGCAGGCGTCCCACGCCGGACCGAGTACAGAAACGTGTAGGCGGCATCGAACCGAACATCCCTGACCAGATCCATCGTGGCCTCGAAATCGTCATCTGATTCGCCGGGGAAGCCGACGATGATATCGGTGGTTAGTACGATGCCGGGTACGCTGCGCCTCACGCGCTCGACCAGCGCCATGTACTCCTCGCGGGTATAGCCTCGATTCATCGCGTCCAACACGGCGTTCGACCCCGACTGCACCGGCAGGTGCAGGTACTCGCATATCCGGGGCTCGCAGGCCATCGTTTTCAGCAGCTTGTCGCTGAGATCCGCAGGATGAGAAGTCTCGAACTTGATCCTCTGCACGCCCCCGACGCCGGCTACGGCATGGAGAAGCGAAGCAAAATCAGTTCCGATGTCTTTCCCGTACGCGTTGACGTTCTGCCCGAGGAGCGCCACCTCCGCAACCCCCCGGTTGGTGAGTTCGCGTACGTCCTCCAGAATCTCCTCCTCCCGCCTGCTCCTGTGCGGCCCTCTCACCGCGGGGATCACGCAGTAAGCGCACCTGTTGTCGCACCCGTGGCTCACCGGCACCCATCCCCAGGCCCGCGGCTCCCTGTCGAACGGGCACTCGTCAACCAGGGCACTCCCCGGGTCACCCACCTGGCAAACGCGCCCAGACCGGGAGGCCTCCAGAAGAGAAGGAAGGCGCTGGAGCTCCTCGATGCCGAACACCAGGTCGACCCCGGGCGCGCGGGTGAGTATGTCCAGGCCGTGCATCTGAGCCATGCATCCGGTTACGGCGATGGTTCGTGCCGGAGACCCCCTGCCGGAAATCGAGGCGATCTTGCCCCACGCCCTGTCCTCGGCGCTCTGCCGCACGCAGCATGTGTTGAAGACGACGAGGTCGGCGGTGCCCGGTGTATCGGAACGTCGGTATCCCGCGTTCAAGAGGGTACCGGCGATATGTTCAGAATCGTGAGAGTTCATCTGACAGCCGTATGTCCACACATGGAACCCTGGCCGGTCGGAAGAGGGTGGCGTGGACATCATGCCCCGCGGAATACGTCCCTGAACATACGTCTTTTGACAGCGAAGGTCAGGGCCGTCACCGCTGTCGTGACAAAACCGAGTTTCGCCATCGGCGATTTGATCGCCTTCTCCACGGCGTCTGACGCTTCGCTCATCTTTCCGATGAGAACCGCTGTGTCTCCGGTGATGATCTCGACGTTCTCGAGTTCCCTGTTCACTCCATCGAGGGTAAGCTGGGCTTTTTTGAGAAGGGTCACGGCCTGTGGGCGGGTCTCGGCGACCACGAAGGCTACCTCCTCCAGGGTCCTGCGCAATCTCAACAGGACGGGTATGAGCAACAGCACCACTATCACAACGGCTGCCGCTCCAACGACCTGGAGCACCTTCAGCGCCAATCTCTCTCCTCTCCGGCGTAACGCTTCAATACATTCTAGTGCATACTCCGCGAACCACAAACCGGCGCCCGGCGCCAGAGGGTGGGGCTCCATTCCTCCCGTCGTCTCGGTGGCGATGTCGCCCGGCGCGCCCGCCCGGAACGTTCCGGCTCAGAGCCAGCCGACAAAGGGGTACGCGTCGATCTTCCAGGCGTCGCCCTCCCTCACCAGCCGCACCTCTTCAATCCGGGGGTCGCCGTTCTCCACGTAAGCGATAACCTTGACGTTAGCGGTGTCCGGGTCGGAGAAGTCGATCTGCGCCGCGCTGACATAGTAGCCGACCGGCTTGTTGCTTCCCCAGGCGTCGTTCCAGCCCTGCATGAGCTTCTCTTTGGTGATCTTGAAGTAATCAAAACCTGTGTGCAGCCTGCTCGAGAGCATCGACCACACGGTATCGAGGTCGTGCCGGTGGATATCCGCGTCCATGAAAGCCTCGACGGTATCGTGCACGACTCTCGCGGCGGCCTCCGCGGCGGGATCCATGTGCCGGAAGGCGGACTGCAGCGTACTTCCGCCCTGGTAGAGATCGCCCGGCAATTTCACGCTCAACCACGGAGCCGAGCCCGTGAAGGAGGTCACCGCTTCCTGGGCACGGCTCGCAAGGCTTTCCAGGGCCGCCCGGCCATCGGCCACCGCCCGGTCGTCGCCCGCCGAAAGCTCTCCGAGAACGGTGGCGTATCTTCCGACGCTGTCCAGCGCCAGCCGCTCCCTCTCCGCCACCTCCCTGTACTTCCCTGGAACACGCGTCTTCTCCAGGGAGTTCGACACCTTCGCGACACCGGCGGCCAGCGCGCCGGCGCCTTCTTCCACCGCATCGAGATCCCCCGGGTTCGCCACCCTGGTCATTGCGTCGACCAGCGTGTTCATCCGGCCCGCGATTCCCTTCCAGTCGGCGGAAACACGCTCCCTGAAAGCTCTTTCGGCCCGGCTTCTGGAGGCTGCGCACCACCACGCCAGCCCGCCAGCGACACACCCCAGGACAAGCAGGGCCAGCAGGGCGACCACGGTGATGCGCCGCCAGCCCCAGCGCCTCAATCCACCTCACCGTCCTCGTCGGTCACGTAGCAGGACACTATGAGCTTGCCCCGGGAGCGCCTGACGCGGGGCGGGGCGGCACCGCGTAGGTAATACCTGCCGACAACCCCTTCGACCACCTTCGCGCATCCCTCCCCGATCCGGGCCAGGTCATCCCCGGAAAGCTTCCTCAGCGGACTTCTGATTCTGACCGCCTTCTTCGTGTCATGGCTTTGCACCTTTCCGGCTTTTCCTTCGGCGGCGGTGAACAACCTCGCCTGGGTCATGACCGTATCGAGAATGGTTATCTCGTCGTTGAGAATGCGGTACGAATTTCGCTCCGAGACCGCCAGTCCCAGAAGCCTTCGCGAAGCCTCAGCGAGCGCCCTGGCTTCTTCGATGCCACATAACTCACTCCATGGAACCCGCTTCTCACCGGCGCCGATAAAACGCGCCGTGGCCAGCACCTCGGAGTAAGACCCCAGGTAGAATTCCATCTCGGGGTGATCGACTGACATCTCCAGGAGTACCCGCGCGACGTTGTGAGGCCCGGACCCAACCTCGGGCTCTTCATCGGTTCCAACGATGCAGGGCAGAGTCGCCTGGTCGGACCTCTCGCCCAGCTTCTTGGTGTCCACGCTCACCTGCATGACCGTACCCACCCCTGGCTCCGAGAACGCAACGTTAGCGGACATGCACCTGGATTTAATGGAAAACAGGGCCATCCCCCGGCCGTGGACCCCGTACCTGTCTTCATCGAAGTCCCGGCTCTTGGAGGTCACGCGCGGCTCGAAGATCGCCTGGTGCATCTCTCCGGGGATTCCGCACCCGTCGTCCATGACCGATATCCTCCTGTACCGGCCCTGCTCTTTCTGGAATGCGACCATGACACGCCTCGCCCCGGCGTCTCTGGAGTTGCGCACGAGCTCGGTCACTACATTCTCGACGGAGCGGATATCGTGCTGGGCCTGCCTTCGTTCCGCTTCCGCCACCTTGAGACGGACAAACCCGTGCGGGAGGTTCTCCTCGATTCGCAACCGCGCCGCGTCTGTCACTTGCGATACGAACCTGACGACGTCGCCCGCGAGCGAATCGCCCGAAGTATCGGTAGAGTCCACGCTCCCAGCCTGGAGGTCGCGCCTTCCGGCACGGCCCGGGCGGGCGCCGGTCACTTGGCGTACTCCACTACGCGCGTCTCACGAATCACGGTGATCTTGATCTGGCCGGGATAGTCGAGCTGGTCCTCGACCTCCTTCGCGACGTCCCTCGCCAGTGTCGCACTCTGCAGATCGTCAACGGAATCCGACTGGACAACAATGCGTATTTCTCTGCCGGCCTGCATCGCGTAGGCTTTTTCCACGCCTTCGAAGGAGTCCGCAAGCGTTTCGAGCTTCTCCAGCCTCTTGATGTAACTCTCCAGGGTCTCGCGCCGGGCGCCCGGCCTCGCCGCGGAAATGGCGTCGGCGGCCTGCACCAGGACACCTTCTATGGTCTTGACCTCGACTTCACCGTGGTGAGCCTCCACCGCATGCGTCACCGTATTGCTCTCCCCAAGGCGCTTGGTCAGCTCGGCGCCGATTAGCGCGTGTGAGCCTTCCACTTCGTGGTCTATCGCCTTTCCGATGTCATGCAAGAGCCCGGCCCGCTTGGGCAACTTCGGGTCGAGGCCCAGTTCCGCCGCCATGATGCCCGAAAGGTGCGCAACCTCGAGCGAGTGCATGAGGACGTTCTGCCCGTAGGAAGTCCTGAACTTCAACCTGCCGAGAGCCCTCACCAGCTCTTTATTGAGGTTGTGGATGCCGACCTCGAACGCCGCCTCTTCCCCGGCCTCGCGTATCTCGTTCTCGACCTCCGCCTTGGACTTCTCGTACATCTCCTCTATTCGTGCGGGCTGGATTCTTCCGTCGCCGATCAGCTTCTCCAGGGTTAGTCTCGCTATCTCCCTGCGGACGGGGTCAAAGCTCGAGAGGATCACCGCCTCGGGCGTGTCGTCGATAATAAGGTTGATGCCGGTGAGGTTCTCGAAGGTACGGATATTCCTCCCCTCGCGGCCGATTATCCTTCCCTTCATCTCGTCGCCCGGAAGCGGCACCACGGAGACAGTGGTTTCCGCGACGTGCTCAGAGGCGCATCTCTGGATAGCCAGTGAAACGATCTTCCTTGCCCGCTTCTCCGCTTCCTCGCGTGCGCGCGACTCCTCCTCTTTGATGTAAACCGCGCTCTCGCGTTTCACCTCTTCACTGATGTTTTCCAGGAGGTAATCCTTGGCTTCCTGAGTGGTCATCCTCGCCACCTTCTCGAGCAGTTTCTTCTGCTCCGCGGCGGCCTTCATCAGCTTGGATTCCTGTCCCTTGAGGTGCTCTTCCCACGAAGCAATACGCTTGTCGCGCTTCTCCGCCTCCGCCTCCTTGGTCTCGAGCAGTTCCTCCCTTTGCGAGAGACGTCGCTCCTGTCTCTGCAGGTCGCTCCTGCGACTCTTGACCTCCCTGTCAGCCTCCGCCTTCATCGACAGGACTTCGTCCTTTGCCTCAACCTGAGCTTCACGCTTCAGGTTCTCGACCTCTCTCCGTGCGTCTTCAACAAGCTTCTTTGCCTGGTTCTCCGCGGTTGATATGCGTGCTTCGGCAAGATACTTCCTGCCCAGAAAACCCCCGATCAGCCCTATTGCGACGGCCGCCAGGCCGACTATTATGTAAATAATGGCGATTACCCCCTTCTTCTATGTAAACACGCCGAGCAAACGCCCGGCGCTGTACAGACAAGTATGTCGGCCCGAGTGCGGTGCAGTGCTACCCGCCAGACCGATGATGGATTCCGCCCGATCCTGCCTAGGAAAACCCCATATATCTCAATACTCGACGTTCCAGCGCAATGAATGCCCTATTTTCATTCTAATTCGGCGCCAGTTTCAGTGTCAACTTGCTCGGCGTTCGCGCACGCCCCGCCGGCATCCTCAACAGAGTAACCGCGGCGGAGAAGATACGCGAAAGTCTTCTCCCTCGCTTTTGCGGCACCTATCGTGCCACTGAGGGCGGAATAGCGCCGCACGGCGGCTGCTCGTGCCCGTTCCCGCTCCTCCTCGTGGTCGAGAGACTCCATCAGGCATTCCACCAGTTCCCTGTCCAGTCGCTTTTTCAGAAGCTCGGAACGGATCCGGAACGACCCCAGTCCTTTTCTCACCAGTTCTTCGACGAAAGTCCTGCCGAATTCACGATCGTCCAGCAGGCCTGCCCGTGCCAGACGCCCGAGGACCAGCTCGGTGGTCTCCTGCCCGTATCCCCATTTCCGCAACCTGTCTCTGGTCTCCCCGGTGCTCCTGGCCCTGTATTCAATGAAGCGGATCGCTTTCCTGTACGCTTCTTCGTCGATGCCCTGCATCAGCGGCGCCAGGGGGCTCAAGCGGGGTCCTTCGCCTTCGCGGACCCTTTCGCCTTCTTCTCCACGGGGACCACTTCCACCGACGCCAACGCCCCGTCCTCGGCACTTCCCGCGGCGACCGGCGCCAGTCCCGCTTCCTCGCGTATCCGGTTTTCGACGCGTTCGGAGATGTCGCTGTGTTCGGCCAGAAAGGACTTGGCGTTCTCGCGCCCCTGCCCCAGCTGGTCCTCTTCGTACATGTACCAGGCGCCGCTCTTCTTGATGACGCCGTGAGTGACCCCCAGGTCGAGTATATCGCCCTCGCGCGATACGCCCAGGCCGTACATGATATCGAATTCCGCGTTCTTGAACGGTGGAGCCACCTTGTTCTTGACCACCCGCGCGCGCACTCGGTTTCCAACGATGTCCGTGCCCTTCTTGATAGTGTCGATCTTTCTCAGGTCCAGCCTCACCGAGGAGTAGAACTTGAGCGCCCGTCCTCCGGGTGTAACCTCCGGGTTTCCGAACATTACACCTATCTTCTCCCTCAACTGATTGATGAAGATCGCGATCGTATTGGACCTGTTTATGGCGTTGGACAGCTTCCGCAACGCCTGGGACATGAGCCGGGCCTGGAGGCCGACATGAGAGTCACCTATATCACCCTCTATCTCGGCCCTGGGCACGAGTGCGGCGACCGAGTCGATCACGACCACGTCCACCGCGGCGCTCCTCACCAGAAGCTCTGTTATCTCCAGCGCCTGTTCGCCGGTGTCTGGCTGGCTTATTAGCAGTTCGTCGATGTTCACCCCGAGGGCTCGCGAGTAGGCCGGGTCGAGCGCGTTCTCCGCGTCAATGAAAGCTCCGACGCCCCCCATCTTCTGCGCTTCTGCGACTATCTGCAGGGCGACCGTCGTCTTTCCGCTTGATTCCGGCCCGAATATTTCTATCACCCTGCCCCGGGGAAGGCCCCCCACGCCGAGTGCGATATCCAGTGCCAGAGAACCGGTCGGTACAACCTCGACGGCCATCCTGTCGGCTTCGGCGCCAAGTTTCATGATGGAGCCCCGACCGAACTGGCGCTCTATCTGCATGAGCGCCATCTCGAGTGATTTGTCCTTTTCCAATCTTCTCACCTCTTGTCAGTTCGGGCGGACTCATTGCCCACGCTATGGATTACGGAATACTCGGATCCCTCGCTCGACAGAGTGCTCCGATAGAGGACCAGCCGGTCCACCTTCATCTCCAGCCAGTCCCGTGCGTACCGCTCAACGATTCTCCCGGGAATCTTCACCGGCTTCCGAGCGCGGGCGACGGTGATGTGGGGAGTGTAACTCCTGCCCTCACGATTCAGACCGCAGGCCGCAGCGCCCTTGTCGAGCACATCGTACACTTTCTTCACACGGCCCGAGTCGTCGCACGCACCCACATATACGACTCTAGCAGACGACGGTGACGGAAATCCGCTCACTCCTCCGACCCTCAAAACGAAGGGCAGGTGCCTGGACGCTTTTTCCATCCATCGTGAATACTGATCGATCCTCTCCATGGAAAAAGGCCCGAGGAACCTGAGGGTCACGTGGAGATTGTCCGGGGGGACCCACCTTACACCGGCTAAGTCGTCGCTCATCTGCCCGACCACTTCTCGGACGAAGTCTCTGGTCCTGTCACTGAGTTCTATAGCGGTGAAAAGTCTCGGGTCGCGACGGCGCTGCTCGCTTCGCATGAGACCAGTCTAACACCCCCCGGGTAGCAATACAAGCATCATTTCTCCTCCTCGAGGCGAAACAGCTTGTCCCTGGACGAACCGCCGGACACCAGCTCCAGCGCGGACCGGCAGACGCCCAGGTGCCTGCTGAGCGCTTTCACGACCGCGGCGTTCGCTCTTCCCTTCTCCGGCGCGCATGTCACGTGCACCTTATAGGTGTCGTCCCCCAGTTCTTCGACCCTGGTGTTCGCGGAGCGTGGGCAGGCCCTCACCTTCAATATCCGGCCTTCACCCAATGGAGTTCACCACCGGTGCGGCCGTAACGCGAAGGAGCGCCCTCCACGGGGCGCCCCTTCGAGATTCAGGATCAATTGTTTCATTCCCAGAAGAAATGGCCATCGCGCTTGTCCTTGCGACCCCTGCGCCGTTTCTCGCGGTCGTCGCCTTCCTCTTCGACGTCGAACTCCCCGAAAACCGACTCGTCCGCCGCGCCCATCGCCAGAACCTCGTCAACGAGGTCTCTGCTGGGCGGCGGCGCAACCTTGTCCTCGGGGCCGCGGGGTTCCTGCACGGCCCTCTCTGGCGGCTTCACAGGAGGCGCAACCTCCCTCATCTCGCGAGCCGCAGGAGCCCTCTGGAGAGCATCGTCCTCCGGGGGAACCCGAGGACCTTCCTTCCCGGAGGCGTTCTCGGGCGGTGCCACAGCGGCAGGTGGAGGTGGAGCCACGGCAGGCTCGGGCCTGTCCGGCGGGGCGGAAGGCTCTTCCCGGGGCGCGGCGGCAACGGTCGGAGGCGCGGCCGTCTCAGCGCGGGCAGGGGCCGGAGACGGCTGGTCAGCCAGGAGCGCCTCCAGCGTCCTCGCTTCCCGGGGAGCATCCTGGGGCTTCTTCTCGGGGCGCGCCGCCGGGGCGTCCGACCCGGTGGCGAAACCGGGAGGTTCCGACGTCGGTTGCTCGAACTTCACTCCGTCGGTCTCCTCCCGGGATTCCCAGTCGGCGACCTTCGCCAGTTGCGCTTCGGATATCTCGCGAATGCTGTCCAGATACCTTTTCTTGATCTCCTGGAGCGAAGCGATGGCGCGCTCAGCCTTCTGACGGTCGTTCTGAGCCGCAAGGAGCATCTGTCTGGCCTGCTCCTGCGCGCTCCGCATCATCGAATCCGACTCCTCCTGCGCTTTGGACAGCATCGCCTCCGACTCCTGCCGGGCCTGCTCCTTCACCGCCTCGGCGGATTTGCTGGCGGCCAGCAGCGCGCTCTGCAGAGACGTCTGCATCTCTTCGAACTCGGACAGCCGCTTCTTCATGTGCTCCATCTGCTGACGCAGTTCCGCGCTCTCCTGGCCGAGCCTCTCGAATTCATCGGCGACGAGATCGAGGAAAGCGTCAACTTCTTCCTCGTTATAACCTCCGAACCGTGCCGACTTGAACTCTTTGTGGTGGATGTCCGTGGGAGTCATCGCCATCTGAGATTACCTCCGTTCGGTTTCAGGTTCAGTCTGCGAGCTCGGCGGCCCTGCGCCTGGCCGCGTCCACGGCTCCGGCGATCATTTCCGAGAAACCGCCTGAATCCATCCGCTCGAGCGCAGCCAGGGTGGTGCCCCCCGGTGAGGAAACCGCCCTCCTCAACGCCCCCGGGTCGCTTCCGGTCTCTTTGACCGTCTTTGCTGCGCCCCACAGCGTCTCCCTGGCCAGCAGGCCCGCTGTCTCCGCCGGCATCCCGAGTTCGACGGCGGCCTTCTCGAGCGCTTCGGTCAAGTAGAAGAAGTACGCGGGTCCGCTGCCGCTCACGGCGGTGACCAGGTCCATCAAGCTCTCTTCGACCTCGACGGCCTCGCCGATCGCCGAAAGCATCTCTCTGGCGGTCCCGGTGTCGCATTCCCCGGTACCGCTTGACACCGTGAAGCCGGAGGCCGCCGCCCGGACCATTGCGCCCATGTTGGGCATCACTCTAACGATACACGGTTCCGGACCGACGGCTCTCCTGATGTTATCGACGGTCAACCCGGCGGCGATCGACATGAGCACCTGCGCCGGGCCGATACGGCCCTTCATCTCGGCCAGAACACCCGCGGAGTCCTGCGGCTTGACGGCGAGCACGACGGTCGACGCTTCCGACGCCAGCTCGGCGATGCTCTCAACGACCGTCACGCCCTTCTCACGCTCGAGAAGCCGTGCCCTGCCGAGGTCCTTGTCTACCACCCCGACGTCGTTGCTCTTCAGTACGCCCGAATCTATCCACGCGGCCACCATGGCCCTGCCCATGTTACCCGCGCCGACCAGACCAACACTGTACAAACCAACCACCTGTCCACTCAGAACTGGTTGAAGAAGCCCTTCTCCCTCATCCACTTGCGGTCCTCCGCCGAAACCTCGATGTTTGCCGGCGTCAGCAGGAACACCATCTCCGCGACCCGCTGTATGCCGCCGTCGAGGCCATAGGTGAGACCGCTCACGAAGTCAATGAGTCGCTTCGCCAGATCGCGGTCGATGCTCTGGAGGTTGACGATGACGGGGGTGTCGTTCTTGAACTTCGCCCCAATCTGCTCCGCGTCGTTGAAGCTCTTGGGCTCGACGACGTGTACTCTCGAAGTGGTCTCGGGCACGGGCTGAAGTATCCTCTCGGAGCTTCGCCTGCGCGGGACCCTGTCCGAGATTTCCTCCACCGCTTCTTCACGAGCCCGCATCTCGCCAAACTCGTCAGGCTCCTTGAGCCCCAGCCATTCAGCCACCCTGCCCCAGAAACCGGGCATCTATCCGACCTCCTTGCCGGTGCGTCCGATGGCCCGCGTCAGGTGAACAGCGCGGTTCCGATACGCACGATTGTAGACCCTTCCTCCACGGCCACCTCGAAGTCGTTCGTCATTCCCATCGAGAGCTCACGGAGCGTAAAACGCTCGATATCCTCCTCGCACCGGAGCCCCAGTTCCCTCAACTCCCTGAAAACCCACCTGACCCTCTCCGGGTCATCGTCCATCGGCGCAATTGTCGACAACCCGACCACTGCCAGCCCGGGCATGGCCCCTGCTTCAGAAACCAGCCAGGGGAGCGCCCCGGGGGAAACCCCCGATTTCGAATCCTCCCCTGATACGTTGACCTGTATGAGGACGTCCTGGACGAAGCCACCCGCGCCGGCCCTGCGATCAATCTCGCCCGCAAGCCTCAGGCTGTCTACGGAGTGGATCAGGCGCACCAGCCCGGCGACCTTCCGGACCTTGTTGGTCTGAAGGTGGCCGATAAAATGCACCTCCGCACGGCCTCTGAGCCATTCCTCCTTCTCCAGCAGCTCCTGGACCCTGTTCTCTCCCACCAGGGACACCCCGGCCTCCACGACCGCCTCGACCTGAGCCCGGTCCCTGTTCTTGGTGGCCGCCAGCAACCGCACCCCGTCGGGATCACGCCCGACCCTGGATGCGCTTTCCCTTATCCGTCGGCGAACCTCATCCACGTTCTCTTTTATGCGGTTCAGATTATTTTTCGCTTGAATCACAGGCTATTCCTTGTGGGGACCGACCCCCGGTGGCGGTCAATCAACGCCGTGCAGAACTTCAAATCCGTTCAGAGCGGACGGTTCGGTCCACTCCACTTCAACCGTGGCGACCCGCGCGGCGGACGGTCCGGTGCCGCACCACTCGATCGCCGACTCGACTTCCCGGCGTCCACCTTCGAACAACGCCTCCACGGAACCGTCGGGCAGGTTGCGCACCCATCCCTTCAGTCCGAGCCGGAGAGCCGCCTTTCGAGTCTCCGCCCTGAAGAAAACACCCTGGACACGTCCAATCACGCGCACCCGGGCTGCAACCCGCTCATCCACCCGATCCACCCCCATGGATAATCGCGAGCGCCGCCTGGCGTCCGCACGGAGATCCGCGCCTGTGCGAGAAATAACCGGTTGAGCACGCGGTGCAAGTGTCGGATCGGTAAACGTTCTCGGGCCATATCCCGGACGCTTCCAGATCGAGGCCGACGGCAGCCCCGAGGTCCAGGCACGTCCGGATGCCGTCTGTCGTCAAGACCCGGCGTCCGAACCTCCGGGCGAACGCGTCGGCCACCTCACCTCCTACCTCGAAGCAGCACGGCCCGATATGCGGACCCAGCAGGGCCAGGAGCTCCCGCCGTTCCTCCGTCCTCTCCCGCAACATCCTGGCGACGCTGCCGGCAATGCCCGCAAGCGCACCGCGCCAGCCGGCATGGACAACCGCAACCGCCGGACGTCCCGGATCGATTACCACCAGCGGCACGCAGTCCGCGGTGAGCACGCCGACAGCCAGGCGCCCCGTCGCGGTGAAGAGCGCGTCGGTGTCCGGCATGGCCGTGTCGTGCCCGAAGGCGCCGCGGCCCGCGTCTGAGGCGCCTACCTCCCGGACGCCAGCGCCGTGTACCTGCCGGGGCAGCACCCAACTCCGCAGGGGCAGCCCCAGCTCCCCGGCGACGAGCCGCCTGTTCGCCGTCACCGCCTCAGGCCGGTCTCCAACCGAGAAAGAGAGGTTGAGCGAATCGAAGGGCTCATCGCTGACGCCGCCGTGCCTTCCCGTGAAGGCGACCTTCACGCCGCACTCGCGCTCCAGGCGTGGGAACGCGAGCACCTCCAGCGTTCCAGAGCGCACTGTTTCCAGCATCTATCCCGAACCGCCAGCCCCGGGAGCGGGCTCGGTGGTACTCAGCAGCACTTTCACCACCCTGTTGTTCCTCACCAGCTCCACCTTGATGGCTACGCCGTTGTAATCGAACGACTCTCCCTTGACCGGCACGTGCCCGAGGACCTTGAACACCAGACCCCCTACGGTATCGATGTCCTCCTCCTTGGGCATCGAGATTTGCAGGACCTCGTTGAGATCGTCTATGCTGATCCGGGCGTCAACCCTGTACCTGCCCTCTGCGAGCTTCTCCACGAGGTCGATCTCCATGTCGAACTCGTCGAATATCTCCCCGACCAACTCTTCCAGCAGGTCCTCGATTGTGACCAGTCCTACCACGGTGCCGTACTCGTCGACGATCAGGGCCATGTGCACTTTTCGGCTCCTGAACTCCCGCAGCATGTCGCTCAAGACCTTTGTCTCCGGTACCACGAACGCCTCACGGGCGATACCGCCGACTTCTCTGGTCAGGTTTCCCTCCTGCAGGTAGAGCATCAGGTCCTTGGCGTAAAGAACTCCTCTGATGTTGTCCAGCTCCCCGGAATAGACGGGGATGCGGGAGAATCCGCGCTCGATGGTCAGAACCAGGGCGTCCTTGACGGTTGCGTCCGCCTCGAGCGTCACCATGTCGGGCCTGGGAACCATTACCTCCCTGACCATCGTGTCGGAGAATTCGAACACGGAGTGGATCATGTCCTTCTCCTCGACCTCGATGACGTCGTGCTCCTCCGCCGCGGTGACCATCGCCTTGATCTCGCCCTCGTCACGGACAAGGACCTCAGAAGGCGGCGGGCCGCGCCTCAGGACTCTCAGCACCCCTCTCGCCACAAGCTCGAAGAGTACGGCCAGCGGGTGTAGAAGCCAGCTCATGAAACCAATCGGCCTCGTCACCGCCAGCGCGTAACGCTCGGAGTCGTGGCTGGCGGCGGCCTTCGGCACCAGTTCTCCGAAGACAAACATGAATATGGTGAGCACCACGGTGCCAGCCACCACCCCAATTCCCGCGTTATGGGTGAGCCTGGTCGTCAGCCAGGTCGTCAGCGACGCAGAAGTGAGCTGCACCACGAGCACCATCAGAAGAAGCGGGGGCAGAAAGTAATCGGGGTTCTCGATGAGTTTCTCGAGCTTCCTGGCCCTGGCAACGTCTTTCTCGACAAGGTACTTCACCCTTATCCTGCTGACACTCATGAGCGCGGTCTCTGAAGCCGCAAGGTACGCGGCGAAAAGTATCAACAGGACAAGACCGATCAATCCGAGGGTGATGGTCATGGGTAGTCTCCCGCCTCCGTTCCGGTCATGGCGCCACCGGTAAGCCTGATCTCCGCTGCGCGCATCTTGCGCGACCCCTCGCTGTCGTCGTGGCGGTACCCGAGGAGATGGAGAAGGCCGTGGGCGGCGAGCATCTCGAGCTCCCGGTCCAGTGCTTCTCCCCGTCCGAGCGCCTGCCTGCCGGCCGCCTCGATGTCAATAACGATATCGCCCAGCGCCTCCTCCCCTTGGGATCCCAGCAGGTTCAACTCGCCGGGCTCCAGCTGTGGAAAAGAGAGGACGTCCGTCGGCTCGTCGATCCCGCGGTACTCGGAGTTCAGCCGGCGCATGCCGGAGTCGTCGGTCACCAGGACGCTCAACTCGACCGCAATGTCAGGAAGCAATTCGCGCGTCATCCTCCGTAGAGCGCGCTCAAGTCGCCCCCGCAACCGCCTTGTCGTCACCGCCCGCGGGTCTGTCTTTACCCTTACGCCCATTCTTACGCTCCGCTCGTGAATCCGGGTAGTCCACGCGTGGGTGGTACGACCCGATGAGCATCCGCTCGAATATCGCCTTGATCTTGTTCAGTTCCTCGAAGGTCAGCGGGCACTCGTCCAGCTGGCCGTCTTCGAGCTTGTCGTCGACTACTTTCTCCACCATCTGCTGGATCGACACCGCTGTAGGGTTCTCCAGCGTTCTCGCCGTGGCCTCTACCGCGTCGGCCAGCATTACGATCCCGGCGGTCCTCCTCCGCGGCTTCGTGTAATGGTACCTGAACCTTTCGATGTCCACCGGCTTTCCGCCTTCGAGCGCCGCCTGGTAGAAGTACCTCACAACGCTGGTGCCGTGGTGCTCCCTGACGATCTCCACGAGGTCGGGTGGAAAGTGGTGTTTCTCCAGCATTTCCACCCCGTCTCTCACGTGAGAGGTGATGATGAGCAGGCTCAGGTTCGGGCTGAGCCCCCCGTGGGGGTTCTCCCCGGGCTGCTGGTTCTCCACGAAATACTGCGGCTTGGCGATCTTTCCTATATCGTGGTAGTAGGCGGCCACCCTCGCAAGCATCGGGTCGCTGCCGATCTCACGGGCGGCCGCCTCGGCGAGGTTCGCCACCATGACGCTGTGGGAGTATGTGCCCGGCGCCTTGAGCGTGAGCAGCTTCATCAGCTCCTGGTCCGGCGCCGCCAGCTCCAGCAGCCAGGTATTGGTGGTGACCCGGAACGTCGTCTCCAGGAACGGCAGTGATCCCAGGGCGACTATCGTGCACACCGCCCCGTTGAGAAACCCTATGCCGGTATTCAACAGGATGTCGGTACCGCCCTGGGTAAGAGCGGTCGCGCCGAACGCTACTCCCGCGGTCCAGAACGAAGTGTAGAGCCCGACCCTCCGCAGCTCGTGTCGGGTCGACGTGCGCGATGCGTACAGCGACGGGAAGATTCCGCCGAGGATGGTCAGCAGCATGATCGAGAAATCACCCTTGGTCACGACGCCGGCGATCAGCCCGCACAGCGCAACCGAGACCAGGGCTGTTCCGCTGTCGAACAGCACCGCGACGATAATGGCGATTGCGGCCGAGGGCATGAGATACCCCCAGAACGAAGACCAGCTCCTCGACGCGAAAGTCAGCAGGTTGGCGAAGATCGCAAACGCGGTGATCGACGACCCGAGGAGCAGCAGCAGGCCCGGGCTGTCGTAGTACATCCTGCGGAACTTCGCCAGATACATCGCCATCGCGGCCATCAACAGCACCACCAGGACTGAGACGTAGAGCATGTTCAGCGGCGAGAAGCTCCACCCGGTGAAACCCAGGCTCTTCAGCAGGTCGTAGACCTCGGGTGTCACGACCGTGCCCCTGCGCACTATGATCTCGCCTTCCAGCCGGGTGGTAACGACCGGCTTCACCGCTTTCCGGGCGGCCTGCCTGCGGCCTTCGGTCTCGGCCTGGTCGGCTATGAGGTTGGGCTTCATCGCCACAGCGGCGACCGACTGCGCGGCCTGCCGTATGTCGGGGTCGTCGGTCTGGCCGCTTATGCGGGCGCTCGCGGACTTCACCGCGGCCTCGACCTCACCGCCGTGGACACCGTGCTCCATCTCCGCGACGACGGCGCTCGTTACCACCTGGCGTGCCGCGGCTCTCTGTTCTGGAGCAAGGGCGACGAGCTGCCCCAGGGCGCCGGCGTAGGCCTTGTCCTCGAGCTTCTCCTCCCCCAGGGTCGTGCGCTCCGCGTCGTCACCCGCGAGCGCCGTCACCTCGTCGGCGATGGCGAATACCCTGTCGATGGCCGCGACAACGTTCCCGGCCACTTTCTCGTCGGTTACGTACACTTCACTGAGCGCCGCTGCGGCGGCGTCCTGCTGCTCCTGCGTCCTGCTCCTGTCGACGTACTGCACGGTCGAAGGCGCGACGATGGTCCTGGGGCTGGCTTTTTCCGCCTCCACCTGATACCCGTACGGCGCGATCTCCGTGGTGATTATCAAAACGAGCATAACGAAGATAGCAAGCGCCACGACCAGGCGCTTTCGCGCCAGCGAGACCCTGTCGGCGCGCTTTCTCAGCGACGCGATCAGGTCGAGGTATCTCTTTCTGTAGCTCATGTCATCCGCCGGAAGGGCCCGGGTCCCCCTGCGACTCGTACTTCTTGTAAGCCTCGACAATCTGCTGGACGATCTTGTGCCGGACAACGTCACGCGCGTCGAGGTTCACGAACGAGACGCCGTCTATGTCCCGCAGTATCTCCCGAACGACCTTCAGGCCGGAGGAGACCTCCTTGGGAAGGTCCACCTGGGTGACGTCCCCGGTTATGACCGCCCTGCTCCCGAAGCCCAGTCTGGTGAGAAACATCTTCATCTGCTCCGGGCTGGTGTTCTGGGCTTCGTCCAGGATGATGAAGGAATCGTTCAAGGTCCTTCCCCGCATGAACCCGAGGGGCGCCACTTCGATAATCCCCTGGTCCGTCATCCGGTGGAACTTCTCGGCCCCGAGCATCTCGTAGAGCGCATCGTAGAGGGGCCTCAGGTAAGGGTCGACCTTCTGGTACAGGTCCCCGGGCAGGAAACCGAGCCTCTCCCCCGCTTCGACCGCGGGCCTGGTCAGGATCAGCCTGTTGACTTTCCGGTCCAGGAGACACTGCACCGCGTACGCCAGCCCCAGGTAAGTCTTCCCCGTCCCCGCCGGTCCGATGCTGAACACGATGGTGGAGGTACGCATCACCTCCACGTATTTCTTCTGGCCCAGGGTCTTCGGCCGGATTACCTTTCCCCTGGCCGTCAGCACAGCGTCGCGAAACAGGTCGGTGGGCTTCAGCTCCTCGCCGCGCCGGACCATGTCAATGGCAATCGACAGGTTCTCAGGGGTTATCACCAACCCGGCTTCGAGAAGCTCGACGAGCTCCTCGAAGAGGGTCGTACACAGCCCCGCTTCCGTGGCGTCACCGCTGATGTCGATCTCGTTGCCCCTGGCAAACACGCTGCAGGCGAAAGCCTCGGCAACCACGTTGAGGAACCTGTCCTCCTGCCCGAGAAGCGCTACCATGGGCAGGTTGTGAGGGACCACCAGCTTGATTTCGGCATGTTCAGGCACTGCAGGCTCTCCGCTCGGGGTCGAACCCGGCCGGCCTCATCTCTCGCCGGGCGCGGGAAATCATTTCTGGAGGGCTTCGCGAACGAGCCGGTTCACCTTCTTCCCGTCCGCCTTTCCTTTCACCTTGGGCATGACCGCGCTCATTACCCGTCCGAGGTCCGAGGGCGCGGAGGCCCCCACTTCCCGTATGGTTTCCGCCACGACGCGCGCGACCTCGTCTTCGCCCATCTGCCGGGGAAGATACGCCTCGAGGACCTTCAACTCCTCGGTCTCCCTGTCCACCAGGTCCTGGCGTCCGCCGCGAGTGAAACCCTCGATGGCCTCTTTTCTCTTCCTGGCCTCCCTGGCCGCGACCTGCAGCTCCTCCTCCTCGGTCAGCTCTTCTCGCTTGGCTATCCGCGCGTTCTTGAGCTCGGCAAGCAGCATCCTCAGCGTGGACAGCTTGAGCTTCTGCCCTTCTTTCAGCGCGTTCCTGCTGTCTTCCTCCACCTTCTCAACAAGGGTCATGCGATCACTCTCTCGTAACTCATCCCGGCGGCCACCCCATGAACCGGCCCCCGAGCAGGTGAAAATGGAGGTGGTCCACGGCCTGGCCCGCCTCTTCCCCGATGTTGGCCACCAGCCGGTACCCTCTCTGCGATATGCCCTCGCTGACTGCGATGTCTTTCACCAGGGAGAATATGTCCGAGAGTATCTCGCAGCTGTCCGGGGCCGCCACCATCTCGGCGATAGTGGGTATGTGTTCTCTGGGAACGATGAGCACGTGCACCGGGGCCTGCGGGCTGACGTCCCTGAATGCGACGGCACGGGGCCGTTCGTCCACCAGCTCGCTGCCGATCTCCTTGTTCACTATCCTGCAGAACAGGCAACTCTCGGCCAAAACCTCTTCCTCCTGTGCCTACCGGTCCTCCCGCACGAGGCGCCCTTCCAGCCAATCCGGGCCCGCCTCCGTCACCTCTACGCGGACCTTCCTGCCCAGAAGCTCGCCGGACCCGGCGAACACCACGCCGGCGAAATTCCTCGAGCGCCCGAACATGGTTCCGGGCCTGGTACTCAAAGGGCCCTCCACCAGTACCTGGATTATACGACCAACAAATCCCTCGTGGAACATGGAGGCGCACCGGCGGCCGATCCGCCTGACCTCCGCGGCCCTCCCGTCTTTCACTTCCGGGGCGACGGTGTCTCCCATCTCGAAGGCGCGGGTGCCGGGCCGCGGGGAGTACTTGAAGACGTGAAGCCTGGAGAACGCGATCCTCTCGATCACCCCGAGCGTCTCCCGGTGATGCTCCTCCGTCTCTCCCGGGAAGCCGACCATGATGTCGCCGGAAACCGCCAGGTCTTCCACCGCGCCCCTCAGATCCGACACTGCGCGTTCGAACTCCCCCGCGGTGTAGCCGCGTCCCATCCGGGCAAGGACCTCGTCCGAGCCGCTCTGCACCGGCAGGTGCAGGTGTTCGCAGAGACGTCCGGTGTTCATCTGTTCGATCACCGTCTCATCTACATCACCGAACTCGATAGAGCTCAACCTCAGCCAGGTGTCCCCACAGGCACGGGATACCTCCTCGACGAGGCGCCCCACCCCCTCCCCCGAGGAAGGCTCCCGGTAAGAGCCCAGGTCTATTCCGCACAGTATGATCTCCCCGGTTCCGCCCGCGCACAGGGCTTCCGCCTGTCTTGCGACTTCCCTGGAACACCGGCTGAACGGCCGGGGCCTCAAGTACGGGACGATGCAGTAGGCACAGAACCTGCTGCAACCGTCCTGCACCTTCAGCGGAACCCGCACCAGCTCCCCCGGGTCCACTTCTCGAAAAGGGACACCCTCACGTTCGTCACCCAGGGCCGCGCCTATCATCGAGGCTTTGGCAGCGTTCGGGAACAGTTCCATGACCCGCTTGCCGCTCCAGGCGGACAGGTCGTAATCGACGCCGCAACCGGTGACCAGCACGCGCGCGCCCTCCAGGGCCGCCCTCCTGGCAGCTTTCCTCGACTTCCTCATGCCTTCCGCCGTCACGGCGCATGTGTTGACCACCCACACGTCCGGCGTCTCCCCGCTGCCGGCCCTCTTCAATCCCCTGTCTCTCAAGTCGCTCTCGAGCTGCAGGGAATCGGCCCGGTTCACCCTGCAACCGAGCGTGGTGACGCGGTACGTCGCCTCAACCATCGTTCCCCCCGGCGCCGGGGGCCAGCAGCCCGTAGTGGTTCCTTGTGATGGCCGCCGCGACGGGCCCGGCGCTGCGAGCCCTAAGGTTCAGCAGCCCCAGGCTCACTGTCCTGGCGCCCAACGACCGCAGTACGCTTATCTCCGCGGGGTCCAGCCCGCCCTCCGGACCGGCTATCAGGGCAACCGAAATCGGCGTAGCCGCGGCAGGCAAGGCTTCGGAGAGGGGCACCTCCTTCTCTTCTTCCCACAGGACCAGCCTGCACGCGGTCTTGCCCAGCACAGACTCGTCCAGCTCCTCGACGGGGCTTCGCATCTCCAGCGGGTACGGCCTGCGCGACAGCCTCGAGCTCTCCCTTGCTATGGCGCTCCAGCGACCGATCCTGTTCTTTCCCCTGGTCAACGCCTCAAGGGGCGACCGCCTTCCGGCGTAGGGCACTATCCGCGAGATACCCACCTCGGCGGCGTACGAGACAAGCTCATCCATTGCGGCGTTCTTTCCCATTGCCTGGAAAAGCACGACCTGGGGACGCTCCGGGGCATGGTAGGCGTTCGAATGAAGGCTCACGGTCACCCGGTCCTGGAGGGACCCGGTGAGGCTCGTCGTGTAGACCGTTCCCATTGCGTCGCAGATTAGAACTGTGTCACCGACCCTGGCGCGGAGCGACTTCACCAGGTGCCTCGCGTCGGCTCCCCGCAGGTGCGCGACCCCGCGGTCCAGGTCTATCAGTTCTGGTTCTACGTAGAAAAGAGGAAGTCCCATCTCGGGCAGTCAGCTTGTTCGGGGCACCCGGCCGGGTTGCCTGCTGGCCTTCTCCTTCCGCGCGGTGCGATAGGCCTCCAGCACCTTTTTCTGCTCTGCGCTGAGCTTCCTGGGGACCGTGATGTCAATGGCCACGTAGAGATCTCCTCTCCTGCCGCCGTATCTCGGGGGAAGTCCCAGCCCTTTCGCCACTAGAGTATCTCCTGGCTGGGTGCCCGAGGGCACCTTGAGCTCGTGGGACCCTTCCACCGTCGGGACCTCAACGTGCGCGCCCAGCGCGGCGTCGACCATGTCAACGGGCACCTTTGTGAACAACCTGGTACCGTCTCGTTCAAACCTCTGATCGCGCCGGACGTCAATAGCGACGTACAGATCACCACCCGGCCCTCCCCTGGCTCCCCCTTCGCCTTTGTCCCGGACTCTCAGCCGATCTCCACGCTCCACCCCGGGCGGAACCGACACCTGGATCCTCTCGGTGACCTGCCGTCGAGCCGCGCCGCGACATTCCTCACACGGCTCGAGTATCAGCTCGCCCTCCCCGCCGCACCTTGAGCAGGCCTGTGTCCGTATGAACGTCCCGAACATGCTCCGCTGCGACCTCCTGATCTCGCCGGTGCCCCCGCAGCCGTCACATCGCCCCATCTTGGTACCCGGGACCCTGCCGGACCCCCCACAGGCCTCACATGTGGCCATTCGCGTTATCTCCAGCTCCTTCTCGGTGCCGGTGAGGACGTCCTCGAGGCCCACCTCCATGACCACTTCCATGTCTCTTCCGCGCTCGCGCCCGCGGCGCTTCCCCCGCCGCCCGAATGGGGCGCCGAACCCTTCCCCGAAAAAGGCGTCGAACAGGTCGGATACGGAGGTGAAACCCTCGAAGCCGGTTCCGGCGCCACGCCTCAGCCCGTCCAGACCGAAAGCGTCGTACGCCCGTCGTCTCTCGGGGTCGGAAAGGATCTCGTAGGCGAAGGTGAGCTCCTTGAACTTGTGCTCTGAGTCGGGATCGGAGTGCGCGACATCAGGATGGCATTCCTTGGCCTTCGTGCGATAGGCGCTCTTTATCTCGTCGGAGCCCGCGGCGTTGGAAACGCCGAGTATTTCGTAAAGGTCCCTGTCGATGTCGTTATGCATCAGATCCGTTTCCGCCTGGAGCCGGGCTCAATCCCTTGGTGTATACAGGGTGCGCCCGAGGTTGTCCGCCATGAACTGAACCATCCCGATCGTCCTCGCGTAGTCCATCGAAGTGGGACCTACGACCCCGAGAGACCCCAGCAGCCCGTCTCCTACCGGGTAGCTGGTGCCGACGAACGAGTACCGCTGAAGCTCCCTCAGCCTGTTCTCCTCCCCGATTCGCACCGTGAGCCTGCGCTCTCTGAGGAGGTCCTTGAGCAGGTCCAGTATGAAGTACTGTTTTTCCATCGCCTCGAGAAGCACCTGCGCCCATTGGGGCCCTTCGTTGCCCATCTCGCGGACTATGTTCGCGGTTCCCCCGATGAACACCCTCTCCTCTATCGACCCGAGGTAGTCTCTAACCGCCACGAGAACGTCGGCCAGCAACTTCTTGCCGGGGCCGCCGAACCTGGCCTTCCGCGCCACGGCCTCGCCGTCGATCCGGTCGAGAGACAGGCCGCACAACGCCCTGTTGGCGTAGGCGCATACGCGTGACATCGTATCAGCCGTCAATCGCACCGGCGCCCGCACGAGCTGCCGCCCGACCTGCCCCTTGGAGGTAATGACGATGACCATCGCCCTCTCATCGCTCAGCCTGACTATATCCACGTGCCTGACCGAATCGGCGCGGCTGAACGGCGCGAAGACTATGGCCGTTGTATGGGTCAGACTGGAGAGCAGCAGCGACGCCTCGTGAAACAGCCCTTCGATCTCACGCGTTTGTGCGGCGAAAAGGGTTTCGATCGCCTCCGCGTCTCGTCCGACGGGTTTCTCCCCGCCAACCAGCACGTCGACGTAAAGCCTGTAGGCGATGTCGGTGGGCACCCTTCCGGCGGAGGTGTGCGGCTGTCGGAGGTAGCCCAGGTCCTCCAGCAGCGCAAGCTCGTGCCTTATGGTGGCGGTGCTCAAGCCCAGGTCGAGGGCGCGGGCGATGGAGTTCGAGCCGACCGGCTTGCCACTGAGTATGAAGCTCTGGACTACCGCCAGCAGTATCTTCTGCTTTCTCTCGTCCAGGATCGAGCTCATTTCGCGTCTTCTCCTTCCCGCGGTGTAATTCTAGCACTCGCGAAGGCAGACTGCTAAACGCGCATGCCGGCACATGCCGGCGATCCGCCCACGGTTCATGAACCACTCTCGTCGCTCTTGATCATTGCGACGAAAGCCTCCTGCGGGATCTCCACCCTGCCGATCATCTTCATCCTCTTCTTTCCGGCCTTCTGCTTCTCCCAGAGCTTGCGCTTTCGCGTGATGTCCCCTCCGTAGCACTTGGCGGTAACATCTTTCCTCCTCGCGGGCACGGTTTCCCGGGCGATCACCTTCCCGCCCACCTGAGCCTGTATCGCAAGCTCGAACTGCTGGCGGGGGATAACCGCCTTGAGACGCGCGGCAAGCTCCCTTCCCCTCGACTGGGCCCTGTCCCTGGGAACGATCATGCTGAAAGCGTCTACCACTTCGCCGTGCACCAGTATCTCGAGCTTCACAAGCGGGCCGCTTCTCCAGTCCCCCAGTTCGTAGTCCAGCGAGGCGTACCCGCGCGACCTCGACTTGAGCTGGTCGTAGAACCCCGAGACCATCTCCGCCAGGGGCATCTCGTAGCTCAGCTCTACCCTGTTGCTCGAAAGGTAGACCATGTCACGATACACGGCCCTCTTCCCCTGGCAGAGCTCCATCACCGGCCCGACCATGTCGTGCGGAGCGATCAGCAGCAGGTTCACGTAAGGCTCCAGCACCGCCGCGACCTCGTTGGCCGGGGGCATCTGTGACGGGTTCTTGACCGTCGTTTCGTTGCCGCTCTTGTCGGTCACGCGGTACACCACGTTGGGCGGCGTTATGATGAGGTCGAGACCGTACTCGCGCTCCAGGCGATCCCTCACGACCTCCATGTGAAGCAGGCCGAGGAACCCGCACCTGAACCCGAACCCCAGCGCCCGTGAGGTCTCGGGCTCGAAGGTGAAAGCCGAATCATTCAGGTTCAGTTTAGCAAGCGCCTCCCTGAGGGCCTGGTACTCGCTGTTGTCCACGGGGAACAGCCCGGCGAACACCACCGGCTTCGGTTCGCGATACCCCGCAAGGGCCTCCCGGGCTCCGTCCGTCGCTGCCGTGAGCGTGTCTCCCACCGGGAGCCTGGACACATCCTTGATTCCCGTCGCCACGAAACCCACCTCTCCGGCCAGGAGCGCTTCCGCGGGAACCAGGTCCGGCGCGAGGTATCCCAGTGATTCCGCAGCCGCCCGGGTGCCCGCCTCGACCATCCTGATCTCGGCACCCGCGCGTAGTTCGCCGGAGACCACCCTGACGAAAGTGACCACGCCGCGGTACTGGTCATAGGTCGAGTCGAAGACCAGGGCTCTGAGCACGTTGTCCCCGCGATCAGACGGAGGGGGTACCCGTGCAACGACGGCCCTCAGTATCTCCGGCACTCCCTCCCCGGTCTTGGCCGAGCAGAACAGGACGTCCCCGGGTTCGACCCCCAGGATCTCCGTTACTTCATCCCTCACCCGCTCCGGCTCGGCCGATGGCAGGTCGACCTTGTTGACAACCGGGATGATCTCGAGTCCGTTCTCCACGGCCAGGTGCAGGTTCCCGATCGTCTGGGCCTCCACCCCCTGTGCCGCGTCCACCAGCAGGATTGCTCCCTCGCATGCCGCCAGCGTACGCGAGACCTCGTAGTTGAAATCGACATGACCGGGGGTGTCGATCAGGTTCAGCTCCCATTCATCCCCATCGATCTCGCAGCTAAGCCTCACCGCCTGCGCCTTGATGGTAATGCCGCGCTCCCGCTCGAGGTCCATCCTGTCGAGGAACTGCGGACGTTCGCGGCCGGGCTGTATAGCTCCGGTGAGCTCCAGGAAACGGTCCGCGAGCGTCGATTTCCCGTGGTCTATGTGCGCGATGATGCAGAAGTTCCTTATCCGGGAAGTATCCAGTCCAACACACCTCCGAAACGTAATGATAGCAGTTGTCGGGGCCTCCGCCAGATGTCGACGGTCAATGCCCACCGGAACAACCGTGGGTCAGGCCTGAGGCGCCTGCGGATCCCCCGCCGGCTGGCCGTGCAGTCATGCGATCTATTCGACAGCCGTAATGCCCTGTGCTACAATTCCCCGGTATCCCGTTCGGAAAGGACCGGTTTCACTGCGCCCGTGGTATCCGGGCCCGAGAGGAAGAAAGAGATGCCCAATATCAACTCGCAGGTAAAAAGGGTGCGAAAATCCGAGGAACAGAGGCTGCGTAACAAGGCTGTGAAGAGCGCGCTCAAGACGGACATGAAGAAGTTCGAAGCCGCGCACGCCGCAGGGGACGTGGACTCCGCAACCGAGAGATTCGAGGTTGCTTCCCGGGCCCTGGACAAGGCCGCCTCCAAGGGTGTCATCCACAAGAACAAAGCGGCCAACAGGAAGTCCCGCATGTCCCGGTCTCTTGCGCAGTTGCGGCAGGGCTCTCCGGGCTAGCCGATCAGCCTCACGATCAACATCTCCAGCATCGCGCCCTGGTAGTCGCGCTCCGGCAGATACCGGTTGGAATGCATCTCCAGTTGAGCCTTCTTGAACTCCAGGAACGCAGTCCTCAATTTCTCGGGCGAGAATTTCGATGATTGCTTGACGCACTTACTCACCAGAAATGGCGGTATCCCCAGGGCCGACGCCATGCGCGGAGGATCGGTGTCCCTGGCCATCGCCTTGCACCTGGCGATCAGGCGGAACTGCCTGAGAAGCAGGCTGAATATCCTCTGGGGGCTCTCCCCCTGCCTCATGAGGCGGTCCAGGAGGTACAGCGACTGGTCCCTGCGCCTGTCGGCGACAGCGTCGATCAACTCGAAGATGCCCTGCTCCGCGGCAGGGACCACGACCTTGACGACGTGTCCGGAGTTTATGGAACCCTCGTCCGCCGCGTACAGGCAGATACGCTCAATCGCGTCCTCCAGGTCCCTGAGTTCCCTTCCCACCCGTTCGAGCAGCACTTGCCTGGCTGACGGCTCCACTCGTTTCCCGCGCCGCTCGAACTCCTCGGAAATCCACTCCTCCACCTTCTTGCGGCTGCCCCTGCTCCCCATGCTGAACTTGAGCGGTTCCCCCCCGACCGAGCCGACCTTCTTGAACAGCGGCGAGCCCTCCACCTTCTTCATCGAAGCCGCGTCACGCTTCACGCTACCCGGGCCCCCGAATGCTACCAGCACCAGTGTCGCCGCCGGGTTGGGGTCGTCGAGGTACGCGCAGATCGCCTCCTGCTCCCTGCGACTGAGGCGGTCGGCGCCCTTGACGATGACGAGCCTCCTGGTGGACATCAGCGGCACGGTCTCCGCGGCGTCGATCGCCGCGCGCGCGCCGAGGTCCGCTGCGTCGATCTCCTCCATGTTGAAATCCGCGTCGGCCTGTGCGCTGAAGAGGGTTTTGAGCCTTTTCACAGCCTGTTCGGCGAGCAGCTCCTCGTCGCCGTAAACGTAGTAAACGCCCTTGAGGTCATCAATCGCCTCGACACGCTTCCTGGCCAATCTCACCGCCCGCCTGATTGCTCCGACACCGACCGCTTCGCGAATCGTATCACGATGTCCCCCGAGAGGTCCGTCCTCTCCACCCTTATTCCGCTTTTCTGGAGTTCACGTATGCATTTCCTCGAGGGGTGTCCCATCCTGTTGTTCCGTCCGGCGGATATTGTCGCCACCCTCGGGCGGGCCGCTTTCAGCAGATCTCTTCCGACCGCGTTCGAGCTCCCGTGATGGGGCATCTTCAGCACCTCGCAACTGAGATCGGGACTGCCCTCCAGGAGCCGGTGCTGGGCCGTTGATTCGAGGTCGCCGGGCAGCAGTATCCTCGCGCCGCCCACCGTGGCCATGCAGACTATGGACCGGTTGTTCTCCTCTTCCCCGGGACGGGGCGGCTTCTCGGGCGCACTCAGGACCTCGAGCAGAATCCCCGGAGATACCTCGACCCTGTCACCCTCGACCGCTATCGATGCGGCTACGCCTTTGCGGCGCGCGACCGAAAGCAGGCGTTCGTACGGGCCCCGTTCGCCTTCTCCCGGCGGCGGACCGATTATTCTTCCCACCGGCATACGCTCGATTAACGCTTTGAACCCCTCGACATGATCCGCGTGCCTGTGCGAACAAAGCGCCAGGTCCACTTTCGAGACTCCTGCCGCGCGCAGTCGCCGCAGCAACAACTCCGGATCGGGCCCCCCGTCCACGAGAGCCACGCCTCCCGAAGAGTCCCGCAGGAGTGTGGCGTCTCCTTCTCCGACATCAAGAGCGACCATCGAATCGCCGCCCCGGTGCCCGAGCACCGGAAAACACCCGAGCAGTATCAACGCCACGACAAGGAACAGGGCCACCGCGGCCGCGAAAGCCCCCCGCCGCCCCCTGCCGCGCGCCAGGCAAACGAGCGCGAAGAAGTAGAGCGTGAGTGTGAGCACCCCGAGGCCTCCCATGAACAACCCGGTTTCCGGCACCCGGGCCAGGGCCGAAGCAACCCACATCACGTACCTGGCGATCACTCCCGGGATCACAGAGGCCACTCCGGCCGCGGATGGGCTCACCGCGGATATAGCAGCCGCGGCCAGAGCCGAGACGAGAAGGGGACCGACCAGCCAAACCACCAACAGGTTCGCCGCCAGCGCAGAAACCGGTATCGCTTCGCCTCTCAAGAGGACAAGAGGAACCGTTCCGAGTTGCGCTCCGGCGCACACAGCGGCGGCGCGACGGATCTTTCCCCCCCGCGAAGCGGCTTTGCTTCGCGCCAGAATCACGATACCGGCGGCGGCTGCGAACGAATACTGGAAACCGGGCTCGAACGCCGACGAAGGCCTGGTGCACAAGATCGCAATACCGGCGACGGACAAGGCCCCGGCAGCGTCGTAGCGCCTCCCGAATAACCTTCCGGCGGACGCGGTGCCGGCCATGACAGCGGCCCGCGAAGCCGAAACGCGAAATCCGGCCAGCGCGGCCACCATCGCCGCCGACGCCGACGCTAAGAGGTACCCGGTGCGCCGGCCAGCCCCGGCCAGGGCACATACGCCAAGCACCAGCACAGCGGCGGATCCTACGTGGAGCCCCGAAACCGCGACTATGTGAGAGAGGCCGCAAGCACGGAGGTCAGCCAGGAGTCCGGGGTCGCATGCGTCCAGCTTGCTTATTGTCACGCCTTCGAGAAATCCTGCGCTCTTGCCGTCGAACATGCGCCTGTAGGCGCCGGACAGCCAGCGCCTCGCCACGGCGATCGCCCTACTCACCGGATCGGGCGAGGGCGCCACCGGCCGCACCGCCGCCGCCCTGCACCTCAACCTGCTCCACGCGCCACGGTCACGGAGCCATCCATCCCCCGGCCCCGCGCGTTCGATCTTGCCCGAAGCACGAACCGTGACCCCCTGGTATATGAGTTCGGGTGCAAGAGGTCCCCGAGCCGTCAGATAGACGATCTCCCTGGTCGCCCAAGCGTTATTGCCGGCGTACGCCTCCGCTGCCTCGATGAAGGCTGCGGTCGTCCCGGAGTTCCTTGCTGGGGCGGAAACAATCCGGCCCTCGATAACGACATGCCCGCCGGCTTTCGCCACAGACGCCAGCGCTCCCCCCGACGCCGATGCCAACCAGAGCAGGGCCAGGATGATACCGATCAGCATGAACCCTGCTGGAAGGAGGCCCGGGCCAGTGCGCCGTCGTCGCTTCAGCAGCAGGACTGTCGCAGCGTACGCGCCCGGCACGACGATCGCCAGGGGACCCAGCCATCTCGCAAGGTGCTCCCCGGCGAAAGTTGCCGCCAGCCAGAGCAGGCATGCCCTTCCGCGCAATTCAGAACGTGACCCGGTCTGCGAGGTCTTCCAGCTTGCCAGGTCCAATGCCTTCGACCTCGTCGAGTTCTTCCAGCGAAGAGAAAGGCCCGTTCTTTCGCCTGTATTCGATTATCCTCGCCGCGAGGGCAGGGCCCACGCCGGGAAGCGCGTCGAGCTCGGCGATGGTGGCGGTGTTGACATTGACAGTCTGAAGCGATGGGCCCGGAGCGGCGGCGTTTGCGGCGTCGGCCGCACGCTGAGCGCCGGGCACCAGCACTTTCTGCCCGTCCGTCACCCGTGCCGCAAGGTTGAGCTCGTCAAGATCCGCTCCCTGGGCCGGGCCTCCCGCTGCCGACAGGGCATCCGAGATCCTCGACCCTTCCGGAACGTCGTACAGCCCCGGGGCCGCCACGGCACCGGCAACATGGACCTTGACAGTTCGTCGATGAGCTGGCCCCTCGGCGCCGGCGGCGCGGTGTATCCTGATTGGCCTGGGCCGTGAACGGATGTACGCGGCGACGCTCCCCGCGGCGACGAGCAGCAGCAGTCCGGCCAGCGCGGCTGCCTGCAATCGTGTCAACCCGGAAGAGGCGAGACCCGGCGAATGAGCGGTCAGACGGTGTTTTGCCTGCATTGCTGTTTCATGCTAGCACAGCAAAGCAAGCATATCAAGGACTTCTGCGGGACAGGCGGAGCCGGGAAGTTCAGACCACGATGTTGACCAGCTTGCCGGGAACCACTATGACTTTTCGGACGTCCCTGTCAGATACGTGCTTCACGGCGTTCGGCGCCGCCAGGGCCTTCTGCCGCATCTCCTCTTCGGATATGTCGGAGGCGACGGTTATCCTGTCGCGGACTTTGCCATTGACCTGCACCACGAGGGTCATCTCTTCCGGCTTCGCCGTCTCCTCGTCGTACTCCGGCCAAGGCTCCTGGTGCACGCTCGACCCGTGCCCGGTCACCTCCCAGAGTTCTTCGCTGATGAACGGAGCGAACGGCGCGAGAAGCTGGAGCACGGTCTCCACCGCTTCTCCCAGGACTCCCGGGTCCGGGGGGCCTTCGTCCACGTAATGGTAAATGGCGTTTACCAGCTCCATGATGAAGCTGACCGCGGTGTTGAACGCGAACTGGTCGATGTCCCTGGTGACGTTCATCACCGTCCGGTGCGTCAGGCTTCTCAATTTCCTGTGACGGGGGCCATCGTCCTCGCCTGAGACGGCTCCCGCTGCGGGCAGGTACCGCTCGGTTACCAGCCTCCACACCCTCGCGAGGAACCTGTGGGCGCCCTCCACCCCGGCGTCGCTCCAGTCCTTGGACAGTTCGGGCGGACCCATGAACAGCATGTACAGCCTGAGGGTGTCCGCTCCCAGCCTGTCGACATACGCACCGGGAGCAACGACGTTTCCCTTTGATTTCGACATCTTCGCGCCGTCCCTGGTAACCATTCCCTGGCACAGCAGGTTAGAGAATGGCTCGTCGAACTCGATCAGGCCCAGGTCCTTGATGACTTTAGTGAAAAACCTCGAGTAAAGCAGGTGCAGTATTGCGTGCTCAATACCACCGATATACTGGTCCACCGGCATCCAGTAGCGCGCCGCCGCCTCGTCGAACGGCGCGTCATCATCCATCGGGCTGACGTACCGGAAGTAGTACCATGACGAGTCCACGAACGTGTCCATGGTGTCCGTCTCCCGCCGCGCGTCGCCCCCGCACGAAGGACAACTCACCTTGTAGAACGATTCCTCGAGCGGCAGCGGTGATTTCCCGCCTTCCGCGAGCTCCAGTCCCTCCGGCAGAAGAACAGGCAGGTCCTCCTCCGGCACTGGAACCGTCCCGCATTCGTCGCAGTAGACTATCGGGATCGGAGCGCCCCAGTAACGCTGCCTCGACACCAGCCAGTCCCTGAGCCTGTAGTTGACGGCGCGCTTCCCCCATCCACGGCGCTCGAGCAGGTCGCACACCGCTTCCTTCCCCCGCTCGCTCGGCGTCCCGTCGAAATCGCCGGAGTTTTCCATCAACCCGGGATCCTCGTAAGCCGCGTCCATCCCGGCGGGCACCATCCCGCCGCCTTCGGGTTGAATCACGACCTTCACCGGCAGGTCGTACTTCCTTGCGAACTCGAAATCTCTCTGGTCGTGCGCCGGGACCGCCATGACGGCTCCGGTCCCGTACTCCATGAGAACGAAATTCGCGCTGTAAACGGGAACGCGTTCTCCATTGACAGGGTTTATCACGAAATCGTCGAGGAACACCCCATCTTTTTCGGCCTCGATCGCGGTCCGCTCGAAGGAGGTCCTTGCGAGCACCCGCTCCCTGAAGGCGGCTACGTCCGCCTCGCGCCCGGTTCCCCGAACGAGGCGGTCTACCAGGGGATGCTCCGGGGCCAGAAGGAAGAAGGTGACGCCGTACAGGGTGTCCGGCCTGGTGGTGTAGATCGTTATCTTCTCACCTGTGGATTCCAACGTGAAATCGACCTCGGCGCCACTGGACTTTCCTATCCAGTTGCGCTGCATTGTCAGCACACGCTCCGGCCAGCCCGATAGCTGGTCCATGTCTTCCAGCAGGCGCTCCGCGTAATCGGTAACCTTGAAAAACCACTGGTTCAGCCAACGGGGCACAACGGCCGTCCCGCACCTCTCGCAGGCTCCGTCACCCACGACCTGCTCGTTCGCGAGCACCGTGCCGCAGGACGGGCACCAGTTGGCCGCGGCATCCGCCTTGTAGGCGAGGCCCCGCTGGTACATCTTCAGGAAAAACCACTGCGTCCAGCGGTAGTATCCCGGATCACAGGTGGAGAGCTTCCGGGACCAGTCGTAAGAGTACCCCAGTCTCTTGAGGTCAACCTCGAAAAGATCGATGTTGTTCCGCGTCCACTTCGCGGGGTGGACCCCGCCGGATATGGCGGCGTTCTCGGCGGGGAGCCCGAAGGCGTCGTATCCCATGGGGTGAAACACGCTGAACCCCCGACGGCGATAGTATCTCGCAAGCACGTCCCCGAGGGTATAGTTGGCCACGTGCCCCATGTGCGCAGGGCCGCTGGGGTAAGGAAACATCACCAGGATGTATTTCTTGCGCGCCGCGTCATCCCCGCCCGACGCCGAATGCCCGTCGCGCTCCCAGCGTTCCACCCACTTCTTCTCTATTGTGCGATGATCGTATTCCTGAGCCATTTCAAGCCTTTCAGACACGGACGATATTACCACAACCGAACCGAACGCCTGCTCGACGCGCGGCGCCCTCATGCGCTTATCCTCGTCCGGCCCAGCGGAACGGCCCGGCACGACGGCGTGCTCCTGCAGCCGACGTCCCCGCCCTCCGCGCCGCTTCAGTAGCATCGCCGGCCAACCCGGAGATTCTCACAACGGTGGCACGAACCGCATGGTGTGTGTGGACTTGAACGGCATTAGGTGATTAAATCAGCACGGCTAGCAAGGAGGGCACAATGAGCGCGAAGAAAAACAAGGCGACCATCTACGGCGCCGGCATGGCGGGACTCATCGCGGCGATCAACCTCGGGCGCGAAGGGTACTCGGTGACCGTCCATGATCCGGAAAAAGGCTACGGGGGTTCGGCGCTGTACAATCCGTCAACCCACGTGACGCCTCTCGACCCGGTGAGGACTTCGGAGTACATCGGCATCGACATCAGCCCAGCGTTCCACCAGGTGCTGGAGTGCCCGGCCTACTTCCACGACACCAAAGTCATGCTGCCGGTGGACGGCGTCTGCGCCGTAGAAAGGGGCAACCGCCCCACAAGCCTTGATACCCTGCTTTTCGAGAAGTGCCGCGGGCTTGACATCACTTTCGAGTGGGGGTCGAAGCTGGAGAGCAAGGACCTCGACAATCTTCCCGAGAACACCATCATAGCCTGCGGGCTCACCCCTTCGGCCTACGAGATGCTCGACATACCGTGTCTCAAGTGGAAAGGGTGGATATCGCGGGGCGAGATCGGCGTCGGCAGCTACGCCTGGCTCTGGTTCGACGAGTGCATTACCGAGTACGGTTACCTTTCGGCGGTGAACAACTACTACTTCAACCTCCTCTTCTCCACCAGGGAGGTCGACAAGTCCTGCCTGGAGAAATACAAGTCCTTCATGGTCCGCCACGAGGGGATCGAGCACGAGGAATGGATGTACGTCAACGGCGCCGTCCCGATGGGATCGCCCGACAATCCCAGGCTCTTCTGGAAAGACGCGGTCCTCTGCGGGACGATATCCGGCGCGATGGACCCCATGATGTGGTTCGGCATCTCCGGTGCGCTGGTCACCGGGAAGGTGGCGGCGCTGGCGATCACCGACAGGGCGAGGGCGATCCACGACTTCGAGCGGTTCACCCGCAGGTTCCGCCTGGCCTTCATATCCAAGACGAAGGTCTGGAATCCGTATATCAGGCCAAGGGTCAATGACATGGAGAGGTCCATCAATCTCATGGGAACTTCCACCGTGGAGAGGATGGGGCGCCTGCTGCCCGAGGGAAAAGTGCCGTTCAAATCCGCGATACCCGGTTTCAGCTACATGAGCACCGGACCCTGACAACCGTAACACAATCGCTGATCGAAAAAAGCCGGGCTCCTGCGAGCCCGGCTTCTCTCTTTGTCCTCTCAGCTTCTCAACAGCTTCCGCAGCAGTGAGAGCAGACCCAGGCCGGCGCCGATCGCCCCGGCGATCATCATCGGCTTGAGGAGCTTCATCAGGGGCTCATCGGTCTCGAACTCCCTGTTCAGGTCTATCCTGCGGCCCAGTTTGTCGGCCGCCACCAGCTCGGCGACCTTGTTCGCGTTCCAGATCGCGGCCTCCATGCCCCCCGAGGATACGTGCGTCTTGGTATAGTCGCCGGTCAGGTAGAAGTTGGCGTAAGGTGAGCGCTGGAACGGGCGATGCTCTTCCATGCCGGGCGAGGGACGGTAGACCCCCTGGCGCTCCCGCACGACCTTCCACTTCTTGACCTGCGCGTTCCTCGCTTCAGGGAACCGGTCCTTGATCTGCTCGATCGCGATGTCGAAGATAACCTGGTCCGGCAGACCTTGAACGTGGTCGGCGGGCGACAGGACCATTTCGAACATGCTCCCGCCCTTGAAGATGTGAGGGAGGACGTTGGAAAGGTCCGCGTATGTGTTGAAGATGCAGTCACTGGAGAAGAAAGTCACGTCAACGTCGGTCAGCTTCCGGTCGAACCATACCTGCAGGGACAGAGACGGCGCGTATTCGAAGTGCCACAGGTCGCGGAAGTACTCCATGGAGAAGCTCTCGTCCGGCAGGACCCTCCGGAGGGCGTAAGGACTGATGGCGGAGACGTAGAGGTCCGCCTCCATGACCTCATCATCGTTGATGACGATGTTCTTTATTTCGCCGCCCTCGACGTTGATGGAGGTAACGGCCTTGTTGAGCGCGACCTGGCCACCTTTTTCCTTGATGTACTCCAGGCAGTTGTCTACCCAGATCTCACCCAGGCCGCCGTTGGCG
>CAZEJS010000011.1:0-77374 GCA_964512645.1 uncultured Acidimicrobiales bacterium
CGGAGGAAGAGGGAGAGGAGGGTCTAGGCAGCGGAATACTGGAAATTCTTTCGGAAGGCTAAGGTTTCCTCCGAACGTCCGGTTACCTGGCTTCGGAGAAAGACATCTACGTCTCCATACCGCAGATACGGCGCTTCCGCCTGCAGAGGGGCGACGAGGTCAAGGGCCAGATAAGGCCCCCCAAGGACTCCGAGAAGTACAACGCCCTGCTGCGCATCGAAGCCGTCAACAGGGACGATCCGGAGGTCGCCCAGAGGCGCCGCCAGTTCGAGTCCCTCACACCTCTGTACCCCCAGGACCGTCTCAGGCTGGAGACGCGCACCGGCAGCATGACCTCGAGGATAATCGACCTGATCTCGCCGGTCGGCAAGGGCCAGCGCGGCCTGATAATCTCCCCGCCGAAGGCGGGCAAGACCACCGTCCTCAAGCAGATAGCGAACAGCATCACCGAGAACAACCCGGAGTGCTACCTGATGGTCCTGCTGGTGGACGAGCGCCCCGAAGAAGTCACGGACATGGAGCGTTCGGTCAGGGGCGAGGTCGTGTCATCGACTTTCGACCAGCCGTCGGACAACCACATCGCGGTGTCCGAACTGGTCCTCGAGCGCGCCAAGCGGCTGGTCGAGCACCAGAGGGACGTGGTGGTGCTGCTGGACTCCATCACCAGGCTCGCCAGGGCTTACAACCTGAGCACGCCGGCCAGCGGCCGCATACTCTCAGGCGGCGTCGATTCGACCGCGCTGTTCCCGCCCAAGAGGTTTTTCGGGGCGGCCCGCAATATCGAGTTCGGCGGCAGCCTGACGATCATCGCCACCGCCCTGGTGGACACCGGGAGCAGGATGGACGAGGTCATATTCGAGGAGTTCAAGGGAACCGGCAACATGGAGATACACCTCGACCGAAAGCTCGCCGATAAGCGGATATTCCCGGCGATCGACATCGAGAAGTCGGGCACCCGCAAGGAGGAGCTCATCCTCGACCCGGCGGAGGCGACGAACGTCTGGAAGCTGAGGCGGATACTGCACGCGCTCGATCCCAACGCGGCGATCGAAGTCCTCATCGACGGCCTAAAGCAGAGCAAGGGCAACGCCCAGTTCCTCTCCCAGATAAAAGAGCCCCGGTAGACGGACGGCGCCGATGACAGGCGCGCCGGGCTGTGCTACCATCTACTGGAAATCCCGGGCAGACAAACACTGGAGAAGATCGTGAAGAAGGGGATACATCCCGAGTACATGGAGACAAAGGTCACCTGCTCCTGCGGTGACTCGTTCGTGACGAGATCGACCAAGCCCGAACTGCACGTCGAGATATGTTCTCAGTGCCATCCTTTCTACACCGGAAAGCAGAAGCTGGTCGACTCCGGGGGCCGGGTCGAGCGTTTCCAGAAGCGCTTCCAGTCGCACCTGGACGTCAAGGAAAGCAAAGGGAAGAAGGCGCCGCGCGCCTGATGAGCGCGCCCGGCGTTCCCGTGGACCACGAGAAAGAACCCCGCCAGGAACTCCAGATAGGCGGTCAGGCCGTCATCGAGGGTGTGGTCATGCGCACCGCCGAATCCTGGGCGCTCGCGGTCCGCCGCCCCGACGGCGAGCTGTTCGTTACCGTCAACCCGGTTCGCACCCTGGCTCAGAAGTACCCCCGCTGGAACGTCTTCCCTCTCCGGGGCATCCTGGCGCTGGCCGACTCGCTGATCATCGGAGTCAAGGCCCTGTCCATAAGCGGCGGCGTATCGCTGGAGGAGCCCGGACCGGAAGCGCCCGCCGGCGAAGCCGGGCCGGGAACGCCAGGAGGACGGGCAGGCACGCAGGCCGGCGCCGCGGAGGACGGAACAGTCGCCGCCGGGGAGCCGGCGGACGCGGGCGGGGAGTCGTCGAGCCCGGCCATCTCCGCCCTCCAGATAACGGTGGCCCTGGTGCTGGCGCTGGGGCTCTTTCTCGGCCTTTTCATCGTCCTTCCCACGGTGCTGGCGAGCCCCCTGAACAGGACGATCCATAACACGGTTCTCTACAACCTGGCCGAGGGCGGAATCCGTGTGGCGGTGTTCGTGCTGTATCTCGCGGCGATGCAGATGGTCCCCGACCTGCGGCGGGTCTTTCAGTACCACGGGGCCGAACACAAGGCGGTCCACGCTTACGAGGCCGGGGGGCCCCTGACCCCCGAATACGCCTCGCGGTTCTCGACGGCGCACGTGAGGTGCGGCACCGCGTTCGTCATCCTGGTGTTCGTGATCGGCATCCTCGTGTTCTCCCTCATGGGGAGGCCCGCCCTGTGGCTGCGGGTGCTCGAGAGGCTGGCGATCATACCGCTGGTGGCCGCGTTCTCCTATGAGATAATCAAGGTGGCGGGCAGGCACGAGGACTCGAGGGTGATAAAGGCCGTCATGGCCCCCGGGCTGCTGCTGCAGAAGCTCACCACGAAGGAGCCCGACGAGCGACAGCTCGAGGTGGCGATCGAAGCCCTCGAGGCCGCCCTGAGGCCCGCGCCGGAAGCCGCGGCCGCCGCCCCATGAACCTGGATGATCGGATGTACGAGCGCCTGGAGCTGCTTAAGCAGCGATTCGATGAAATAAACGTGAAGCTTGCCGATCCCGAAGTGATCGGAGACATGAGAGCCTACCGCGAGCTCGTCAGAGAGCGGTCGTCCATGGAGGACGCGGTAGCCGCTTACGGCGGGTACCTGGCGCTCAGAGGACAGCTCGAGGAGGCGCGGGAAATGCTTGGCGGGGAGAGCGACCCCGAGATGGCCGAACTCGTGGAAGCGGAGATAGGCGACCTGGAAAGCGCGCTGGAGGAGAAGCGCGACGAGCTGCGGGTGCTTCTCCTGCCGCGCGACGAGATGGCGGACCGCGACGTCATCGTGGAGATCCGGGCGGGCACCGGTGGCAACGAGGCCGCGATATTCGCCGGCGACCTCTTCCGCATGTACGGGCGCTACGCGGAGAACATGAAGTGGAAGGTCGAACCCCTCTCCAAAAGCCCCTCGGAGATGGGGGGTTTCAAGGAGGTCATCTTTTCCGTGCGGGGGAAGGGCGTCTGGCAGCGGATGAAGTTCGAGTCGGGTGTCCATCGCGTACAGAGGGTGCCCGTTACCGAGTCCTCCGGCCGGATCCACACCTCCACCGCCACCGTGGCAATACTGCCCGAGGCCCAGGACGTCGAAGTCACCGTGGACCCCAACGACCTCAAGGTGGACGTCTTCCGCTCGACAGGCCCTGGCGGCCAGTCCGTGAACACGACCGACTCAGCCGTGCGCATCACCCACAAGCCGACCGGCATGGTCGTGTCCTGCCAGGACGAGAAGTCGCAGTTGCAGAACAAGGAGAAGGCGCTGCGCATCCTCAAGGCCCGACTGCTGGAGGCGGCCCGCCGGGAAAGACAGGAAGAGGAGGCGCGCCGCCGCCGTTCGCAGGTCGGCACGGGCGAGCGAAGCGAGAAAATACGGACCTACAACTTCTCCCAGGGGAGGGTGACCGACCACAGGATCGGGCTGACCCTCCACAAGCTCCAGGCGGTGCTCGAGGGGGACCTGGACGACCTCACGAGCGCACTGCTGGAGGACGAGAAGGCGCGCGCCCTCGAGGGGGCCGGCCCGTGAACCTGGTCGAGTACCTGGCCAGGGCGACGGAGTACCTCGACCGGCACCAGGTCACCTCCCCCCGCCTCAACGCCGAGGTCATGCTGGCGAACATGCTCGGCATCTCCAGGGTCCAGGTATACACCTCGTTCGAACGCGTTCTGACTCCCGGGGAGGCCGGCGCCTACCGCGACTTCGTGATGAGGCGCGCCGGCGGGGTGCCCCTGCAGTACATAACCGGCGAGACCGGTTTCATGGGGCTGGTGCTCGAGACCCGGGAGGGAGTGTTCATCCCCCGTCCCGAGACGGAGGTCCTGGTCGAGAAGGCCCTCGAGAAATCCGCCGGCGTCCCCGGCGGGAGGACCGTGCGAGTGCTCGACGTCGGGACCGGGTGCGGCAACATCGCGCTCGCCATAGCCTCGGGGCTGGAGGAGGCCCGGGTCCTCGCGGTGGACTGCAGCCGGGAGGCGGTCGAGCTCTGCGCCCGGAACGCCGGGCGCCTCGGGCTCGAGGGACGCGTCCGGGTCGCGCTGTCGGATTTCTACGACTGCCTGGGCGAAGGCGACCACTTCGACCTCGTCGTGTCCAATCCCCCTTACATCCCGGAAGGGATGCGCGGGCGGCTCCCCCGTGAGGTGGAGGAGCACGAGCCGGAGCGGGCGCTCTTCGCCGGTCCCGAGGGCATGGACGCGATAAGGCGGATAACGGCCGGGGCGCCGGGACACCTCGTTCCCGGGGGCTGGCTGGTCCTCGAGGTTGACGAGAGCCACGCCGGCCTGGTAGGTGAGGAGCTGACCGGGTCCGGCTGGACCGGTGTCGAAGTGTTCGAGGACCTCTGCGGCAGGCCGCGGGTGGTTTGCGCGAGACGCGGGGTGGATGTTGCTGAGGATTGAGGTCGACCGGGACCGCCCTGACCCGGGCACCGTGGAGCGCTGCGCCGTCATTCTCGAGGGGGGCGGCATCGGCGTCGTCCCCACGGACACGGTGTACGGGATAGCGGCGCTGGCGGCCGACGGCGCCGCCGTGGCGAGAGTGCTGGCGATCAAGCGGAGGGAGGCCGGAAAGCCCCTTCCGGTGCAGGCCTCGTCGCTCGAGCACGCTGGTGCCGTGGGTGACCTCGACGAGCCGGTGGCCTCCGCGCTTGCCTGGAAGTTCTGGCCGGGCGCCCTCACCATCGTCACCGGTTTGAGGTCCGGGACCCGCCTGGCATTCCTGGACGGGCGCACGGTCGGCCTCAGGGTGCCGGACAGCCCGTTCTGCCGCGCGTTGATCGAACGCGCGGGGTACCTGGTGCTGCCCAGCGCCAACCTCCCGGGCGCCCCGGCGCCGGTCGGTCCCGACGCCGTCGCGGGCGAGATATCCGGGGCGGTGGATTTCTTCGTTTCCGCTGGCCCCTGCCCGCTGGGGCTCGAATCCACGGTGGTCGACGCGACGGCCGGTGGCGTGGTGCTGCGCGAGGGCGCCGTGTCTTCCGCCGAGGTCGCCGGGGCGCTGGAGGGTGTAGCGTGACCGCGGCCGCAAGGGGAGAAGCCCGGACGTTCGGCGTGATGTTCGTCTGCTTCGGGAACCTGTGCCGCAGCCCCATGGCCGAGGGCCTCGCGCGCAAGGCTGTCGCCGCGAATCACTACCCCGGGGGCCGGGTAGTGGTCGAATCGGCGGGGCTGGCGGCGATGGACGGCGAGCGCGCCGCCCACGAGGCGGTACGCACGATGGCCGCCAGGAGCATCGACATATCCGGCCACAGGGCGAGGACGGTCACGAGTGAGATGCTCAGGAGAAGCGACCTGGTGCTGGCGATGGAGGACAGGCATACCGAGCGCCTGGCCGCCATGTGCCCGGACGCCGCGGTGTACACGCTCTTGAGGCTGGGAGAAGCGGCCCGCCTGGTGCTGCGGAGCCCCTCCGCCGCGGGAAGACCCGCCGGGGCGCGGCTTCGCCTGGGCATCCTCGAAGACGAGGCCGCCAGGCTGGAGCGCGAAGGCCTCTGGGAGCTGGAAAGGCGCGGATACGACGTGCCCGACCCGATAGGGTGGAGGGCGGAGGGGTACGAGGAGGTCGCCCGGCTCATGGAGCCGCCCGTGCGGGACGTGATGGCGGTGATCTTCGGCCCGGACACGTCCTGAGGCAGCCCCGCTCCTCGTGTTAGAATCGGGACTGGCGCCCCCCGGGGCGCCCCCGGGGTCTTTTCGTCCATGGAGATTCGACGTTGAAAAAGACAATCGCTCTGGGGTCGGACCACGCCGGCTTCGAGCTCAAGGAAGGTATCAAGAGCATTCTGCAGGGGATGGGCTACGACGTGCGTGATGTCGGCGCCCACGGGGAGGAATCCTGCGACTACCCCGACTTCGCGCTTGCCGTAGCCGAGGCGGTCAGTGAAGGCGACGCCTGGCGCGGGGTGCTGGTGTGCGGGACGGGGGCGGGCATGGCAATCGCGGCCAACAAGGTGCCGGGAATACGCGCGGTGGCGTGCAACGAGCCGTACACCGCGGAGTACTGCCGGCTCCACAACGACGCCAACGTGCTCTCGATGGGGTCGCGGATCATCGACCTCGAGGACGCCGGGAAGTTGCTGAGGATCTTTCTTGACACCCCCTTCGAGGGCCGGGGCGAGGGCGGGGCGCGCCACCGCAGGCGCCTCGACAAGATCGCCGCGATCGAACGGAAGTATCTGAAGGAGGCCTGACTTGGACTCGAACGGTGAGCGGGGGGCGCTGTCGCGCTTCGACCCCGAGATATTCAAAGCGGTCGACGCCGAGCTCCAGAGGGAGCGGCGAAAGATAAACCTGATAGCGAGCGAGAACTACGCGTCACCCGCGGTCCTGGAAGCCCAGGGCTCAGTGCTCACCAACAAGTACGCCGAGGGATACCCCGGGTGCAGGTACTACTCCGGGTGCGAGATGGTGGACGAGGCCGAGAGGCTGGCGATCCGGAGGGCTGAGAAGCTGTTCGGTTGCGAGCACGCCAACGTGCAGCCACACGCCGGGGCGCCGGCGAACATGGCCGTGTACCAGGCCGCATTGAAGCCCGGGGAAACCTTGATGGCCATGGACCTCAGGTGCGGAGGCCACCTCACGCACGGGTCGGCGGCCAACTTCTCGGGGAGGCTCTACCGTGTGGTCCATTACGGCGTGGACCGGAAGACCGAAGCCCTGGACTACGACGCCATCGAGAAGCTCGCGAGAGCGGAGACGCCGCGGCTCATCGTGGCCGGCGGCAGCTCTTATCCGAGGACGATCGATTTCGAGGCGTTCAGGCGGATAGCGGACGGCGTAGGCGCCCGGCTGATGGTCGACATGGCCCATTTCGGAGGCCTGGTCGTGGGAGGAGCGCATCCCGACCCGGTGCCTCTCGCGGATTACGTGACCGGGACCACCCATAAGACCCTCCGGGGGCCCCGGGGAGGCTTCGTACTGACGCGCTCGGAGAACGGCGCCGCGATAGACGCGGCCGTCTTCCCGGGGGTGCAGGGAGGTCCGCTGATGCACGTCATCGCCGCGAAGGCGGTCTGCTTCAAAGAAGCCCTGGAGCCCGCGTTCCGGGAGTACGCGAGGACGATAGTGGAGAACGCCCGGGCGCTCGCTGAGAAGCTCGCCTCCGAGGGGTTCCGGATCGTCTCGGGCGGCACCGAGACCCACCTGTTCCTTGTCGACCTGAGGTCCTGCGGGCTCACCGGCCGCCAGGCCCAGGACATGCTCGACTCGGTGGACATCAACGTGAACATGAACGAAATCCCGTTTGACGAGACCCCGCCGACCGTGACCAGCGGCATCCGGATCGGGACCCCGGCGGTCACCACCAGGGGAATGAAGCCCGGCGACATGGAACAGCTCGGCGAGCTCATCTCGGCGGTCCTGAAACGCGGGGGTGACGGCGGTGTCATGGACCGGGTGAAGGCCCGGGTCGCCGAACTCGCGGGAGCGTTCCCGGTATATTGAGGTTGCCCGGCCGGGGAGGCGGCCGCTGTTCCCGGCGCCGCGGGTGCCGCGCATGGTCCGGGCAGGGGGAAACACGCGCGACGCCGTGCGCCGTGGGACGGCCTGACCCCGAAGTGATACACTAGGGCGATACCGCCGAAAGTGGCCGCGAAGCCGCTGTCCCGTACGCCTGAACGCGGAGTGTCGCTTGGACAACGAGATCGAAAGTGCAGCCAGGTTGCTGGACGTAGCCGAGAAGGTGATCGCGCTGACCGGCGCGGGCATTTCGACCGAATCCGGTATCCCCGACTTCCGCTCTCCCGGCGGGTTGTGGACGCGTTACGACCCGATGATCTACGCCACGTACGAGTCCTTCGTGCACGATCCGACCAGGTTCTGGGAGATGGCCGCCGAGCTCAACCCGGTCCTCGAGGGCGCGGAGCCGAACCCGGCCCACCTGGGGCTGGGAGAGCTCGAGACCCTCGGCAAGTGCGATTCCGTCATCACCCAGAACATCGACCACCTTCATCAGCGCGCCGGTTCCAGCGATGTGCTGGAGCTGCACGGCACGTACCGCACCGGCACCTGCCTGAACTGCGGCACGCGGCACGACTACGACGAGATCAAGGAGTCCGCCCTGCGCGGCAAGGTACCGGCGTGCAAGGCGTGCGGGAACACCGTCAAGCCGGACGTGGTGCTCTTCGGGGAGCCGCTCAACGCCCCGGTCCTGCACCGCGCGGTCGAGCTGGCGACCTGCTGCGACCTGATGCTGGTCATCGGCTGCGGCCTGGAGGTCTTCCCGGCCGCGTCGCTGCCGACCTACGCGCGCCGCAACGAAGCGAAACTGGTGTTCGTCAACGTGGCCGCCACGGCTTACGACGAGCTGGCGGACATCATCATCACCGCCCAGGCCGGCACCGCCGTGCCCGAGCTGGTGGAGGCGTACAAGAAGCTCTAGCGGCGGACGGAGTTGCCGCGGAAGGAGAAACATGCCCCTGCCGGGACCCCAGAACGTGGAAGATTTCAACAAGAAGCTCAAGGAGCTGCGCAGAAACGGCGCCCGGGGCCTCAAGGAGAAGCTCGAAGGGGGCGTGACCAGGGGTCGCCTGGCCCTTCTGGGCATCCTCGCCCTGCTGATACTGTTCTTCCTGGTAGTGGTGCCTTTTTCCCGTTTCTACACCGACGCCATCTGGTACAACCACGTCGGCTTCCAGAGCCTCTTTTACAAGACACTGGCGGCGAAGATACTCTCCGTGGTCGTGTTCGGCGCCCTGTTCTTCCTGCTCCTCTACGGCAACATCTTCCTGGCCCGCAGGCTGTCGCCGCGCAGGGAACTCGACCTCGAGGGTTCGCCGCTCAAAGAGACGGTAGAGAGAGTGAGGGGCGTCTGGAGAAAGCTCGTCGGCGTGGGGCTGGTCATCTTCTCGGTGATAGCCGCTTTCCTCGCCGGTCTGGGATGGGGCGGCAAATGGGACATCATCCTCAAGTGGCTCAACCATACCGATTTCGCTTCGGCCGACCCGGTCTTTCACAAGAACATCGGGTACTACGCCTTCTCTTACCCGTTCGCCCGCGCCCTGGCCGACTGGCTCATCGGCACGCTGCTTTTCGTGCTGGTCGTCACCGCGGTGGTCTATCTTTTCGAAGGAGGCATCCGCCTCAAGAAAGGGTGGGACCTGTTCGCGCCGCACGTGCTGGCCCACCTCTCCGTCATACTGGCAGCGATCTTCGTCGTTAAAGCCTACTCTTACAGGCTCAACATGTACGAGCTACTCTTTCAGAAGAAAGGCGCCGTCCTCGGCGTGGGCTACACCGACGCCCACGCGAGGATACCCGCGCTGTGGATCATGCTGGTCGTTGCCGTGGGCATCGCCGTGGTCCTGCTGGTGAACATCCGGCTGAAGAGCTGGCTGCTCCCGGTGATAAGCGTGGGGGTTCTGCTGCTGGCGGCGCTTCTGGCCGGCACCGTCTATCCGGCCGTCGTCCAGTCGCTGGCGGTGAAGCCATCCGAGCAGTCGAAGGAGAGGACGTACCTCAAGCGGTACATCGACGCCACGCGTGAGGCGTACAAGATAAGCAGGATCGATTCACAGCGTTACCCGGCCGTCCCCGACCTGGACCTCGCCGCCATCAGGGAGAACCAGGCCACGGTCCGCAACGTGCGGCTCTGGGACCCCAGGCCGATGCTGAACGCCTACGAGCAGCTCCAGTCCATCAGGCAGTACTACCGGTTCAACGATGTCGACGTCGACCGCTACACCGTCGACGGCTCGTACCGGCAGACGATGATCGCCGCCAGGGAGATGGTGCAGGCACAGCTCCCGGCCTCGGCGCGCACCTGGGTGAACAACACGCTGGTCTACACGCACGGGTTCGGGGCCGTAATGGCGCCGGGCAACGACGTAACCGGCGAGGGCAACCCCAACTTCATTGTCAGCAACATCCCGCCGGCGGGCCCCACCAACGTTCAGATCAAGGTGCCGCAGGTTTACTTCGGGGAGCTCACCGACGGGTACGTCGTCACCAACACCACGCAGCCCGAGTTCGACTACCCGCAGGGTCAGCGCGAGATCCACAAGCCGTATTCCGGGACCGGCGGCGTGAAGGTCAAGGGCTTCTGGAGGAGGCTGTGGATGTCGGTCAGCTTCGCGGACTACAAGCTCTTCTTCAGCGGCCAGGTCAAGCGGAGCTCGCAGGTCATGTACTACCGTGACGTCAAGACCAGGATTGCCAAGTGCGCTCCGTTCCTGCGACAGGACGGCGATCCGTACCTCGTGGTCTCCGACGACGGCAGGCTGTACTGGTTCGTGGACTGCTACGCCACCACGGACAGGTACCCGTACTCCGAGCCCACCGGCGACTTCAACTACATCCGCAACTCGGTCAAAACGGTCGTGGACGCCTACAACGGCGACGTCTCTCTATACGTGTTCGAGCCGGACGACCCGGTGGTATCGACGTACCGCAAGATATTCCCTTCGATATTCAAGGACGCCGGAGCCATGCCGGAGGACCTGAAGAGGCACGTCCGCTACCCCGAGGACTTCTTCCTCGCCCAGGCGAGCGTTCTCAGGACCTTCCACATGACGAACCCGGACACTTTCTACAACCGCGAAGACCAGTGGGCGTTCCCCCAGGAAAACCTCGACGGCGAGATGCGGCCGATGTCGCCTTATTACGTCATACTCAAGACGCCGGGCATGGACCGGGAGGAGATGGTGCTGCTGGTGCCGTTCGTGCCCCACAACAAGCAGAACATGATCTCCTGGTTCGCGGCGCGCATGGACGGGGAGCAGTACGGCAAGCTGGTCAACTTCCTCTTCCCGTCAGGGAAGCTTGTCTACGGCCCGGAGCAGATCGAGGGGCGCATCGAGCAGGACCCAGCCATCTCGGCCCAGCTCTCGCTCTGGAGACAGGCGGGGTCGCAGGTGATACGCGGCAACCTGCTGGTCATACCGATACAGGAGTCGATAATCTACGTCGAGCCGCTGTACCTGCAGGCGACACAGATCAAGATACCCCAGGTGAAGCGCATCGTGGTTGTCTACAACAACACTGTTGCGATGGCCGACACACTGGAGGAGGCCATACTCAAGGTGTTCGGAGCCGCGCCCCCCACGCCCGGGCACCAGCCTGTCACCCCGTCGCCGCAGGTCAGGAGCCTCGCCGCGCAGGCGCTCGACCTGTACGAGCGCGCGGTGGCGGCACAGAAGAACGGGGACTGGGCGGGATACGGCGACCTGCTGAACCAGCTCAACCAGGTGCTCAAACAGCTCAACGAGAAGCAGTAGGGCTCGGAGGCGCTTCCGGGGCGGCGCACCGGAGAGGCCCCTTCGCACCTGCGGCCTCGACCCGCGCAGGCGGCGGGCGCGTCCGCGGGGGCCGGGCCGGAGGCCGGCGGGGCGCTCAGATTATCTTGAGCATCCGCGCGAAATCGAGGTAGCCCTTGAGCATCAGCCTGGCCCAGCTCGCGTTGTACCGGTAGTCCATGTAGCAGTTCCCGTGGGTCCGGGCGATGCACTCCCGCGCGCGGACGACGAAATCCTCCAGCTCCTCCGAGGCGGCCATGTATTCGCAGGCCTCGCGGTTCATCTCCACGGAGATGTCCGGGCGCTCCAGGACGCCCTCGGAGACGACGAACGAGCGGCCGCGCTTCTCACCCTTGATGTCCCTTCCGTCAACCGTCGCCTGCAGGCAGGCGCCGTCCTTGAGCGGCTCGACCAGCCTGGACCCTGGGTAGTCGCCGAACACCTCTTCGAAGAGCGCCACTATGTCTTTTTTTCTAGCCATCTTTGTCCATTCTCGATCCGCTCACGCCTATATTCTAACTACACGCTGCGTCCTGCGCCTGCCGTCTATCTCGACCCGGACGTAGTGGTGGAAGCTGTCCGTCCCGAACAGCGGAGCGCCAGCCCCCCCGGTTATGGTGATCAGCAGGCCGTCCGCCTCCTCCCGGTCGTAGGTGTGGACGTGGCCGCAGAACAGCTCCTCGACGCCGCCGGCCTCGAGCACCGGCTCCAGCTCCCGGTTGTTGTCGATCCCGGGGATCTGCTCACGGGTTGCCCTGGCGGAGTACGGCCAGCCCGGAGGCACGTGGGCAACCGCGAACGTGTGCTCGAAGCCGCGGGCCTTCGCCGAAGCGAGGTCCCGGGCGGCCCACTCCTGCTGGGCGGGGTAGAACCCCAGCGACGGAGTGGAGTTGTCCACGAGCAGGAAATGGGAGTTCCGGTAATCGAAGGACTGGTGGGGAGGCCCGATGTGGGTGGCGTAGTTCTCTCCGACGGGCGACGTCGCCACGTCGTGGTTGCCGGGGACGGCGAAATACTTCACCCCGCTGGAGCGCATCCTGTCCACGAAGTTCCGGAACTCGGTGGCAGTCCCGCTGCCGGTGAGGTCGCCCGCGACGATCAGGAAGTCGACGGATTTCGCGGCCTCGAGCACGCGGTCGAACACCTCGTAGTTGTTCTGGGGGTCGCCGCAGACTATGAAACTGTAGCGTTGCGGGCTCGGCGTCGCGGGCGCGGTGGCCGCTCGCGGGCGTGGGGCGCTCCCGCGCGGCACGGGCTTCGAACAGCCCGGCGCCAGGGGAGAGAGAAGCAGCAGCAGCGCCATGAGCGCGGCGGCCAGCGTTATCCTGTGGCGGTTCTGTACGTGCATTGCGAAGGCTATCTTACCTCGGTGCGGTTCCGTGCATATTTCGACGTAAGGGGGTCTTTCGACCTGCCGTCGCCGGCGGGGCTACTTGGCGAACCTGGTGATCCCCGAGAGATCCTTGCGGCTGGAGAGCCTGGACACTTTCACCACGTCGCCCGTCTGGGGGGCGTGGATGAACATGTCGTTGCCCAGGTACATCCCGACGTGGTGGGGCGGTGTTCCGAAGTAGACCAGGTCGCCCGGCCGGGCCTGCTGGAGCGTGATCTTGATGCCCTTGTTGAACTGCATCGCCGCGTTGTGGGGCAGGTTGATCCCGAACAGCTTGTAGACGTACATCGTCAGGCCGGAGCAGTCGAAACAGATCCGGTGCTGGCCGGTCGGACACTTCCCGGGGCCTTCCCCCGCCCAGTGATAGACGACCCCCAGGTATCGCATCGCGGTTTTGGCCAGCCCGCCGTCGGGGGCGGTGACCAGGGCCTGCTGCGCCTGCTGGTTCAGCGCCTGGTCGTCGGCCCTCTGGGCGCTGACCTGCTGGGCGATCAGCCGCTGGATGTCCTGGTTTACGCTGTTGAGAAGAGCCTGCCTGGCGCCGAGCTTGTTCTCGATGTCGTTCTTCCTGGTCATCGCCTGCTGGACGAGACCCTCCTGCTGGCGCAGGCTCTCGCTGTACTGGCGCTCGAGCTGCTCGACGGACTCCTTGGTGCTCTTTATCCTCTCGATGAGGTCGGCGTCGCTCCTGGCCACGCGCGAGACGTAATCGGCCTTCTCCAGGAAATCCCCGAAATCCCTGGTCTCCAGGAGGACCTCGAGCATCGTGGTGCGGCCGTCCTTGTACATCGTGGCCGCCCTGCGGTTCAGGAGATCCCGGCGCTTCTTCAGGGACCCCTTGATCTCGGTGAGGCGCTTCTGGGTCTCGTTGACCTTCTCGGTGATGGCGTCGAGGTCGACCTTGACGCTGTTGTAGGACTCCGTGGCGACCGCCAGCTCCCTGTCCAGGGCGTCGATCTCCGCGGCGATCCGGGCTGCCTGCTGGCTCATGGAGGCGATGTCACCCGCGGTCTGGGCGAAGGTGCCGCCGGGAGTGAGGGCGAGCGGCACCGACAGGCCGGCCAGCAGCACCAGCACCACGGCACACCTGATTGTCCTCGTTCGCGCCCTCATCGGAGCCCGCTCCCGTTCCCCGGTCGTCGGCTTACAATGAAAATAACGAACAACCGCCCCTTTCGGGGTCACATCTTCCTTCGGCAAACTCTTATTATGCCCGTTCGAGTGCGTTACAGTCAATAGTTATTGTTAACTATTGTTGATTATGTATATTTATACGAATATTAAACAACACATGATTTATAATTATATTATTGTTAATTATTGATGTATTGGCGCTCATCGCGCGGTTGCCGCCGCCCGCATTCCAGAGGGCCGGTGTGTGCGGGGAACCGCGGCGCGGGGCCGTGAGCGCCCGGCAGGGTGCCGCAGCCTTGCGCGAAACCGCCGCGCTCAACTGACCCGGGGGCACCGCATGATCCGACGGCCGCAGGGACGACCTGCCCACCGCATGACGAACGTATGATGAAAGAGATGGCTAATCGGCTTGAAATCGGGAGTCCGATGACGGACAATGAACACTACAACCGATGCGGGGTGGAGCAGTCTGGAAGCTCGCTGGGCTCATAACCCAGAGGTCGCCGGTTCAAATCCGGCCCCCGCTACCAAAGCGGACAACAGGCGGAACTTCGAGTTCTGCCTTTTTTTCGGAAATCACTCTCAAGAGATCTCGAGGTGCCAAAGCCCGTCCCATTCTTGCCCTTCAGGAACTTGAGTGGCGGGAGGGCCTGAAGGATGGCGTTTAACATCTCAGGGTGATATTGCAGAGAAGCCGGGGACAGCCCGGCCTCCCCTCAGAAGCAAGTTTCGCAGATCACCCCCCGGTAATTCAGATGGCGGTCCGGGTCAACAAGCCGGAAGAAGTCCCGCGGAAAGAGATGGCCGCCTGCTGTACCCATCAGGAAGGTGTTTCCAGGTTGTTGACAAGCACCGCGCCCCCGGCGAAGTCCGCAGAACAAAACCGTTTCTCGTCCGGTCTAATGGACGATTTTTCACAGAAGGGAAAGGGGTGGGAGAAGATGGACGCGAAACTGAAACGGCACGGCGGGAGGACTGAGGGGGATCGCCCGCGGGGGAGATCGGCGCGGAGGGTGATAGTCGGCGTTCTCGCGCTGGTGCTGGTGGGCGTCGTGCTCACGGGGGCGATCACTGGCATACTCGCGGGGCGCAGGAACTCCGCGGGCACGAACGTCGTGGTCTCGCCCCGTCTCTCCTCGACGAGCAACGAGACTGGCCTGGCACGGGAGGCGGCGCCGCCGTCGCCGCCGGGAGACCGCGCGCCACGGCCACAAGCCGTGACTCCTTCTGAAGACCAGAAAACCGCCTTGCGTTACACCACGGAGACTGATGCCCGGGGCAGGTCGAACCAGACCGAGGCGGTGATCGCCGGGCAGGGCGATGTGAGCACGCCCGACAAGATCATCAAGACCGCCCAACTGATTCTTCAGATCAAATCGGGGGAGTTCGAGGGGAAGTACAACGAGGTGAGCGCCATCGCGGAGGGTGCGGGAGGATGGGTGTCCGAGTCGAAAGCCGGCGCTTCCGGCAGCGGCGGAACCGTGACCGGCGGCACTGTAACCATCAGGGTTCCCTCCGCGTCTTTCTCTCGAGCTCTTGCGAAGATCAAGGACCTGGGGAAGGTGGAATCGATCAGTGAGGAGACCACGGATGTTTCCGAGGAGTACACGGACCTGACCAGCCGGCTGAATCACCTCAGGGCGCAGGAGTCGGTCTATCTCAGCCTGATGGCAAGAGCCCAGACCATCGAAGAGAGCCTGGCCGTGCAGCGCGAGCTGTCCGCGCTGCAGCAGGAGACAGAGCGGCTCCAGGGACGAAAGAACTACCTGGACAATAGGGTGGATTATTCCAATATCCAGGTGACCCTCAACGAGCCCGGCTCGAGCGCCACCGTCGCTCAGGGCCAGGGATGGGGAGTCGGAGGCGCCTTCGCGGACGCCGCGCACGGTGTAGTGAACGCCTTCAACGCCATCATCAGGTTCGCAGGCGTTTCCCTGGTCTATATCCTGCTCATCGCGGCCGTCGCGGCTGTCTGCTACCTCGTGGTGAAGAAGTTCTTCATGCAGAAGGGTAGCGACACGTCACAGGAGGCGGGGGACTGATCGCCATAGAGAAAAAGAAGCGGCAACCGGCGAGAAAAGGCCCCGCCCTTTCGGGGCCTTTTATGCCTGTCCGGAACCGCCATGGCTGTACTATAGTTGTAAGTGGCGGCGCTCTGTGGTGTGTCCTCAACAGGAATCGGAAGGGGCCGGCTTGCCTGAGCGGGAAGAGCGGGAACTCATCAGGGAGGCCCAGTCGGGAGACAGGCAGGCTTTCGGTGAGCTGTTCCGGCGTCACCAGAGAAACGTCTACGCCCTGGCCCTGCAGATGACCGGGAACGCGCATGACGCCGAGGACATAACCCAGGATGTGCTCATAAGGGTCATGAAAGGCATCCGGACGTTCCGCTTCCGCTCCCGGTTCTCCACCTGGCTGTACCGCATCACCGCCAACACCGTGAACGATCACCTCGCCAGGCGGGCATCGAGAGAGAAGAAGGCCCACGTCGTTGAACTGAACGAGGAGCTTGCGGGTTCCATCGAGTCCGACCCCGGAGCCACGAGCCCCGAGGAGCTTGCGATCTCCCGGGAAACCAGGGAGGCGGTGCAGGCCGCGTTGATGCGGCTTCCCGAGAAGTACAGGATGCCGCTGCTTCTGGTCGACCTGCACGAGTTCACCTACGAGGAGGTTTCGCGGATACTGCGCCTGCCCACGGGCACAGTGAAATCGAGGCTCTTCCACGCCCGCCGCGGGCTTGCGGGGATTTTGAAAGCGGACCTGGAACAATCGGAGGACTCCTCCGGTCTTACAGACGAGAGATAAAGGAAGAACGATGCGCTGCAGGCGGATTTCAAAGAAGCTGGTCGAATACGCGGACGGAAGGCTCGACAGAAGGCACGCCGACAGGGTAGCCGAGCACCTTTCGACCTGCGAAACCTGCGCGAGGGCCTGCGAGGAGATGCGGCTTGCCAGGAAGTCGGTACTGGCGATCAAGGATGTCCCCGTGCCCGATGGGCTCTCGGCCAGGCTGGAGGCCGTGCTTGAAAGGGAGTGGGACGGGGATGCGCCGAAGGCCGCCAGGTCGCGGTCCGGCCGCTGGACCGGCGCGATGGCCGCGGCGACCGCGGGCCTTGCCCTGCTTCTCATCGCAGGCTTCATTTTTGTTATCAGCCAGGCCGGAAGACACTCGACCATCCGTGAGGTGACGCTGGAAGAAGGGCGCCGCGCGGCGCAGGAGGCGCCGGCGCCCGCCGGCGGGGAAAGTGCCCTGAATCAGGAGTCCCCCCCGCCGCCCGCGCCGGCAGCCGCCCCATCTGAACAAACGCAAACGAAAACGGCGCCTCCGGGCTCCCGGTATCACGAGACTCAACCGAGCGAAATCGCCTCGATGCCGAGCGCGCCGGGCGCCACCTCCCCCGCAGTCGATAACTCTCTTCCCTCCGGGTACCAGGCCGGGCGGCACGCCGACAACGCCGGAGGCTGGCCCTGGTACGTGACGTTGCTGGCGATCCTCGGCGGCCTGGCGGTGCTGGGGCTGTTCCTGTGGATGGGGATCAGGGTGTTCAACAGGAGTCGTCGAAACTCCGGGTGATGAACGCGCTCGCGCAGCGGCCCCACGGGTGATAACCGGCTCCGGCGAACCCGGAGAACATGGGTGCCAGAATACCGGCAGGGGGACGGGGTTCCCGCGGCAGGCAGGTCAGGCGAAGTACCTGAAAGGCAGGTCGGGCACCTGGCGCCCCAGGTGCGCGAGGTAGCGCTTCTGCGACTCCGAAAGGCTTTGCCACCACAGTGCGGCGGCCGCCGCCGCAAGGGCCAGCAGTACTGCGTACTTCAGCACTCTCTTCATCTCTTTGACCTCCCGGATCAGCCGATCAGGCCGGCCAGGTAGAGGGCGCTGCCCGCGGCCTGCTCGGTGCCAACGCCCCTGGACCCCGCGTCGCAGCCGACCAGGTACAGCCCCTCGACGGGGGTGACGGCGCTGGGCTTGTGAACGCCGGCCTGCCCCACGCTCTGGGCCAGCCCGATGCACTCGCCCGTCGGCTTACCGGTTATCGCCGCGGTGTGGGCGATGTGGGTGCGCATCTTCCATTCGGTGTTCTTCTCGATCGCCGGGAACAGCTCGAACAGGCGCTCCTCGGCGCGGTCGAGGATGCGCCCGCAGTGCTCCACCGATTCATCCGTCACCAGGCTGGGGCCCGGCACCCCCATTATCACCAGTTGTTTTCCGAGCGGCGCCATCCGGGAGTCCCATTCGGTGGGCCAGGGCACGAAGAGGAACGGGTCGTCGGGTACGCCGCCCCGCTCGATGTAGTCGAACATCGTCTCCGGTTCCATGTTCGGCACGTTGAAGTAACACGGAGCCTTCAGTTCTACGGCGCTGCGCGAAAGCCCGTACTTGACGGTGATGAACGAGAAGGACTCCTCGAGAGAAAGGGCGCGCGCCAGGTACTCGGAGGGAAAGGCGCCGTCGCCCGCCATCTCCACGGTCTTCTTGATCCCCGCGTTGGACACCACCAGGTCGGCCTCGAAGCGCCTGCCGTCCCTGGTCGTAACCCCTTTTACCGCTCCGCCGTCCACATCGATGGACGCGACCTCGGCATCCAGCTCCAGGCGGCCCCCGTTCCTGGCGAAGGACCTGAGCCAGGAGCCGGGTATCTCCCGCGAGCCGCCCCGGGGGACGCTCAGGTAGGCCTTCTCGAACATGTTCGAGACGCACCACATCAGCTCTCCGGCGCTCGACCTCGTGTACGGGATCACCAGGAGTATCATCGAGCACACCGCGAGGTTCATGTGCACCAGCTCGATGTCGGTGAACCGGTCGAGGAAATCGCGGGTGGTGACCTCGTCCAGGTCGGCGAGGAACACCTCGTCGCGCCCGATCAGCTTCCGGAAGGTCCGGAGGAACCCCGCGAAGCCCTCTCTGCCGGTAGCCGCGTGGAGGCGGTTAGATGCTTTTTTGAGGCGCGCCGCCGAGGCGTCCCGGGTAGCGGTGCCCCTTCGGCGGAGGTAAGAGCGCTCCGCCAGCGCGGCTTTCGCCATCTGGACGTGGGTCCGGGGGTCCCGCTGGGACTGGTACTGCGCCAGGTCGAAGCTGCCGCGCTGGTGGAAAACGGAGCCCGGGTTGCCCCTTGCCCAGGTCATGTCACCGCCGAGGGCCCTGTCTATCTCACCGTGCGGACCGGAGGGCCCCATGGAGAACATGTGAACCCCGGAGTCCACCACGAAGCCGTCCCGGTCGAAGCCCCAGCACTTGCCCCCGGTGAAGGAGTTCCTCTCCAGCAGGACGACGTCGTGCCCCCTGGACTGGAGGAGCGAAGCTGCGCCGGCTCCCCCGATGCCCGACCCGATCACGACTATCTTCTTCGCGCGCAAAGTGTTCCTCCATGTGTTCGCGGACCGGCGCGGCCGGTACGCTCTGCGAGGGGTCATCGCCCGCGGGCAATATTATCACGGGTGCGGTCGAGGAGTGCGCTACCTGCCTTTGACGACGGAGTACACCCTCCAGGTGCCGTCTTCCACCAGGGTGAAAGTCCGGCGCTCGGAGGAGGAGCCCTGCACCAGATCCACGGTAACCTCGAGAGTGGGCATCTCCACCGAGTTCCTGGCCAGCGCCCTGGAGGCTTCGTCTTTTTCCCGTTTGAAGCCCGCCTCCGCGTTGGCTTTCAAGCCGGCGATCTCGGCGTCCCGGGCCGCGGTGAGTTCGTCGACCCTGGCCTGGGCGCCGTGGAGGCGGGGCAGTGCGTTGTTGATGCGGGTCTGCTCGGTGCGGTACTGGGGCATGTTGGTGCCGTAGGTCATCGCGGCGTACTTCTTCATCTCCACGGCGTTGTTGTACTCCGCCTGGGCGTTGGCCAGGACCGCACCGGCGTACTCGATGAGCGGCTTGAACCTGGCCTCGATCTCCGCCAGCGGCTTCTCTATCCGCTCCTCCACCGTGGCCAAGGACCTGGGGGCGTATCCTTTCTCCCGGACCGGACCGCTGCCCGGCTCTTCAACCGAGACCACTTTCACGGTCGCTCCGTTGAGCTGGCCCGCCAGGGCTTCGGAGACATCCCTGAAGGAGTGCCTGTCGTAGCAGGCCGAAGAGGCTTCCTGCTTCTGCCCGTTGCGCAGCGCGTCCAGGAAACCGGTGAGTTTTCCCGCGGGTCCGGATGAGCACCCCGCGAGCCCCAGCAGCATCCCGCAGACAATTGCCGCCGTCAGTGCTCTTCCCGGGTGTTTCATCTGCGCGGCGCCTTACTGGAACAGACCCGGGGGCGCTTCGGGGTGGTCGGCAGGGATCATGCTCGTCCCGTAATCCACGACCGTCCATGCCCCGGCGGTCTTCTTCAGCAGCCAGCTGGCGCCGTCGGTCGACCTGTCGGCGGGGACCAGGTCCACCCGCGCCCAGTTGTCGATGATCTTCACGCCGGTGACTTCGAGCTCGCCGATCGACGGATTGCCCGCCTTCGCGTTCGCCCTGGCCGCGCTGACCGCGGCATCCCTGTCGGAGGTGACAGGTTGAGTCCGGTCTTTTTCGTCGCCGCCGGGGGTGGTCTGGACCGGCGCATCCCCGTCGCCGGGTTCCCGGACGGCGGGCGTGCTCGCGTTAGATCGCGGTACCGCGGCCCCCGTGGATTCGCCGGTCGTCCCGCCGCCGCCGCACCCCTGGGCCACCAGCAATGGGGCGGCCAGGAGCGCCGCGGCGGCCGCCGCGATGAGCAGGCGTATCGCTCGATCAGAAAGCATAAGTACTCCAGCCGTGAGGTTGTTTCCCGGGCGAATGATTCTTCGATACGCCGGACCCGCACTCCTTGAACGGAGCGGGCCGCAGGCCGGTCATCCCAGGAGGGATTTCGCCTTCTCGACGACGTTACGGACGTTGAAGCCCGCCTTCTCCAGCGCCTGGCCGCCGGGGGCGGACATCCCGAAGAGGTCCCAGCCGATAACGTCCCCTTCGTCTCCGACGTACCTGCGCCATCCCAGCGTCGAGCCGGCTTCGACGGCCAGCTTCCTCACCGGGCCCGGCAGCACCCGTTCCCGGTATCCCGGCTCCTGCTCCTCGAACAGCTCCCAGGACGGCATGCTGACCACGCCGGCGGCGATGCCCTCGCCCGCCAGGGCGGTCCGGGCTTCGAGCGCCAGGGCGACCTCGGAGCCGGTTGCGACCAGGATGATGTCCGCGCCGTCGGCCGGCCCGGTGAGGGAGTAAGCGCCCCTGGCGAGGCCTCCGGCGGGTTCGAGAGATGCCCTGTCGAGAACGGGCAGGTTCTGCCTGCTGAGCGCCAGGGCCACCGGTCCTCCGCGCTCGAGGGCCACCCTCCAGGCTTCGACGGTCTCGGCGGCGTCGCCGGGCCTGATCACCACCAGGCCCGGTATGGCGCGGAGCGCGGCCAGCTGCTCCACCGGCTGGTGGGTCGGCCCGTCCTCGCCGACCCCCAGGCTGTCGTGGGTGAAAACGTAGACCACGTGCACTCCCATGAGCGCCGCGAGCCTGATCGCCGGCCGCATGTAATCGGCGAAGACCAGGAAAGTGCCGCCGTAGGGGATAAGCCCCCCGCTGAGCGCCATGCCGTTCATCACCGCGGCCATCCCGTGCTCGCGGATTCCGAAGTGAAGGTTCCGCCCGGAGAAGTCGCCCCTGCGGATGCTCCCCGCTCCCTTGATGACGGTCTGGTTGGACGGGCCGAGGTCGGCCGACCCGCCGATGAGCTCGGGCACCGCCCCGGCGAGCGCCTGGAGGACGTGCCCGGAGGCCGACCGCGTCGCCAGCTTCGACCCGGCCTCGAACTCCGGCAGGGCGCTCTCCCACCCGGCGGGGAGGCGCGCATCCGCGACCCTGCGGTACTCCGCGGCGAGCTCGGGGTGTTCCCGCCGGTAATCCTCGAACCGCGCCTCCCATTCGCCCTGCAGGCGGGCGCCCTTCTCCAGGGCGGTGCGCATGTGCTCGAGGACGGCGTCCGGGACGTGGAACTCCCCCTCCTCCGGCCAGCCGAGGTTCTTACGGGTCAGGAGGACTTCCTCGGGCCCCAGCGGCGCCCCGTGGGATTTCTCGCTGCCCTCCAGGTTCGGGCTCCCGCAGGCGATGCGCGAGCGCACCACCACCAGGCTCGGCCTGGAGGTCTCGAGGCGCGCTTCCTCGATGGAGGCGGAGAGGGCGTCGAGGTCGTTGGCGTCCTCGACGAACGGGGCGACGTGCCACCCGTAGGCGGAGTACCTGGCGGCCACGTCCTCGCTGAAGGAAAGATCGGTGCAACCCTCGATGGTAATCCGGTTGTCGTCGTACACGCATACCAGGCTGCCGAGCCCCAGGTGCCCCGCGAGTGAAGACGCCTCGGAGGTCACCCCTTCCATCATGTCCCCGTCGCTGGCGATGGCGTACACGTTGTAGTCGAAAAGGCCGCGGCCGTCGCGTTCGAAGCGCGAGGCGGTGATCGCCCGGCCCAGCGCCATTCCGACGGCGGTGGAAAGCCCCTGCCCCAGTGGGCCGCTGGTGACCTCGACGCCAGGGGTGACCCCGAACTCGGGGTGCCCGGGAGTGATGCTGCCCATCTGGCGGAACTCCCGCAGGTCATCCAGGCTCACATCGTAGCCGGTCAGGTAGAGCAGGGCGTACAGGAGCATAGAGGCGTGTCCCGCCGAGAGCACGAAGCGGTCGCGGCCCGGCCAGCGCGGGTCGGCGGGGTTGTGCCGCAGGAACCGGGTCCAGAGGACGTAGCCTACCGGGGCGAGCCCCATCGGCGCTCCCGGGTGGCCCGACTTCGCCCTTTCGATGGCGTCGATCGCCAGGCAGCGGATCGCGTTGACGCAGAGGCCGTCGATGTCGCGGGCAGGGTCCATGGCGCGCAGTTCTCCTTTCCGGGGCGGGCCGCCCGCCCGTCCACCCGATACTATATACCAGAGGGGGGCGCCTGGAGGAGATGGCGGAAAGGGGGTTGCCGGCGATGCAGGAAGGGGCGGCAGGAGCGCGTGACGCGTACGTGCGACTGCGTGACGAACACCCGCGCGGCCGTCCTCACCCGGCCGCACGCCGCTCCGCAGATCGCCGCCTTTCCCGCCGCCGCGCCACCGGACACCCCGCCCCCGGTTGATATATAATCGCGGCGGCCGAACATCCGACGGACCAGGGGGGCGAGATGGCTCGAAAAGACATCACCGGCAAATGGGCGCTGGTCACCGGTGCCGGCAGCGGAATGGGCAGGACGACGTCGCTCGAGCTGGCCCGCGAGGGAGCAAACCTTATTCTCGTGGACATCTGCGGCGAAGCCCTCGGGAGCGTGGCCAGGGAGGTCGAGACCCTGGGCGTCGAGTGCCAGACGTTCTGCGCCGACGTGACCGACTGGGAGCAGATCAAGGGCATGGCCGATACCATAAACGCCAGGTACGGCGGCCTGGACATCCTCGTCAACAACGCCGGCATCGCCCACATGGGTTTCACGCTGGACACCTCGTTCGAGGAATGGAAGAGGCTCCTGGACATCAACCTGTGGTCCGTCATCTACATGGTCAAGGCGTTCGCGCCGGCGATGATCAGGCGCGGGAGCGGGCACATAGTGAACGTCTCCAGCGGTCAGGCGTTTTTCGCGGTCCCCACCTGGGGGCCTTACGCCACCACCAAGTTCGCGGTCGACGGGTACAGCGAGGCGCTGCGGTACGAGCTCTACATGAGCGGTGTCAGCGTCAGCGCGGTGTACCCGGGTATCGTCAGGACCCCGTTCTACGATTCCATAACCGGCGGGTTGATGGTCCGCCTGGGCATGAAACTCCTGATGGCGACCGCGGCGAAGCCGGAGGCGGTCAGCAGGCTCACGGTCCAGGGCATCAAGAGGAACAGGAAGATGATAATCCCGTTCATCATGTGGCCCGTTTACCTGTTCAAGCCACTGGCGCCGCTCCCGTTCGAGCTGGCCGGTCGCCTGGTCGCCTGGGCGCTGCGGCGCGAGCAGAAGACGGGATGTTGAGCCGGGCACATGGACGATCGCCTGCTGAGGAAGTTCGAGTCCGACGCCTACGCCGTTTTCCTGGGCGTTGAGTTTGTCCTGGTCGAGGACGGGCACTGCGTCGTCAGGATGCCGGTGCGTGACGAGATGATGAACTTCAACGGGGGCGTGCATGGCGGGGCCATCTTCTCCCTGGCCGATGTTGCCTTCAGCGCCGCCTCGAACTCCTGGGGCTCAATGGCGGCGGCCATCAGCGTGAACGTCGACTTCCTTGCGCCCGCCGGCGAAACGGCTTACCTGGAGGCGGAAGCCCGGCAGGCGGGCCGCGGCGGGCGGGCCGTCAACTACGACATGGAAGTGCGCAGGGACGACGGGTCCGTGGTGGCCGTCCTCAGCGGCTGGGTTTACCAGACAAACAGGGACCTGCTCTGAGTTCTCGCCGGGGCCGGCTCCCTGAAGCGCGGCCAGGACCGGCCCGGGGAGGTCGTCGCGGTGACTTTCGTTTGGGCCGACCCGCATCGCGCCCCCGGGGAGCGCAAACAAACACCGGCGCCGGCGCGTCTTACGGGTTGTCCGCGGAACTCCGGGTTTCGTACGGTGAGAAGCGCGCCATGCCTGCAGTCGTTGCGCGGGTGAGGCGGCGCTTCGTTTCTGAAAGGAACGGCGGCATGAGAAGAAGCACCGTTGCCGTACTGGCGGTGTGCCTTGCGTGCGCGCTGGCGCTCCCCTGCTGTCTGCCGGCAGCCGCGGCCGCGCCTTCAGGCCCGGCGCCGGAGAAAAGGCCCGGCATGGGGCTGGCTCCCTCGCAGGCGGAGCAGGCACGGCGGTTCGATGCGGGGCGTCATCTCGCGGGGGGAGCGGGGGCGCCGGCGGCCTCGGTGGACCTCTCCGGTTACACGCCGCCGATCGGGAACCAGGGACCGTACCAGAGTTGTGTGGGCTGGGCGACCGGTTACTACGCGAAGTCCTGGTACGAGAAGAAAGAACATCCCTCCTGGGACCTCGCCGACAGGAGATACCAGATGAGCCCGCAGTTCGTCTGGAACGGCATCAACGGCGGAGGCGACAACCCCACCAGCATCGATAACGCCATGAAGTTCATGGAGAACTACGGGTGTACGGACTGGGCGCAGTTCCCGTACGACGGCGCCGGTTTCGCGAGACGGCCGGACGCCGCGACGTACGCCGCGGCGGAGCAGTACCGGATTTCCGGGGACTGGGGATGGTTCTTCCTGAAGGGCAGGAAGGACCCCGACGCCGTCAGCGGCCTCAAAGCCTGGATCAACGCGGGCAACCCCCTCGTCATGGGCATCCCGATATACTCGGACTTCCCCGGATACGGTTCCAACCCGGCCTCGCCGTACTACGACCACAGCGGTCCGGGCTCTACCCTCGGGGGTCACGCGGTGTTCGTCGCCGGGTACGACGACAACGCCGGGGGGCCGGGGCGGGGAGGGTTCCTGGTGATCAACTCCTGGGGGCCCCGGTGGAACGGGAACGGACGGATCTGGCTCAGCTACGGCTTCGTGCAGAACCACGCCTGGGAGGCCTGGCACATGTCCGACAGGGACTCCGCGCCCGGGGTCTCCTCGGTCACCCCGTTGGTCGGCGGCCCCGGCCAGGCCGTCACAATCGAGGGCGACAACCTGGGCGCCTGCCGCAGATCGGCGCGGGTCGGCTTCCAGGGCGGCGCTTCCGGGAAGGTGGTCACCTGGTCCAACCGGCGCATCCGGGTCCGGGTTCCCTCCGGCGCCAGGACGGGGAGCGTCTGCGTGTACGACTGGGAGGGCAGGCGCTCGAACGGCAGGACTTTCACGGTGGGACCGCCCTCCAACGCCGCCGCGGACTGGCTGTTCGCGGAAGGGGCGACCTGGCCCGGCTTCGACGAGTGGGTCCTGCTGCAGAACCCCGGGAAATCATCCTCCACCGTCAGGCTGGAGTTCCTGACGCCGGGCGGAGAGGTGGGCGGTCCGACCGTCAGCGTGCCACCGTCAAGCAGGCTCAGCGTCCACGTCAACGAGTTCGTTCCGAACGCCGACGTGTCTACCGCGGTCCTGGCCGTGGACGGTCCCCCGGTCTGCGCGGAGAGGGCGATGTACTTCTCGGGGGAGAACGGGAAGTGGGGCGCGCACGACTCGGTCGGGGCGCAGGCCGTCGCCGACACCTGGTACCTGGCGGAGGGCGCCACCTGGCCGGGTTACGACGAGTGGGTGCTGGTCATGAACCCGTTCAACGAGCGCGTCACCGCCGCGGTGACATTCCATACACCCCAGGGCGAGAGGAGCGGGCCGCGCCTCGACCTCGCCCCGAACAGCAGGCAGAACGTCCACGTCAACGAGTACGTGCCCGACGCCGACGTCTCGGCGGTGGTGCGCTGCACCAGCGACGGTTACGGTGTCGTCGCCGAGCGCTCGGTGTACGTCGAAACTCCCGACGGGAAGGCAGGGTGCCACAACTCCGTGGGTTCCTCCGAGCTGGCCGGGGCGTGGGGCCTGGCGGAGGGGGCAACCCGGCCGGGTTACGAGGAGTGGGTGCTCGTGCAGAATCCGACGGCCGACCCCGTCCGGGTGGAACTGTACTTCCTCACCCCGGCCGGGGCGATTCGTGGTCCATTGGAGGAGCTGCCTCCCGGGAGGCGCGCCTCGTTTCGCGTGAACGACTACGCGCCCGACAGGGACGTCTCGACGGTTGTGTTCACGGGGTCGGAGGACCAGAAGGTCGTCGCCGAACGGGCGCAGTACGTATCCAGCCCCGACGGGAAGCGGGGCTCGCACTGCTCCCTGGGGTCGGCTTACGCCAGCAGGGACTGGCTGCTCCCCGAGGGGTGCACCTTCCCCGGCTTCGAGGAGTGGGTGCTGGTGATGAACCCCGACAGGGACGCCCCCGCCCGCTTCGCGCTTACGTTCATGACGCCGCAGGGCGAAGTCCCGGGGCCGGAGATGGAGCTGGCGCCGACCTCCAGGGCCAGCGTCCGGGTGAACGACTACTGTGCCTGCGAGGTTTCCACCAGGGTGGTGTCCGGCGGCTACGTCATCGCCGAGCGCGCGATGTACATGGACACTCCCCAGGGCAAGCGGGGCGCCACATGCTCCCTCGGGGTTCCGGCCGCCGTCCTGGGCGGCCCGCCGGGGTCCGGGGCGGCTTCAGGTGCGGGCGGGCGCGTGCTCCCCGTGCTCCACGCAAGCCGCCTGAGTCCCGGCGCTTCCGGCCCCGGCCTCCGGTAAGTGAAGCGTCCGTCGTGATAGTGTAGAATCTCATTTCGCCGCGGGAAGCGCGACAATGGGCATGCGGGGGAAGACATGAAGGTGAAGTGCGACGCGTGCGGGCGCGAGTTCGACAAGGTCTACTGGGACATGGAGCCCCACCTTTGCAGGAGGTGCCAGTCTCTTGGCAAAGACGCCTGCGCCGAGTGCGAGGGGTGGTGCTGCGAGCGCCCCAACGAGGAGGGGCGCATCGCCCTGCTCGAGGACGAAAAAGAGCGGTTTGGCTTCAAGAGGGACTGGATGTGGGCCGAGCCCTGCCGCTGGAGGGACCCGGAGACGGGCTTCTGCATGCTGCGCGTGCGCTTCCAGCCGACGGTGTGCAAGGAGTACGTCTGCGAGGACATGGTCAAATCCGCGAGGGCCAAGCTCGCCGGGAGCGGAAGGCGGGATGCCCGGGGAGGCGCGTAAGCACTTGTTCGGTATCACCCCTGGAGGCCATTCCGGATGAAGCTCGCCATCGGCGTCAGCCTCGCGCTCGCGGCTACCATCCTTATCAACTACAGCAACTACCTCCAGAAACGCCAGCTGGGGTTCCTGCCGCGCATCGGCGAAGAAGGCGTCATCAAGACCATACGGGCGTTCCTGGCCTGCACCCCGTGGCTCGCGGCGCAGGGGCTTCAGATAGGGGGGGCGTGGCTCCACAACGTCGCGGTGGCGTTCGCCCCGCTCTCCGTCGTCCAACCGATAAACGCCGCCGGGATTTGCCTGCTGGTGTTCCTGGCCATAACCAGGTTGAAGGAGAAGGCGTCGGTTGTCGACTGGCTGGGGATCGTCTCGATAGTCGCGGGGGTCCTGATGCTGGGGGTGACGCTCGTGGGAACGCGCGTGACCACGACCGAGTACCGGCCGGTGATACTCTGGTTTTTCATCGTCATGATGATGAGCGTGGCGATATCGACGCTGTTCATGGCGCTGGTGCGAAAGGACGAGAGGACCTCCTCTTTCATCGGGATCGGGGTCGGCTGCCTGGTGGGCCTCACGGCGATTTTCACCAAGATGGCCTGGACGGATATCGGCAACCGCTGGGGTGAGTACAGGGCGGCGGGGTTCCTCTTCTCCTCGTTCTTCTGGGTCGCCGTGCTCATCACGGTTGTGTCGATGGTGCTGTTTCAGACCGCGCTCCAGCGGGGTTCGGCGATCGTTGTCGTCCCGCTGGTGACCGGCTTCAGCAACCTCATTCCCACGGTGGTCGGTTTCATCGCCTTCAAGGAGCCGTTTCCCCAGGGCACCCTGATGATCTCCCTGCGCCTGGGCTCGATCCTGCTGATCATCGGCGGCGCGGTGCTCCTCTCCCTGCGCAAGGAGGGAGGCGGGGCGACGACCGTATACAGGGAAGGGGCCGCCGCCCGGGAGCCGGGGGACGAGTTCCTGGAGCTTACTTGAGGGCCGCCCGGGCGGCCGCTCCGGGGAGACCCCGCCGGGGCCGGCGCGCTCGCCGGGAAGGCCTTTGTCGCGTCGGCGCGCTCGAGGTGGAAGTGGACAGAGAACTCGAAAGCATACGATTCAAGGGGCGGGCATGACTATAGCGTTTTTCGACCTGGACCATACGCTGCTCGACGGGGCGAACGGTACGCTGTACGCGAAGCAGATGATTCGCGAGAAGCTGATGGATAAAAAGGTGCTGCTGGTCGTGGCCTGGTACTCGGTGCTCTACAAGCTCAACCGCTTCCCCCGGGAAGCCGCGTACAGGAAGGTCCTCGACGAAATGGGCCGGCACACGGTCCTCGAGATGATTGACATGATGGACCGGGGGTTCGAGCTCTACATTGTGCCGAGGCTCTACCGGCGGGGCGCCGATCTCGTAACCGACCACAAGGCGCGAGGGCACACCACGGTCATAGCCACCGCGGCCGGGGAGTACGTGGCCGAGCGCGTGCGGGCCCAGTTGGGCGCCGACGACTACCTGGCCACGCCCACACCGACCAGGGGCGACCGCATATCCAGCGAGATCGTGGGGCCGATGGCGTTCCAGGAGGGCAAGCTGGAGATGGCCCTGGATTTCTGCGGCGAGCGCGGGGTCGACATATCCGACTGCTGGTTCTACTCGGACAGCGCCAGCGACCTGCCCCTGCTGGACGCGGTGGGCCACCCCGTCCTGGTGAACCCCCAGTTCAAGCTCAGGCTCGCCAACAGGAAGAGAGGATGGCCGGTGCTCAGGTTCGACGAGTACGCGAGCTTCGATGCCATCGCCCGTCCGGTGCACGTGAAATCCCCGGGGATGGACCGGTTCGTGCGCATGCACGAGGAGTCCCTGGCGGCGCGCTGAGAAGCCGGGCGCCGCGCTTCAGGAAAAGAGAAGGCGGGCTTTCGCCCGCCTTTCCCGATGCGTCGCGGCCCGCTCACAGCGGCTCGAACCTGTCGATGTCCGACAGGCTCCCGACCGGCTCGTCCACCCACACCGTCTTCACCCTCATCCCGACCCTGGCGTCTTTCCAGTCGATGCCGGCTATGGTGCCGGTGACCCAGGTGTCCGCCCCGTCGAGCTGTATCATCGCCGCGATGCGGGGGATGTCGATGGGGTTGCCTCTCACGTCGGCCATCTCCACGCAGTAGCTCATGACAACGCCGGTGTCCTTGACCTCCACGACCTCGTCGATGTCGATGAAGCACTTCCGGCAGAACGTCGGAGCGGGTACGTATACGGTCCCGCACTGGTGGCACTTGATGCCGCGGATCTTCCTCTCCTTCATGCTGTCGACCAGCAGCCTGAGGCCGCCGCCGTCGACCATGTACCTGTAGGTGGACACATCCCAGGTGCCCTGGACCTGGCGTGTCTCCTCGCCCATCTCGAATGTCATTTCGTCCACCTCCCCGCCCTAGCCGCGCCGGGGCTCGTCGCCCAGGACCGTGACCGTGACGTACTGGAACATGCCGCCCCACCCGTGCGATACGGCGTTCTTTACCTTCCCTGGAATCTGGTGTCCGCCCTCTATCCTGCGCATGATCTGCAGCGCGCATTCCGCCGGCCTGTTCATCGCCGAAGCGCCTATCGCGTTGGTCGAGAATACCCCACCGCTCGCGTTGGTCGGGAGTTCGCCGTCGATGTCCAGGGCGCCCCGGTCGAGCATGACGTGGGCCTCGCCTTCACTGCACAGCCCCAGCTTCTCCAGCCACATCAGGGACTGGTGGGCGAAGCCGTTGTACATCTCGGCCATGTCGACCTCTTTCGTGGGGTCCTTGATGCCGGCCATCGCGAACGCTTTGTCCGCGGCCATCTTCGCCGCCAGCTGGACGGCGGGGTCGGTGATCTGGCCTTCGATGAAGTTGCCTGTGGCGGGGTCGGAAGTGCCGCACCCCACGCCGTTGATCCAGGCGACCGCGTCGGCGTACTTCTCCACCTTGTCCTCGGAGGCGAGGATCATCACCGTCGCGCCGTCGCTGGTCGGGCAGGTGTGCCCGAACCGGAGCGGCCAGGCGATGAACGGGGTCTCCTGTACGTCCTCCACGGTGGTCTTCTTGCGAAGGTGGGCGTACGGGTTCAGCGCCGCGTTGCTGCGCTCCAGGGCGGCCATCTTGTCGATGTGCTCGGGGGAGGCGCCCGAGTGGTGCAGGTAGCTCGTCGCCTGGTACGCCGCGGCGCCGGTCGAGCCACCGCCGCCGAAGCCCATCCCTTTGCCGCCGAAGAGGTCCATCCCGTGCTGAATCATGGCGAGGGCCTCGGGCATCACGATGCCCGAGAGACCGACCTGAGAGTCGCCCTCGGACTGCTTCTCCCAGGAGACGGCCATCACGACGTCGTGCATTCCGCTTGCTACGTGGTAGTACGCCGAGTGCAGGGTCGACATGCCCGTGGTGCCGCCGGTGGAGATGCGGATGTAAGGCTTATCGAGAGCCCTGCAGTACTCCGTGGCCCAGAGGTGGGGCATGTTGACGCCCTCGAACGTCTGCATGTTGCCGAAAGCGATCGCCTCGATGTCGTCGGGGGTCATGTTGGCGTTGCGCAGGCCCGCGCCCACGGCTTCGCTGATCATCTCGGCGATGTTGACGTCCTTGCGCTTGCTCACGAACACCGGCGTGTAGCCGACGCTTATTACTCCAACGTTTCTCATGTTCTCATCCCTCCTCCGTGCTCAGGACCATGACGGCGTCGTGCTGGGCGCAGAAACCGTCCTGGCCGTGTGCCACGGCGGTCCTGGCGTCCGCCACCTGCGCGTCTCCGGCGGTCCCCTGGAGCTGACGCACGCACTCGGCGACCCTCACCAGGCCGGCGGCCGTGAACAGGTAGGCGCCGAGCCCGCCCCCCGAGGGGCAGACCGGCATCGCGCCGCCGATTTCGGCCGTGCCGTCGGCGGCGACCTTCCCGGCGCTGCCCTCGGGGAAAAGCCCGAGGGCCTCGCATATTATCGGCTCCTGGTGGGCGAACTTGGCTCCCACTTCAGCGACGTCGATCTGGCCGGCCGGGTCGCTGATGCCGGCCATGCCGTAAGCCCTCCCGGCGGCGAGCTTCGTCGCCCTGGACGTGGCGAGGTCGCGCTCTCCAATGTAGTACGAGTCGACCGAACTGCTCATCCCCCTGATCCACACCGGTCTGTCGGTGAGCTCCCTGGCGCGCTTCTCCGAAGCGACGATCACCGCGCAGGCCCCGTCGGTGAACGGGTAGCACATAAGCTCCCGGAGCGGGTCGTAGAGGCGGTCGCTCGCCAGCACTTCATCCGCCGACGCTCCGGGGTTCGAGCGGACCGCGTTGGGGTTGTTCGCGGCGTTGCGCAGGCACCTCGCGGCGATCTCGGCCAGGGCCTCCTCGCCGGCGTCGAACCTGTCCAGGTAGGCGCTTGCCTGGAGCGCCGCCGTCGAGAGCTCGTTGAGGAGCCCGAGCTGGCGGTCGTAGACGGGGTTGAGCTGATAGTCCATCATCAGGTAGGGACGGAACGTGGAGGCGCCGCAGCTGTTGCCCACCACGAGCGCGGTGTCGTAGTTGCCGGACATGACGCGCATCGCCGCGTACGCCACCGCCCACAGACCGTCGGAATCGACGTGGGTCTCGTCCTTCATGTAAGCGCCGACCGGCGTGTCCTCGAAAACGTTGGCGATCGTGCGCCCGGCTTCGAAGCAGTTGGAGTTGAGCACGAACGTTCCGATGTCGTCCCTGGTGATGCCGAGTTCGTCGTAGAGGCTTTTCACGGTCTCGTAGAGCATGCGCTCGCGGGGAATCCCTATCGCGCCGCTCATGACCTGGGCCTGTGCCACCACTGCCACTTTGTCCATGTCGTCACCCCCTATCCCGCCGGCTCGAAATGAACCAGGTCCCCGAGGCTGTCTTCCGCGGGGTCCTTGAACACCGCCCTGACCCTCATGCCCTTCCTGACGTCGTCCGGGGAGACGCCCCCGATGAGCGCGGGAAGCAGCGACGTCGCGCCGTCGAGCTTGACCAGGCCGATGACGTACTCCCGGTCGGCCTTCTCCACGAGCCCCTTGTCGAGCCTGACATGGCCGACGGTGAAGTTCTCCACCGTGCCCTCCGGGCCGACTTCGACGTACTCGTCCATGGCCTTGTTGCACCGCCCGCAGATCTTCCTCGGGGGGACCACCACCGAGCCGTCACCGCTGCACCTGGTCCCGAGGATCTTCTTCTCCCCGAGACCTTTGATGTACCGCTCGATGTAGGGACCCACGCGGTAGTTGTACGTGAAGTCGAGCGGGACCACCACGTTGGCGACTACCATCTCCTGTTTCGCCGGCATTGCCTCACCTCCGCCTCCGGTGTCACTTAATACTCTGACCGTTAAGGCTACACTATTAGCCTACGAAGCCCGTAGATTCTACAACGGCGAGGTTTCCGTGTAAACACGCCGCACCTCCCGGCGCCGTCGCGCCGGGTGACCGGAACTGACCGGGCTTTCGCGGTCGGGATGCTCTATGATGTAGGCGAAGCGGAGGGGCCCGATGGAAAGAATCCTCATCATTGAAGACGAGACCGCCCTCGCGGAAGCCCTCAAGTACACGCTGGGCAAAGAAGGCTACGAGGTCGAGGCGGTCCACGACGGCGCGGAGGGGCTCGGCGCCTTCGAGAACGGGGGCGCGGACCTCGTGCTGCTCGACATCATGCTCCCTTCGCTCGACGGACTCGAGGTTTGCAGGCGGATACGCCGCGCTTCCCGGGTTCCCATCGTCATGCTGACCGCGAAGGACTCCGACCTCGACGAAGTTCTCGGCCTGGAGACAGGCGCCGACGATTACATCACCAAGCCGTTCAACATGAGGACGCTGCTGGCCAGGATAAAAACGATACTGAGGCGGGCGAGGGAAGGCGGTGCGGAAATGGGAGCGGCCGCCACCTGCGGCGACATCCGCCTCGACAGGGAGCGCCACCAGGTAACTGTCCGGGGGAAGCCCGTCGAGCTGACGCCCATCGAGTACGGGGTGCTGGACGCGCTGATGGCCCGGGCGGGCAGGGTGGTGGCTCGCGAGCACCTGCTCGCGTCGGTTTGGGGAGATTTCTGCGGGTCGAGCAAGACGCTGGACGTCCACGTGCGCCACCTCAGAGAGAAGATCGAGGCCGACCCGGGCAGGCCCCGACACCTGAAGACGGTGCGTGGAACGGGCTACAGGCTGGTGGCGCCGGAGGAGGAGAACGACTAGGTGCGAAGCCTCAAGAGGACCATCATTGTCAGGTACGCGCTCGGGCTGGTCATCATCGCGATGATGGTGGCTTTCGCCCTGACCTTCACCATCAACGCCAGGCTGCCCGAGGCGATCGCCGTGATGGTCGGGCTGGGGCTGCTGCTGGTGGGCCTGGGCGTCGTGACCATCCTTACACAGCGTACGCTCGTCAGGGACCTGCGCGAGCTGGGCGCCGGCCTCAGAACCATTGTCGCCGGCAGCGAGCTCGACAGGATGCCCCAGCCCCGGTTCCGGGAGATGGCGGAGCTCGCGCACGATATCGACACCATCGGGCATGCCGCGAGGGAGACGATCCGGCTGCTCGAGCGCGAGAGGGACAGCCTCGAGGCGGTTCTGGAGAACACCCCCGTCGGCATCATCGTTGTCGGCCCGGATCTGCGGACCGGGATGATCAACCCTGCGGCGGAGAGGCTGCTGGGCACGAGCAAGAGGTACGCCCTCGGGCGGACGTTCACCGAGATCCACCACAGCCCCGCGATCGATTGCGCGATCGAAGAGGCCGGCGCCGGGGAGGAACACAGCGACGAGGTATCAATAAGCCTGCCCCGCCGGAGGACGCTCAAGGTGCTGGCGAGCCCCATTGCTGGAGAGGAAGGTGCGACGTCAGGGGTCGTCTGCATACTGGAAGACATCACCGCGCGCCGCCGGCTCGAGCGTGTCAGGAGTGATTTCGTCGCCAACGTATCGCACGAGCTGCGCACGCCGGTCTCGAACATGCGGGCGGTCGTGGAAGCGCTGGGCGCGGGCGCGGTCTCCGAGCCGGAAACGGCCGGGCGCTTCATGAAGGACCTGGACCGCGAGAGCTCGCGCCTGGCTCAGATAATCGAGGACCTGCTGGTGCTGTCGCGCCTCGAGGAGCCGAAGTGCCGGGCGGCGGCCCGTGGGTCGTTCGATGTGCTGGAGCTGCTCGAGGAGGTCGCCGGGGAGAAGTCCGCCCTCGCCTCGGACTGTTCCGTGGAGGTGTCGACGGTAACCGTCGGCGGGAGGATACCCGTCGAGGGAGACCGGAAACTGATCAAGACCGCATGCTCGAACCTGCTGGACAACGCCATCAAGTACAACGTCCCCGGGGGAAAGGTGGAGCTGAAGGCCGACCTGTCGGAGGACGAGGTCGCGATCGTCGTCTCGGATACCGGCATCGGGATACCGTTCGACGAGCGGTCGAAGGTCTTCGAGCGCTTCTACAGGATCGACAAAGCGAGGTCGCGCGAGACCGGCGGCACCGGTCTCGGACTGTCCATCGTCAAACACGCCGCCGAGTATCACGGCGGCAGGGTCCACATGGAGAGCTCGATCGGGAAGGGCTCCAGCTTCTTCCTCGTCCTCCCCGCCGGCCCCGGCCGGCGGCCCGACCGTTCCGATCAGTCGGACCCGTCCTGAAAGCGCCGGGAAAGGTGTGCCGGCCACGCGGTCCTTTCCGCTGCTCCGGCCCGGGAATCTGCCAGGCCTCCGGGCCGTCCCCCGTCCCCGAGGAGCGTCGGTTCGACTACGAAGCCTCGAGCCGGTTCACGTTCGGCGCTCCGGGTCAAAAAAATAACCTGTTCTTAAGTCTTCCGTAACCCGGGCTGAACCAGCGGCATGTTACATTCCGAGCCATGAAAGGCAAGCATGTGACCGCGAGCGCCGTGCGGGCGGCATGTCTCCTGCTGGCCTGTTCCCTCGCCCTGGCGCCGTGCGGTTGCGCCCCGCGGCGGGTCCCGGGCTACAGGGGAAAGGTCAAAGGGTCCGGTTCGACGACCCTGCTGCCCGTATCGCAGGAGGCGGCGGTGCGGTTCACCGCGCTCAACCCGGCGGCGAAGGTGGAGATACAGGGTGGAGGCTCGAGCGTCGGGATTGCCCAGCTCGAACAGGGCGTCGTCGACCTGGTGAACAGCTCGCGCGACCTCAACCCCGGCGAGGGTGGGGGCAGGCTGGTGGACTTCAAGGTGGCTTTCGACGTGATCGCCCTGGTCGTGAACCCGGCCAATCCCGTCAGGAACCTCACCGCCGAGCAGGTCAGGGCGATATTCACCGGCGGCTTCACCAACTGGAAGGACGTCGGCGGGCCCGACCGGGAGATAGTGGTCGTTGTCCGGGACCAGGCCTCGGGCACGCGGGAGATGTTCGACCGGAAAGCCCTGGGCGCGACGGCCGACAGGCGGGTCCTCTGCGTTGCCTCGGCGATCGAGTCGGCCAGCAACGGGGTCGTGCGGGAGGTCGTCGCCGCGACCGTCGGCGCCATCGGGTACGTCTCGTCGGGGTACGTGAACGACCGCATCAAGGCCCTCCGCCTGGACGGGGTGGCTCCCGGACGGAGGACCGCGGCGAGCGGCAGGTATCCGCTGGCCCGGTTCCTGCACATGATCACCATGGGCCGGCCCGAAGGGGCGCTCGAGGGATACATCGACCTCGTTCTCAGCGATGATTTTCAGCGGGAGATCGTGGCTACCGAGTATATCCCGGTGAAGGACGTGATGAAGGAATGAGCCGTGTCGAGCCGCGGTTCGGGCGGGCGTCGGTCATGAAATCCATCACCGCGGGGGACGGCGACCGCTGGTTGAAGCTTCTGGTCTTCATGTGCGCGTCGCTCTCCTTCTTCGCGGTGCTGTTGATCCTGCTGTTTATCTTCAGGGAGGCGTGGCCCTCCATCAGCAGGTTCGGCGTCAAGGGCCTGTTCCTTTCGACCGACTGGGCCCCCGACCCGGGCAGGCCCGAGGCGGGCAGTTACGGCATGCTGGCGTTCACCTGGGGGACGCTGCTTACCACGGTCTTCGCGATGTCGCTGGCGGCGCCGCTGGGCATCGGGACGGCGGTCTTCATCGACCAGGTGGCGCCGGACGGCATCGCCAGGGTAGTCAGGCGGGGCATAGAGCTCCTCGCGGGGATACCGTCCGTCGTCCTGGGCTGGTTCGCCCTGACCCTGCTTGTCCCGGCTGTCGCCCGCGTGACCGGTTCAGCGGGCTACGGGATACTGGCGGCTTCGCTGGTGCTGGTGGTCATGTCCCTTCCCACGATCACGACGCTGAGCGCCGAGACGCTCAAGGCGGTCCCTCATGAGCTGGAAGAGGCTTCGACGGCGATGGGCGCGACCCGCTGGTACACCATACGCAAGGTGTTGCTGCCCTCCGCCAGGGATGGTCTCATCGTCGCCACGATCCTTGGAATGGGCAGGGCCATAGGGGAGACCATGGCCGTCCAGATGGTGATCGGCAACGCGCGGGGGTTCGCCGTCTCGCCGCTCCAGCGCACCAGCACGCTGACCACGCGCATCGTCACCGACATGGGAGAGGCCACCGGCCTCTACCGCTCCGCGCTTTTCTCCCAGGCGCTGATGCTGCTGCTGCTCTCGGTCGCCCTCATCCTCTGCATAAGGGTAATCTCCCGGAGGAGGGGTGCGGGGTGAAAGGGGCGCGGGCCGACAGAGTCGCAACCGCGGTCTTCTGGGCGCTGGGCCTGATAACCGTGGCGCTGCTCGTCTTCATAATCCTGGAGATATTCGCCCGCGGCCTGCTCACGGCGCTCAACCCGAGGTTCCTCTTCGGCAGGCCCGAGGCGATCAGGAGCGGAGGCGGCATCTTTCCCATGGTCGTCTCGACGCTCTACCTGGTCGCGCTGACGCTCGTGATATCGCTCCCGGTATCGATAGGCGCGGCGGTATACCTCTCGGAGTACTCGAAAAAAGGGAAGCTGACGGGATTCATCAGGTTCTGCCTGGATACGCTGGCGACGTTGCCGTCCATAGTGTTCGGGCTGTTCGGGATGGCCCTGTTTGTCGTCCACTTCCGGTGGAGCTACTGCCTCCTGGCCGGCGCGTGCACCCTGGCGATATTGAACCTGCCGATACTGCTGCGGGGCACGGAGGAGGCCATCAGGCAGGTGCCCATGACTTACCGGGAAGCGTCGATGAGCCTGGGAGCCGGGAAGTGGACTACCATACGGCAGGTGGTGATCCCCAGTGCCATGCCCGGGATTCTGACGGCGACGATTCTCCCCATAGGCAGGATAGTCGGGGAGTCCGCCGCGGTCATATACACGACGGGCCTGTTCGTCAGGACCATGCCGGTGAGCCCGTTCGATACCGCCGCCCCACTCGCGGGGTACGTCTGGTACGCGCAGACCGAGGGCAGGGGGGACTACGTCAGGATCGTCAACGGCGGGGCGGCCCTGCTGCTGCTGATGGTGCTGGCGATCTATTTCATCGCCCGATACGCCGGCAGGAAATACCAGCAGAAGAAGCTCCTGGGAGGATGATGGATATCCGCGAAACGCCGGGCCCGGGCGCCGGCGAGAACAAGATGAGCATAGCGGACCTGACCATGTTCTACGGGCCTTTCAAGGCCATCGAGGACGTAACGCTGGACATTCCGTCGCGCCGGATAACCGCGCTGATCGGCCCATCGGGCTGCGGCAAGAGCACCCTGGTGCGCTGCCTGAACCGCATGAACGACCTCGTCGAGGGCGTGAGAGTGGAGGGGGAGGTTCGCCTCGACGGAGAGAACATCTACGCCCCGGGTTACGACACGATCGGGCTGCGGCGCAGGGTCGGGATGGTGTTCCAGAGGCCGAACCCGTTTCCCAAGAGCATCTACGAGAACGTCGCCTACGGCCCCAGGCTGATCGGGATCAGGGACAAGGAGCGGCTCGACGGCATCGTGGAGGAGAGCCTCAAAAAAGCCGCGCTCTGGAACGAGGTGAAATCGACGCTGCAGGAGTCGGGGATGCGTCTTTCGGGGGGCCAGCAGCAGAGGCTGTGCATCGCCAGGGTCATCGCGGTCCAGCCCGAGGTCATCCTCTTCGACGAGCCCTGCTCCGCCATCGACCCGGTGGCGACCCAGCTCATCGAGGACCTGATGGTCGAGCTGAAACAGAACTACACGATAGTCATAGTAACCCACAACATGCAGCAGGCGGCCAGGGTGAGCGACTACACCGCTTTCATGCTCGTGCAGGAGCAGGGCCGGCCCGGAAAACTGATAGAATACGGGGAGACCAGCTTCATCTTCACGAACCCCGCCGACGAACGAACGGAGCGGTACATCACCGGGCGGTTCGGATAGGGGAAGGGGCCACCTGCGCATGAAGATTCGAAAGACGTTCCACCAGCAGCTCGACGATCTGTACCTCGAGCTCCTGAAGATGGCCAACACGACCGTAGACATCGTCGACCGCACCGGAGCGGCGTTCGCCCGGCTCGACGCGGCGGCCGCGGAGTCGATCATCGAGGGCGACGACGTCCCCGACGAGTTCGTCTCCAGGATCGAGGAAGCGGGCATCGAGCTGCTCGCCAGGCAGGCCCCGGTCGCCATCGACCTGCGGACCATAATCGTGATCATGCGCCTGGCCGTGCACCTGGAGCGCGTCGGCGACCTATGCGTTAACATCAGCAAGGCGATACGCAACCTGCAGGGCTACACCCTCTCCCCCTGGATCAGGGAGAACATGGACGAGATGTTCAAGCGTTCCTCGAAAATGCTGGTCACCTCCATCGACGCCTTCAAGGAACACGATGCCGCCAAGGCGGAGTCCCTGTCCGCCATGGACGACACCGTGGACCGGATCAACCGGGCCTTTCTGACCTCTTACAACAAGGACAGCGAGGAGGAGCTGGAGCTCGTTATCAGGGTGGTGATGGTCGCCAGGTTCATCGAGAGAATAGCCGACCATGCCGTGGACATCGGGGAGAACGTACGCTACATGGTCACCGGTGAGTTCGTCGAGACGTAACGTGTGGAGGGGGCGAGCCCGCCATCCCCGGGACCCCGGCCGCGCGATTTCCTGTTCCCCGGCCCGGTGGAGCAGGCTGTATAATCGTGTTCGGGCCGACAACGTGGCCCGGCGGGGCGAACGGTCCGGGCGCCCATTCCCGGAAAGGAGAGCGGCATGTCAACCTTGGACGACCTGAAGGCGGCGTTTGACGGTGAGTCCCAGGCGAACAGGACTTACCTGGCATTCGCGAAGAAGGCGGACGAAGAGGGCTACGCCCAGGTGGCGAAGCTCTTCAGGGCCGCCGCCGACGCGGAGACGGTACACGCCCTGGCGCACCTCGGTGTCATGGGCGGAATCAACGGCACCGCCGACAACCTCGAGGAAGCTATCGCCGGGGAGACCCACGAGTTCACCTCGATGTATCCGGCGATGATCGAGCGGGCGAAGGAGGAGGGCAACAGGGCGGCGGCGGAGTCTTTCGACAACGCCAACCAGGTCGAGGAGATCCACGCCGGGCTCTACAGGAAGGCGCTGGACGGACTGGGGAAGAACGAGGAAGTCGACTACTACGTCTGCCAGTACTGCGGCAACACCGTCGAGGGCGAGCCCCCGGAACGCTGCCCGATCTGCGGACGCCCGCGGAAGATGTTCAAGAAGATAGACTGAGCGGCCCGGGGCGCCCGCGCCCTGAGGCACGCCGCGCACAGGCAAGGAAAGACATGGAGGCCATAGAACTCGAACTGCCGGTCGTAGGGGTCCAGGTGCTCGAGGACGCGTCGCGATGCGAGGGCCGGCGATACCAGGGCGTCGCGTGGTGCGACGCGGTAAGGCGCGCCACGTACGGCGAGGACCTCCTGGTGGAGCCGGGCTCGATCGAGACCTGCAAGTGGTCCCCGGTGGTGCTGGGGCTGAAGGAGCCGGAGAACGAGTTCGAGAGGAGCCTCGAGCCGAGGTTCGAGTGGCCCGTGGCGGCGGTGCGGGTCGCTCCCCTGTGGCGCATCGAGGAGGTTCTCGACGTGGTGATCGTGCGCGGAAGGCCCGCCCGGCTGCGCGAGCTCGCGGCCAGGCTGGGGGACGGCGCGCTGACGGAACGGTACAGCGGCCAGATCGGGCGCACCGCAACCGGCATCGGGGGGCACGGCCTGAGCGCCAGGCTGTTGCTCTCGCGGACCTCCAACCGCGCCCTGGACGTCCTCAAGCGCTGGGACAGGTTCGACGAGGCCACGAGGAGACTGTTCAACGACTATCGCGTGAGCGCCCTGTTCGAGAAGCTGGCCAGGAACGCGGTGGCCGACATGTCGCTGTGCAGGAATTCGACCGTCATCCCACACATGGAGGATTGCGGCAACCTCAGCTTTTTCTGCGTGGGCGGCATCACCTGGGGCGGCAACTCGCCGGCTCACATGACCTCGGGCTACCCGGGCGGGATGATCGGCAGCATCCTCGAGCAGGTCGATTTCCCGGGCAAAGAGCGCTGAGCCCCCGCGAGGCGCGTCCCGGCGCCGTACCTCGACACACCGGGGAAGAGGAGCCCGAGGAAGCGCTCTCGCGCCTCAGGCCGGGCGCATGGTGGTGGCGCCCGCCTCACAGGCGGAGGCGCACAGGCCGCAGCCGAAGCAATCCATGACCAGCGGTGTCCCCTCCTCGAGCCTTCGCGCGTCGAACGGGCACACCTCCACGCACCTGGCGCACCCGGCGCAGCGGCCGGCGTCCACCACGGCCCTCCAGTCTCCTTTCACCAGGGGGAACACGCTCTGCCCGAGCGTCCTGTTCAAGATGTAAGGGACGCAGCCGTCGGTGCAGCAGTTGCAGATAACGTACTCGTTCACGGCGCCCCCCAGCAGGCAGTGCAGGAAGACCATGTGGAACATCCCCTGCGACGCGCACTCCCTGACGATCGCCTTCGCCTCCTCCTTCTCGATCCGGCGGTAGGCGAACGGGAAGGCGTCCAGCCAGACATCGGTGCCGGTCTTGATGACGATATCCGTCTCCATGGGGTGGGGGCAGGCCCTGTGGCCCATCCGGCAGCGGCAGGGGCCCACGGCGATCGGACCCTTCAGCGAGTCGATAAGGTCGAGGAGCTCCGGCTCCGGTACCGGGCGGCCGGTGTCCCCGTAGTGCCCGAACGGGTAGGCGATGGGGTAGAGGAGGAGCAGGCGGGTCAGGAAGAACTTCGACAGGAACTTCAGGCGCCCCACGCACGCCAGGTACGACAGGTGCAGCACCGGGACCTCCACGTACCGCGCGAAGATCTTCAGCAGGAACAGCCGGATGCGGCTGTGCTCCCCGGCCACGATATGACCGAGCATCACCTGCACCAGCAGCAGGACCGCCAGGAGGCGCCGTTCACTTCTCGCTTCCCTTTTCCACTTCTTCATTCGCCACCTCCATGGCGCGCCTGACCGCGCCCTCCCGCGGGTGCAGAAAAGAAATGGAAAGGGTGCCACCCCGACCTCTCTTCCGCTCCCGGTTCAGACGAGCAGGGCGCCGCCGTCGGCTATTACGGTCTGTCCGTTGATGAAGCTCGAAGCGTCCGACGCGAGGAAGACCGCGAGGGCGCCGATCTCCTCCGGCCGCCCCATGCTGCCCCGCGGTATCTTCGATTCGGCGACCTGCCTGATGGCGTCGTTTGCCCACAATGCTTTACTGAAGTGGGTCTTGACCAGCCCGGGGGCGATGCCGTTCACGCGAATGCCCTGGCCGCCGAGCTCCAGCGCGAAGGACTTGGTGATCATGTCCAGGGCCGCCTTGCTCACACTGTATATGCCGAGGAACGGGGTGGGTTTCACCGCGGCTTCGCTGGACACGTTAATGACAACCCCTGCGCCCTTCTCCATCATCACCCTGGCGGCCGCCTTGGTGAGGAAGAACACCCCCCTGGCGTTGACGTTCATGATCTGGTCCCAGGCGCCCTCGTCGGTGGTGTCCATTATCGGGCCGAAAATCGGGTTGGTGGCGGCGTTGTTGACCAGGATGTCCAGGCTCCCGTAAGCCTCGACCGCGCCATCGACCACGGCCTGGAGCGATTCCGGCTTGCCCATGTGCGCGGGTATGCACGTGGCCTCTCCGCCGGCCGCCTCGATCCTGTCCTTGACCGCGTTGAGCCCCTCGATCTTCCGGCTCGAGAGCACTATCTTCGCGCCGTACTCAGCGAGGGCCATCGCGATCGCTTCCCCGATGCCCCTGCTGCCGCCGGTTACTACAGCCACCTTCCCCGTCAGGTCGAACATCTCCCTGTACATCTGTCAAACCCCCATCCGCTTCCGGGAACACGCTCCGGAGGCGCCCCAACCCCGGTAAACGGGCCGGTCCACCCCGGGCGGCGGGAGGATGCCCCGCCGCCCGTCTAATAATAACAGCGGAGGCCCCGGGCGCCACCCCGCGGGCGGCCGCGGCGCCTTCCGGCCGTTTGCGCGGCGCAATGTGCAAGAGATGTTGATAAGTTATACAATCTTGCACGGCACACGAAGTGGCACCTACGAAAGGAGATGGAATATGGCTGACGACATCAGGTTTGACGGCAGGGTTGCCGTGATAACGGGAGCCGGCGGCGGCCTCGGACGCGCACACGCCCTCCTGCTCGCGAGCCGCGGCGCGAAGGTGGTCGTGAACGACCTCGGGGGTGCCATGGACGGCATGGGCGCCGACTCCACGCCCGCTCAGAAAGTATGCGACGAGATCAAGGCCCTGGGCGGCGAGGCGGTCCCCAACTACGAGAGCGTCTCGGAGTGGGACAGCGCGCAGAAGATCATCGCCACGGCGCTCGACTCCTTCGGCAAGATCGACATCCTCATCAACAACGCGGGCATCCTCCGCGACAAGAGCATGATCAAGATGGAGGTCGAGGACTGGAACCTCATCATAGCGGTGCACCTGGCGGGGACGTTCTTCTGCACCAAGGCCGCCCTCCCCCACATGAGAGACGCGGGCTACGGGCGAATCCTCTCCACCGCGTCGGCCGCGGGCCTGTACGGCAACTTCGGCCAGACCAACTACGGCGCGGCGAAGCTGGGCATCGCGGGGATGATGAACTCGGTGAAGCTCGAAGGGGCGAAGTACAACATCAAGGCCAACACCCTCGTGCCGGTGGCGGGCACCAGGCTCACCGCGACGGTCATGCCGCCCCAGGTTATCGAGAAACTGAAGCCGGAGTTCGTGTCTCCGCTCGCCGCCTACCTGGTGAGCGAGAAATGCGAGCTCTCCGGCGCGATGATGGTGGCCGGGGCCGGGTACTTCAGCCGCGCCGCGGTCGTCGAGGGCCCGGGGTGTTTCTTCGAAGACCCCGAAAAGGTGACCCCGGACGACATAGCCGCCAAGCTTGCGGAGATCACGGCTCTCGAGGGCGCAGTCGAGTACGACTCGGCTCCCGCTCAGACGGGCCACGCCCTCAGCCACATCAAACTCGACTGACAGGGAGGTGTCCTGATGCCGATAGACGTGGCGAAAGCCAGCGGCGCGGAAATGCCCGCGCTCGAGTTCGAGTATGACCACAAGACCGTTATCCTCTACGCGCTGGGCGTTGGCGCGGGCGCGGAGGCGGGCGACCTCAAGTTCTGCTACGAGAACGAGCCCGGCCTCTCGGTGCTGCCGACGTTCGGCGTCGTGCCGCCCTTCCCGGCGTTGATGAGCATCTTCGGCGTCGATGGCCTCGAGATCAACCCGCTGATGATACTTCACGGCGAGCAGTATCTCGAGGTGCGCAAGCAGCCTGCGGCCGGGGGCGGCAAGCTGACCACGCGCCCGAAGGTCGCCAACATCTACGACAAGGGAAAGATGGCCCTGATTGAGCTGGAAGCCGAGACCGTGGACGAGGCCGGTGACATCGTTTACTTCAACCGGTTCGGGGTCCTGGTCCGGGGCGAGGGAGGCTTCGGGGGAGAGAAGGGCCCGACCACGGGCATGGAACCCCCCGACCGCGCGCCCGACAAGGTCATCGAGGCCAAGACGCTGCCCCAGCAGGCGCTGCTCTACAGGCTGTCCGGCGACCCGAACCCGCTGCACGCGGACCCCAACTTCGCGAGCATGGCCGGATTCGAGAAACCGATACTCCACGGCCTGTGCACCTTCGGCTTCGCCTGCCGCGCTGTGCTCGGGGCGTTCTGCGACGACAACCCGGAGAAGTTCAAATCGGTCCAGGTCAGGTTCTCCCGCCCGGTGTTCCCGGGGGAGACCATCGTTACCGAGATGTGGGACAACGGCGACGGCAAAGTGCTGTTCCAGGCCAGGACGGCCGAGCGGCCCGACAACATCGCCATCTCCAACGCGGTGGTCGAGCTGGGCACGTAGAGCGAATCGGTAACCGGAGATGAAGCGGGCCCGGCGTTTGCGCCGGGCCCGTTCTTCAAAGGGGGCTCGTCCGTACCCTAGATGTCAATGCTGACGTTGAATCCCGGGGTGATGCCGTTCTCCGCGAACCAGCCCCGGTTGGTCTCGATGGCGTAGCGGTAGGGAGTCTCGGGGCGGACCGGGGTGAGGTCGTTGGGCTCCATGTCCTCGATGGCGATGACCCTGCCGTCCGAGCCGATGAACGCGATCGAGAGCGGGATTGTAGTGTCCTTCATCCAGAACCCCGTCGTCGTCTCTCTGGCGAAATCGAACAGCAGCCCGCTGTCCGGCGGCAGGTCCTTCCGTCCCATGAGGCCCTTCGCCCGTTCGGCGGGGTCGTCTGCGACCTCAACGTTGAGCGACGCGACCTTGCCGTCGTTGCTGAAAGCCACCGTGGACCCTTTACAGCTCATGGCGAAGAAGATCGTCGAACCGACCATGACCACGGCCAGTACGAACGGTGTCACCTTCTTCAGGAAAGCGGCCGTAGGGCGTACCGCTTCGGACCAGTCCACGTGGTCCCATGTATTCTGATGTACTCCAGCTCTAACTGTCATCTCAACTTAATAGTTAATTTCAAGCATCTTTTTTCCCTTTTTCCGTCATGCCAATTATTTCCAGCAATATCTCCGGCGTTGCGGGCCGCGCTCCTTCCCGGGGCAGGTCCGACTGCAAGGTTGCCTGCGGGAAAATCGCTTCAGAATGCTGAAAAACGATGACGATCGGCATGCCGACCTGAGCGCTGGAAGCCTCCGCCAGCATCTGAAAAGAGGCTCCTGCCGCGTACATAAAAATTCTCACGAAAAACCATTTTTCGACGCCATACCCGATGAACCTCAGGTTGAAGGTTTATGGATAGTGGTGAGGAAGTTGGCTTTTGAAGTCAAAAAGAAAGGTTGTAAACGCTTGTTGAGAATGTGACGCGCAGGCGATGGATAGAGGCCCCGGGAACGGGGGAGAAGAGAAGGCGGCGCTTGAAGCGAACGCCGCCTTCCGTCCGTAATCGTGTCTTTTCTAAAGGCCCAGGGTCCGGCTGATGATCAACTTCTGGACCTCGGTCGTTCCGCCGACGATGGTCTGGACGCGCAGGTCGCGCCATGCCCTCTGCATGGGGTACTCCATCATGTAGCCGTACCCGCCCATGATCTGCATGGCGTGGTAAGTGACCTCGTTGGCAACCTCCGTCGTGAACCACTTCGCCATGGAGACCTCTTTCAGGCAGTCCAGCCCGCGGTTGTACATGTCGGCGGCCCGGTAGGTCAGCTCCTTGGCGGCCTCCACCTTGGTGGCCAGCTCCGCGATCTTGAAGGCGTTGTGCTGGTGCCGGGATATGGCCTTGCCGAACTGCTTGCGCTCCCTGGCGTATTTTATCGCCATCTCCAGCGCGCCCTCCGCTCCGCCGTAAGCGCCCACCGCTATCAACAGCCTCTCGGGCTGGAAATTGGACATGATCTGGAAGAAGCCCTTGTTCACCTCGCCGAGGACAGCGGACTTCGGCACCCTCATGTCGGTGAAGAACAGCTCGGCGGTGTCGCTCGAACGCAGACCGACCTTGTCGAGCTTGCGGCTTACCTCGAAGCCGGGGGTACCGGCGTCGACGATGAATTCGGTTATACCGCCGTACCCGGCCTCCTTGTCGGTCTTCGCCGCGACGACCACCCAGTCGGCGCGCGCGCCGTTGGAGATGAAGATCTTGTTGCCGTTGATCACGAAGTCATCGCCGTCCTCGACGGCGGTGGCCAGCATCGAGGCAACGTCACTCCCGGCCTCGGGTTCGGTGACCGCCAGCGCCCCCAGGCTCTCGCCCCTGGCGGCGGGCACCAGGTACTTCTGCTTCTGTTCCTCGGTCGCGTGGTGCAGTATGGCCGGTATGGCGACCTCGGTGTGCACCCCCACCGCGGTCAGGAAGCCGCTGCACCCACTCCTGATCAGCTCCTCGAACATCACCACGACCGACCAGTAGTCGGAGCCGCCTCCCCCGTACTCCTCGGGGACCCTCAGGCCGAGCAGGCCCATCTCGCCCATCTTGCGGAAGGCGTCCATGGAGTACTCCTCCTGCTCCTCCCACTCGTCGACATGGGGCGCGACCTCTTTCTCGACGAACTCGCGCACGGACTGCCGGAGCATCTCGTGCTCCTCGGTGAAATACGGGTATTTACCCTCCACGTTCGTACCTCCTTCGATGGGATCCACGACGCGCATTATATTACATCAGGGGACACATCAGGGGACACATCAGGGGACACATCAGGGGACGGCCCGGACCGCCGCCGAGTGAAGGGCCCGGCCACCCCGCCGGCGGATTCCGTCCCGGCAGGCGGCACGTCAGATGGGAAGCACCGGTTCCCTGTTGTCGGGGTGAGGGCCGTCGGGAATCCACGGCGGCGACCCGCCGGGCACCAGCTCTTCCAGCAGCTCCCGGAGACTGTCCAGGTCCGGTCCGCCCGGCAGGCCCTTGAGGAGCATGTCGAACATGTCGAGCATGTCCGCCCCCGGTGCGCCTGCCGCCATGTCCTCCTCAGCGTGGGTCTCGAGTATCCAGCGCCTGTGGAGCGCCGCGACCGCCTCGGCGTCGCCGCCCGAGAACGAGGCCACCAGGTCCTCCGGCGCCGCTTCGCGGAACGCGTAACTTTCGTAATATTTCTTCAGCCCACGCTCGAACGCGGACGCGCCCACCAGCTTCTCCAGGGCTTCGAAGAAAAGCGCGCCCTTGGAGTAGACGGCCGCCTGGAACCGGGTCGCGCTGGAGAATTCGTCGGCCGGTGTGTCCACCGCCAGGTCGTCCCCGCCGCCCAGCCACCTGCCGGCGCGGTAAGGCAGGGCCACATGCACCTGGAGCTGTTTTCTCGCCTCTTCCTCCCCGTGCGCCCAGCGGAAGTACAGGACGGCGCAGTAGTTCGTCAGGGACTCGTCCTGCCAGGGGTGGGCGATGGAGTCGCTGCCCACGGCCAGGCCCCACCACTGGTGGCCGACCTCGTGGGCGACGGTGAACTCCAGCACGTCTCCGAGCAGTCCGCCGCCGAGGGATTCGAAGAGGTCCTCCAGCGGCGACCCCTCGACTCCGAGCATACCCACGGGGTTTCCGTAGAGCATCCCGGCGATCTGGACCTGCCCGGAGAACTCCATGCCGCCGGCGCCGCCTCCCAACGGGGCCTCGCATACGTTGAGGCCGACGTAAGGGTACCCGCCGATGTGACCGTTGTACTGCTCCAGCGCCTGCCGCGCGAAACGCAGAGCGTCCTTCCCCCTGGACGTGCCTTTCAGGTAATAAGAGGATACGACGGTCCGGCCCACCCGCTCCCTGACGACCTTGTAATCCGGGCCGGCCTGGGCGGTAAAGTCGCGCAGGGGGCCGCCCCTGAACCTGTGGGTCCTTCTTCCGCGCGAGCCCCCGCCGCCGTCCCGCACCCCCGGGGCGGCTACCACGTAGTCAGATGGCGCGTCTATCGAGACGTTGTAGTAGGCGCACCTGAAATTGCTCATGTCGCCCAGGGCCGGGACCTCCCTGTCCTCCCAGCCCCGCTCACCGTAGCCGGCGACGGTGGGGATGAAGTAGCCCAGGTCGTAAACGCTGCCGCTGTACCCGAAAACGCCGTAGCCGCCCCCGGGGCGCCCGAGCAACTGCTCGATGCTCCCCGTGCCGCCGCTTATCTCCGGGATGGACTCGCTGAACTCAAGGGCCAGAAGCGCCTCCGCGCCGGGCGCCAGCCCCCCGCGTAGCGGGACATGGAGGAGCGAACCTTCGAGCTTCTCGCGGACCGCCCTGCCGTCAACGGTGACCCGGTTCACCCGAGCGCCGGAACCCCCGGGGTTGACCACCGGGCTGCCGGCGTAGACGCGGAGGACTATTTCGTCCAGGGCCGCGCCTGTCACGTTGGTGAACAGGACCCGCGCTCTGCCGGAGATCGTGTGCGCGTCCGTGTCGAGCTTCGAGCTGACGGAGTAGACAGGTGCCCCATCGACCCTCGCGGTGGCCCGTCTCTTCCAGTGGTCGGTCAGGTACTCCCGTGCCGCGTTCACCGACTCCTTCATCTCGGCGCGGGTCGCGGGGAGCGGTGCCGGGCCGCCTCCGCCGCCGCCGAACACGATGGCGAGTGCCCCGCCCGCCGCCAGCAGGAGCAGCACGAGCGCGGCCGCGGCGATCCATGCGGCCGGGCGCCGGCGTCCCTCCACGCCGCCCGCGGGGCGTTCACCGCCTGTGTCCAGCCCGGCGCCGCACGCCGGACAGAACCGCGGCCGCCGGCCCTCGCTGGGACGGGAACAGCGGGGGCACCGGTACGTATCGGGGGGTTTGTCATCACGCATGGTTCACTCCGCCGGGTCCGAAAACCGCCCGTGCTGATATCATATTAAACGATAATCCCCTTAGCTCAGCCAGGCACAAGATATAGCGATTCGGATGTCATACCCCGGTGCTCGTCTGTATGAGCGTCGAGGACGGCAAGCAGGGTTACGCCAGTATGAAGGCCCTGAGCGGCGTGACAGTCACCGATATCAAGGACGCGGCTACGGAGATGGTCGATCCGGGCGCCACAGTGGTCACCGACGGCTTTCTTGCCTATACCCTGAGCTTGGCCAGCTACGAGCACAAGGTCAAGGTCACAGGGGACACAAAGACCGCTGCCAGAAAGCTGCCCTGGGTACATATACTGATAGCCAATGCCAAAGCGATGATTTCTGACGTGCATCACGGTGTCTCGAAAGCCCACCTCCAAGAGCACCTCTCGGAGTTCTGCTGGCGGTTCTCCAGGCGGGGCCATACTGACGAGTTGTTTGACCGGCTCCTGTGCTGTTGTCTCTGCTTGCCTGAGGCTGCACCGCTCACAGATTCTGTGTCCTCCTGCTCCTGCCTGCTTTGTCATCCTGGCGTGCTAAAATTAGGACAGAAAGGATGATGGCCCACGTAGCTCAGTTGGATAGAGCACCCGCATGCCAAGCGGGAGGTCGTCGGTTCGAGTCCGACCGTGGGTTCCTTTTCAGATAGAGCTTGATGGAACCGTTTGAGCTCATTGGCAAAGAGCGAGGACCGGAGGGCGCTATCGGAGGCCATGAGGTCCCGCCTTCAAGAGGGCCTCCCCCTCTTTTTTATTGACCCATGGTGGGTACGGGGTCTATAATTATGTTGCTTGGCATGCGGGTGATCAGAAATGATCTACGGTGAACCCCAGAGAGATCTGGGGTTCTTTGCATTTGGCTCCGAGACAAAGGAAGAAACATATGCTACATCTAGTCCCTAGCTGAGCAGAAGGTGCAATCGTTTCATATTTCATCAGATGACCGTTTGGAGATAGAGTTTGTCCGAAGCGAAAACTGGGTTCCGTTTCGAGCCGATCGGGTTCGTGGAGAACGAGTTCAAGGAAAGCAGGTACGACCCGGAGGAGTTCGCTGGCACCGTCTCGAGGATAAACGTCCTGGATCGTTACGCCGGGGGACTGTACCGGATCGAGGGGTTCGGGCGCCTTTACGTGCTCTTCCTATTCGACAGGTCAGAGGGCTACGACCTCGTCCTGCACCCCCGCGGAGACCCGGAGAGGCCCGTACGAGGCGTTTTCGCCACCCATTCTCCGCGGAGACCGAATCCGATCGGCCTGACGGTCGTCGAGCTGGTCGGCGTCGAAGGGAACGTCGTGATCGTGCGCGGTCTGGACGCGGTGGACGGCACGCCCGTGCTGGACATCAAACCGGCGGACCGCTGAGACTTCAGGAGGGATGATGGATAACGACGGCAAGAGGAGTTCCAGGGCTTTCGCGGCGATGTTCGCGGCCTCGGCCGCGGTCGCGGGTGCCTATGTCTACGCGGGACTGAAAACGCCCGAGCCCGGGGCGGACCAGGACGTAGCCGGAGACCTGACGGTAGAGAAGCGCTCTTTCACCACGGAAGACGGCGTTACGCTGCGGCTGAAGCGGTACGCCAACCCCGACGGCGACCCGGTGGTCTTTTTCCACGGTTTCAACGGAAACGGGTTCGAATTCGATCTGCCCCGCGAGGGTTTCAACATGGCGGTGTTCATGGCCCGCAGGGGATACGACGTCTGGATCAGCCACTTCAGGGGGTGCGGCCCCGGCGAGTATGCCTGCGACGACGGCGGCTGGACCCACAGCATCGACACGCTGGCCATATACGATGCGCCCGCCATTATCGACGGCGTGATCGAGGCCACGGGAAGGCGGCCGTTCTGGATCGGCCACAGCATGGGGGGCATGGTCCTGTACATGTACCTCCAGGGCGTAAGGTACGAGGGGGACCCCGCCGACTGCATCGTGGTCTCCGACCCGTCCCTGGTAGAGGAGCGCAACGGCAAGCTTCTCGGGGGCGTGCCGATCGCCAGCCCCCCGGCTTTCTGGTGGCCCCGCGACCACCTCTACAGGATCGCCAACGGTTCCGCCCTCGGCCGCGGCGTTATTGGCGCGATGGTGCTGTCCAACCGGGCGAGGACACGCTTCGCGCCCAAGCTCCGGATCGGCAGCAACGCGCGCGGGGTCGTCTTCAACCGGCCGAAAGGCATCAGGTTCCTTTCCCGCAGCCCGCTGGGCATCCTGGTCTACAACCGCAGGAACACCGATTCGCAGACCTCGACCTCCCTGGTAAAGTGGGGGGCGGACGACGTCTCCACCCGGATGTCGGTCCAACTGATGGAAGGGGTGAAGAACGTCAACTACAGGCAGTACGCTCCCTTCGTCTTCGGGGCGGAGCCTTACGACTACACCGAGAACATGGACCTGGTCACCGCCCCGATGCTTTTCGTCACCGGGGAGAAGGATTTCGCCAACTGGGAGGCGATCAAGCGCTACGGTTTCGACAGGGTGTCCAGCGAGCGCAAGGACTTCGTGATGCTCCCCGGGTACGGCCACACCGACCTGGTGATGGGGAAGAACGTCTCCGAAGAGGTGTACCCGCTGATAGCCGACTGGATGGACTCCATCCGGTCGGGGCCGGAAGGCACGGGCTAGCCGCCCGGCCGTTCCCGCTCCAGGTACTCGCGGGCCGCCGCCGCCGCGGCCTCCCTGTCACCTGGCCGCAGGAGGCCGTCCACCACCAGTTGCTCGAGGTGGTGCTTGACCGGCCCGAGCCACCGCCCGGGTCCCCGGCCGAACAGTTCCATCAGCTCGTCGCCGTTCAGGGGGGAAGTGGCGCGGTGTATCTCTTCGTGGGTCGCGCCCAACCGCCTTATCCGCGCCTCGAGCGCGTCGATGGCCTCGAGGAACCGTGGCGCTCTCTCCAGGCTGCCGGCCCTGACGTCCGCCCGCGCCAGCTCGAACACGGCGCTCAACGGGACGACCGTCTCGCCGTTCTTCAGGAGGGCGCAGTCCCGCACCAGGCGCCGGACCGCCGCGTCGCTCCACGACGGTTCGTAGCGGATCGGGCGCATGTGCCTGCGGACCAGGAAGGCGGTCGCCTCGATCTTCTCGCCGGGGTACTTCAACCGCTTCATGGCGCGGCGGGTGAGCTCCGCGCCGGCCCTGTCGTGCCCGGGGAACATCAGCCTGGGCTCGATGACCCGCGTGGGCGGCTTGCCCACATCGTGGAACAGGGCGGCGCGCCGCAGGAGAGGGTCGGGCTCCAGGCAGGCCATGGTCAGCAGGGTGTGCTCGAGGACGTCCGCGCGGTGGTAGGCCTCCGGCTGGGCGACACCCTTCATCGCGTACAGCTCCGGGGAAACCTCCGCCAGCAGCCCCGTCCCGGCGAGCAGCCCCACGCCGAGGTCGGGGTTCGCCGACACCAGGATCTTCTCCAGCTCGTCGCGCTTCCTTTCCCAGGAAATGTTGCCCATCTCCGGGGCCATCGAGCGGAGCACCTCGTACAGCCCGGGGTCGATCCGGAAGCCGAACTGCGCCGCGAAGCGCACGGCCCTCATCATCCTCAAGGGGTCTTCCTTCATGCGCGGGGCGGGGCTCCCTGGGCTCTTCAGGACCCCGGCCTCGAGGTCACGGGCCCCCCCGAACAGGTCGATGAGTTCGCCGCCCGGCGGAAAGGCGCCGATCGCCATGGCGTTGATGGTGAAGTCCCGCCGGGACAGGTCCTCGTGGAGGTCCTCCACCCTGGTGACCTCGGGGTGCCTGGAACCCGGCGCGTAGGTGTCGGTCCTCAACGTGGTGATTTCGAAAGAGTAACCGTCCGCCGCAGTCCCGACCGTGCCGAACTTCTCCCCGATGGTGTACACCGGCCCGAACCCCTCCAGGGCCTGCTTGACCTGCCCGGGCGGCAGGTCCGTGGCGAGGTCGATGTCGGCGGATTCCTCCCCGCGCAGCAGGTCGCGCACCCAGCCGCCGACGATGTAGAGCCGCCCGCCTCGCGCCCCGATGCGCTCGGCGAGGGCTTTCACCGGGCCGGGTATTTCGAAAGGACCGCCTGGTAGTGCCGCCATGCCGACAATGATAGCTCAACCGCCGGGGAGTGGTGTTCGTCTTCCGCTTGGGCAGCCTGCTGCTCCGCGTTTCCCGGCTTCCCCCGCACGGGCGGTCGGCGCCCCGCGTTCCCCGTTCGGGCTCACTCGAACTGGTAACGGTCGATGATGTCGTCCTGGATGGAGCGTCCGAGGTCGGCGAAATAGGCGCTGTAGCCGGCGACCTTGACGACCAGGTCGCGGTACGCCTCGGGGTCGTCCTGGGCGGCCCGGAGGGTGGCGTCGGAAACCACGTTCGGCTGGACGTGCATTCCTCCCAGCTCGAAGTAGGTGGAGAGCAGCGCGGCCATCCGCTCCACCCCCTCGCCGTTCTTTATATAAGAGGGGTGGATCTTCACGTTCAACGACACGCCCCCCGACAGCCTGTCGTGGCCAATCGCCGCCGCCGACTTCATGAAGGCGGTCAGGCCTTCGCCGGCGCCTATCCTGTTGGAGGGGGATATGCCGTTGGAGATGGGCTCCCCGCGCCTCCTGCCGTCCGGTGTCGCGCCGATGTAGAAGCCGTCAAGCACGTGGTTGCCGTAGGAGTACATCCCGGCGCGGAACCTGCCGCCCCTGGCGTTGGCGTACTTCCCCGCCTCCTCGCTGAACAGGCGGACCACCTCGCGGGCCATGGCGTCGGCGCTATCGTCGTCCCTGCCGTACTTCGGGGCCAGGTTCACCAGCCTCAGCCTCAGGTCTTCCGCCCCCTTGAAGTCGGTCAGGCACGCGTCGGTGATCTCGGAGAGGGTGAGCTCCCTGCGCTCGAAGACGAACTCCCGTATGGCCAGAAGGGAGTCCACGCAGGTGGCGAGCCCGCGTCCGATGATGGAGGTGAAGTCGTAGGTAGCGCCTCCCCGGGTCACGTCGGTGGCGCTCTCCACGCAGCCGTCTATCATCGACGAGACGTAAGGGGAAGGGAGGAACTCCATGTAGGCCCGGTCCTTGCCCTCCACCGCGGTTACCAGCAGGGCGATATTGTGGGCGAGCTGACGGGCGAAAGCGGACATGAACTCATCGAAGGTGGCGAAGGAGTCCGGTTCCCCGGTCCGGACGCTCTTCTTCTGCCCGAAGATGGGCACGGGTATCTCACCGTTGGTCATCGCCATGTGGACCACCAGAGGAAGGACGATCTCGTGACCGCCGGGGCAGGGGAAACAGTTGCCCCCGGCGCTCGTCTCGATGCATCCGACGACGTTGTAATTCCTCGCGTCTTGCAGGGTCATCCCGTCACCGACGAGCGCCGGCACGATGACGTCGTCGTTGAAGAACGCGTGCCCGCTGGCGGTACGGAACACTTCAACGCCCCGGCGCAGGTACTCCTCGGGCGAGCCCCCATGTACTCGGAGGGAGAGCTGGTTGATCGCGCCGCGCATTCTCTCGTAGGCGTCAATCATCAGGTACGTGAGCTCGTTAGTGGCGTCTTCGCCGTCCTCGTCCGTCCCCCCGATGATGACGCAGTGCTGGCTGACGCCCAGGGTGCCGTTGGCCTCCGCGGCGATCTCCGGGATGAGCGAGACGTTGGCGGTCAGCTTGAGGTTCAGCTCCTCGAGAAGCTCGAGGGCCTCGGCGGCCGACAGGCGGCCTTCGTCTACGTCTTTGCGGAAGAGGGGGTACAGGTACTGGTCCGCGCGCCCTATCCCCAGCACGTCGTGCATCCCGTACTGGATTTCACCGATCATCAGCGCGAACCATACCGCCTGAACCGCCTCGCGGAACGTGCGGGCGCCCCTCGCCGGGGCATGTTCGAGGTTGGCGGCTATCCCCTCCAGGCGCTCTTTTTCCGCCGGGTCGCCGGTGCCGGAGGCCTCTCCCGCCGCCAGCGCCCGGAGGCGCTCGGCGTAAGTGCACGCCGCGTCCATGCTTATCATGACCGCCTCGAGGAACGCCCTCTTCCCCGGGTCGTCCTCGCCGTCCGGCTCCTCGAGCCTCCGGCGGGCCCTGTCCTTGATCCCCAGGAACCCCTCGCTCACCACCTTTTCGACGGGCAGGTGCAGGTGGCCCTGGACGTCGTAGCAGTAGACGGCCATGCTGGGGTTGTTCTTGGAGAGCTCGTCCCGCGTCCTCCATGCCGTCAAGGCCCGGCGCGGGTGCTGCGGCTGCCCTTTTTTGATGCCCGCCATGACCCGCAGGTTCTCGCGCCCGGCGTGACGGGCGAAGCGCAGCATCGAGAATACCTGCCGCAGGGTCCGGAAGGGATTGCCGCGCACGGGCTCGATGATGCCCGACTCCAGCCAGTTGGCCGCCTTGCGGTCCCTAAGGGAGCGCCCTTCCCAGTAGGGCAGGATCACCTCCAGGAAATCCTTCCGGTCCTCGGGCGTTATCTTGAACGGGCGCCCCTTCTCGGCGAGCACCTCCATCTCGATCTGGAGCGACCTCAGCGAGTCGCCGCGCTCCGGAGCGATCACCGGCGAGAGGTAGGCGTCCGTCTTGTTCCCGACTATCCACTCGTCGGCGTAGATGTGGACCGGCTGGTTCTCGCAGGTGGCCTTGAGAGCAAGCGCGTTGCGGATGGAAGGGTCACGGCCCTCGGTCTCCCTGTAGACGCGGGTGTAATGGCGCGCGCGCTCGAGGCAGATCCTGTATTCAGCGCGGAGAAGCCGGTCCTTGAGCCGCCTGATGCGCGGGCTGTCCTCAGCCAGAAGCCCGGAGGTGTCGAGGGTTCTCACAGCCATGTTGCCTCCTTGCGGGCAGGGCTCGAATACAATTATAGACCTGCCGCGTCCGGCGAAGAAGGGCGGGGGCCGTTCCCGCGCGGGCTACTTGTACGGCAGGACCCACACCTCGGTGCCGGAGGGGAGAGAGCCGGCGGTCATCTCCACCGGGCGCTCGGTGACCTCGAGGACCTTCCCGGCGTAGGCGTCCTTGAAATCGTCCACCGGTCTCACCGGGATGGTGCAGTCGGGGGTGCCGAAGTGCATCGGGAGCGCCACCCGGGGCTTGAGTTGCTCGACCAGGGCGGCCGCCTCGGCGGCGTCTATGGTGAAGACCCCGCCTACGGGGACCATCAGCACGTCCAGCCCGCGTAGTGCCTCCAGCGTTTCCCCGCGGGGCGCGTGCCCCAGGTCGCCCAGGTGACCGAGCTTCAGGCCGCCCTGCTTCCACACGTACGCGATGTTGGGGCCCCGTTCTTCTCCGCCCGCCGTGTCGTGCCAGGTGTCGTATCCCCGCACCTCGATGGCGCCGACGGTCCGCGCGCCGCCGCCGTCCACCACCACGGGGCTCCCCACGACTCCCTCGAGGTATGAGTGGTCGAAGTGGGAGTGGGTCACCAGCACAACGTCGGCGCGGACCGGGCTGTATACGTACCCGGTCTCCGGCGGGGCAGGATCTACGACCACCGCGGTCCCACCGCCCTCGACCAGGAACATCGCCTGCCCGAACCAGGAGACCCGGATCGACTTGTCATCAGACATCGGCGCACACCTCCCGCGTTCGCTGACGGCAACAATGATAGCATCGCAGGTGAACGGCCGGGGCGCACAGGCGCCGCGGCGGGACGCACGGAGGGACGCACGGAGGGAGAGATGCTGAAAGGCAGAAACGTCGTGGTCACGGGTTCTTCCCGGGGAATAGGCCGGGCGATAGCCCTCGACCTGGCCTCGAAGGGCGCCAACGTCGTGGTGAACTGCCTGACGAGGACTGACCTTGCTTCGGATGTGGTCGGCGAGGTGGAGGCGATGGGTGTCCGCGGGGTGCTGGTGCGGTCGGACGTGTCCACCGAGGCGGGAGCGAGAGAGCTGGTAGGAACGTGCGTCGGGGAGCTCGGGGGGATCGACGCTCTCGTGAACAACGCGGGTGTCATCCACCACCAGGACATCGAGGCGGTTGACGCGGAGACCCTCTCCAGGACAATCGAGGTGGACCTCCTCGGCTGCTTCTACACCTGCAAGTATGCCGTGACGGGCATGGTCGAACGCGGCGGCGGGTCGATAGTCAACGTGTCCTCGATAATCGGGATGATCGGCATGAGGGGAGCGACGGCCTACGCGGCGGCGAAGGGCGGCCTGAACGGGTTCACCGTCTGCCTGGCGCGGGAGGTGGCCCGGCACGGGATACGGGTGAACGCCGTGGCTCCCGGCTACGTCGTTACCGAGATGATCGCCGACTGGCCGGAGGAGCATTTCCGGAAGGTATTGCCGCGGATACCGATGAGGCGCTTCGCCGAGCCGGGCGAGGTCGCCGAGCTGGTGACGTTCCTGGTGGGCGGAGGCACCTACATAACCGGCCAGACCATCGTGGTGGACGGCGGCATCATGATCGATTAGACGGTGGGTCGGCCGCCGCGACGCGCAGGCTGCTGCCTTCGACGCTCACTTTCGCCGTGCCGCCGCTTCGCAGGGTCTCTCCCAGTATCATGTCCGAAAGCGGGGACTCGATCTCGTCTTGGATGAGCCGCCTGGCGGGCCGTGCGCCCATCCTGGGGTCGTACCCTTCTCCGGCGAGGCATGCGACGGCATCTTCCGTGACCTCGAGGGCGATGCCCTGTACCTCCAGCCGCCTGCCCAGCGAATCCAGCTGGAGCCCAATCACCTTCTTGACCTGGTCCTCGGTGAGCGGCGTGAACACGATGACCGCGTCCATCCTGTTGATGAGCTCGGGGGAGGTCGCCCGGACCAGCATGTCGGTGACCTCGGATTTCAGCCGCTCCGCGGACAGGGAGGCGGCGGCCCCGCTGTAGAAGAGGTCCGCTCCCACGTTGGTGGTCAGGATGACGATGGTGTTGCGGAAGTTGACCATCCGGCCCTTGCCGTCGGTGAGGCAGCCGGCGTCGGCGACCTGCAGGAGTATGTTCAGGACCTGCGGGTGGGCCTTCTCCATCTCGTCGAACAGGACAACCGAGTAAGGCTGGAACCGCACCTTCTCCGTGAGCTGTCCCCCCTCCTCGTAGCCCGCGTAACCAGGGGGCGCGCCGATGAGCCTGGAGACCGACTCCTTCTCCACGTACTCCGACATGTCGATCCTCACCAGGGCGTCCTCGTTGTCGAAGAGGAACTCGGCAAGGGACCTGGCCAGCTCGGTCTTCCCCACGCCCGTCGGCCCCGCGAAGATGAAGGACCCGTTGGGCTTGCGGGGGTCCTTGAGGCCGGCGCGGCTGCGCTTCACGACGTTCGACACCGCCTCGACCGCCTCGTCCTGGTTGATCAGCCGCCGGTGCAGGACGTCCTCCATGCGCAGGAGCCGCTTTCTCTCCGGTTCCATCATCTTCTGCAGGGGTATCCCCGTCATCTCCGAGATGACGGCGGCCACGTCCTCGGCGATCACCGCCCTTTCCTCGCCGGACTTCTCGTTGGCGATGGCGACGCTGCTGCACGCCTCGTCGATGAGGTCGACAGCCTTGTCGGGGAGGAACCTGTCGGTGATGTACTGGTTGGAGAGGGTCACCGCGGCCGCCACCGCCTCGTGCGAGACCGTGACATCGTGGTGTTTCTCGAAGCGCGCCAGGATGCCCTCGATCATCTCTATCGCCTGCGCCGTAGTGGGCTCGCCCACCAGGACCGGCTGGAACCTCCTGGAGAGCGCGGGGTCCTTCTCGATGTATTTCTGGTACTCCGCCCTGGTCGTGGCCCCGATGAGGTGCAGCTGCCCGCGGGCCAGCGCCGGCTTGAGGATGTTGCCGGCGTCCAGGCTCCCCTCGCTGGCCCCGGCCCCGACGAGGGTGTGGCTCTCGTCCACGAACAGGATGGCCCGCGGCCCGAGCTTCTCCACCTGGGTCATAAGGTCTTTCATCCGCTGCTCGAACTCGCCGCGCATCTGCGTGCCGGCGACCATGGACGCGAGGTCCACTTCGTATAACCTGCAGCCGCGCAGCCTCGCGGGCACGGCGTCGGATGCGATCTGCTGGGCCAGGGCTTCCACGATGGCGGTTTTCCCGACGCCGGGTTCGCCAAGGAGTATGGGGTTGTTCTTCTGCATCCGGGAGAGGATCAGCTCGACCCTGTTGAGCTCGACCTCCCTGCCGACGACCGGCATCAGCTTGCCCTCTTCGGCCATCGCCGTCAGGTCGCGCGCGTACTTCGAGAGCGCGTTCGTCTGCCTCGCCGGCGCGCCCTGTGCCCCGGGCGACGAGCCGGGTCCCACGAGCTGCTCGGCCGGGGTGGCCTCCGAGACGTCCAGGACCTGTCCGGCCCGGCGGTCGGCGAGCGACTGGAGCACGTCGCTTTTCAGCGAGGCGAGGTCGAGCCCGAACTGGCGGAGCCAGCGCGTGGAGCCGACCTGGGGAAGCTCCAGCATCGCGAGCAGGACGTGCTCGGGCTCGATGAAGCTCGACGACATCCCCACGGCGTTGTCCTGCGCCATCTCCAGTACCGACAGGGCGTTGCCCTGCATACGCACCTGCTGGCGAGGGTGCGTCCGGTCGCCTTGCGACACGCCGCCCGCGGCTTTCCGTACCGCCACCTGCAGCTTGTCCATCGTAACCCCGTGGCGCTCGAGGGTCATGCTGGCGGAAGTATTCGAAGCGCAGATGCCCATGAGCAACTGGAACGTCCCGATCTGCTCCAGCCCCAGCTCGCGGGTTATCCTCTCCGCGTTCTCCAGGGCCTGCTGGGTCGCGGTAGAGTAGCCCTGGAAGGCCCCGAACCTCTGGGTGGGGAAGTGCGATTCGCTGAAGAGCTCGGGGACGAGCTGTCCGGAGGAGCCCCCGCCCATCCTGGCGGTCACGCCGGGCAGCACGTTCGTGAACCGGTAGGAGCACATGCCGCATAACATGATCATGCGCTGCTCGCCCGCGGCGTTACGGACGGTCATCTTCATCGACGCGGGGCGCCTGTTGCAGCTCTCACAAAGCAACCGTTATCGGTCTCCTCGCGGACGTTCGCGTCACCGGGGGTCCGGCATGCGGATAATATAGCACAGGGGGGCGGCCGCACGGCGGAAAAACCGGCCCGCCCGGCAGCCCCGGCGGGACCCCCGGGGAGCGTTGTCAATCACGCGTCCCGCCCTATGTGGTAATCTTTTTGACTGCGCAGGGAGCGCTTCGCGCCATGCCGTATAATAATTGATAGTGACCAAACGGTCAGTTATGATATCCACTATGAGAGGAGCGGGCGACTGACATGATAGACTCGCTTAACCGGCGGCTCGAGCGGCGGCTCGAAGAGCGCACCGGCCAGAAGGTGCGGGACTGCTACCAGTGCAAGAAATGCTCGGCCGGCTGCCCCGTGGCGTTCGCGATGGACCTGGTTCCCCACGAGGTCATGAAAATGGTCCAGTACGGCCAGGAGCGGCGCCTCCTGCAGTGCTCCACGATATGGTTGTGCGCCTCGTGTGAGACCTGCTCGACAAGGTGTCCCAACGACATCGACATTGCCGGGGTGATGGACGGCCTGCGCGCCATGGCCCTGGAGAGCGGTGAGCGGATCGCCGAGCGCGAGGTCGTGCAGTTCCACAGGTCCTTTCTCAACGGCATCAAGTACACCGGGAAGACCAACGAGCCCGTGCTCATCGGGCAGTACAAGGCGCTGAGCCGCAGGCTGTTCGACGATCTCGGCCTGGGGGCGGTCATGCTGTTGAAGCGCAAGATCAAGGTGGTGCCGAGGGTTGTGAAAGACCGCGCCGCGGTCAGACGCATCTTCGACAGGACAGGGAAAGGCGAGGGCCGATGAACCGGATGACTTTCTCTTATTACCCCGGCTGCTCTCAGACGGGCTCGGCCGAGGAGTACGGCGATTCGACGCTCGCGGTCTGCAGGGCGCTGGGGATAGACCTGGAGGAGCTGCCCGACTGGAGCTGCTGCGGCGCGTCTTCGGCCCACATGACGAACGACCTGCTGTCTGTTTCCCTGCCCGGCCGGAGCCTGGCGATGGCCAGGAAAGCGGGCATGGACATGATGGTCGTGTGCGCCGCCTGCTACTCGAGGATGAAGATCGCCCAGAGGCGGATACTCGCCGACGAGGAACTCGCCCGCCGGGTCGAGGACGCCGTCGGGGAAGACCCGAGGTACGAGGGCGAGATAAGGCACCTGCTGGACGTGCTGGTCAACGACGTCGGCTTCCCTGAGATCAAGCGCTGGCTCCGCAGGGGACTCGGCGGCCTCAAGGCGGTCCCGTACTACGGCTGCCTCCTGGTACGCCCGCCGGAGGTCTGCTTCTGCGACTCGGTGGAGAACCCAACCGACCTCGACCGCTTCCTGGAGATGCTGGGGGTGGAGGTCAGGCCCTGGTCGTTCAAGACCGATTGCTGCGGGGGGAGCCTCTCGCTCTCGCGGACCGACGTGGTCGAAAAGATGGTGAACAAGCTGTTCGTGCGGGCGGAGGAGGCAGGCGCCAACTGCATCGTCACCGCCTGCCCGATGTGCACCGCGAACCTGGAGATGAGGCAGAAGCCGGGCACCTTCTCCTTCGAGGTCCTGCACAGGACGCCGGTGCTGTATTTCACCGAGCTGCTGGGGATGGCGATGGGTCTCGAAGGGGCCGAGCGCTGGCTCAAGAGCCACCTGATAAGCCCGCTTCCGCTGTTGAAGGAACTGGATATAACCGTTTGACGCCGGCTGCGGGCCGGCAGGGACAGGGATTAAGAGGGGTCATGGCCGAAAGCTCACAGGACAGGAACTCCGCGGACAGGACGGCCGGGAACGCCGCGGGACAGCCCGCGAAGAGCGCCGCGGGAAAGAGAAGCTCGCGCGGGCCGGCGGCGGAGAAACCCGCCGGAAAAACCGCGAAAAAAGCGTCGAAGAAAACCGCGAAGAAGACGGCCGGGAAACCCGCGAAGAAACCCGCGAAGAAACCGGCCGGGAAGCCCGTGAAGAGGGCGCCGGAGAAGGCGTTCGAAAAGCCGGTCGGCGCGGTGATGGTCGTCGGCGGAGGCATCGGCGGGGTCCAGGCGTCGCTGGACCTGGTGGACATGGGCTACCGGGTGTACATGGTCGATTCCGGGCCATCGATCGGCGGGGTCATGGGCCAGCTCGACAAGACGTTTCCCACCAACGACTGCTCGATGTGCATACTCTCGCCCAAGCTGGTCGAGGTCGGTTCGAACAAGAATATCGAGCTGTTCACCCTGACCGACGTCGTCAAGGTGGAGGGGAAGCCGGGCCGATTCGAGGTCACACTGCGGGTCAGGCCGCGCTTCGTCGACATCGACAAATGCACCGGCTGCGGGATCTGCAGCGAGAAGTGCCGTGTCAAGGTCAAGGACCCGTACGACGCGGGGCTCTCCAGGGCTCCGCTGATCAGGGTTCCGTTCCCCCAGGCGGTGCCCGGGGCGGCGTTCATCGACCCGACGAAGTGCCTGTACCTGCTCAAGGGCAAGTGCGGCAACTGCGTGGAGGCGTGCCCGGCGGACGCGGTGGACTTCGAGCAGAAAGAGCGCACTGTGGTCGTTGAGGTGGGTTCGGTCATAGCCGCCTCCGGTTACAGGCCCTTCGACGCCGCGGCCAGGGCGGAGTACGGTTACGGCGTTTACGACAACGTGGTGACCAGCCTGGAGTTCGAGAGGATTCTGGCCGCGAACGGACCGACGTCGGGACACGTCGTGAGGCGCTCCGACGGGGGCCCGGTGCGGAAGCTGGCGTTCATCCAGTGCGTGGGCTCGCGCGATTCGACCGTCGGGAACACCTATTGCTCGTCGGTCTGCTGCATGTACGCGACCAAGCAGTCGATAATCGCCAGGGAGCACGACGCGTCGATCGAGCCGACCATCTTTTTCATCGACATGCGAGCCCACGGCAAGGGCTTCGACGAGTATTACGAGAAGGCGAAGAACGAGCAGGGGGTCAGGTACGTGCGCTGCCTCGCGTCGTACGCGAAGGAGCTCCAGCCGGGCAAGAGGATACTCATCGGCTATGTGGACGAGCACGGGCGGGCCATCGAGGAAGAGTTCGACATGGCCGTGTTGTGCGTTGGGATCGAGCCCGACGCCGCCGCGCTCGCCGGGGCGCTGGGAGTGGCCCTTGACGACCACGGCTTCATCGACACGGACGATTTCGTCTCGGTCCAGACCTCCAGGACCGGGGTGTACGCCTGCGGGGCGGTGGAGAGCCCCAAGGACATTCCCGACAGCGTCGTGCAGGCCAGCGCCTCGGCGGGCATGGCAAGCGGCCGCCTGGGGGCGGCGCGGGGAGAGCTCATCGAGCGCACCGAGTATCCCCCCGAGCGTGAGGTGGCCGGCGAGCCGCCCAGGATCGGCGCGGTGATCTGCCGTTGCGGCACGAACATCGGCGGCGTGGTGGATGTGCCGGAGGTGGTCGAGTACGCGGCCACCCTTCCCGGGGTGGTGTTCGCCGAGGAGAGGCTCTACGCCTGCAGCCAGGACGCCCAGGAGTGGATACGTGAGATAGTGCGTGAACACGACCTCAACAGGCTCCTGGTGGCTTCCTGCACCCCGCGGACGCACCAGCCCCTGTTCCGCGAGACGCTCAGGACCGCCGGGCTGAACAAGTACCTTTTCGAGATGGCCAACATAAGAGAGCACTGCTCCTGGGTGCACATGACCGTGCCCGACGAGGCCACGGAGAAGGCCAAGCTCCTGGTCAAGATGGGCGTCGAGAAGGCCGCGCGCCTGGAGCCTCTTTCCGAGGGTGTTTCGCCGGTGACGCCGCGGGCCCTTGTCATAGGCGGAGGGGGAGCTGGCATGACCGCGGCACTGCAGCTCGCCGACGCCGGCTTCACCACCTACCTGGTGGAGAAAGAGCGCCGCCTCGGCGGCAACATGCTCCATATCACCGGCACGATCGAGGGAGCGGACGTGGCGGCGAAGCTGGCCCTGATGGAGAAGCTGGTGAGCACCCACGAGAACGTGCGTTTGTTCCTCGCCTCGGAAGTCGATTCCATCGAGGGTTTCATCGGCAAGTTCCACTCTGCGTTGAGCACGCCCGAGGGGCCTGTCGAGCTCGACCACGGCATCGTGGTGGTCGCGACCGGCGGGGTCGAGTACCGGCCCGCGGACGGCGAGTACGGGTGGGGCCTTCATGACGGCGTCATCAGCCAGACAGAGCTGGAGCGGCGCCTGACGGAGGACCGCGCGGCGCTCGAGGGAGTCCGCGACGTGGTGATGATCCAGTGCGTGGGTTCCCGTAACGACGAACACCCCTACTGCAGCAAAATCTGCTGCGGGGTCGCGGTCAAGAACGCCGTAGCCCTGAAAAAAGCGAACCCGGACATCGGCGTGAGTGTCTGCTACAGGGACATGCGCACCTACGGGCTGAAGGAGGACCGCTACCTCGAGGCCCGCGGGCTCGGGGTCAACTTCATACGCTTCGACGGCGAAGACCCCCCGGTCGTCGACGTCCACGGAGAACTCCGGGTAAAGGTGGACGACCGGAACATCCGGGGAGAGCAGGTGGTCCTGAACCCGGACCTGGTGGTCCTTTCCTGCGGCGTGGTCGCGAACCCGGACGCCAGGCGGCTGGCCCCGAAGCTCAAGGTCCCGTTGACTTCGGACGGTTTTTTCCTCGAGGCGCACGTCAAGCTGCGCCCGGTCGATTTCGCCACGGACGGGGTGTTCGTTGCCGGCCTGGCCCATTACCCCAAGACCATCTCCGAGAGCATCACCCAGGCGTGCGCCGCCGCCGCCAGGGCCGAAGCCGTCCTGTCCAGGGAGAACGTCGTTACCGAGGGCGTGGTGGCCCGGGTCGACGAGAAGGCCTGCTCGGGCTGCCGGCAGTGCATAGGACTGTGCAGCTACGAGGCGATCGCCTTCGACGAGGAAAAGGGCGTCGCGGTGGTCAACAGCTCGCTGTGCAAGGGCTGCGGGGCCTGCGCTGGCGCCTGCACCTCGGGGGCGAACCGCCTTCTGGGCTTCAAGCCGGAACAGATCTACGCGCAGATCCGGGCGGCCTGCGGCGGCCTGTAAGCGCCTTTCAGGCCGGCATCGGCAGCCGTTCCACCGGGCGTGTTCGTGCCCGCCCGCGCGCGTTCCACGACCTCCACCGGGCGTCCGGAAGCAGGGACGCCGGGGGCTATGGCGCGGCGGAACCCCAATCGGGTAGAATTGGGTGCTCGATCAGGAGCTTCCGGCCTACCTGGACAGGTGTAATAATAATGAACCCTCTTGCGGAAGAGTTGAACGCTACAATAACGGAGGCGAGCCCGCCTTTCTTCTCCGCCCTCTCACGCCTGGGAAAGGAGCTGTTCTTCCCCCGCGGGATACTGACCCAGACCGCCGAGGCGAGGGAAAAGGCGCACAGGTACGACGCCACCATAGGAATAGCCCGGGAGGGCGGACGGGCGATGAACCTGGGGGCGATCATGGAACAGGTTCCGGGCCTTACGCCCGACGAGGCGCTCGATTACGCCCCGTCGACCGGCAACCCCGCGCTCAGAAGCGCGTGGCGGGAGGAGATCTACCGCAAGAACCCGTCGCTGGAGGGCAGGGAGATCAGCACCCCGGTGGTCACCAGCGGGATAACCCACGGCCTCACGATAGCGGGCGAGATCTTCCTGGACCCGGGCGACGTGGTCGTCCTGCCGGACAAGGCCTGGGGCAATTACAACATGGTGTACGGCGTCAGGCGCCAGGCGGAGATAAGGAAGTTCCCCCTCTACGAAGGCGGCGGCTTCAACGTGGCCGGCATGAGGGAGGCGGTTTCCGGCGCGCTCGACGACCGCGGCAAAGTCCTCCTGGTGCTGAACTTTCCCAACAACCCGACGGGTTACTCGGTCGTCAAGGAAGAGGCCGGGCCCATCGTCGAGGGGCTGGTGTCCGAAAGCGGCCCCGGCCGGGAGATCGTCGTGGTGTGCGACGACGCCTACTTCGGGCTCTTCTTCACCCCGGAGGCGCTCGGCGAGTCGCTTTTCGGGATGATGGCCGGCCGGAGCGAGCACCTCTTTCCGGTGAAGCTGGACGGGGCCACCAAGGAGGAGTACGCGTGGGGCCTGAGGGTGGGTTTCATCACCTTCTCGGTCGAGACCCGCGGGCCAGCGGGGGACCTCTATTCGGCGGTTGAGAAGAAGGTCGGGGGCGGGATACGGGGGAACATCAGCAGCTGCTCGCAGCTGTCTCAGACACTGGTGCTCCGTGCTCTGTTCCACCCGGGGTACGCCGCTGAGAAAGCGGAGAAGTTCGAACTCATGAAGGCGAGGGCGCGAAGGGTGCTGGAGGTCCTCGAGAAACCGGAGTACGCCGAGTACTGGACGCCGTACCCGTTCAACGCCGGTTACTTCATGAGCGTCTCGCTGAACGGCATCGACGCCGAAGAGTTCAGGGTCAGGTTGCTGGAGGAGTACGGGATCGGGGTCATAGCCGAGGGATCCGGCGACGTGCGCGTCGCCTTCTCCTGTATCGAGGTCGACGACATAGAAGAGCTCTTTGATACAATGTGCCGCTGTGCGAGGGATATCAAAGGGCGGTAGGGTCGCGCGCGTACGCCCGGTCGGCGGGCTCGGCCGGTCCTGCCGTTTGGAGGAAAGGGTGATCAGATGGCGCAGAACACGATATACATTATAGACGTGACGAACCGGGACGGCGTGCAGACGTCGCAGCTCGGCCTTGCGAAGATAGAGAAGACGATAATCAACATGTACCTGGACCAGATGGGCGTCTTCCAGAGCGAGGCGGGCTTTCCCACCACCAACCACGAGACGAACTACCTCCGGGGCAACCTCGACCTCGTGGAAACGGGGGCAATCAAGCGCTGCCGGATAGCCGGGTGGCTCCGGGCGATCAAGGCCGACATAGAGCTCGCCGTGGAGATGGTCCCGGGGCTGGAGCACGTGAACATCTCCATCTCCACATCGCCTCAGATGATTGACGGCAAGTGGAAAGGCGAGCGCACCTTCGACGACGTGACCAGGCTGATGGTCGAGGCCCTCGACCGAGCTTACGAGCTCGGATTCAAGACCGTGGCGGTAAACGCCGAGGACGCATCCCGAACCCCGATGGACGAACTCGTCCAGTTCGGAAACGCCGCCAGGGAGCACGGGGCAAGCAGGATACGTTACTGCGATACCCTGGGTTACGACGACCCGTTCACGGCCTACGACAGGATGTACGAGCTCGCGAAAGAGGTCAAGCTGGACATCGAAGTGCACTGTCACAACGACCTGGGGATGGCGGTGGCATGCTCGGTGGCGGGCGCCAAAGGCGCGGTTGACGGCGGCGTCGACTGTTACATAAACACCACCGTCAACGGCATCGGTGAAAGGGCGGGCAACGCGGACCTCATATCCTGCCTTCTGGCGATTATGAAGTCGAGCGGGCTGGAGGGTAAGTACAGGATCGACCCCAATATAAACCTCACCCACTCCTGGCGTCTCGCCAAGTACGCCTCCTACGCCTTCGGGGTCCCGATACCGGTCAACCAGGTCGGGGTGGGCCGCAACGCTTTCGCGCACGAGTCGGGCATCCACGCCGACGGGGCGCTCAAGGACAGGCGCAACTACGAGCTGTACGACTGCGAGGAGCTGGGGAGGGGCGAGCCCGAGATCGTGGAGACGGGCCGGATGATCACAACCGGCGCTTACGGCGGGGTCAAAGGTTTCCGCAACGTTTACGACCGCCTCGAGGTGGAGTTCAGCTCCGACGAGGAGGCCCGAGAGATCCTGGACCTGGTGAGGCTGGCGAACGTCACCACCGGCAAGCCTTTGACAGAGGACGAGCTCATGTTCGTCGCGAGGTATCCCGAGGAGGCCAGGACTATCCTGACCCTCTCGATTTACCAGGAGCCGAAGCTCAAGGAGAGGCGCACCCGGGTCACGCGGAAGGTCGGCTTCCCCTGGGAGAAGATCGCCACTGAAAAGAAGTAGCGCGCCGGCGCGGCGCGGCCGGCGTATCGGAACGGGCGGGATGGTCCGCGGCAACCTCGTCCGTCCGGGAAAGGCCGCATGCCTGTGAACGGTGCGGCATAAGCCTTACAATATCAGTTGGTGAGCTCATGAAGGTCTATCGCATCGCATACCTGGGGGACGACGGCGAGACGGCTCTCGGGCTGGAGACCGCCCTGAAAGGGGACGGCCTGCGTTTCATGCGCGCAAGCGGCGATTACCAGGGCATGGAGAAGGCCGCGGAGTTCGGCGCGGACATAGTCCTCTGGGACCGGGACAACATGCCTCCCGAGTCGGGGATACCGCTCGAACAGATCCGGAAGTCCGGCCTGACCAGGCAGGCGGTGGTCGCCGTTCTGAGGCCGGAGGACGTTCAGGGAGCGATCAAGAGCCTCGCTTCCGGCGCCTCGGACTTCATCTACAAGCCGATCCGCGAGGACCCTCTGCCCCGGATAATCGCCGCCCTCAACACCGGCCAGAAGCAACGCAGGATCGACTGGTGCAACAGGATAATCGAGGACACCAACGACCAGGTGAAAGGCATCCTGGCGACCCTGACCGACCCGGCTTACATAGTGAGCCCGGAGTACCAGATACTGTGGATGAACAGGGCCGCGGAAGAGATCTTCGGCGAGGGACAGCGGGGGGGCGCCTGCCACCACATCTTCTACGACCGCACCGAGCCCTGTGAGGTCTGCGCCAAGAACAAGGGCCCCGCGCGCTGGCGGTCCACGCTGAAGAACGGCAAGAGCTACCGTTTCATCTCCGCGGTGGTCCGGAACTCCAAGGGCGAGGTCGAGAAGCTGGCGGTGGGCACCGACATCACGCCCGACCGGGAGGTCGGCACAATCCACGAGACGTTCATCGCCAACGTCAGCCACGACCTTCGGACGCCGCTGGCCGCCATCGACCAGTACGTGAACATACTCCTCGAGGGCCTCGGGGGAGAGCTTACCGGGGACCAGCGCAAGTACATCGAAGTGATACGCCGCTCCAGCTTCAGGCTGCACAACCTCATAGAGAACCTGATAGACGCCAATAAGATCCTTTCCGGGGATTTCAAGCTCAAGATGGAGGTGCTCGACGTCCAGGAGATCCTCGACGTCGTCCTTCCCCGCCTGCAGTCGCAGGCGGAGGACAAGGGCATTACCATGCAGGTCCAGGTGACGGAGGGGTTGCAGCCGGTTTACGCTGACAAGACCCGCATCGCGCAGGTCGTCGCCAACCTGGCAGGCAACAGCATCAAGTTCACGGAAGGGGGAATGCTGCAGATAAGGGCCGGGTTCATGCCCAGGGACGAGGGGAGGATCATCGTCTCCGTGGAGGACACCGGCATCGGCGTCCCGAAAGAGGACCTGGGCAAGATATTCGACCTCTTCTACCGGGTCGAGAAAGACAAGGTGTACGTCGAGGAGGGGGCCGGCCTCGGGCTGGCGATCTCACGCGAGATAATACGGGCGCACGGCGGCACCCTGTGGGCGGAGAGCATGGAGGGAATGGGGAGCGCGTTCCACTTCTCGATCCCGGCCTACAAGGGGTAGCCGCCGGAGCGACGAGACGCGAGGTAATCCATGGGAGAGGGAAAGCGGATACTGGTAGCCGACGACGACAAGGACCTGGTCATGGCCCTTGCGATACGGTTGCGGGCGGCCGGCTACGACGTCATCAGCGCGCACGACGGAGAAGAGGCCTTCCAGCTTGCCCTGGAGAACAAGCCGGACCTGATAATTCTCGACGTGAGGATGCCCGCCGGCGGGGGCTTCAGTTCGATCGACCGGCTGAAGCACTCCCTGACCACAAGGAACATCCCGGTCATCTTCCTCACCGCGTTCGACGACGAGAAGATGCGCGAGGAAGGCCGCAAGCTGGGCGCCGCCGGGTTCTTCCGCAAGCCTTTCGACGACGCCGAGTTCATGGCGTCGATAGCCGCGGTGATGGGCGGGGGCTCCTGAGCGGCGCAGGGGCCTCGAGGCTCCGCGCGAACCCGACCGAATCGTGCCCGCCCCCCCGTCCGTTCCAGTACATCGCCCTCTCGACGGCTATCCCGTAGTTCCCCGATACCTGCACGGAGACGTCGGTCCCGGGCAGGACGGCGTTGACGTCGATGGTCGCCCGGGACCACGGGGCGATGGTCACGCCGGGGAAGACCTCCTCGCCGTGGGGGGTCATGTAGGTGACCTGCACGTCGTTCTCCTCGGGGTTGGGGTTGGCGATGAGCACGAAGGTCTCGAACCCGTAGGCGGTGGTTCCCTCGGCCAGGAAGCAGAGGTCCGAGGCCTGCTTGACGCCTATGGTGTCGTGGCCCGCCTTGCCGCTCCCGTTGTTCCAGTACATCGAGCGCTCGCAGATGATCCCGCCGTCGGAGGCGACCCTGGTTGAGAAGTCGGCGTCCCCGACGTATGTCCTCGCGTCAACGGTCCTCCGCGACCCCGCCCCCACCGGCAGGTCGGGGCCCTTTACGGGGCCCGCTTCCGTCAGGAAGGTGATGGAGGCCGTAACGCCCGAGCCGCCGGGGTTCTGCACCAGGACGTAGGTGTCGAAGCCCCACCTGGTCGACCCCTCCGCGAGGAACCACTCCCTGGCGGGGGAATCGGTGCCGATGCTGTTGTGCCCGCCCCTTCGGGCGTCCCAGTACATGCTTCGCTCGGCGACTATCGGCCTGTCCGAATCGACGGTGACGCTCACGTCGCCGGCGGGTACGTCGTCGTTGACCCGGATCGTTTTCCGGGCGTGGGCATCCAGGCGGACGGTCGGGCGGCTCACGGGGCCGCCGGGGGTGTTGTAGGTTATCTTCACCGCCGCGTCGCGGGCGGTCGGGTTCTGCAGGCACAGGTACTCCTCGAACCCGTAGTCGGTGCACCCTTCGGCGAGGTACCAGGTTCGCCCGGGGACCGTAATGCCTACGGAGTTGTGCCCTTCCACTCGCCCGCCCCAGTACATCGACCTCTCGCAGACCACTTCGCCGTCCGACTCGACCTTTACCGACACGTCGCTGCGCGGGGCCGCTTCGGCGATGTTCACGGTCGCCCTGGAGTAAGGTTTGACCGTGAACGGAAGCCCGGCGGCCTGCTCCCGGCCATCGGGAAACATGTACGTGAGGCGCACGGTGGCGTCCTCCGGAGCGGGGTTCTGTACGCAGACGTACTCCTCGAAGCCCCAGTCCGTCGAGCCTTCCGCGAAGTACCAGCTTCTCGTCGGCGAAGCCGCGGCCGCGCCGGGCGGGGGCAGGCACGCCGCGAATGCCAGGAACGCGGCGGACGCGGCCAGGCAGCGCAGGGTGGTTTGACGTCTCATGGAGCACCTCCCGTAGAGATAGCCGTATGGGTACTCTACACCACCGGCCGCCCCGGATGTTCCCGGGCGGCGGGTCGGTTATATAATTGGCCCCTGTAAGGACGGAGCGGACCGCCCGGCGTCACGGGGCGCCCGGCGGGGCGGTGGAACAGGAGGTGTCGAAGGTGGAGAACCCCCACGCCGGCTGCGGATGCGGATGCGGATGCGCCGCGGGAGCGGAGGAGAATGGCGACTGGACCCCGGAGAAGAAGGGCCCGGTGGCCTTTCTCATCGGCACGGGCGTCAGCATGCTGGCGTACGGCGGCTACGTGGTCGCGCGGAGGAGGCCGAAATGGCTGCCTCTCTGGCTCGCGGCGCTGGCCACGTGGTTCACCGTCTGCAAGTACCTCATCTGCGCCAGGTGCGAGTTCTACGGCGAGCCGTGCGACTTCTACTGGTTGGGGAGGTACGCGGCGAGGCTCTTCGAGCGCCAGCCCGACCGGACCCTGGACGCGGCCGGAATGATCGCCGAGGGCGCGTCGGTGGCGGTGCTCCAGGCCCTGCCGGCCCTGGCGGCGCTGGGCCGCTGGCGGATGCTCGCGAGGTTCCTCCTGCTGCTGGGGATCAACCAGGCGGCGCAGCTCCGGATCTGTTGCAGGCGTTGCGTCCTTTACTCTAAGGACTCCTGGAAGCGCGAAACGTGCCCCTCGTACAGGATCGCCCGGACGCTGTTCGGGCGCTGACCGCGGCTCGAGGCGCCCGCGGCCCCGACCGCGGGAGGGGGAGAACTCAGCGGTTCTCCTCCAGGTACTCCACGAGCTTGTCGAGCGTCCGGTCGCTTATCACGTGCTCGATCTCGCAGGCGTCCCTGTCGGCGAGCTCCTCGTCAACCCCCAGCACGTTCACAAAGAACTGCTTGATGGTTTCGTGTTTCCGGTCCAGGCCCTTGGCCAGGCGGAGGCCCTTGGTCGTCAGTTTGATGTGCTGGTACTTGTCGTGGGTGACGTACTCTCCGTCAACGAGCCTGTCGACCATCTCGGATACGCTGGGGTTGGACACGCCCAGTGACGTCGCGATGTCCTTGACCCTTACGGCGTCTCCGCCGAGCTGTATCTCGTAGATGGTCTCCAGGTACCTCTCGAACGCGCCGCCCATTCTCAGGCGCCTCCTTTTTTCGCTGCCGGGCACCCGTGCGCGAATATGCACCCCGTGCACGAAACGAGCCCGCAGCCTTTCTCGTCGGCGGGCCGGTACATCGAGAGCCGGCCCTTCCGCTCCAGGAACTCGAGCATCTTCTCCAGCGCGCCTTCCTCGATCTCCAGTTTCTCGGCGAGCGCCTTGACCGTGACCGGTCCTCTCTCCGCCTGTATCGCCTCCAGTATCTCCTCGAACAAGCTACCCACCCCCGAAGAGAAGACCGATCCTGTAGATCGCGAACGCCACCAGCCACGCCAGCGCCAGCGAGTACCCGACCGCGAAAGCGGCCCACTTCCACGACCCCGTCTCACGCCTGATCACCGCGACCGTGGCAAGGCAGGGGGTGTACAGAAGCGTGAAGGCCATGAACCCGTAGGCGGTGAGCGGGGTGAAGATACGGTGCAGCTTGGCGGAGGTCGCCGCCTTGCTCTCGCCGACCCCCAGGAGGGCGCCGTAGGTGCTGACCACGATCTCCTTGGCCACGAAACCGAATATGAGCGCGACGGCAGCCCTCCAGTCGAAGCCGAGAGGTTTCACCAGCGGCTCGAAGACGCGCCCGATCCTGCCCGCCAGGCTTGCCGCGCTGCCGTACCCGGCCCCGGTCGGAAAGTAGGAGAGTACCCAGATGATGACGGAGCCGACCAGTATGACAGTCCCGGCTTTCCGGAGGAACAGCGAACCGCGCTCCCACATGTGGATGAAGGTCCCCTTCGCCGTGGGCCAGCGGTAAGGCGGGAGCTCCATGACGAAAGGCTCGCTCTGGCCCCGGAAGATCGTGGCCCTGAACAGTTTGGCCATTGCCACGGCAAGGACGATGCCCAGCAGGTAGAGGGAGAACGTCACGGTCCCCTGGTGCGCCGCGAAGAAAGCCGCGGTGAAGAGGGCGTAGACGGGGAGGCGCGCAGTGCACGACATCAGCGGATTCACCAGGATCGTTATCATGCGGTCCTTCTCGCTCTCCAGGGTCCGGGCCGCCATGACCGCGGGGACGTTGCAGCCAAACCCCATGACCAGCGGTATGAACGATTTCCCGTGGAGCCCCAGCCAGTGCATGACCCTGTCCATGATGAACGCCGTCCTCGCCATGTAGCCCGTATCCTCGAGCAGGGATATGCACAGGAAGATGATCATGATCTGGGGCAGGAAGATCAGGACCGCTCCCACCCCCCCGATGACCCCGTCCGCCAGCAGGGACTGCAACCAGGCGGGCGAGGTGAGGTTGGTGGAGACCCAGTTGCCCATCCAGTGGAACAGGTGGTCTATCCAGGTCATGGGGAACCTGCCGAGGTAGAAGGTCAGGAAGAACATCAGCCACATCAGCAGCGCGAAGATGGGAAAGCCCAGAATGCGGTTGGTCAGCACGCTGTCGATGCGGTCGGACCTGGAGCGATAGCCCTCCTTCGAGCGGACCACCGCCTCGCGCACGATACCGGCGACGTACCCGTACCTGTTGTCTACGATGATCGTCTCGATGTCCTCCCCGAAGATGGTGAGGAGGTGCCGTCGGCTCTCCTCGAGCTTTTCGAACACGGGCGAGTCGGGGCCCGCGAGGACCTCGATGTCCTCCTCGACGCGTTCGTCTTCCTCGAGCAGCTTGACCGCGACCCAACGCGCGGAGTACTTGCCGAGCAGCCTGTCGCGCATCGCGGCGTCGTCCTCGATAACACGCTCGAGCTTCGCTATCTCCTCTTCGGCCTCACGTCCGTAGGTGACCCGGACACTGCGGAACCGGATTTCATCGCGAAGTGTTTTGCCTATCGTCTCTTTCAGGGCGTCGGTGCCGCGGTTCCTCAACCCCACCGTGGGGACGACGGGTACCCCGAGGAGTTCCGACAGGAGAGCGATATCGATGGCGACGCCACGGGACTCGGCGACGTCGGCCATGTTGAGCGCGACGATCAGGGGAACGCCGAGCTCGAGCAACTGGGTGGTCAGGTAGAGGTTGCGTTCTATGTTGCTGGCGTCCACCACGTTCACCACCGCGTCGGGCTTTTCCCCGGCGATGAAGTCCCGGACGACTACCTCTTCGAGCGAGTACGCGGTGAGGCTGTAAGTTCCCGGCAGGTCGACGACGTCGAAAGCGACCCCGCCGCCCGAGCTCCGGCCCTCCTTCTTCTCCACGGTGACGCCCGGCCAGTTGCCTACGTGCTGACGTCCTCCGGTAAGGTTGTTGAATATCGTTGTCTTGCCGGCGTTGGGGTTTCCGGCGATGGCGACTACTTTTCTCCGGTCAGCCGGGGGCATGGCCGCTCAACTCCCGCCCGCCGCTGCCGCCCGGCCGTTACCGCCCTCCGGGTCCGGCCTTACGTAGACCCTGGAAGCGACCCCCCTGGCGATCCCCAGCCGCGTGTCCTTGATCGCGACTATCACCGGGCCGGCCATGTTGTTCTGGACCACCGTCACTCTCCCCCCGGTGGAAAGGCCCATCTGCTGGAGCCGGTGCTCCAACCTGTGCCCCCTGTCACCGTGGTACTTGTGGGAAGCCCTGTAGGCGAGCCGCGGCCCGGCGTGAGTGATGTCGTCGTCTTCGTGGACGTGATGCCTCAAACCCCGGACGGCCACGACGGTCCCGGACTGCCCGGGGAGCATGAACCCGAGGGGAATTGTCCCGGCCTCAGTCACACGGTACCTCGACCCAGATATTCCCCGCTTCTTTTTTGCGCAGGGAGAGGTTGAAACCGTTGAGCTTGAGTTCCATCGGGTCACCGAGGGGGGCGACCCTTTCGACGGTAAAAGGGGTGCCCGCCACGACGCCCATGTCCATCAGGCGGCGCCTGAGAAGACGCGAGCACTCCAGCTTGTTGATGATGCCGCTGCTGCCCGGGTCCATGTCCCCGAGGCGCCGGGTGCAGGAAATCGCGGGAGCCTCGGGGCACGACGTTTCGCTGCGCCTTCGAGCTCGCCTTCCCCGTTGCCCGCGCTTGCCGTTCACGATGTCCTCCCGCGGAGAATATTAGGCTTACCTAACTTTTCTGAACCGAGAGTAGCACCGCCGAAAACGGGTGTCAACGCCAGCGGTCAACAGGCTCCGGACCACGTCCGGTCGCAGCACGCTCCCCGGCGGCCGCGCCGCCTCAACGCCGCCCGCATCATGGCGCTGGCGCACCCCACGTCGCTTTCCACCCGTATTGCTCCCGCCGCGCAGTTGGTTGCGCAGGCCCCGCATTCCATGCACGAGCCGGGGCGTACGAGGACCGCGGCGGAAACGCCGCGCGCGAACACGCGGTGCGGACATACGAGGGAGCACATGCCGCACCTGTTGCACAGCCCCGGGTCGTATTCGAGCGTGTTCCTCCGAGAAGAGGCCATCTCACCTCTCTCCCAGTGCCCGCATCACCCTGGAGGCGACGTTGGCGGCGACGCCGGCCGAGGCGAGGAGGGCCATTACGGGCACGTAGGTGTCTATCTCCCGGCGGACGCTGCTCGGTGAGGAGTACGTGGTGCACCCGGTGAAGTTGAGGCCGATGAAGGCCGTGATCGTGGGCAGGACGGCCATGTACGAAGCGGCCCTCAGCAGCCTTGACGCGGCGCTCGAGCCTTCATCCTTCGCCAGCGACGCCCAGGCCGCGCCAAGGCCGATTGCGCTCCCGAGCAGGAAACCCTTGACGCTGAAGTCCTCCGGCGGCAGGTAGGGGAGGAGGGCGGGGAAGGCCGCCAGGCCCGCGGCTCCGGCGGCAAGGATGCCTCCCGCGGCGATGGCGTCTCCGGCGATGAGAGCCAGAGCCGCCCCCGCGGCCAGCGCCGGGAAGGCGCCTTTCGCCTCGACGGGCGCCAGGACCATCCTGTCCTTGAGATCGAACCTGACGGTTCGCATCTCCTCGGTGGCCTCGCCCGTCCGCAGGAAATCCTTGAGGTCTCGCGCTCTAACCGGGCCGAAATCCACTTTGAAGCCCGAGAGCTCGCGGACCCGGCGCGCATCAACCGACGTGGCGCAGAGCTGCGGCGCGATTACCCGCCGGTGCGTCACCACCTCCGGCAGCCCCGTCTTCTCGATTCGGGAGGCGAGCTCGCCGGTGCTGAAGTTGCCCTTGCCGGCGGCGCACCAGACGTTGATGCCCCTGGTGTCGAGAACGAGTATGTAAGCGTCGACGCCCTCGAGCGCTCCTCGCAGCGCGTCGAACGACAGCCGGTAGTTCGCGCTCGCAAGCACCGGCGAGTCGGGGCCCGGGCTGCCCAGCGCGTACAGCCCCGGCCTGACACGCCAATCGTTCCGGCGAATTCCCATGCGCGCCAGGGCATGGACCAGGTGGTCCCTCACCCTGATCTTCGCATCAGTACCGCCCGTTGTTTCCAGGGCCGCGGGACCCGCGGTATCAGGGGGGCCTCAACAGGGCTTCGGGTCCACCGGCGACGCACCTTCGTGATCCGTGCAGGAGAGCCCGATGGCACAGCCGGTCTTTTCCTTGTCAGTCATCCCGTCTCCTTCGCCGACACGAGCTCTCTCATTACCGGCCCGAGCACTCCCCTCACCGGGCCGTCAAGCCGTTCCGCCTTGATGAGCGTGATGCAGCAGACTTCGCCGTTCATCTCGTGGCTGACCACGGCGATCCTGTCGCCCGGGCCGATGCCCGCTCGGTTGCGGAGGTCTTTGGGAAGCACCATCTGGCCGCGTTCATCGATGTTTAGCACCGATTCGACGTGACAGGACGTGTTCTCACAGCACGCCTCCGCTCTTTCGCCCATGGCTCACTCCAATCCAACTAATCAGAAATTACTGATAATTATGATAAACAGACAGTCGCCCGCCGTCAAGCGCCCCGGTCCGGGGCCGCCGCGTCCGTAAGGCGCGGTGTTTTCCCGGTCTGTCGACGGATGATCGAAATGCGGGGCGATAAGTGGAATAAAATCAAATTGTATGAATAGTCATTTTTCTTATACGAAAGAAAGCCCCCTGGCTATAGGGGGCTTTCACTCCACCTTCTTCTTGCCTACAAGGATGTCGCTACTTTGAGCAGATCCGCGACCGCGAAGTTGCCAAACACCGCGTACTCGGTATCACCAACCTGCCACTTCACGTAACCCGGGTATGGATCACTCGTTCCACCCGTGGCTAGGTTCTCCCCAGGCTCAAGAGCTATTCCCACCTGGTCTCCGACTTTGACCGTATACACCTGGGAGGAATGCTTTCCATAGCCCTGAGCTTCCAGATTCCTGTACCGCACCCGGTTCCTTGGACCAACCTTTGCGGCTCATGCCGCAGCC